>CAYMDP010000013.1:34758-58703 GCA_964389375.1 uncultured Pseudobdellovibrionaceae bacterium | reverse complement strand
GCATTTTTACCGGTGACATCAGCCAAATCGTCAGCGGCCTCTTCAAGAAAAAAGCGAAATAAAAACTTCGCCCAATCAAAAAATCAGAGTGAATAAATTAAAATCTGTGTTTTAGATTTCGAAGGTGCTCCCGGTGAGCGGCGCGTATCCGGGTTGCGGCCACCGCAGGTGACGCAATCCGAAGACGCGACGCACCCACTCAGGGTCGCACCTTCGAAATCTAAAACACAGATTTTAATTTATTCACTCTGATTTTTTGACCGGCTCTATGTTGAGCCTCAATTGGAGGCTTCGGAGGAATTAATTTCCTTAAGCTTGCGGATATTTTGTTGAAGGACGGCCTCTAGGACTTGAAGTTCATGTTGGGTCGGGTGGTTTTGTAGAAAAAGCCTGCGAAGGGTTAGGTAGGCACTCGCCTTTCTTTTATCAATGTCAAAACCCATTGCGGTTAACCATTCTTTGATACTTTCATCTGGAAAATAAAAGGAGCTTTGCTCCACTATTGGGGCGTCGACTTTCTGAAGCTCGGCGGCTTTGGTTTCAAAAAAATTTTGAGTGATATATAGGCCCAACAGAACGGCTTGGGCTAGGTTTAGGCTTTTAAAATCTCCGAAAGTTGGAAGACTGACCGAGGCATTTACAAAAGCCATATCATCGGCGCTTAAGCCGTCATCTTCTGGACCGAAGATGAGATACTTTCTTTGATGTAAAACTTCTGGGTGGGAGTTTAAGGTCTCTTCGAGTAGTTGTGGAAGAGGAAGAACTTTTCGTTGCTTGCCCTCTCTTTTGGTAAAGGCCAAGCGCAGCCCCTCTCCTTCGGCAGAATAGAATTCTTCCCAGGAGGCATATTCGACCCTTTCGGAGAGCTTAAACTGAGCACCCGCGGCCCCCTGCCGTGACTTTGCATTTACGTGGCATTTAGGGTCCAGTAAAATGATGCGGTCTCCCCCCATATTCGCAAGCGCACGAGCGGCGGCGCCAATATTTGAAGGGTACATACTGCGGACAAGGACAACATTTAATTCAGATTTCATAGGACGATATCTGCAAGGCGAATGCCGTCAGAGATGCATTCTCTAGACTGGGGAAACTCTTCGATCAAGGCCTCAAGATGGGTTTTTAATTGCAGTCCATCACTTTTAAGCTCCGTAAACTGGAAAGAAAGCTCATAAAGCTCAAGACCCATAAGCCAATGTTTCGAAAAATCCTGGCGGTATTTTTTGTAAAGTGTTTTCCAGTTTTCTACTGGGCGGCCGTCTCGCAGGCGTCCTTCTCTTAGGTCCCGTATGTTTTGAAGCAGTTCGAATTCTTTCAGTTTAGATGCAGAATAAGATTTTTTAGAAATCTGTTGAGCGACGAAATCATCAGCCTCTCCAAAGGCCTCTCTATCCGCTGGTCCGCCGAAAACGGAAGAGACCGATTCGCCAATTGCCATATCGAATTGACCCCAGCTTGGATCGAAAAGGACTTTTTCATTTAAGGTCACCCGGGATTGATCCCAAGTCAGAAGACCAAGCTTTCCTTCAAGAAAGAAACTATTTTTTAATAGACCTTCTACGCGAACCCCGGACTCGAACTCGAGGACACATTTTTGTCCTTGAATAAGTCCCGCCGAGGCAAGATCCTGCGCCTTAAGACGACACAGATCGATTTTTGAATTTTTTAATCGGCCCAGAGGGCTGCTAAAGCCTGAGGAATGAAGGGCAGGTCCGTGTCCCGGCAACTGGGATCTTTGGTGCGAGAGTTGGCAAGGGCCTTTCAACTTAAGGAAATAGACTTCTTTCCCTCTTGGACCATCGAAGCAATCATACCTTTCGAGCACTCCAGAAATTTGTAAGCCCGAATCAAGCTCTATGCTATTTACGGAGTCTGCCTTTAAGGCCTGATCAAGCCCATGCAGTCCTCCTTTTCTAAATGACAGGCTTTGTTCCATTTCATCTAAGACTTCATGAAGTCTTAGAAAATTAGGTGTGACATAAAGCTGAGGCTGCGGCTCGGTGATATCGTAGCTTTGTTCGATGCAAGAAAGAGTCAGCGGAAGTTTTTTAACTTTTGCGCTAAGGCAGGATCTTGCCTCTCCGGCAGAGGACAACAAGCCCGCCCCAAAAATTTGAGGCTTTTCTAAAGAACCGATCAAGCCATATTCCGCTGTCCACCAATTCATTCTGGACAAGATGGCGGCCTCAGAGACAAAACTCATTTCTTGATTTACTCTGACCAGCTCATCTTCAGCGATCTTTATCTCTTCCGCAGTTGAAGAGGGGTTTTCTTTGATGTCGCTTAGTACTCGAATGGCTTCATATTGTTTAAGATCTTCTTTGCTGATAATCGCGTTTCTTGCGACTGCCGCATATTTTTTAAGATAACTTGCAAACTGTGGATCGATCAAAATCGGAGCGTGTCCTGCAGCCTCATGAACAATATCCGGCGCCGGGGTGTAGAGGAGGTGATCGATAGATCTCATCTCTGAGGCGATCGGCAGAATTCCTAAGGACTGAAACTCCATAAAGGCAGCCGGAGGAATAAATCCACTGACCGGGACGGCACCCCAGCCAAACTCCGCGAGCTTTTCATCCATCTCGTCAATTTTGGGAATACTCTCGATACGAATACCAGTTTTTTTAAGACCCTCAACATAAGCACTGTGTGCATGCAGAGAGAGAAAATCTTTAAGTTGCCGTAAAATATAACGCCAAACTGCTTGATCTTCTGGCGTATATTTTTCGTAGTTTTGATCTACGATATATTTCTTTAAATGACTTGGGATATTTTGCCGGGCAAGAGAAGGCATTTAAAAAACTCCTTAGCTCAGCTGAGGCTGGTCCGTCATAAGATAGTTTTTCAGATAGTCTTCAATTCCCAGTTCCAAGGGCCACTGGGCGGGGCTTAAATTTAAAGCCATCAGTCGGCTCATTTTGGCTTCGGTAAAATATTGGTACTGGCTGCGAATTCGCTCTGGGATATCGATCCAGTCGATGCTTGTGGGCTTTTCAAGATTTTGAAAAACAGAGTTTGCAAGATCCAGCCAAGTCCGTGCCTGACCAAATCCCATATTATAAATCCCGGAGGCACTTTCGGATTTCTTCAAAAGTTCGACCATCCACCGGGTAATGTCTTTAATGTAGACGAAATCTCGAAGCTGCTCTCCGTCTTTATAGTCCGGGTGATGGGAGCGAAAAAGCTTAAGCTTGCCTTGATCCTGAATCTGTTGAAAGGCCTTAAAAACAACACTGCTCATGTCGCCCTTATGGTACTCGTTTGGTCCATAAACATTAAAAAACCTTAGTCCATACCATCGGGGCGGGGTTTTAGTTTGTTTAGTCGCCCAAATATCGAAGTTCAATTTCGACCAGCCATAGGGGTTTAAAGCCGAAAAAATTTCTGGCGAGCTTGCATCATCGAATCCATTTTTTCCATCACCATAGACGGCGCCGCTACTGGCATAGATAAAAGGAATTTGATATTCCGTGCAAAATTCAAAAAGTTTTTGAGTGTATTCAGTATTGTTGATTCTTAAGTATTCAACATCCATTTCTGTTGTCGAAGAGCAGGCGCCCATGTGAAAGACCGCACGGATTCTTTTGGCAAAAGACGAAGAAGATAGTTCTTGAAAAAGATCTTTGGCGTGAACAAAGCTATCGAAGCTAAGCGGTCTTAGTAGCTGGGGGCGCTCTTCAAGGCGGACCTGATCACAAGTGATGATTTGATTGATGCCAATTTTGTTCAGCTCCCAAACCAGGGCGCTTCCGATAAATCCATTTGCTCCAGTCACCAAATACACAGTCGAACTCCTCACATTTATCTAAAGCTTTGTGGCTTAAGGAATAGCACCTTTCCGCTGTCAGCGCAAAGAAAGGACAGGGCTTTAAAGGGGGCTGATTTTAAGGTTTTGACGCTAAGCCGTGCCCAGATTTGAAGGCCAAGAAAAGATCCCTAGATATCCTCTTTGCATCCGTCTAATACGGTTAAGAACTGGACAACCAGCTCCTGCGAGCGACGGCTGAGGTGAAGTTTGGAGTTTTCAAACTGTTCTGTGACCTCTGGATTTAAGCACTGGCTTCGAATCAGTTCATCCATCGCTCTTTGTATTTGGGCCGGGCTATAGCCTTTTTTCCGAGCGGACAAAATGTCATCCACTAGATTAATCAAAGCGTTTCCGGTAATGCGATCGGCCCGGTTGATGATCTCGGCTCTAGAGTTTAACTGTTTTAAGCTTTGCTTCACCGAACTTGGCGAGGCTTTTTGGATCAGGTTTAGGTATTGAGTCTGAAAGCGACGGATGCGCTTTCCAAGGCGTTCGGTCATTCGGGCATCTTTTCCCTTGGCTTGGCTGGAAAGCATCAAGCGAAAAAATTCTTCGGCAGGCATCTGACTTTTTGGATCTGTTTGCTTTAACCAGTAGCTTGGAAGTTCTCTAGAAATACTACGCATATTAAAAATCGCTGGGCGATTGATACCGTCGGCAACTTTTTTTAACTTTTTATAAGTCTTCACTTTTTCGAAATAGGCATAATTGTTAAAAAAAGCCTGCACATCTTTTTGATTGGTCTTAAGCAGATTCTCTCGGTGAGCCCGACTGAATCCCAAATTGTATAAAAAGCGATCCAGTTTGTAGTAATTGAAGTGGCTGTCGAATTTTTTTAAAATCGGATGTTTAGCATAGGCCTGAAGACTTTTTCTGTTTCCCGTTTTCAAAAAATCCAGCATTTGAGCAAAGACCTGAATGGTCAGCCGAGCCTTGTGTTTTTGCTCGGTCAAATTTGTCGAAAAACGATCGCTGTCGTCATAGCGGTACTGGTCGTGACGAAGACCAAACTGCCGAATGCTTCCATAATCAATAATTCCTGCGTCGGCCAAAACATTGTCGCCGTCCCAGTCAAGCCATGCGAAGATATAATCGCGATCCAGCTGGGCCGCAAATTGCGCAAAGCGCTCGCAGAGCTCTTCAAGCATCAGGTCCAATCTTCGCGGATGACGGGCAGAAAAGTGCCAAACTTTGTTTTTGTACTGTCTGTCAATGAGGTAGTCTGTCGCATTTTTTAAGGGCTCAAGTAGACCTTGTTTAAGATATAAAAACAAATGAGCCGGACGAATTAAGTTTAATCCGGCACGAACTCCAATTCCCATCCCTTTGCCATGATCAAGAATCGCGAGGACTCGTTCGGTATGAATTCCGTTGTTGTGAAAGATCTCGGCCATGATCGCTGCGCCATAAAGCTCGTCGATCTCGGCAAGCCCACAAGAATAGCCATAATCTTCGCAACCCGAGGGAAGGGGTTTTCCGGCCTCGACAACTCCTGGTGCAAGTGCCGTAACGCCTGTTCCCCGACTGCTGACATCCCAAAGTTTTCCTTTGTGCTCGATGACTCCATTCCAAATGCAACGTCCGTCTCCAGAGGTTCTTCCCGATTTATCTGCATGTTGAAGCTGAAGGTAGCGAGTCGCCATATATGAGTTGGGTTTTAGATACTGAGTCGGGTAAATCACATTTTCTTTTTGATCGTACTCATTAATAATTCGAATCGAAAATGTAGAGATAATTTTTTTCTCGAGTTCAGGATTTAGTTTGTCGGGGTGATCTTCGTCAATTAGACCCATCTCTTTTGCCAAGGCGTAGTTAAAGTAGGCCACTTTGGCTTGAGGAATTTTTCGTGCGGGATAAAGAATATAGCCTTCAGGGACTTTGTCTTGCCAAGGATGGACACCATCAAGCTGATCAAAATCTGCGTACTTCTCGGGGGCTCTTCGAGCTTTTGGCTTTTCCTGTCTTAAGTTCTTAAGTTGTCTACGCAAGTTGCTTTTTGAGTCCATAAAAACTCATCGGACAGTGGCCTGGGGTCCTGTAGCAAAAAAGTGCATTTTCTCGTCCAAAGTCCCGTACATTTGAGCTGATATGGGGGTCTTTTTAGAACAACACCTTGGCGAACCCGCCAAGGGCTTGAGAAAAATTCGTGACTTGTCCCTGATAGACCCGAGCGGCGAGATGTTGAATCTGATCTCGATAAACATAAAACCGCAGGTCATACTTCCAATCCGATTTACTGCCATCTTCAAGCTGAAGTTCACAGGTGCCAGGTGCAAAAAATTCTTGGGCCAGACCCTCGGATTCTAAAATTCGTTCGAAGGCTTTGCGCGAAAGGCTTGCGCCTTTGTAAACCGCTTTGCCCCCAAAGCTTTGCGCGGGTTTAAAGAAAAATTCCTTGCGGCGAGACCAAAGCTCGTCAGGATTTTCGAAGGATTTGACTTCAAAAGTTTTAAGCAGAACTTTTTCAATCGCTTTTTGCTCAAGCTCACTTAAGCCTGTCGATTTTAAATCCAGGCTTTGACTGAGTTCAAGCAACCTCAACTTGTTTGCGAGCAGCTGGTACTCTAGCGGGTGTGGTGAAATACAAAGCGACCGAGCTTCGTAAGCAGCCCGAAGTGCCGCAGAGGCTGGGGTGGAAAAATCAAAGTCCGTAGAGCGATTATAAACCAGATCAAAAGGGGCGCCTTTTTCGGTGCTGAGTTTTTTCTTTGTAGAGTTCCACCGAAGATCTGAGGCTTCGACGATTTCAGCCTCCCAGGAGCGAGAGTTAAAGAAGTCTTTGAACATCAAAAATTCTAAATACATCTTTTGGCTTAAGACCTGCTCGTCGACGATCGCCAATCTTTGAATCGGACCGGGAAAGCTAAGAGCTTCTTCTTGAAATGAAGAAAATAAGGAGGCCAAAGCCGTTTCGCGATCCGACTGATCCAGAAGAAGGCTTGAAACCAAAAAACCACTCGCATTGGTATTGATCTCGATCAGCCGACATTCTCCTGAGGCTTGAGCATGAAAGTCATAGGCCATCAGGACGGAGGCATTTTCAGTTTCAGAAAAAGTAAAGGGGTTATTTGCCAAAGCCTGCTTTCGAAAGACGGGATCCCTAGAGAGTTTGTAAAAAGCCCGGATCGAATCTTGGGCTGTCTCTAAAATCTTTTTTGGTAAATGAAGCGTAAGTGGGCAAAGCAGATAGCTTAGATCAAGGGACTCTTTTAGCCCGAGGCTTGAAGGAAACTCCGAGTATAGAAGTTTTTCGAGCCGATCGTAATGTGAAGAAAATGGCTTCAAAGCGTAGCTCCAAGAAAAAACGCGCCTCTCGAGCGCGTTTTTTCCGATTTGAAATAAGCTATAAACAAAAGACTATTTTGCTTGAACGAACTTTTCACCCTTTTTCCAGCCCGCGCCACAAAGCTCTCCAGACTGAAGGCCCTGAACAACGCGCAAGATTTCGTTTGCATCACGTCCAACGTCAAGGTTGTGAATGCCCATGTACTGAATTTTTCCTTCAGGATCGACAATAAAGGTTCCGCGAGTTGCGATTCCTTTGTCTTCAAGCAAAACTCCAAAGTCTCGGCTGATTCTTCGAGTTAGATCTCCGATCAAGGGATAGCCAAGGTCGCCAAGATCATCTTTAACCCAACGGCGATGTGAATGAACAGAATCGACACTGACGCCAACAACTTCGGCTCCTGCGGCTTTAAAGTTTTTTAGGTTATCGCGGAACTGAGTGATTTCAGTTGGGCACACGAAGGTGAAATCCAGTGGATAGAAAAACAAAACAAGCCATTTGCCTTTGTAATCAGAAAGGCTAACTTCTTTAAAATCTCCGCCATCAACGAGGGCCTGGGCGGTAAACTGGGGTGCGGGTTGACCGATCATTGGCATTCTATGCTCCTTTGTATTAATGCTTTGAGTCAGCATCACTTGAATCAAATAAATGAAGCTAAGGTTTTCCCATAAAAGCGCTGGAGCTTCAAGTCCGATATGGACGGACTTTGTCATTGCTTTCTGCTTTAGTTTTTAAATTCTCTGTGACATGGTGTCCCTCTTTTTTGAGGAGGCCTCTTCGTGAAGATCGTGTCATGGAATGTGAATGGGATCCGAGCCTGTGGAAAGAAGGGTTTTTTGCCCTTTATCGAGCGAGAAAAGCCAGACATCTTGTGTTTGCAAGAAACTAAGGCTCATCCAGATCAAGTGGACGACAGTCTTAGATTGCCCTTTGGGATGCAGTCTTACTGGTCTTCCGCAGTCAGAAAGGGCTATTCAGGGACGGCGACCTTTTGTCATGAAACTCCGGTAAAAGTAGAATATGGGATCGGGATCAAAAAATTTGATTCCGAAGGGCGCTTCGTGGTCACAGATCACGGAGACTTTTTGTTATACAATGTTTACTTTCCAAATGGCGGTTCGGGCGAAGAACGCCATCTCTTTAAACAAGATTTTTTGCAGCGGTTTACAAAACATCTAAAAAAACAAATGGACGAGGGCAGAGAGTTGATTGTCTTAGGGGACTATAACGTTGCTTATATGGATATCGACGTTTTTGATCCGGTACGGCTTTCCTCCGTCAGCGGTTTTTTCCCGGAAGAGCGTCAGTGGTTTCGAGGTTTTTTAGAATCAGGTTTTGTTGATTGCTTTCGTCATTTTCATCCTGACGAGGAAGAGCAATATAGTTGGTGGTCTTACCGTGAGAACGCACGCATCGGAAACCGAGGCTGGAGGATTGATCATATCTGTGTGACGAAGGGCTTAGTCCCGCGCCTTGTGCGAGCGGAAATTCAACAAGATCAAATGGGCTCGGATCATTGTCCGGTTCTGATTGAGGTGAAGTAAGATGTTTTTAGTTTTATTTCTTCTTTTTACGGCTCTTCCGGCGCTAGAAGTTTTTTTAATCTTTAAGGTCGGACAAAATCTGGGAGGCTGGAACACCTTTGGGCTGATTTTATTAACGGGCTTTATTGGTGCAAGTGTTGCGCGCACTCAAGGAAGGCAAATTTGGAGCCGAGTGCGACTCGAGATGAATCAGGGGAGTTTGCCAGCGGACCAAGTACTTCAGGGCTTTATGGTTTTTTTAGGTGGTCTTTTGTTAGTGACTCCGGGTTTTTTAACAGACTTTTTAGGGATTGCATTTATTTTTCCTCTGACTCGACGGATTTTGACGAGCTGGATGAAGCGAGCTCTTGCGGCGAAGATTCGTCAGGGATCCGTCGTTATCATGTCGAATGTAAATCGGGGCGGGGAGGCTTGGCAGGCTGCTGCGAGTCCTCGTCCGGCGCCTCGAGATGTAACGCCGAAATCTCAGCTTCCCTCTTCTTCAGACTAGCGTATTGCGAGAAAAGATCGGTCCATTTTACTAAGTGCTCCGCCTCAGCCGTCGGACATTCTCGCTGCTTCTTCGGCTTTGCCGAAGAAGCAGCTGCGAAACTAGTCTTCGGCGGACACTTAGTAAAATGGACCGATCTTTTCTCGCAAGAGTTCGTTTTAAAGAAAAGAGGGTTTGCTGAGATTTCTAAAAACTAAAATATTTTTGTCTCAGTTTGAGAATATTGAAGGCTTTGTTGGCTTCGACGCGTGCCGCACTATTATATTAGTGGGATGCTTTGGTTCACTCGCTTTTTGAGGCCGAATTTCGTGCTTTGCGCGACCTTTGGTTTATTCCTAATTTCGGTGCCTAGCTTTGCGATTTGTGTGTCTTCGTCTTCGGCGGTCTTGCGAGCTGAGGCCTCGGTGAAGTCTGCGGTCAGCTGGGTTGTTCCGCGCTATACGCCCTTGGTGGAAATTGAGCGCAAGGGTATTTGGGTGAAGGTTTCTGATCAAGATGGAAAACATCACTGGGCTCAGGCTAAACAGCTTTCGAAGAAAATTCGCTGTGTCAGTGTAAAGACAAACAAGGTCAGTCTTCGGGTCGGACCTGGGCCTCAATTTCCTCTTTCTGAGATTCCCATTGCGGATCGCTATACGCCCTTTAAGCGCCTCGAAGAAATTAATTTGGATGCTGAAAGTTGGTATCCCGTCGTCGACATCTATGGTGTGAAGCACTGGATTCCCGAGAATTTTCTTTGGCGCCCGACAAGCGTTGTTTCGGTGGGATTTTAGAGCAGTCAGGGCCGAGTTTGTGTTTAGGCCGGGGATTCTTTGCCTCGGATTAAGTTTTTCGGCCCATTAAAAAATATCGCGAAAATTGAAAGTGGGGATAGCGAATCTCTAAGACGTCTTCGTGGAAGAAATTTTTATTTCCAATAAGCTTCTGTTTAAACTCATCAAGCGATTTTACGCCGTTGATATGGGTAGGATGGGACATATCCGTGGACTGAATGGCGAATTCAATACCTGCAGGGATATTTTTAAACCAATCGTAGTTTGGAAAATGCTCGCAGGAAGTATTAATAACTAAGTCCGGTCCTTGAGTTTGTGCAAATCGAGTCTGAGTGCAATCTTCTTGAAGATAGTGAATATCGAGTTTGCGATTAAAATCCCACACTGCCAAAAGTTTTTTAGCGATACGCAAGGCCTCGCCATCAATGTCGAGCAAGTAAAGTTCTTTGATCTGAACGCGTTCTCTTAATAGAAGTAAAAAAGCTAAGGTCCCATACCAGGCGCCGTAGATTCCGATCTTAAGTGGGGCTTGATCCTTATATTTTGATTCAATGGCCTTACAGAGCCAAAGCTTGGCCTGCATTTGACCATCGGACCAGGCATCCATATCAAAGGCTTCGATTTGCATAGACCTAAGCTAGATCACCTTTTTTGCCGTCCCTCAACCGCCAAAAGCTAGACCAAGGGCCAGAAAACATTGCGACGCGCCATATGTCCCTCGGGCTCAGCTCCCAACTTTATGGGAATGTAAGATTCCAACGTTGCATAAGGCTTGGGCAAATAAAATTACATGAATTTGCGCTTCATTTTTGCTCTTAGATTTCTTTGAACAGCTTGATAGTAAAGGATTCCACGGCTATCGCCTCAATGTGAAACATCGCGGTAATTTTTCTTTCACTGAAGCAAAAGTGAATTTAAGATTTTGAGTTGGGAAGTTTTCCAAAAAGCCTCTGCTGGACCAACATCCTTAAGTTTTTCTAGCAGTTAGCAGATTTAAGGGCTTTTAAGAATTTATTCTTGCAATGGCCCGGGGGCTTGTGTGTAAATAGTTCAGTTCCAAATTGGCACTAAGCCCTTGGAACGATCGTGCAACTTGAATGGGGGGACGGAAGAAATGACAACTTTGTCACGAAAGCTAGTCGAACAGTGTAAGCAAAAATTGGTCGATACAAAGGCCGAGATCTTAAACCGGGTTCGAGAGTCCAGACAGGATCTCTATAATTCAGAAGATGCAAAAGGTGGGGATGAAGGGGATCAAACCATGAGAGCCCTTGCCGAAAGCGAATTCCTAAGCATGCACGAACGTCTTCGCACTCAGTTGTTGGAAGTAGAATCTGCTCTAGCTAGAATCGAGCAAGGTCTTTACGGAATCTGTGAAGAAACAGAAGAGCCCATCGAGCCAGATCGTTTGTTAGCGATTCCTTGGACTCGCCTAAGCATCGAAGGCGCCGAAATCCGCGAAAGCCTTCAAAAACGCTACGCCCGCTAAGCACACATTCTCTTTTTCAATCGGAGCTCGCATCAATCAAGCCAGCTCCGTCTAAACAAACCCGACCGCATCCACAAACGACACCTAACAGAATTAATTTAAGTATCTAAAGACAGGCCAATTCAAGGCGCATGCGCCGAGGGCTAAAAACTGGATGATTGAAATTATACCTTATCAAACTAGATGGCCGGAGGAATTTAAAGCTATTGGATCGAAGATCCGAACGGCTGTTGGTGATAAGGCATTTGCCATTCATCATATAGGTTCTACGAGTATTCCTGATTTACCTGCGAAAGACGTAATTGATATTCAGATGACTGTTGCTAATTTAGATATTCAAATTCAATCTCAACTTAAGGAGATTGGATTCGAAATCAGCCCTCACCGGCAAGATCATTGTCCTCCCGGTATGAAATTATCTCCGAATGATCTGGAAAAGCGCCATTATCGTGGAGCAAAGAGAAAAATCAATTTACATATCCGAAAACAAGGCGCCTTTAATCAGCATTATCCAATTCTTTTTCGAGATTTTTTACGTTCAAACTCTGTGGCTGCTCATGCTTACGGAGAAATTAAGTGCCAACTTGCAAAATATTTTTCCGACAATGCGGAGGCATACTATGACATCAAAGATCCTGTATGTGATGCTTTGATGGCGGGCGCATTTTTGTGGGCCAAGTCGAATGATTGGAATCCGGGGCCGACAGAGGCTTAGAAAAGATTTTAAAAGATGAAACAAAAGATTCCAGATCTAATTGTACATTACAGCCGAGACGAACCATTCCGCTCGATTACATCCCTAGCTGCTGATCAACTCGAAGCGGTCGTAAATAGTTTAGAGGAACGAAATTCCTGGGGACTGAATCGCTTCTCTGATCCATGCTACATGAAGCAGAGATTTGAAGTAGAAAAATTGATGCGGGCAAAATTCATCGAATTGGGCGGGCGACCCATTCTATCACAGCCAATTTATTTCTTTTTGGGGCGCAACAGGTGCTTTGAAGACCATCCTTTAAATATTGGATACGCAATAGAGTTGGCGCACATTCATAAAAGTTCGATCAGTTTTTCATATGGGGATACTATGTTATCTTTCAATAAGGAGAATCGCAAATTAGCGGGCGAGAAATACAACAATCCGCTTTGCGATAGACTCTTTGGGTTGGATGACTTGGAGGAACTATATTGGGATCATAATTTTCCACGCCAATCGGCCCTAGCTGTCGAAGCTCACCTATGGGTGCAGCCCTTAGAAGGGACCGTGATTAGGCTTAATAGGTAAAGTCACTAGAGCAAGAAGTCATTTTTGTGACTCGCAATTCGCACTTCCCCTAAAAGCAAACTCGAGTTAAACCTTAAAGAATGAAATGCCCATGTGATTCGAATAAAACTTTTGATGAGTGCTGCGGTCCTTATATCTCCGGCGAGGCCATTCCTCCGACTGCAGAAGCCTTAATGAGGTCGCGATATACGGCCTACACAAAGTCCGACGTCGAGTATATTCGCAAGACTACAGAGCTTAAACCAAAAGCTAAATTTGATATGGCGGGCACGAAGAAGTGGGCGGATGAATCCGAATGGAAGGGATTAAAAATCCTTAAAGTCGAGCAGGGTGGGCCAACCGACAAGTTAGGTATTGTTGAGTTCGTTGCGACTTATGTGCAAAAGGGCGAAACCATCGAACACCACGAGGTTTCGACCTTTCGTAAGACCGAAAGTGGTCGCTGGATATTTAAAGACGGTCATGCTCACACTCATAAAGACGGCGAAGGTCATCATCACGCGAATATTGAAACCGCAAGCGGAGATGCTCCCAAAATTAGCCGCAACGGTCCTTGTCCTTGCGGCAGCGGCAAAAAATATAAAAGGTGTTGCGCCTAATCGATCAATTGGGCTTCAGAGAGCTCTTGTTTTGCTAAGGTCGTTTTAATTTCTTCAGCAGAATAAAGCTTACCTTTATTAATTCCTGGGCAGAATTCGACGATGTCTTTTTTCCAGCGTTTTGCATTCATGTTCTCGGGCCAGAAGGGCCAGGTGCGGCACTGCATGGGGCGGCCGAGATAAACTTTGCATTTGTTTTTCTCGAGGAAAATACAATCCGGTGAATCTGGATTTTCTTTTAAAATATAAAGCCCTTCTTCTTTGCGGCAATATTTTAAAGTGAAATCCCTAGTCGGCATATCAAGGGCTTTGGCCATATTCTGCCGATCTTCTTTTGTCATATAGACGTAGCCGTATTCTCCTCTGGAAGAGCAGCATTTTCCCGATCCCTGACACTCAAATTGAATTCCGTCTTTGTACCACATCTTGATGATCTCTTGTTTTAACGGTTACTGCTAACAGCAAATCCGCAAAGTTTATAAAGCATTCTGGCGCCGACGTTTCCGTCCCACTCATCGCCCTCGATTCCAGAGGGTGCCACTTCATTTAGGTCAAAGCCAATCACTTTCTTTTTGGCTTTCAGCAAAGTGGACAACAAATAAACCGCTTCATCAAAAGTCAGGCCCCCGGGCACAGGAGTCCCGGTGCTTGGGCAAAAGTGCGGAGCCAGGCCATCGATATCAAAAGAGACATACACATTCTCGGGCAGGTCTTGAATAATCTCGCGGCAAAGTGTGGACCAGGACTGTCCTTCAAACAATGCGTCTTTAAGATTTTTATCAAAATGAGTTTTAATGTCGGGGTTATCTTGAATCATTTGATATTCTTCTTCAGAAAAATCGCGAATTCCCACTTGAACCAATTTTTTGGGACGCTCTTTTAATTGCATCACATTATACATGATCGAGGCATGAGACAGTTCAAAGCCCTGATAGGCTTTCCGCAGATCTGCGTGGGCATCGATGTGCAAAATCCCGTAGTCGCCCTTAAACTTTTCGCCAATGGCTTGAATCGCACCAAGGGGAGTCGAGTGATCTCCGCCGATCAGCCCTAGGAGTTTACCTGAATCTAAAACTTTTTTAGATTCCTCATAGACCCAAGTCTTCATTTTTTGGCAAGCCCCGTTGATCTCGCCTTGAAGCTTTTGGCTTTCTTTAGAAAGTTCGCCGTGATCTTCAAGATCTTTTCGGACAGAAAGCGCTTTGGGACGAAACACTTCGTTTTGTTGTTTTAAATGTTTTGGGATGGGCTGCAAGAAATATCCGGCTTGATAACTGGTTCCAACATGCGGATCAAAAAGATCAATTTGTGGACTGGCTTTCCAAATGGTCTCGGGCCCCTCAACGGTTCCGCCACCGTAAGAAGTGGTTACGTCCCAGGGGACGGGAAGTAAAATCAATTTAGAATCTTCAAAAGTTCCGGGTAGACCAAAAATTCCAGATTCGTGGGATGCTGTCACACTGGGATCAAAGCTCATATTTTCCTCCAAGGAGAAGGCAGTCATAACTTAGATTCTGAAAGATTCGCAGTAAAATCTTTTTATGACTGCCGCGGTATGAACCTTAACAAGCGCTAGTGATTAAGTCTCGGCAACTGTGGTGTAAAGTCCAACTAGGCGACCATCAGCAGTTCGGCCGACCAAGTAAAGATACAAAGTTCCCGAGTCTTCTTCTCCCACTTTTAAGATGCGCACTTCTTTAAAGTCTTTCAACAAAAGCTCTTTAAGTCTTTTATAGGCGTAGGCCTCATTTTCATTTTCGTATGGGTTTTCATTGGCATAAAAATCAAGTGTTTCGATTGTCTCTTTATGGCTCCATACCGAAATTGGTCGATCACCACTGCGAAGGACTTGGCGAAGACTTTCTTCACTGAAGTTTTCATCGACGGACTCGCGACTGTAGAAAATCTTCCAAGTATCGTCGCCCTCTGACATATAAAGGGCTTCTCCGATGGCGACTTTATATTTTTCGGCCTGAAGAGCAATTGGATCTAAGGTGTCGGCTTTAACTTGAACCACCTGAGTCACTTCGCAATCCGAACTTGTATCGATTTGTTTTCCAGAAATTCTGACATAATAACTTTTCGAGAAGAACCTAACTGTCGCCGTCGCAGATCCTGAGTTGTTTCCCATTGCTTCGGTCCACCCACCCATTTCGAAACGAATCAGTTTCGCATCTTTAAGAGATCGACCAAGTTCTTGGGCCATATGATACATGGCTGCGTTTTCCATTTTTGTCTGACACAGCTCGAAGGCCGAAGCCGTTGAGGAGCTTAGGATAAGTCCCACTAAAGCCATTGCGATTTTCATAAAAATTCTCCTATTAAGTCTGAGTTTTCCCAGCATGAGCACTCAGCTTCGTGTTTTGCATAGAGGTTTGATACCCTCGAGGTTTTTGGGAGTCCTTTAGAAACAGTGAAGTGTAAGCTTTTCCATATGGCTAAGCCCTGTCGATTCAGGTTGGATGAAACAAGTCGAACCCAGGTCTGGACCTCCCGAGGAAGAATTGCGCTGCGCACAAAATCCCTTCGAGTTTTGCAAAAAACGACTCAATTCGGAGGCTTCCGCTCAACTCGCCTTGATAAAATTACGGACTTAGATAATTTAGGAGGGCTTTTGCCTCAAAAGGCAGAGAGATTTTTAAAATCTAACCAAATTAAAATGAGGGACATTCTTATGAAGGGTTTTTCAATCGGAGCCGTCTTGGCCACTTTTGTGCTTTTTTTTGCAGCACAGATTTCTTCGGCCTCCGTTCCAAAAGCGACAGAATACAAGACTATCGGAAATCCCGATGCTCCAAAGGGCGGAACTCTTTATCGCTCTTTTCGCTCCGAACCAGAACGTCTAAACCCCATCAATAGTACGGACCTATATGCACAATGGATCCACTCCTACACAATGTCTGGCTTGATGGAAATGAATCTGGACACCTATGAGTGGGAGCCAGGTCTCGCAGAACGCTTTGAGGTTTCTAAAGACGGAATGAGCTACACCTTCTTTTTAAATAAGAATGCAAAGTTTCACGACGGCAAGCCCGTCACAGCCGAAGACGTAAAGTTTTCTTTTGATTCAGTTAAAGATCCTGCCTTTGAGGCTGCGACTCGAGTTCCTTACTACGAAAACTTCAAGTCGATTGAAGTGATTGATCCTCATACCGTGAAGATCAATTTGGTTAAAAAATATTTCGGAAATTTTAATGTGATGGTCAGCGTGGGATACACGGCAATTGTACCGAAGCATTTTTATGGAGATGCTAAAAAGAAGAATAACAAGAATCTTATGGGCTCTGGACCTTACAAGCTTGAGAAGTACGATCAAGGCAAAAGCATTGTCTTGGCTCGCAACGAGGACTGGTATGGGGCCGCCTATTCTCACTCTAAGGGAAAGTACAATTTTGATAAGATCTTTATCCGTTTTGTAAAAGAAGAAAATTTACAGATCGAAATGCTTAAAAAGGGTCAAATCGATTTCGCGGAGCTTACTCCTGAAGCCTATAAACTTAAAACGAAGGACGCTCCATTTGGGACAAGCGTTCTTAAAAAAGAAGTTCAAAATAAAGAGCCTAAAGGTATTTCCTTCGTTGGCTGGAATTTGAAGAATCCTTTGTTTAAAGATCGTGATGTACGAGTGGCTCTAGCTCATCTAATGAATCGACAGCTCATTAACGAGAAATTCAAATTCAATATGGACGCTTTGGCAACGGGACCTTGGTATATTCAAAGTCCGATTGCAGATCCTTCGGTAAAGCCTTTGGCCTTTGATATTGCAAAAGCAAAAGAGCTTTTAAAGAAAGCGGGATGGTCTGACTCAAATAAAGACGGAATTTTAGATAAAAAAATTGAAGGTAAGCAAAGCGACTTCAAGTTTACTTTGCTTCTTTCAAACCGAGACGTTGAAAAATACTTCACCATTTATAAAGAAGATTTAAAAAAGGCCGGAATTGAAATGAACATCCGTTTGATGGAGTGGAATAGCTTCGTCAAAGCGCTGGATGATCAGACCTTCGAGGCCGTGACTTTGGCTTGGGGTGGCGGAAGTGTTGAAAGTGATCCAAAGCAGATTTGGCATAGTGAGAGTGCTAGGAGTGGCGGATCAAACTTTATTAGCTACAACAATCCTAAAGTTGATAAGTTGATCGATCAAGCTCGTGAAGAGATGGACACGCCAAAGCGTAGAAAAATGTTTCAGCAAGTTTACCGAATGATTGCTGAAGATGCGCCCTACCTCTTTATGTTTGTTCCAAAAACAGCTCTTTATGCTCACACTGCCAAGGTCGGCATGTCTAAGCCTACAATGGGCTACTATATCGGTCACCAATACTGGTGGATGACAAAATAGTTCGATGTGGAAGTACCTTCTTAAGCGCTTAATGATGTTGATCCCGACTTTGTTCGGGATCACTCTTTTGTCCTTTGTCGTCATTAATTTGGCTCCAGGCAGCCCTGTCGAGCAAAAAATTGCTCAGATGAAGTTTGCAGGAGCTGGTGGCGAGGGCGGGCGCTCGGATTTAGGTATTTCTGAAGATGTTATCGAAGCCTTAAAAAAGCAGTATGGTTTCGATAAACCTTTACACACACGCTACATTCTATGGCTAAAGAACATTTTTACTTTCGATTTTGGGCGCAGCTTTACTTACGAAGAGCCTGCGATCTCGGTGATTGCAGATAAGTTTCCGGTCTCGCTGCAGTTTGGAATTATCTCGTTTATATTGACCTATCTGATTTGTATTCCGCTTGGGATTATGAAGGCCGTCCGGGATGGCAATCGTTTTGACGTCTCAAGCAGCGTGATTTTAATGGTGATGTACTCCATCCCGCCACTGATTCTGGGGATTTTGCTGCGAGTGTATTTTGCAGGGGGCGCTTTTTTTGATTGGTTCCCCTTAGGGGACCTTTATTCGGACAATTATCACGACCTCACATTTTGGGGCCAAGTTTGGGATCGGATTCATCACTTTATCCTACCTTTAACTTGTTACGTGATCGGAAACTTCACGGTCCTGACCTTCCTAATGAAGAATTCACTTTTAGAAGAATTAAAACTGGATTACGTGCGAACGGCGCGGGCCAAGGGATTAAACGAAAAGGCTGTAACTTATAAGCATGCTCTTCGAAACGCCTTAATTCCGATTGTGACTGGTTTTAGTAGTTTTCTGTTCGTGTTTTTTGCAGGGTCTATCATTATTGAACAGATTTTTAATATCGATGGAATGGGTTTGCTAGGCTACAAGGCCGCTTTAAATCGCGATTATAACGTTTTAATGGCCTTAATTTTTATTCAAGCCGTTTTGTCTTTATTTGGTCGGCTTGTTAGTGATCTTCTTTATTTGGTCGTCGATCCAAGGATTGATTTCACATGATCGAATCTAGGATTAAAAATGATCAAACACTGAAGCGGTACCGCCGCTTTAAGGCCTTAAAGCGCTCAGTTGTATCAGTTTGGATTTTGCTTGGACTTTTATTCCTAAGTGCGACGGCAGAATTTTGGGCAAATTCAAAGCCGCTTGTGATGAGCTACGAGGGCTCACTTTATTTTCCCGTTATTAAAAACTATCACCCCTCGGTCTTTGGAATTGAAGGGGCTTTTGTGACCGAATATCGCAAAATGCCTTTAGAAGAAGAGGGCAACTGGGCCATCTGGCCAGTTATTCCGTGGGATCCATACGAGTCCAATAAAGAGGTTTCTAGTTATCCGGCACCTCCCTCGGAGGATAATCTTTTAGGCACGGATGATCGTGGTCGAGATGTTTTCTCGAGATTGATTTACGGATTTCGCTACAGCATTGGTTTTGCAATTTTGGTTTGGTTTTTTTCTTTTGTAACTGGGGTCTTTGTTGGTTCTCTGATGGGCTTTTTAGGGGGCTGGGCGGATTTGATTGGCCAACGGGTGGTCGAGGTCTTTGAATCGATGCCTTACTTGTTGATGTTAATCACTCTGGTTTCAATTTTTGGAGCAGACTTAACACTTCTTGTCGCATTCTCTGTGGTCTTTGGCTGGATGATGATTTCGGTTTATATGAGGGCAGAATTTTTAAAACTGCGTAAGCGAGAATTCGTCGAAGCTGCAAAAGCCCAAGGAATCGGTCAGCTAAGAATCGTATTTAAGCATATTTTGCCAAACGCACTTGGTCCGATCATCACCTTTTCGCCTTTTATTATCGCAAGCCAAATTTATTCTCTGGCGGCTCTTGATTACTTAGGCCTGGGTCTTCCGCCACCAACTCCAAGTTGGGGCGAACTGCTTCAGCAAGCCCAAAACTATTTCACCATCGCCTGGTGGCTTGCCGTGTACCCAGCCATCGCCATGGTCTTGACCTTAACGGTCCTCAACCTTATCGGCGAGGGAGTCCGCGACGCCTTCGATCCCCGAAAATAACTGCGCAGATATCTGGTGTCAGAATTCGGATATCCGACATCCGAACTGTCCCCCTAGAATCCGGAGGGTGTTGGTCTTGTGTTTGCGTTTTCGATAATGTTGGGACCGCTGTAAGTGGTTTGGTCTCCAAGATTTCGGTTGGGTGCTCCTGTTGAGGCCGAGATGTATGACCCGCGTCCCATGTCTTTTCTGTTATTTCGCCAGAACATATATTGTCCGTAAAGCTCACCACCTTGACCCAGACGAGCAATATCACCGCTTGGGAAAAAGACATTGTCTTCCCAGCCGATCAGTCGCGGGTACACCAGGCGGTCACCGGACGGGTTTCCCCCTCCGACCGAGCTGACTCCGTTGGTTAAAAAGGAATTGGCCCCATACATTTGGTTATTTTGTAAAACCTGTTTTTCACTGATGTAGCCATAGACTTGATTGTTGTCTGTCGAGGATATGGGGCCGACAGCATCGTCACTGCGCCACTGTGTGGGCGAGCGGCCCGATATGGCCAACATAGAAATCACTGTTCCGTTGCCACTTCCTCCATCAACTTGAGAGTACCAAAGATTATTTCTAAACGAGAAGTAGGATCCATAGACACGCAACATGGCGTAGGTCGTCGGTCCGTTTTCGGTGTGAACAAAGCGTGTATTTCTGGCGTGTAGGGACCTGAAGGTGCCGATTATAATATAACCACTTCCTTCCGTCGTGCTGCGCGCCTCAGTGTCTTGCAAAAATAAACCACGGGAGTAACGCACGTTGGACCGAAGGATTTCAGAACCTTCTTGCCAAAAGAAACTTTGGGCGCCCCCGGAAAATTGTCGAATGAGGCCGCCGATGACTCCTACGTAATCAAATCCCCGCTGTCCCTCCATGAAGGTTCCGATATCAATATTGATGAGACGAATATGGGCTGCTCGAAATTCCCGGATTTGAGTCGCCGAAAATTTACTTCGATTATCTGGGAAAAAGGAGGAGATCATAGGGTCTGCACCGGATCCTGTTTTCTCGAACACGATATTATGTAATCCACCGGTATCTATTGCTCCAAAAGATCTATAGTCGCCGCCAGCCTGTAAAGTATAGCGTCGATTACTTTGAAAGCTCGGCCAAGATCCAGCCGTTGCTGGGATGTGAGTCGTTGTAGCTGGAGCCGTGACGTTAACTGTAAAGCGCAAGGTGGATTCATTTCCGATGGTATCGCGCACTCGAAGTCTTGCGCTATAAGACCCAGGATTTCGATAGACTCTAGAAAAAATCGGCGGGCCTGTTTCTTCGTCTCTTGAAAATGAAGAACTTTCTGGATAGCGCCAGAAACCACCAACACTTTCACCGAAGTTGATTCGGTATCCAAGCATCAAAAAGGCATAGGCCTCAGGGTCTGTAATTTGAGATTGGGCAGCGAAGGCTGTAGGGGCTCGGGAGTGAGAGGCATCAATTTGTACTAAGAAAGGAGCCTGCCCCGAAATTTCGGTTTCTCCGTCCACAACATCAACAAGTTGTCTTTGTCCGGAAGCGTTTACAAATTCAAGCTGTGCTCGGGGAAGTAATCCCGTAGTGCCACCCGTGACCGTGCAATTTTGATATCGAGTTTGCGGCGGCAAGGGATTAAAAAGTCCGGTGGCTTGGCAAGTGGCACTGACTCTTGCGGCATTACACTCGGCTTCGGTTCCGCTTTGTCTGGTGTAATAGGAGTAAGTCGAGTTTTGTGCCAATGGCTGATCGGTATCTGGATGAACACAGCGCTGCTCGCAAGTTGTGTAAAGGGGAGTTGCTCCGCTCCAGTTTCCTGAGGCCTGGCAAGTTCTAGAGACTTGGTTTCCACAAAGAGTCGGGTAAGTGGCCGACTGCGCAGAATATCCAGTGACAGTCGCACCTTGCATGTTTCCAGTGGGTGCAGCGATGCCCATTCCAGTTGGGTAGGCACAAGTTTGCCCTTGCACAAGACAGGCAGCGTGAGGTCCTGGGTTTGGAGTAAAAAGTCCAGTTGAAGGACTGCAAGTGCTTTCAATCCGCGCGCCGGTACAAAGCTCTTGAGTTGCGGCCTGAGCCAAAGAGTATGACGTGTAAGTGATTCCTGGAGCTGCCGCTTCATTGGTGATCGGGTGTCTGCAAAGTTGTTGGCAGCTGGGATAGATTTGATCGTCTCTGTCCCATTCTCCATCGACACAATTTTTTATAACTAAGTTTCCGCAAAGCTGAGGATGAAGAGCTGATTCAATAAGGTAGCCCATCTGTGTGGTTCCCGACATACATTCGGAAGGAAGGGGAGGTTCTTGGTCAATCGGCGGAGAGTTTGGATCTCCTAAGGAGTTATCTTCTGAGCTAACTTCAACTTTTTGGACATCAAAGCTTTGACCACAATTTTGGAAGAATAAAAATGTCCCAATAAGAGACACATATGCGAAAAGAAATTTAACAGATCTTGGGCTCATTTTGGCTCCTAATCGACGCTCAACTCTTCGGAAGACCTCCCTTATTAAATGAGCAAATCAGGTGCCGAATTAAGCAGATTTTAGAGCCAGTTCAGTGACCAAGATTTAGACCTCAGCAAAAGTTAAACAGTCTCAGAAAAGTCCAGATTTTCGGGTCGAACCTGGGGTCTCGGACTTCCTTCCATCAGGACTGCCAAGAGAGGGGAGATAGCTATTTCACGGATTTCGGATATCCGAATTCTGATTTCCGATATCAGTCAAAGTCCGGTGTCATTTTGCTTCGGCATCACTCTTGCTCAAGTGCAGGGTGAAGTGAATCACTGGTCACCTTTTGGCTCACTTTGTAATGTCCTAAACACCGCCTTTGGAGGAAACATGTTCTTGAAAAAATCCGATCTTTTGAAAATGTTATTTCTTACAGCAATCTTTTCGGCTTTTGTGGCCTCTTCAGGTTTTGCTCAGCAACGGGGCGGCAACGACCGAGACCGTGGAGGAAGAGATGACAGGGGGCCTGGGCAGTGCAGAGTGCTGACCTCAGGATGGACCAACATTGCTCAAGTTCAGTGTGGACGGGGAGAGTATGCATTGAATGGTGGTGGAGAGTGTAGCTCAGAACGTAACAAGTATGCGGTTCTTATTCATAGCTTCCCGCTTTCAGATCGCTCTGGTCTTTCAACTGGATGGCAAGCCGATTGTCATTTTACAGACAATTCCGCGGGAGCAAAAGCTCAAGCCATTGTGACTTGCTGCCCACTATAGATAAGCATTTCTTTCGGAATTCCGTATACGGTTAACTGTATACGGAATTCGGCATTTAATTTACCAGCCCAGGATGTAAGAGAAAACTAGCGGGGCTACGATTGAAGCGTCGGATTCGATGATGAATTTTGGGCTTTTTACATCAAGTTTGCCCCAAGTGATTTTCTCATTTGGAACTGCGCCTGAGTAAGATCCGTAGCTGGTTGTCGAATCACTGATTTGGCAGAAATAAGCCCACTTCGGAGCCTTCTTTAAAAGATCTTGTTCAAGCATTGGAACCACACAAATCGGGAAATCCCCGGCGATTCCGCCACCCACTTGAAAAAATCCAATACCTTGTGGGGTCATCATGTTTTCGTAAATACCAGCTAAATAGACCATGTAGTCGATTCCGGTTTTAACAGCATTGCGGTTTACTTTTCCCTCGATCACGCGCCCGGCAAAAATATTTCCTAAAGTCGAATCTTCCCAACCAGGACAAATGATCGGAATATTTTTTTCTGCAGCAGCAACCATCCAAGAATTTTTTGGATCAATTTGATAGTACTCTTTTAAAAGACCTTCGTTGATCAACTGATAAAAGTACTCGTGAGGAAAAGCCGATTTATTTTCTTTTGAATTTTGCGTCCATTTTTGAATAATCTGGCGCTCAATTCTACGAATGGCTTCTTCTTCAGGAATGCAGGTGTCAGTGACTCGATTCAAATGTTTATCTAAAAGCTTTTGTTCATCCTCAGGAGAAAGATCGCGGTAATTGGGAATCCGAACATAATGTTCGTGGGCCACAAGATTAAAAATATCTTCTTCAAGGTTAGCGCCTGTGCAGCTGATCATATGAACTTTATCTTGGCGAATCATCTCGGCTAGGGACAATCCGATTTCGGCGGTGCTCATGGCTCCGGCCAAAGTGATCATCATCTTGCCGCCTTTTTCGAGGTGCGTGTTGTAAGCCTTAGAGGCGTCTTTTAAGGCGGCCGCATTAAAGTGACGGTAGTGATGATCGATAAACTGAGAAATCGGACCCATAGGGAACCTCCAAAATAAGCCGAAGCTTGAAAGGCCTTTTGTATAGCCCTTTGCTTTGTCAAAATCCACTCTTTCTGGCGGTGTGTCACT
>CAYMDP010000013.1:0-34658 GCA_964389375.1 uncultured Pseudobdellovibrionaceae bacterium | reverse complement strand
CCCCCCCGGAGCTTAGTCCTTTGCGGGCGCTGCAGCCGTGGCGGGAGTCAGGCTCGGCGAGGGCTCTAAGTTTTCAGGATAGCGTCTAAACCACTTGTCGATTTTGGGGCGAAGCTGAGGGTTTTCGAAGATCGCTACGAAAACGGCGGTCAGAAAAATCGTTAAAGGCACCACAGCAAAAACAACCTCTTGTACGAATTCTCCGCCGACTAAGCCCTGCTGAAGTGGAACGGTCGCAAGAACTGCACAGGCAAGCCCCCTTGGACCCATTGCCGTCGTGATCATCGCATCTAAGCGATTTAAAGATTTTGCTTTAAACATCAAGCGAACCGATAGATAGCGGGTTGCAAGAATCATCACCGACAGAATAATCGCTAAAATCACGATCTTGGGACCAGAGAACTGAATCAAAAGGCCAAGGTATATAAAGAAAAAGGTTCTTAGCAAAAAGGTAATTTGCCCAAGAAGCAGCATCTCGGAATTTGTAACAGGTGTTGAAGACAGCTGATTCTTTAGGAATGCAGGCATCAGATTTAAATTTGCAAGTGTAAAGCCCAGAGCTAAAACCCCGAGTGCGCCATTCATTCCAGAAGCCTCGACAATACCGTAGGTCAAAAGGGCCCAGGCTTCTCCTGCAAAAGACATCTTCAGAATATGAGAGAAATGTTTTTTTACCAAAGCCCAAATCACTCCGCTTGCGATTCCAAATAAAACAGAGACGATAGGTTGAGAGCCAAGGCCCAGTAAAATATCCGCAGCTTCGTAGTTTCCAGATTTGGCGGCGTCGACCATTGCTAAAAAAACCACGATCGCAAGAACGTCAGTGAAGGCGGACTCTAAAGTCAGAACAGTCTTTGTATCTGAGCTGATAGATAAGCTTTTAACCATAGGAATCACAATTGCTGAAGAGGTACTGCTAATCCCAAGGCCCACAAGAAGAGCCATTAAAAAATTAGGTGCCCCAAAGGCAAGCGCCAAAGGTATTGCTGCAAGCACGATCAAGAAAAAGCCGAGAAAAGACATACCGGCGGCAGGAAGTGAGCCCTTCAAAAGATCTTTTGTACTTAAGTTTAATCCACCCTCGTAAAGAATAACAATAAGGGCCACCGTCGAGACAATCGCTCCGACCTTTCCCAGATCCGTGGCATCGACAACACCTAAGATCGGTCCAAGCAGATAGCCTAAAAAAACCAATATCAAAAGATCAGGAATTTTAGTTTTTAAAAAAACCCAACTCAGTGCGTGCCCAAGAAAAAACAAGGAGGCAAGCCCAATAAACACCGTTGCCATTCACAATCTCCTTCGATGAATTGAGAAAATGCTAACGTGAACCCGCCTGGATGGCGAGCCCAAAAAAACAAAGGTCGAGGAGTTTACAAGAGAAATAACTTCGCAAGAAAGGCCTTAGGTTAAAGCCTCGGTCGTATTTGAAGACATCAACTCAAGCTGGCCATTGGGCTCTCGAAGGTAAGTGTAGCCGTTTAGACCACGCTCATAATTTTGCAACAAGAGTCGAGCCTCTAGCCGTGACAAGGTCCCCTTGTTGATCGCGCCTTCTGTGGCTCTGCGGACGCGATCGAGCATTTCACCTTTGTTGTATTCTACGTAAGATAAAACCTCAGCGACGGAGTCGCCTTCGACCACATGGTCAATCGAGTATCCGTTTTCTGTGACGGTAACGTGAACGGCATCCGTGTCGCCAAATAGGTTATGAAGGTCTCCTAAAATTTCTTGGTAGGCTCCGGTTAAAAATGCGCCCATATAATAGGGGCGGCCCTTTTCTAGAGCGTGGACTTCCACATATTTTTGCACTCCGCCGGTCTCTGTATCGATAAAATTCGAGATATGTCCGTCAGAATCACAAGTTAAATCCACAATGGTGGTTCTGCGATCTGGTTTTTTATCCAAGCGGTGAATGGGCATAATCGGAAAAAGTTGCTCTAAGGCCCAAGAGTCAGGCAGGGATTGAAAGACCGAGAAGTTACAAAAATACGAATCAGAGAGCTCTTGCTCGAGGGCATATTGAATATCTTCTGCATTTGGTCCGATTTCTTTTGCTAGAGGCAGCATCTTTGTAGAGATGGCCCAAAACAAATCGTCAGCTTTGGCTCTTTGCTCAAGACTTAAAACGCCGTAGGTAAACAACTGAAGAGTGTCGCGTTTTTTCTCGATCAAATCGTTATAAAATTCGTTGATATTGTCTTTGGTGACACTTTTATAAATGTCCCAAAGATCTTGGACTAAGCGGGAGTCTTTTTCTGGATTCGTCAGCTTATAGTCTTTTAGGCTAACGTCATTATTTCCAAGAACATCAAAAATTAAAGCGGATGAGTGGGCGATAATGGATCGGCCAGACTCGGATACAATATTGGGGTGAGGGACGCCGCGCTCATCACAAATTGACTGAAGAGTTGAAACGATGTCATTGGCGTATTCTTGCTCGCTATAGTTTGTCGAACTTTCGCTTTTTCCAGAGCCGTCATAATCAACACCTAGTCCACCACCGACATCGATGTAGCTCGGACGCGCTCCCATAGCATGAAGTTCGGTAAACATACGGGCAGCTTCTTTAATGGCGCCCTTAATGCTTTGAATCGAAGGAATCTGAGAGCCAATGTGAAAATGTAAAAGCTCAAGACAATTTAACATGTTTTGTTCTTTCAGATATTCAATTCCGTGAACAATTTCAGAGGGCGTTAAGCCAAACTTCGATTTTGCTCCAGAGCTTTCAGCCCATCGGCCAGAGCCAGGCGTATTCAGTTTTGCACGAAAACCAATCTTAGGTTTTACATCCAAACGCTTTGCTGCTTCGACAATCAGGCTGAGTTCGGACATTCGGTCGACAACCACAAAGGTCTGTTTTCCAAGCTTCGTAGAGATCAAAGCCATTTCGATGTATTCGGGATCTTTAAACCCGTTACAAACGATTACGGCATTTGGAGTATCCATAAGGGCCAGAGTAATCAAAAGTTCGGGCTTACTTCCGCACTCAAGACCAAAACGGCAGTGTTGTCCAAAGCGAACGATCTCTTCAACCAAATGGCGCTGTTGGTTCACTTTAATCGGGAAGACGCCGCAGTAGGCCCCGTTATATTTTGAGTCTTCGATGGCGCTAGTAAAACAGCTATTTAAAAGCTCGATGCGGGCTTTGATAATTTCTGGAAAACGCAAGAGGATCGGAAGTCGGATTCCACTTTCTTCAAGGTCTTGAATCAAATGATAAAGGTCGACCTGAGGACCTTTTGGTCCAAGCGGATGAACGGCCACGTTCCCGGCAGAGTTGACTCCAAAATAGCCCGCACCCCAATTCTTGATCCCGTAAAGCTCGGCACTTTTTTGGGCGTTCCACTCAGTCACTTTGCGACCTCACTTCATTATTTAACAATCAAATTCAATATTTTTCCGGGTTTGTAAATCACTTTTATTAGACTTTGGCCTTCGAGAGCATTTTTTACGGCATTCAGCTCTTTTGCGAGCTCAATGGCCTCGGCTTCTGGGCTTTCCTCGCTCAATTGGACCGTTCCGCGCATCTTGCCGTTGACTTGGACTGCGACGGTTTTGAACTCATCCTGGCAAAGTTTTGGATCAAATTTGGGCCAAGGAGCTAAGGAAACAAGGCCCTTTCCGCCCAAGGCCAACCAAAGTTCTTCGGCGATATGCGGGGCAAAAGGCATCAAAAGTTGAGATAATTCTCGCAATAGGGCTTTTGGCTTTATGTTGTTTTTATAGATTTCGTTAACCAAAATCATCATCGCACTAATTGCGGTGTTAAAGCTCATGTTCTCGATATCTTCAGTCACCTTTTTAATCGTCTTATGCTTTAGACGTAAAAGCTCTTCGGGAAGGCTTTGTTCTTCTTCGGCAATGACTTTTTCGTTTTCGTCAAAAACCAAGCGCCAAACGCGGTCTAAAAAGCGATGAACTCCGTCAATCCCTTGGGTCGCCCAAGGCTTATCCTTATCGAAAGGTCCAAGAAAAGAAATATAAAGCCTTGTGGCATCGGCTCCGTAAATTTCGCGCACCTCATCCGGATTAATCACATTACCCCGGGACTTCGACATACGCTGTCCGTCAGGCCCTTGAATAACCCCTTGGTGGGCCAACTTTTGAAAGGGCTCATCATGAGAAACCAAACCACAATCGAATAAAACCTTCTGCCAGAAACGAGCATATAGAAGGTGACCTACCGTGTGTTCACTTCCCCCCACATAAAGATCCACAGGCATCCAATACTTCTGTGCCTCAAAATCAAAGGGGGCCAATGAATTGAGGGGATCTGTATAGCGCAAAAAATACCAAGAAGAGCCCGCAGAGCCCGGCATTGTATCCGTATCCCTTCGTCCGCGCTCTCCAGATTTAGAGAGGTACTCTACAAACTCTTTAACTCGAGCCAAGGGCGGCTCACCACTTTCTGTCGGCTCGTAGTCGGCCACCTCAGGAAGCAAGACCGGTAACTCATCTTCACCGACTCCTTGAGTTCCAGATTTTTCAAGATGAGCAATCGGAAAAGGTTCGCCCCAGTAACGTTGCCGGCTAAAAAGCCAATCCCGAAGTTTGTATTGAACAGTCCGGGTCCCGCGTTTTTTTTCTTCCAAGAATTGAATCATCTTTTGAATGGCTTCGTTTTTACTAAGCCCATTTAAAAAATCAGAGTTCACCAACTGGCCATCGCCTTCAAAGGGAAGATCCCCCCCTTCAAGAACTCGGACAACCGGAAGCTTAAACTTTTCCGCAAACTCAAAATCCCGTTTGTCATGGCCCGGAACGGCCATAATGGCGCCAGATCCATAGTCCATCAAAACATAATCAGAAATCCAAACCGGAATCTTTGCCGCAGGGTTTTTAGGGTCGAGCGCTGGATTTAAAGCATAGGCTCCGGTAAAAACCCCGGTCTTTTCGGTCTGGGCTTTTCGATCGATCTCGGACTTCGTCGAACTCAACTCTTGGTAGATTTTTACTTGTGTGTTGTGGCTGCCTTGAGTGATGCGGTTGACAGAGGGGTGTTCGGGAGCAAGCACCATAAAAGTCGCACCAAACAATGTGTCGGGTCGTGTGGTAAAAACTTCGATGGTTTCGGTGCTTCCGACGATATCGAAAGTCACTTTGGCCCCTTCGCTTTTTCCGATCCAGTTGCGCTGGCCTTCTTTGCTTCTTTCCGGCCAATCCAATTTGTCCAAATCGTTTAGAAGTCGTTCGGCATACTCAGTAATCTTCAACATCCACTGCTTCATGGGCACCCGAATGACGGGATGTCCTCCGCGCTCGGACTTGCCATCGACGACTTCTTCATTGGCCAAAACAGTTTTAAGTTCTGGGCACCAGTTGACGGGGACTTCTTTTTGATAAGCAAGGCCACGTTCAAAAAGTTTTAAAAATATAAATTGGGTCCATTTGTAGAAGCTGGCATCACAGGTTGAGATCTCCCGAGACCAGTCAAAACTATAGCCAAAGGATTTTAGTTGCCGGCGAAAATTCTCGATCGCTTTTTGAGTCGTCACCGCCGGATGAATTCCGGTTTGAATGGCGTACTGTTCGGCGGGCAATCCAAAGGCGTCATAACCCATGGGATGAAGGACATTAAAACCTTGGGCTCGCTTAAAGCGACTTACGATATCGGTGGGGGTATATGAAGCTAGGTGGCCCACATGGAGGCCTGCGCCCGATGGATAAGGAAACATATCCAGGGCGTAGTACTTTGGCTGACTCGACCCAGCCCCCGACTGTGGTTTAGCTTTAAAAGTTTCGGAGTCTTCCCATAGCTTTTGCCATTTCTCGTCAATTTTCTTATGAGGGTAGGCCATAAAATCCTCTAGGGCTCGATGTGAATAATAGCAATAACGAAGAGCGTCTTCAGAGTCAATGGATTGGACGCCGCTGGTCTCCGGGCCAAAGGACTAGAGTCGATACAAAGGACTCAAATTTATCTCTTGCTCCGACTAGAATAGAAAGATGTCTAGCCCCATCGAAAATCAAAGCCGCAAAATTTTAGTCGTCGATGACGATCCTCAAAGTCTTAAACTTGTGTCTAAGACTTTAGAGTTTGAGGGCTATCAAGTTCGAGGTGCAAATTCTGGTACAGAGGCCGTTCAAGAGATGGCGAAGTGGCGTCCTCATTTAGTTCTTTTAGACGTTAGTATGCCGGGCTTAGATGGGCTTGAGACCTTAAAGCATCTGCGTGAGCAAGACGAGTATGTTTCGATGGTCTTTTTATCAGGAAAAACAAACACAGAAGACGTCGTACGCGGCCTTGATGCTGGAGCAGACGACTACATCGGCAAACCCTTCGCAGTCCTAGAACTTTTGTCGCGAGTCCGAACGCAGCTTCGAATCAAAGACCTTAATGACAACTTAAAGCGCGCCAATAACAGGCTAAAAGAGCTTGTTGATATTGATGATTTGACCGGTCTTTTTAACATGCGCTCGCTTTACAAAAAACTCGATTTCGAATTGGACCGGGCAAGACGTTACAAACGATCCCTAGGTGTGATCATGATGGATATGGATCACTTTAAGGGAGTCAACGACGGGCACGATCACCTTTTCGGCAGTTTTGTTTTGTCCGAAGTGGGCGCCTTGATCCGCGAGAACATACGTAAAGTCGATTTTGCTGCCCGCTATGGTGGTGATGAGTTTTTAATTGTGCTGACGGAAACAGATCACGAGGGCAGTCTTGCTTTTGCCGAGCGTCTTCGCAAGCGTATTGAAGCCTACCTGTTTAAAAGTGAAAGCTTTAGTATGCGATTGACTTCAAGTATGGGCCTTGCGATCACTGGTCCTCAGAATACAAATATTGATGCGCGCAGTTTGGTTCGCTATGCGGACCGGGGACTTTATCTGGCCAAAGAAAAAGGTCGAAACCGAGTCGAAAATTACCCGATTCCTCAGGCTTCACACAATTTCTCGGACGAGATTCAACGAGATTTGCGCCGTAAGACTAAATAACAAAGGCGGCCCAAGTGGGCATCGAGAGTTCAGTCCTAAATCCCGAAGAGCTTCGTGATCGCAGAAATGCCTCAATCCTTTCTTTAGGGATTGGCACCTGTTTGATGCTGGTCAAATTTTGGGGATTTAACCTGACCAAATCTCAGGCCGTCTTTTCTGATGCCGTAGAAAGTATCGTCAATGTTGTCGCAGCAGCTTTAGTTTTGTTTGTCGTATATTTTTCGGCAAAACCAAAAGACCAAAATCATCCCTATGGTCACGGAAAAATTGAATACTTCTCGGCCGCTTTCGAAGGTGGATTAATTACCTTTGCAGCGGGCTTTATTATGTTTGAGGCCATCAAGGCCTTCTTATCAGGTCAGGCTTTGCACAATGTAGATTTCGGGATTTTAATCGTTCTAGGTGCAGGCTTTGCAAATCTCGCCTTAGGACTATTTTTAGTTCACAAAGGAAAAAAACGGGGATCGATCGCTCTAAGAGCCAGTGGGCAGCATGTGATTTCAGATTTTTGGACCAGTGTAGGAGTTGCTGGTGGCCTAGCTTTGGTTTCGCTGACGGGCTTAGTTTTATTTGATTCCCTCTTTGCCTTTGCTGTAGGGGCTTGGCTGGCTTGGACCGGTCTAAAACTTGTGCGCGAATCGGCTGCAGGCTTGATGGATGAAGAAGATGTCAGCACCCTCATCGCACTTAGAAAAGTTTTAGCTCAGAACATCTCGGAGGGGATTATACAAATTCACCATGTTCGAGTGGTCAGATCTGGTTGGTATCATCATATCGATGCCCATGTGGTGCTTCCCGAATTTTGGACGGTTAAAGAGCTTCACGAAAAAATTGACGGCTTCGAGAGAAAAGTGATTTCAAGTTATCCTTTCGGAGGAGAAATGAATTTTCACTTTGATCCTTGTCGAAAGGCCTACTGCTCGGTCTGTGACTTAAAGAATTGTCAGATTCGAACCGAAGAATTTAAAGAGCGCATTCCGATTCAGCTTGAAGACTTAAGGTCCATCGACGAACCCAAAAAATTCAAGAGGTAACAGTTCCCTTTTCCCGTCGAGTCGCATCAAAATTTTATTGCAGACGGCAATCAAATTTTGATGCGACTCGACGGAAAAAGGGAACTGTTACCTTAGTACCCGCCGGCGGCGCCCTCTCCTCGGGAATCAAAAGCAGCCTCAAGAATTCCATTCGCGTTTAAACGAACACCGTAAACTTTTCCTTGCCACCCGGTTTCAACATCATGACCCCGTTTTTTAAGCCCCTCAATAATTTCAGGAGAAAATCGATCTTTATCGACGTAAACTTTGTTGGGTAAAAACTGATGATGGACTCGGGGAGCTTGAATGGCTTGATCCATATCCCAGCCCGAGATCAAGCTTCGGTAAAGTGCATGGTATACGCCGGTAATAATTCGAGGACCCCCCGGAGCCCCCAAAGCCATGATAATCTTTCCATCTTTTTCAACTAAAGTGGGACTCATAGAGCTTAAAGGTCGTTTTCCGGGCTCAACCAAGTTTGCTTGGCCCTGAATCAGGCCGTAGGTGTTGGGCTCGTTGGGCCGAGTTGTGAAATCATCCATTTCATTATTTAAAGCAATGCCGTAGCGAGGGCTGACAACTCCAGATCCGTAGTTTTCGTTTAAGGTGACGGTCAAGGATACGGCATTTCCATCTTTATCCAAAATCGAGTAATGCGTCGTCTCGGGTTTTTCGACAAACTTTTTTTCATTCAAAGGCGAAAGAGACTTAGCTTTTTTTCGATCGATGCTTTGGGCCAGCTCCGTTAAATACTTCTCGCTAAGTAGAAACTCGATGGGATTCTTAGCAAAATCAGGATCACCTAGAAGCGCGCGTCCTCTAAATGAGCGGGATAAAATTTCGCTCATCAAATGAAGTTCATTCGTACTTAAGGGAGGGGTCTCAGACAGTTTCATTTTCTCACTTAAGGTCAATGCCGTCGCAAGGACCAGCCCTCCGCTGCTGGGGGGAGGCATTAAGTAGATCTTGTGTTTATTGAACTCAACTTCTAAGGGCTTTAACCAGCGGACTTTGTAGTTTTTAAGATCTTCGTGACTAAGGACGCCTCCAGAGGCCTTAACCGCTGCCACGAGGTCGTCGGCGACTGGCCCTGAATAAAAGCCTCTTAAGTTTTGTTTTTGAAAGAGGGCAAGAGCTCTGTAAAGTTCGGGCTGTTTTAAAGTTTCGCCCGGTTTATAGCTTGTTCCATCCGCTTTAAAAAAATGTTTTTTTCCACCGGCATCGAATTTGTCTTTTGTCGAAGAGGTTTTTTGCGCCCATTCTCCCGAAACATCAAAGCCCCCGCGCGCAAGTCTCATGGGCGCCGGGAACAGCTGGGACCATTTTAGTTTTCCATATTTTTGGTGAAGAGCCCAAAGGCCGGCAGGAAATCCAGGAACTCCCACGGCCGTGCCCCCTTTAAGAGAGGCATCTTTTGCTTTTTCGAGATAAAAATCTTTTCCAGTCAGTCCCGGTGCGACTTCTCGAAAGTCCAAGACTTCAACTTCTTTGCCCAATTTTATCAGCGCAAATCCGCCTCCGCCAAGAGCTGCGTAATAAGGAGAAGTTACAGCTAAAGTGAGCCCTACGCCAACGGCAACATCCACGACATTTCCACCGCGTTTTGCAATGTCACGTCCGATTCGAATCGCATAAGGAGAGGGCCCAGAGATCATCATCTTCGAGCCTTCTGTCGAAATGGCGAAACTGTTCGAAGCGCCGAAGGTTAGGTTAAGGATCAATCCTAAAATGAGGAGAAAACGGAGTTTAAATATGGCCATCTAAATTGCCCCTTTTTGGAGGTATTGAAGGCATTCACAATGACAAATTCATCCTCAGATGACAAGCCGAAGGGCAAACTCTACAGGCTGGACAAAATTGACTTCGCTTTTAACTAAGCCTTTGATACAGCAGGGACTATGTCGCGTGGCGCTCAACGTCAAATTAGTAAAACAAAAGGGATGAAGCGTCCCAATGCCTATGTGGAAGCACTTCTTGGGGAGTATTCGCAATGGGCTTTTGATGAAGAAAAAGCTCCAAGTTATCGGGGTCAGTGGCGCAGTGAAGTTTTTCAAAGTCCCGAATCAAAGCCCTTAGACCTAGAGATCGGGACCGGAAACGGATTTCACTTTGCCGAGTATGCAAAACAAAATCCTGAGCGGAATTTCGTCGGAATCGAACTTAAGTATAAGCCTTTAATTCAAAGTATTCGGCGCGCCTTAAACGAATCCTGTACGAATGCGCGGATGCTTCGCTACAACGCAGTTCTCTTAACAGAGCTTTTCGCGCCAGAAGAATTAAATAAGGTGATCATTCATTTCCCAGATCCTTGGGCGAAACTGCGAAATCACAAGCATCGTTTAATACAAGATGAGTTTTTAAGTCAGCTTTTCACACTTCAGCGGCCCGGCTCTCTTTTAGAGTTTAAAACCGACAGCCGAGATTACTTTGACTGGGCCGTCGAAAGATTTCAGCGCTCAAGCTACAAGATGACTCGCTTATCTTATGATCTTCATCATTCAGAATGGGCCGCCGAAAATTTTGAGACTCATTTTGAGCGAATCTTTTTAAGACAAAATCTGCCCATTCATTACTGCCTTCTACAGCGGTAACAGTTCCCTTTTCCCGTCTCAAGGCATTAAAAATCGACCACGGGGCGCGATTTTTAATGCCTTGAGACGGGAAAAGGGAACTGTTACCGCTGAGATGAATTTTGGATCTAGAGAATCCCCTTTATTTTTAATGAACTTTCTAAAACCATTTTTTGCAAAACGAGATTTGGATCCGTGGATGGATCCATCAGCTCTAGGTTTAAATCCTTATTCCATTGAAATTCAATTTTTTCGCAGCGTGCATTTAATGAAGTAAAACATTCGGTGCTAAAGCCTTGAAAAAGAGTAAGTCTATGGGAACTATTTGGAGGAAGTTCGATGAAGATGATGTCGGACTTCAAGATAAACCGTCCACTGCTCCCACTTGTTGTTTCAAACCGGTGAGGGAGCTCCATGAACTTGCTTGATAAATTATCCGGAGCCTCGTAGGCCGCAAAAGGTTTTAGCCAGTGATCCCTGGGCATTCTCACGAAGGCCGGAGTCGGTGAAAGATTCAAAAACTCTACCGTCATTAAAGCAATCTGGTTGCGGTCAGGACGAATTAACTTTTCGGGAGGACGAACTAAAATCTTAAACTCAAGGCCTGCATAGGATCTTTGAAGCCAAAATATCTGACTTAGACCCTGCGTTTGATGATTGTCTTTTGCAAGAATTCGGCATTTTTGTGTGACTCTCTTATCTGAGAAAGTGGGATTAATCCATTGAGGTTGGGATCTCGGAATATCAGTCAGTTGAATCCGCGGACGAGAAGCCGATAGAATCTGGCTTTCGAAAGCCTCACAACTTAAGATTATTTTTTTTGTGTCGCCTTGATAAGATTCAAACGCGTACTTGGCCAAGTCTTCTTCGGCAAGTCTGGGCAGATTGGATGTTAACGGGGATTCATGTCGGCGAAGTTCTGCCTTAAACGCAGAAAGATTTCCGCGAACCTTGACCAGTCCAGATCGTGTGATGAACTTCGAGCCAATCGAATTTGTAAACTCCATATTCAACTCGCAAAGGTACTCTTGAGCCAGGTGATCCAATTGAATTTCTTTTGGAAGGACTTCGTATAGAAGAAAACTATCTTGGGATATGATTTCACTTTGTCTTTCGATTTTTTGTTTTAAAGGATCTACACAAGAAGCGGAGGTTCGAAGTTTTAGCTGGGCTTGACTTGGGCCTTTATTTTTATCTTTAAAATAGATTTGATCGAGGGGGCTAAATTCATTTTTTGAATCCAGAGACTTTTTGATTGATTGCTCAAGGTTTTCAGATTCAGAAAAAATTTCAAGCTCAAGTCTGTCTTGAACAATTTCGGATTTATCCGGGGAGCAGGAGCTAAATCCCAGAATTAAGATCAATAGACCGAGTGATTTACTTGTGAAAACGAACAGATTCGATTTTGAGTGCATAAGAACCTCCATGCCGGAATAAATAGCAAGGGCTAGACCAAGACTTCACTCGTCCGAAGCGGCATAGATGTGTTTGGGCCGTCTCACATTTTAATAAAAACGCGTATGGAGACACGGATGGGGGCGCGCCGAACCTAGCTCTCCTCCGATAGAATCAAGCGCATTGCGTCTTCAAATTTTTTGTGTTGCGTCGGGCTTTTGACGAGTCTTTTAAGTCTAAGGCCTTTCCTCTTAACTTTCGTTTGATTTTCATTTAGATTTCAAATGGTTCAACACACAAAAGAGGTAGTTTATGAAATCACGACGCAATTTTTTAAAAATTTCTGCAATGTTTTTAGCCCTTCCGGCAATTCTGAAAGCAACGGCTGATTCGGCTTATGCAGCCGCGGCCGAGCTTATTGATATGACAAAAAAGAAAAGAAAAGACTCTGCAAACGCAGAGGCGGTCAGGACGGCTGAAGGACTTAAATATGTTGCTGATGCGAAAGAGGGGGCACGAATAGACAAGCCAGGCGTCGGAGGCAAGATGGTTAAATCTGCAGAGCAGTATTGCAATAGTTGTCAGCTTTTCCAGGGCAAACTCAAAGGTGATGAACCTGGACCTTGCTTGGTGATTCCGGTTCCTGGAGTTTTGGTCCACGCTAAAGGTTCATGTGATAGCTGGATGCTGAGCACAAAGCTCGCAGCGGCGAAGTAGTTCTTTAGAAAGCCTTCCATTCGCGGATCAAAGATTTCTTCTTGATCCGCTCGAAGCTGAAAAATGCTTGTCGTTCTTGATGCGGATTCACAGAAGTAAAACATAAAAACTCGAAGGGACCTGGAAAGGTCTCTTTCAGTGACTTTTCTTTCCCCTTTGGACAGCGATTGATGCTTGTCACTCGATGGGCTTCAAAAAAAATCCATTCGACTAAACGATCTTTGGCGGCTTCTGAGAAATTGGGGCTGAGGTGATTTTCGACACATTTACGAGCTGCCTTCACTCGGTCTGAGTTCGGACGCTCTTGTTTAGGGGAGCACTTAAGGGCCGAAATTAATACAGCTTTTGCACTTCCGGCCTTCGCGCGATCAACTCCCTTTTCAAAGACAACCCAGGCCGAGCCGGTTGGACTGTTGGAAATAATCAGGCTAAGAAGAAGTATTTTAAAAAGACCAAAATGCATTGGGGAGTTCATCACCTTAAAGGTTACTGGTTTTCAGTTCGAAGGAGAAAGGAATTAGTGAGAGTCTTGGGCCATTGTCTAGTGCGTACTCGGTCTCCGAAGTAGTACTTGTTGCCTGCGGAGCAGGATTTGAGTCGGACAAAAAAAATGTGCCTGACTTAAAGGGGAGGAAGGATGGATGGTTTGCAAATTCAATTGGGCGGTGGAGACAATCTGGAGTTAATCTTCGTGGGCAAGTTTTAAGAGGGTGCGAACGGTTTTTTTGATCTTTTCGATATCGAAAGGTTTTTTGATAAAGTCATCTGCTCCGACGGCAAAGGCTCTTTTGATATCCTCTTCTCCGGTTCGACCAGAAATAAAGATTAAAGGTATATTCTTAAGATCAATATGAGCCTTCATCAATTCGGCAAGTTCAAAACCATTAATCCATGGAAGGCCAATATCTAAAATCACCATATCAATGGGTGTGTCATCCAGAACTTGGCTCAGTTGCGTTCCGTCGGCAGCGGCGATCACTCGGTAATCTTCGCTTTCAAAAATCCGTTTTAAAGCCATTCGGATCGTTTCGTCATCCTCGATAACTAGTAGGGTGTAGGGGATATCTTTTTTCTTAAGTTCGCGAAGATCATCCAGAGAAACCACTTTATTTTTAGTGATTCGCTCTTTGGTGATCTTTTCGATCTTTGCGACAAGATCTTTTGCATTAAATGGTTTTTGTTTGCTCACTTGGCGAAATCCCCCCTTTGCCTCAAGGGGCTTTAAGCCCCGTGGCTTTTAGATTCTAGCCAGCGTTCAGCGTCGATGGCCGCCATACAGCCGGTGCCTGCGGCCGTAATGGCCTGGCGGTAAATATGGTCTTGCACATCACCTGCGGCAAAGACGCCTTCAATAGAGGTGTAGGTCGATTTTCCATCGGTAATTAAATAGCCGGTCTCGTCCATCTTTAAGACGCCTTTAAATAAATCTGTATTTGGTTTGTGTCCGATGGCTACAAACAGTCCGTCAACCTTAAGCTCACGGGTGGCATCTGTTTTAAGATTCTTCAGTTGAATACTAGTGACCGCTTTCTCCCCCAGAACATCAACAACGGCAGTATCCCAAATCACTTCAATTTTGGGGTTCTTTAAAACTCTCTCGGCCATAATCTTTGAGGCTCTAAATTCGTCTCTGCGATGGATGACCCAAACTTTAGATGCAAAACGAGTTAAAAAAGTAGCCTCTTCCATTGCGGTGTCACCACCTCCGACGATGGCGACTTCTTGATTTTTAAAGAAAGCTCCGTCGCAGGTTGCGCAGGCCGAAACCCCTCGTCCAAGTAAGCGTCGCTCGTTTGGAAGACCAATATACTTTGCACTCGCACCGGTTGAAATGATCACGGCCTGAGATTGATAAAGTTGATCGCCAACCCACATTTTAAAAGGACGGCTCGAGAAATCGACCTTTGAAATATTCCGAGTAATAAAGCGTGTTCCAAAGCGTTCAGCTTGAGCGCGCGTGATCATCATAAGCTCTGGTCCCTGAATACCTTTGGGAAAGCCCGGAAAGTTTTCGACATCGGTGGTTGTCATCAACTGACCACCGGCTTCTTCGCCTTCAATGACGAGCGGATTTAGATTGGCTCGAGAAGCATAAATGGCGGCAGTTAGTCCTGCAGGTCCCGATCCAATAATAATGACGTTCTCAACACTCACGGCGAACTCCTTAGTTAGGCTTAAAGTCATACTCATTTTTTAGTGAAAAGTCAGGCTAGCGATCGTGGTTTTGACCGAAATCTATTAGCGCGTTTGGGTCCAGCATTATTGGAGGTAAAATCGAGGCCGCTGAGTAAACTCGACATCATATCGTCCTGCATTGGCCCGATCGAAGTTGGGGCTAAAGGCGCAGATAGAGATGGATTTAGGGGCAAAACTGCGGAGCGAAGCGGCATTCTGCGGGGACGGTGTCTGAAACTGAGAATTGCAAACTCAGACCTCTGAGCTCAAGATTCTAAAAATGAAGAAAGGCTTAAATGGCTTTTAAGGTGGGGAGATTGGCTCCAGTGCCAAAGTTTTTGGGCGACGATGTGTTTTGGCCAAACTTGTCCTTGGCTTCGCGGGGCGGCTCCACTGGGAAGTAATTCGGTATCCATATAGCCGGGAGAAAACAGTCGCAAATCCAAAGTATCGCCCTCGGCGTTGATACTATGAACAAGTCCCTTAAGGCCGTGTTTGCTTGCAGAATAACTTGATCCTAAAGGTTCGGGAGTGGCCTCTGATATCGATGAACCTACTAAGACTAACTGCCTAGGAAGATCCATCTTTTGAGCCTGCAGAAGACACCAGTGAGTAAGGCGAGTGGGAAAAATCAAGCTGACCTGAAGAGACCAAAGATGATCCTTCCACTCTTTGCTGCTAAATTTTCCGTGAGGTCCGCCACCGGCACAGTAAAAGATTTGATCAGCTTGAAAAGTTTTAAGGGCTTGAAGGCTTCGCTCTTGATCTTGTTCTTTAGAAAAATCGGACTGAAAGATTTCGATTTTAAAGGGTTTTTGGCCTGCCAGGCTAAGAAGTTCTTTTTTAATGCTTTCAAGATTGTTTCGGTTGCGCGCAACTAAAAGAAGAGAGCCCTCGTCCTGATCCCGAACAATCTTTCGCGCAAGCTCAGATCCAAGACCACGGCTAGCACCTAATATCGCAATTTTTGACATGCGCACTGTATATCAAAGTCTGAAGCCAAGTTCGAGTTGATTCTGTACGACCAAGACGGACTTCCTTAAGCCAGCAATTTGGGGCGATGCGGGTAGTTCTGGTGCATTGATCCTGCTCAGGCATTGACTAAATGAATGAATCGACCTTCAGGCCCTTTTACTATTGAAAGTCTTTGTGACAGACTGATCATCCATGCCAATAGTGTCTTTTAAAAAATCATTCTCTCCGATTCAGGTTGAAGCGGAGGTCAAATTAATGGAGGCCCTTTTAAAAGAAGGCCGCCCAGTAGCAAGCTCATGTAATGGCGATGGCGTTTGCGCAAAGTGCAGAATCGAAATCTTAGAAGGGGCAGAGAATTTATCCCCAATCGAAGAGCGAGAAAAATTCTTAATTGAAAAAAACAAAATCCCAAAAAACTTCAGAATCAGCTGCCAAGCCAAAGTCCGAGGCGACATCAAAATAGACGCCCCCTATTGGTAATTTATAAGTCTTAAGCCCCAGGAGCCCTTCTGGCATTTATCCTGCTTCCTCGGGGTGCAGAATTGGAATCAGCCAAAATTCCCAGCGCTGAGATACAAATAATTTACTATGTTCGATTGCTTTTGCCCGTGAACTAAGGATGTCTCAATTGCTTTGGTTAAATATGCGCACCACTGTCTTTCCAGCGGGATTGTTTTCAATTTAATAAGTGTCCACCGAAGACTAGTTTCGCAGGGACGCCGAAGGCGGACCGAGAATGTTCGACGGCTGAGGTGGAGCACTTATTAAATTGAAAACAATCCCGCTGGCGAAGCCGGGACTTACTTTAACAAAGACTTGGGCATTCCCTTAGGGATCGCGCTGAGTAGTTTTTTAGTATAGTCGTGCTGCGGATTTTCGTAGATTCCAATCGCATCATTCATTTCGACGACTTTTCCGTTATACATCACGGCGACTTCGTCCGAAATAAACTTCACTACAGCCAAATCATGAGAGATGAAAACGTAAGTCAGATTAAATTCATCTCGTAGATCCAAAAGTAAATTTAAGATCTGTGCTTGGATCGAAACATCAAGAGCCGAAACCGATTCATCACAAACAATAAACTCCGGCTTTACGGCAAGAGCGCGAGCGATACAAATCCTCTGTCTTTGACCGCCAGAAAATTCGTGGGGATAGCGATTCAGCATGCTGCGCTCAAGGCCCACGCGTTCAATTAGGCTTCCGGCCATTTCAAGGCGTTCGGCTTTACTGCTTCCAAGATTATGAATGATCATCGGCTCCATAATCGCAGAACCAATTGTCATTCGCGGATTTAAAGAGGCGTAAGGATCTTGAAAGATAATCTGCATCTTTCTTCGCATCTCGCGCATTTGATTCTTATCAAGCTTGGTGATGTCGACTTTGTTGTAAAAGATAGATCCTGAAGTTGGCTCGGTCAGGCGCAAAATTGTTCGACCTAAGGTCGTCTTTCCACATCCGGATTCTCCCACAAGCCCTAGTGTGCGGCCTTTGCGAATCGTGAGAGTGACATCGTCAACAGCTTTGACCCACTCTTTAACTCCGCCAAAAATCCCTTTTTTAAGTGGGAAATGTTTTACGACCTTATCAATTTGCATCAGAACGGGATGATGGGACTCGCTGATCTCGCGCTTTTCTTTGATATGTTTTGTGGCATCTGCGTCGTAACTTTTTTCTTTTCCTTCGGAAGTCATAAAGTCACTAACCATTGGAAGGCGAGTGGGATTGCGTTCTAGAGAAGGCCTACAGGCCAATAGGCCCTTCGTGTAAGGATGTTCGGGACGCACAAAAATTTCTTCGGTAGTTTTGTTTTCAACGATATCGCCTTTGTACATCACGATGACCTCGTCGGCGATGTCGGCAATAACTCCCAAGTCATGAGTAATAAATAAGATACTCATTTTGTATTTCTTTTGAAGGTCCGCAAGTAAATCAAGAATTTGTTTTTGAATGGTCACATCCAACGCAGTAGTTGGTTCGTCGGCAATCAACAAATCAGGCTCGCAGGCGATGGCCATAGCGATCATCACGCGCTGTCTTTGACCACCACTCATTTCGTGGGGGTAAGACATAACTCTTTGCTCGGGATTTGGGACACCGACTTGATGAAGAAGATCTTTGGCTTTTTCCATGGCGGCTTTTTTGTCCAGATTTTGGTGTAACATAAGAGTTTCACAAATCTGATCGCCCACGGTGAAGACGGGATTAAGGCTTGTCATAGGTTCTTGAAAGATCATCGAAATGCGGTTTCCGCGAACCTTTCGCATATCGGATTCGCCCATCGTGATTAAATCTTTGCCTTCAAAAAGAATTTTTCCAGAAGTGATGCGGCCAGGAGGATTTGGAATCAGCTTCATTATGGCCAATGAGCTGACACTTTTTCCAGATCCAGATTCGCCCACGAGGCCTACGGTTTTTCCCTTAGGTATTTTAAAAGAAATATTTTTGACGGCTTTGATCAGGCCTTCATCGGTCTTAAATTCGACCGATAGGTTTTGAACCTCGATTAAAGTTTCTGAAGCCATGAATCCCCCATCACTTATTCTTAAGCTTGGGATCTAGTGCATCCCGTAAAGCTGCGTTAAACAAGTTAAAAGCCAATACTAAAAAGAACATAAACAAGGCGGCAGCTCCAAGCCCCCACCAAACTCCTCGAGATAGCTCGAGTTTGGCGTCGCTAATCATCATGCCCCAAGATGGGGTTCCAGGTTTTACTCCAAGGCCAAGATAACTTAAAATGACTTCGGATTTAATCGCACTCACAAAGCCCAAGCTAAAGTTGATTAGGATCAAGTGGGAAACATTGGGGAGAATGTGGATAAAAATCCTTCGCGCATGAGAAGCGCCAATGGCGTGCGCTCCCTGAACATATTCACGCTCTCGGTGTTTCATAAACTCGCCACGCACAATTCGGCAGTGGCTAATCCAGAAAGTGAGTCCGATTGCCAGGCACAGCGTCTCAAGGCTTGGGCCCATGATCATAGAAAAAGCTACGACCAATAGAATATAAGGAATGTTGTCTAGGGTTGTGTAAAACCAGACGATCAAATCATCGATCCAGCCGCCGAAATATCCGCTAATGGCCCCAAGGCAAGTTCCGATAGCCATGGCCAAGCCGGTACCAGCAAAGCCAACGAGCAATGAAGTGACGGTTCCGTGGGCCGCTCGAGCAAGGACATCTCGCCCAAAAAGATCAGTTCCAAACCAATGACTAAGGTTTGGAGCCATATAAGCAATGTCGTTATTCACAAGGCTGTAGCTAGTAAAAATTAAATCAAGTCCACATAAAATCGCCAGACCAATGTAGCCTGCAATCACAAAAAACGAAATGCAGGCGATTCGGTCTCTCTTGATTCGCCGGTAAGCATCCCACCAAAGTGAGTTTTTTAAAGAAGCCTGCTTTTTTTGTGCATCTGTTTGGGTTTGAATGGGGTTCATTGAAAGTTCTTTCATTTTTCCCTATCTCAACTGCACTTTGGGATCTACGGCCGCGTAAAGCAAATCCGAGATTAGGCTAAAGAACATATACAAAATTGATAAGATCACGACCATTGCTTTCACGACGGGGAAATCAGCGTTTTCGATGGCGAGAACCAAAAGCCCACCAAGCCCGGGAATTCCAAAGAAGTTTTCAAGTAGCAAAGAGCCAACAATCAAAAAGGGGACCTGAATCACGAGGACCGTAATAATTGGGATCATCGCATTACGAAGAATATGTTTAAATAAAATGCTTCTGGTCCCAAGTCCTTTGGCTTTCGCTGTGCGGACATAGTCTTGGTACATTTCATCTAAAAACACCGTTCGATAAAACAGCACATTGCTGCCGAGAGAGATCACGACAAAAATAATAATGGGAAGAGCTAAATAAGCCCAGCGCCCGGCAAAACTTGGGTCCCATCCAGAAATCGGAAAGAGTCCCGCCGCGTAGCTAAGCAAATACTGTGCACCTAGGATATAGACCAAGACACTAATTGAAAGCAGACCGAGGCAAAGAACAATTGCCGTTCGATCAAAGGTCGTTCCGCGAAAAAAGGCAATCAGCATCCCTAAAGAGACCGTGATTAAGGTGGTCAAAAAGAAGGCCGGTAAAGTCAGGGAAAGACTTGGCCCAACTCCAGCTTGAATCATCGTGGTGATGTTTTGCTTTGTGGACCAGCTTCTTCCAAAATCAAAGGTAAAAATTTGTTTTACATAATTCACGTATTGCATGGGAAGTGAGCGATCCAGTCCAAGTTCTGCACGAAGAATAGCGATTTGCTCGGCTGAGGCATGTTTGCCCGCAGCCTGCATTGCCGGATCTCCGCCAGCGACGTTAAACAATATAAACGTCACTAGTGTGACCCCGAACAAAGTCGGGATCATATATAGAACTCTTCGGATTGCGTACTTCAGCATTAAAGCTTGGCCTTACCCTTTGCGCGTTCTTTGCCGTCAACACGGATGTACTTAAAGAAGTCGTTTACTACAGCGTGAGGTTTGTAGTTCTTCATCCAGCCATGGTGGACATAGTAACCAAGACGGTGAACGCCTGTGACCCATGGAGTGTCTTTTACAACTAGATCTCTCATTTCTTGATAAACCTTAGTTCGAGCTTCTCCCGGTGGAAGGCGTGAAGCTTTTTTGTAAAGATCATCGAATTGCTTATTCTGGTAGTTCGAACCGTTTGGACCAGGGCTGACATTTTCTCCGTAAAGAAGTTGAAGAAAGTTCTCGGCATCTGGGTAATCTGCAAGCCATGCAATCCCCCAAATCTGAGCCTTTTTCTCTTTGATTTTGGAGTTAAACTGAGGCCAAGAGTTGGTCACGATATTGATCTTAATCCCGATTTTTTCCATATTTTGCTGGAAAGACTCGGCCATCTGACGAGCGGTCGAGCTGTTTGTTGTCGAAAACTCCAATGGAGGAAGCCCTTTTCCTTCTGGAAATCCGGCTTTTGCCAGGAACTCTTTTGCTTTTGCAATATCGTATTCTGCGTAAGGATTTTTAAAATTTGGATCGTAGGCGTCTACATCCGGAGGAATCGGGCTGTGGGCTCGAATGGCGCGGCCGTTGTAGAACTTTTTAATGTTGCTATCTGTGTCCGTGGCAAGCGCGATGGCTTTACGAAGATTTTCGTTTTTGCCAAGGATCGGATCTAGCATATTAAAGGCCGTGTAAGTCACATCAGGCTCACGAGTGATGATTAGACGAACGCCCTTATCAGCAAGTTCTTTTGTGACGGCGTTATCTTGAACTGCGCCATCAAAATTATCTTTGGGGATTCCGGTGACATCCAGGTTTCCCTTCATAAAGTTCAACCAACGAGGCTGATCTTCGATGATTTCGTTGAACACGATTTTTTCGGCAAAAGGAAGCGCCTTACCTGCATCATTCAAGAATCCCGCTTCTTGATCGCTAGCTTCCCCTTCGGTTGGATAAGTTTCGCCTCTCCAAGTTGGGTTTTTCACAAGAGTGATTTTGCTGTTGCGAACCCAGCTTTCAAACTTAAAAGGACCAGTTCCAACCGGATTGTTTAAGAATTCCTTGCCGTACTTATCAACCGCTTCTTTAGGAACCGGAGAGCTATAGGGCATCGCAAGAACATAGTGAAGCTGGTAGTAGGGTTGAGTCAGCTTAATGACAATTGTATTTTTATCCGGAGCTTGAAGTCCAGAGATCGCAGTTGTGTAGTCGGCTTCTCCTTTTTGAACTTTTTCTCGCCATTCGTTTAAGCCTTGGATTTTTCCATCAAAAATCCAGAAGCCATCACTTTGGTTTGTGGGATCTGCAAGACGCTTCCATGCATAAAGAAAATCTTCAGCAACAAGCTCGCGTCCTTTGCCTTCTGGGAAGGCGGCATTGTCGTGGTAAAGAACACCGGATTTAATTTTAATCGTGTGGGTCAAGCCATCTGAAGAAACTTCAGGCAAGGCCGCGGCAAGGGCAGGAATAAGAGTCAGCGGGCGCTTTAGGTAATGGTAGGAATAAAGTGTTTCGTAGATTTGGGCGACGACCGTGTTCGAGTAAGTGTCGCTCGAAAAAATAGGATCGAGGCCTTTTACGTTGGCTTGTACAGCCACATTAATGGACGTGTCGTTTTCATCGACTTTTTTAGTACAAGAAGCGAGTGTCAATGCACAGGCGATAAGCAGAGTTGTTAAAGAGCGAAACATATAAAGGCCTCCTTTGAGAGGCCTTGTTGTGTAGCGTTATGGGTCTTCAATGTCAAAAAGATCGATTCATTATGCTCTGCAAAAGGCCGGGAAGTTGAGAGTAGTGCGGCAAGGTGTAGTGGGCACCGAGGGCTTTAAGCTCCTCAATCGGGGAATATCCAAATTCGACAGCGATGGATTTGATTCCCGAGTTTAAGGCGCCTTCGATGTCGGGGTGTCCGTCGCCGATCATAATGGCCTCGTGGGCTTCACACTGTGCAGCCTTCAGAACTTCCTGAAAGGGAAAGGGGTCGGGTTTCATCACATGATAGGTGTCTCCACCAACGATATGACTCCAGGGATGTTGATGCATACCCAAGTGCTCAAGGATCTTGCGGACACTTTGCTCTCGTTTGTTCGAAAGAATCGCAATTTTTCCAGTCCACGAGTTTAAGAAGTCGATTGCGCCTTCAAAGGGCTGGGCGGCGACCAGTTGGTGACGCTCGTAAATTTCGACAAAACGATGCTCAAGACTTGGAGGATCGACCTTGGCCCACTCTTCGGGGGTCAACAGTTGATGCATCAACGACCTTAGCCCACTTCCGATGGCTAAACGGACTTCGGCTTCTGAGGGGGGCTCGATTCCGAAGCTTCTGATGTACTCGTTGACGGCCCTTATAATATCGGGCGCCGTGTCAACCAGGGTGCCGTCAAAATCAAATATCGCAAGCTTAATCACGTTCCCGACCCTTTGGTGTTTTAACCAATGAAAAAATCAAATAGAAGGATGAAGTGAAAAGATCAAACACAGGAAGCACTAGTCAAGTCTTTCAGGGGGAACTTTATGAGGCAAAGAGAGTCCGAACCAACTTCAAAGCTGACTAAATATATCGAAGAGACTTTTGGGACTCTGGACGGACATCGAAAGAAAATTCTAGAGGCAGCAGATGCTCATTCTGTGGGCGGCATGCAGGTTTCTGGGAGTGAGGGGCGAGCGCTTTATTTTTTGGCTAAACTGATTTCTGCAAAAAAAATTGTCGAGTTTGGAACCCTTTTTGGATTTTCGACTTCTTTTTTGGCGGAAGCTCTTCCCGAAGACGGAGTGATATTTACCTTAGACAAAGATGTGGGGCGCCACGAAGAGGTTAAAAGGCTTCATCAAGAGCAAAGCTATTTTTCGAAGATAAAATTTGTGTCGGGTCCGGCCTTAGAATCTCTTCCGGGGCTTGAAAAAGAAGCGCCTTTTGATTTGGTTTTTATCGATGCGGATAAAGGTGGATATTTAGATTATTTAAATTGGGCCGAAAAAGTTGTGCGAAAAGGCGGCCTGATTATCGGGGATAACACGCTCTTATTCGGAGGTGTGTATGACGACTCTTTGGCTCCGAAATGGGGGCCTGAAGGCCGCAAGATTATGCGTGAATTTAATCAGCGTTTGGCGGATCCAAAGCGCTACTCAAGTCTATTTATTCCTTCGAACGAAGGAATGAGCGTTGGGCAAAAACTTTTCTAAGGGGCAAAAGATGAAAAAATCTTTCGGACTGGGTTTTGTAGGTCTTGTGGGCTTCGGACTTTTGTTTTTTTATACACAATATTCGGGGCAGCTATCGGTCACGCCGATTGAAAACAAATCGGAGCAGCGCCCTGAAGGACAAGGCTTGGAAGAAGAGCTTCAGGAGGGTGAGCTGCCGGAAGATTTAAACTCGTCGGATCCGGCCGCTAAAAATGACGAAAGCTCCAATCACGAGTCCGGGGATCTGAAGAATTTTAAGTCTTGGCTGAATCAAGAGGTTGGGCGGATGACCGGATCGGTCAAAGACGCTCCCAGCAAAGAACTTGAGCTTGAGGCCAAGGCCAAAAATCTTAAGCCTGAAGAGCTTGCCTACTTAGGCCGAAACCTTCAGGATTTTCGAGCCCCCGCGAATCTTAGAATACTTGCGGTATTTATGTTGGCCAAAGTGGGTCCCGGGGCCAGCTCACTCTTGAGGGACTATATAGATTCTCCGATGCCTGAACTGGATCCAAAGCCCCATAGCCTTGATGAAACCCGCCTGATGCAAGAAAAGGCGATTCGGCAAATGGCGCGTCAAGCCCTTGAAAGTGCTGAGCACCCTGAAAAATAGATCTATATAATAAATTCAATTTTTAAGTTGAAAGCCGCAGCAGAGCTGTGATCTGCTTGGTCCCAATTTAACCGGGGGGTTATATGAGGGGTTTAATCGGGGTCATTGGGGCTTTGGTTTTTTCTGTGTTTTCATCAGTTGTTCAGGCCGAAACTTGTATTCCAAAAAGTGAGATGCAAGAGATTGCACGGGACTTTCGGCAGTTTCAGTCCATTGCTCAGAGTGAGTATTGTTTGGATGGCTCGCAAGTCGCGGCCCTTATCGAAACATTGGTGTTTATGCGCAAGATGCAGCTTTCAGATTCTATGCAGCCCAGCCAAGACCAGCTTTTCTCGGGGCGTTTTGCAAGTGACTGGAATCAATATTTTAAAGAGCGTATTTCGGATATTCAGATTGAGCGCGAGTGTCGCAAAGGCGTTGCCGCTTTTGTTTATGGTTTTGGCAGCACAATGCATGTTTGTCCGATGATGCTGAAGACCGATTTTTCGGCTTTAGATCGCGCCAGCATTTTTATGCACGAAGCTCGTCATATGGATGGCTATGGCCATATCACTTGCAGAGGTGGTGCACGTGATGGTCTTCAAGGGGCCTGTGATCAAAGTATTTCTGAGGGCGGATCTTATGCGGTTTCTGTCGAAACCTTTGCGCAGTTGGGTCGCTACGCCACAGATCTTCATCCGGCACTTCGAGCTTACGCTCAAACTTCGGCAGCGATTTATGCGGCGGAAACTTTTAACACTCCTGCAAGAGTGGATCTGACTGAGGGGCTTTTATTAGTTTCTGATTCAAAAGAAATATTTAGACTGGACCCTAAGGATTTACTGAGCGAGCTTTCTGAAATGGGAAGCATGACGGGCTCGGGTCGAATTGTGATGCGTTCTCAGATGATGATTCTTTTCTCGGACTCAGGTCAATTTAATGGAGAGTACCTGTTTACTAAGAATGCGGGGACATTGAATCAAGTTCCACCGATCATCAACGAATTCAATCAGCAGCCTCTTGCAGTAAAACAAAGCTTTCAAGATGCCCATTACGGGGGGCTTTGGAGTGTCACGGTTTATCAGGACCGTTTAGTGTTTATGTGTAATCCTCATTCGGATCAAAAAGCCGAGCTTCGTCTTCCTGCCGGCGAAGTCGCAGTCGGATTTGTTTATCTAGATGGCTATAATCGCGCCAATAAGAATGCGGATCTGTTAACGGCTTCGGGCAAAGTCTACGACTTGTCTTGCCGGTCTACCAGTCAGCCAAGTGCTCAGCCGAAGGCCTTAAAGTTTGATCAAGACTTTAAGCGCATGTACAAAGTGGCGGGAAAAACATTGGGTCTAACAAAAGACGGCTATTTGTATGATGTTTCCGCCGACGGAAAAAGCATTCAAAGGCTTCAGACCAAGCTAGATGGACGGATTCAGGATATTGCTCCTCATCAGGTTTATCAGTTCTTCGAACAAGATTAGTTCTTAACCTCAATTTTATTAGGTCGAAAAAAAGCCTTACGAGTTTCGTAGGGCTTTTTTGTTTTGGTGGGGGGGCAGGTTCGCTGGCCCTGGCCTTGCACTCTCCTTGTATAATTCGAGGAGCTGCATTTGAATTCATTTCGAGATTCAAAAAATTCGAGAATTGAACCGGGTATAGGCATAAATTTGCAGAGCGCAAAAGAATATGGCAATTTCCATACATATATGGTAGTGTACTTCTTCTGTGGATTTTGAGTGGGACCACTCAAAAGAAATGGTTAACATAGCCAAGCATGCTTACAGTTTTTTGGATGCCATAGAGGCCTTTCAAGATCCATACGGAATAAGTCTTGAAGACATTAAGCATTCAGGGATTGAGCCTCGTTTTTATTGGCTCGGAAAGACCTCGCTGAATAAGGTCCTCACTGTCTGGTATACCAGGCGGGGTGCAAGGATTCGAATTATTGGATGTGCAGAGTGGATAAGGTTTAGGAGTATCTGTTATGAAGCAACCCAAAATACGCGATCTTAAGGTGGGCAAAAAGGAAACCAAGGTCATTCGTAAAATGATGGCAAAGCCTAAAAAAGTTAAGATCACGATCAATGTAGATGAAGACCTACTCACAGATATTCGCGAAATGGCAGAAGTTCAGGGGACTCCCTATCAGACCCTTTTAAATAAAGTCCTTAAAGATGCGGTGAATTCAAAAATGGAAGAGGGATCCCGACTTGATAAGCTCGAACGTGAGATCGAGCGTCTTAAGAAAAAAATCTCGGCTTAGCAAGTGTGGCAATTATTTTTGCTGCGGGGATGTTACTAAGCTGCTGGCTGTCTGACGGTCTCTGTAGCCTTCGAAACAGTAGTCTCGTGCATTCGAACAATTTTTCGCAGCTCATCTGCGGCCTTTTGTGGTTCGGCAACTCCAAAGAAATAACTTCTCCCATCTTTTAACGAGATCATAAGGCCTGCTTGCCAAAACTTGGGATTAAAAAAGTAGAATCTGTGTTTTACTTTTAACCAAGGTTTCCAGGAAAGGGGATTTACGTGAAGGGTTTCAATTGATTGAATATCTGAGATCAACATCCTTTTAGAGAAGTACGAAATGCTTTTAATGATAAAAAAATGGTCCATAACCATTAGCTTTCCCGGCAGTAAAGATAAGGCCCCTTGTGCGAAAAACAAGGCTCCAAACATTGAAGCTCCAGAGTATAGATAACTAGTGATTACAGATGTCGCAAACCTGTCCCAGACCGAAGACAAGCCAGAATAAACAATATAGTCGAAGTGAATATATGCGAAATAAGCGCCAAATAGGATTAGGACTTCGAAGATTCTGAGCGGAGGCAGTTCTACTTTTCGAACCCATCGTAAGCCATCATTGCTAAAGCTTTTGGTTAAAAGCTTTCTTAAGCCCATGAAGGTCAGAATGGCTACCAAAGCAAGCCACAGAATTGAATCGGTGCGAAACAAAAGGGGCGGACTATAAAGCTGCTCATAGACCCGATCGGGACGAAAATGTTTTTTTAAGATTTCATTGTACTGGTCTACACCGACATTTGCGAGGCTAAGAAATGGAGACTCGAAAGCTCCGAAGTCTTGCTCAGCGCTCGCCATTTGGATCGCAAGATCCATCATGTCCTCAGCTTCGCGGCCTCTCAAGGCTAATTTTTGAAGATATAACTTTAAGGCCTCGTCCACTTGATCCGAGGATAAACCACCCCTCATGGCCTCATCCTTGATATATTTTCGAGCTAAATTTAGGTTTTCATCAAATCTGTCGGATTGGGTTTCGAATTGAACATATGCCAAGCCATAAGTGCGATGTGTAGAGGTGTACCCTCTTGCGGAATAAGTCTGCCCCTTCAAATTGCGAATTTCTTTCATTAAGCGATGAGCTAAATATTCGATATAGGAATCTAAGACAAGTTGTTCTGTTAGGTTTGAGTCCCAGATCAATGTGCCTAAATAAACAGAAGGAGTACGGTCAGTGACTTCTAATCGACGAAAAGGTTTTTCGGCAAACTTGGCTTCTGGGGCAGGTACCTTTTTTCCGGAGCGAGCAGCCAGCTGACCCCATTTTTGCGTGATCAACTGAAGCATCTTATCGCGATTAAACTTGCCGGAGATAAAGAGCCTCATATTGCTTGGGGTGTAATAGTCGTCGTAGTGTTTGCTGACTTGCGCAGTGGTCAGTTTTGGGGTGGAGAGTTGTTCTTCAGTCAAGGTGTAGGGTTTATTGAAAGAAACGCCGAACTGGGTTTGCCAGATGTCTTTTCGCTTCAAATATTTAGGGAATAGGAACTTCAAATAGTCGAATTGAAGCATCTCACTGATGGCATGGGGGCGACCTCGCTCCAGTTCAACTGTACTTTTTTCTTTCTCTACATATTCGTCTGAAAATTTTGGTTCTAAAATCATTTTACCCAAGGTACTGAGCAGCCATTCGCTTTTCGAGTGAGGGATAGAGGCGAAGTAAAAGGTTTGATCCCATGCAGTGCCGCCATTTGCGTAACCTCCAGCTTCTTGAATAAGTTGAAGGTAGCTCATTTCATCTTTAAGATGTTTGTCTCTGAATAGGACATGCTCCAAAAGGTGGGATAGTCCGTAACTGCCCTCGGCTTCGCCTCCACTTCCGACGTCGACCTCAAGTCTGAATTCGAATAGGCTCGCTTCACTACTCGGAGCCAGGTACACACGTAGGCCATTGTCCAGCTTAATGCTTTCAATCCCAGCGTAGGGATCCTTAATCGGATTTAAGTCAGCGCGAGCGGGGTTAATGGAGACTAGTAAAAGAGATAAAAATAGAAGTGATTTATGCATGATTCTAAATCGGAAGCTCAGCAATTTTTATTTAGGATGTCAGATGAACCCTACTTGTCCCTGCGGATTTTGTTTCATTTTTGGGCGTTGGTTTAAAAGGCTCATTTTTTTCTAAGAATAAACTGCTCAGCCTCTTCTTCATCTGTCTTTGGCTGGAGTAAAATAATGATCAGACCAGAGACAGCGGAAACTGCAGCCAAAATATAATTGAAAATTTCATTTTCAACTATAGGGTAAAATAAAATTGAGCCACCAAAGATAAGAAGCAGGGCTCCGAATAACTCACGAATTATTCCGCTTCCCCTAGGTCGTTTGTTTGGGCTATTTACAAGGCTTATAAGAACTCCTTATTGCGTGAATTCAGTATAGACACGAAATGAAATGAATAAAAATAGTAATATTGAAAATGCTATCATTAGAAGCTTCATATTTTTGGATTTTCCTGACCATTCCATTTAAGAATCCTTAAGATATGCGATCGTCCAGGCCTCGTTTTTTATGCAGTGAGTGAATCCAACAGCCAGAAGAGCCGACATGATAATGAAAAAAAGCAGTAATTCAGTTTTCGACATAGGTTTAGTGCCCCATCCTTGAACGCCCTTGAAGTTGATCAAATGTTTTTGGACTTTGCCTAAGTTTAAACAAGCCATATCCTAATGGCAAAAGACCGAAAGCAACTATAAATATTGGGTACTTCAGGTTTAATGAAGGCAGAAGTGGAAATGCGATCATTATGGTCGAAAAGAAAATGACCAGATATGCATCCTTGTTGTGACGCTTTTTGAGGTGGGCATTAATATTTTCAATTAATGCCGATTTTTTCGGAGAAGTTTCGATGTAGTGTTTTATTAAAAGAAATATTTGGGTTGCAGTTTCGTTGTTGAGATAGATAGGTCTATATTTTTGCCCATCTCTGAATTTTATCTCAAAACCCATAAGGCCACCGGGGAGTATGCTTTGTGCATCATCAAAGCGGTAAAGTGCACCATTTTTGAGGTAGAGGCCTTCAGCGGATATGCTGACAATTTTTGATTCTCGAATAAACTGAATAATGTGAATGGTGGCAAGGTACAAAAGTCCACTGACAGAAAACACTGTGAGTCCGAAGGCGTAAACAATCGGCGGGTCTTGGATGGTCCAAAGCCAAATTACTCGGTCACCAAAGTAGAATAATACCCCAAAACAGAATATCTGAACAAACATTAAGGATGCATAATTTTTAGGTCCGTGTTGAATTTTTATCACTTTTCCTCAAAGATTTTCGTCATCGCAATTTTGTAATTACAATGTACATGACTCAAAATATTTTCTCCACGACCTTGCAAAAAAAACTGTGACCACTATCGTCCAGCCGAACAATGCCCAATCGACCAGGGTCAGCTCTTCTTGATAAATGGCAAAAATCAAATCCAACCCGATCATTATCGGATAGTAATAGAGATGCTCTTTAAAGAGTTTTGGCATCTTATCGAATTGCCAAAGCCAAAATATGTTCAATGCATAAATTGTCGTGGCCACGGACAAGATTGTAATTGTGGTTCTCTGGCCAATAGCTAGATGTAGCAGAAATGAAGTTAAATAGATGGCTATACAAACCCGAACTCCACCCAATTCATATTTGCTTAAATTCATTCGGTTCTTCTTCGCAATATGGTGCTTGGCTGCGGAGGTTTTTCCATTGGCTAATGTCGAAACAGGCTCAATATGGCCGACGTTAGGAATACACCCAGCATCAAGATGATCGGAAAGCCCAACACAATCCATTTTATCCAATTCCTTCGAGGGTCAATCATTGCGCGTTCCCTTCGCACATGATGCATCCAGTTATTGCAAACTTAATCACTAGTGCAATGCATATCCAGATACCCGCACCGATGATTAAACTCGGGAGATAATGGATCTGCATTATTTTTGAAGTACTCCTGGGAGTGCCCTTTAGAAGGGCAATTACGAATGCGCCAGGAGTAAGGACTAACATCTCCAGAACAATCGAAACGATAAACTCACTCATTTTCCCTCGATAAACATTAGATTCAATAATGTTTATTAAATTCTATTTATATGGCCAGTTCCGATGCAAACAATTAAAGTTTACAATAGCGGCTTTGCTTTCGCAAGCGGCAGGTCCAGCGCCTATGGGCCGCCTGGAGCAGCTTGGGTGTCCGTGGAATTTTTGCGTAACGAGGTGTCAGTAGTTTTGCGTGAACTTTGGTTTGCACAGGCGGTTGTTCCTTTCAGGAAAACTTTGCCAAAATGGATACACTAATCCAGACAGCAATGAAGATATAACGACAGATGATGTTTACTCTTTGCCTTTTCCTATATTCCATTAATGCTGGCTTGATCGAGTTATCCACCACGGACTGCCATTTGTCTCCAAATGGCCATTCAACGATGCGTCTATCATTGGCCGATATTTTTTCCCAAAGGACTCCCTTTGGCCGAGCCATATAAGACCATCGTTCCACGAGAACTAGAGCCAACAAAGAAATGCCAAATGTCGTAAAATATGCAGTCAATTCTATTCCCTTCTAAACTATGGACCGGGAGCAGCTATCAGAGCCAGACAGACTGCGAATTCCCCCGGAAATCCAAGCAAATCATTCTGAGCATCGGCTAGTCTTGACAACGCCCACAGGTATTCCTGTGTACATCTCTCCATAATATCCTCAAGATTCAGATCGACCCTTCACCAGTTGCATCACGAATAAACTCTTGGAAAACAAAGGTAGAGAAATCGAGACGATCGGATTTTTTGTTAGCCTTTGCGGGCACTCTTAACGCAGTTGAACACCTCACAACACCTTCTGTGTCCTGCGTCGCTCTTTAAATTTTCTGTATAGCTTAACGAAATAAACCCACTGGAAGTAGTTCAAGATTAACAGGATAGGAATGTAAAAATCCCCAAACGATACTACTGATCCTAGAGCGAAAAACAATAAACCAATGGGAGCAGTGATAACAATCGTTAATAGTGTCGGAAATATTACAGCCTCTCCGCCTCCGATGTTAAAAATGTATAGGAACCAAAGCAGGCCGATTGCGAAATAGATCAGTTTACCTAGATGTTTCTTCACTAGCGACTCCCTCCGCCAATTGAATCACGTACGAAGTCCTGGCAGTTAATTGGTTGGGTGCCCGTCGTATTTGTGCGTAACGAGATATCATTAGTTTGTTCTCCGTTACGCAAAAATAAGACGTGCACCAATTCATTTCCCTCTTAAGACTAGTATTGGACCAAGAGAAGTAAGGTTACTCTTTGGAATTTTTCCGTCGATAGAAAAAGTACATGATCATTGATCCAATCAGTAATAAACCGACGGCTACCAATTTTGACGAGAAACCATTCTCCCGGTTGATCTCCTCCAATAGATTTTTCGCTACTGCTTTATCGTAATTGTTTAGATAGAGATTTTGAGGCTGGATCAGTCTTTGGTAAATTGGTTTTGCTGTTTTAGTATCCCCTATAAGGTGTCTTACTTGTGCAAAAAGAAACTCAGATAATGCAGTTGGGTATTTTCGTTGCCTGACGAGCGGTTCAAGTACGGAATTGGCTTCGTTTAGACGCCTTTCTCGTAAGAGCTCTTCGCCGTAGAGTTCTGCTAGGATATCGTCTGCGGGACAAGATTTATAGGCGGCTTCAATAATTTGAAATCGGTCCCACTGGTCCGGATTTATGTCCCCCGAGAGGTACTGAATGACTCCGAATCCAAATTCTTTGTTTACAAGACGCGATTGATTCGCATTCATCAGATTGAGCGCTTTTTTTGCTATCTTTTTATGGAATTCATCCCGTCCGTCAAGATTCATAAGCCCGGCAAACATACCGATGTGTATGACTGGCGCTTCAGCAATCGAATCAAGCAAGTGATCAAAGCTGGATTCCCAATCTTCATCCATCCCTGATATGTGCGATTGAATAAACTTTCGATGAGCTTCTATTGAAGCATTTTTGCTAGTGAAGTCGATTATATTTTTCATTAATGAGAGGTTATTGGATCTAGAGATCAAGAGTGCGTACGCTAGATCAAGTTTTTTAAAATCTGAATTTTCAGCCATAATTGACTCGGTGTGAATCAGAGTTTTATCTACATTGGCCTCCATTTCTTTCGGACTGAAGTGCGTATAGAGGTGCACATCGTATGACTTCGAAAGAGACTCGAGTTTATCATCAAGTGGACTTGGATAATTATAGTTCGTCTCACAGTATTGTGAGTAGCGGTCATTAATTATAGCGGCAACATCCAGCTGAGTTTTTGCGACGATCTCACGGGAGATCAATGGCAGAAGGATTAAAATAAATGTCCGGTGAAACATCGTTATCTACCTTAAAAAATGGGACGGACACCTGAACCCAGGTGGTTCCCCGCGGATTTGGTGATTGTGCAGGCAGAAAAAATCAGAAAAATAATTGGCATCGGATTGTGTTTTCACGCTCGGCCTATTCAGTCGTATTTTTGGCGGAAAGACGTAACCAAAGGGCCCCCAAAATGACCAATATTAAGCTTGGCGTCGGCGAAAAGTGATCGACTATAAAATAAACGTAAGATTCTGAGCTGAGCCAGATTTTGGCCAGCGTCATTAAAAGTCCCTGGGATTCAGAGCTGGGGATTCCGTTGGGAAATGCTTCCCTGAGCGAGCCCAAATTTGAAGAATATAATGTCAGGTATAAAATGTTGAGTAGATAGACAGGAATCAGTACCTTGATAAGTAGATTAATTTTTTGGAAGAGACTGTGCTCGGCCTTATTTTCGGATAAATCCTTAAGCATCAGGAATATTCTTCCTATTAGAAAATAGGTTCCGGCGGATAAAACGGTAGTTGCCAGACCTGTCCACGAATAGGAATTTATTATTCCGAGTAAAGTGTGCTGAAAAAACGAAAGAGATTCCAGAACAATTAAAATAAACAGCCCGAAGAAGTGGTACCAAGCGCAGTAGGTTAGAGCATACTTTAGCCACTTTAATTCTTTGGATGATTTCATATTTTAAACCTCTCGCATCGTGGAAGTACGATTCTATTAAAGCGCAATCCCAAATACGGCTTCTAGATGATGAATTTTCATTAGGTTGATATCTAAGCCCTTCTCAAGGGTGCAATTTAAGGACCTAAGACTATTGGTAAAATTATTGGAAGAGTTTTTAATAAAAATGATTGAGATTTGATTGGAAATTTCATCGAGCTCAGATTTTTCTACCTGTACGACTCCTAGAGGAGAATTGTCTGAGAACTGGCTGTCGCCAATGGACTGAAACCAGCAAAAAGGTATTTTTTTATTAAACGGATTTTGAAACCGGTTATAAATTTTTTGTTCAGAGAAAATTACATTTTCACATCCTCCGAAATCACTGCAATTTTTTCGAAGTTTTTCGAAAAATTCCTTTCCAAACGTTAAGAACGATCCCTGGCGTATATCAGTGAGGCCAGTAAATATTTTCGGATTATACTCATTCAGTTTTTTATAGATGATGTCTGGGGAATTGGGCCGACCTGAAAACCTCCGAAAGAGTTGTTCGTACTTCCACTCTAATGAATTAAAATTTGGGTACTCTGGCTTATATGAATCAGTTTTATGGGATGCCAATACTTTTTCTGGGGCATCCGTTTTTTCGGGGTTCATGGGCGTGGGATCCGACTCTATGGTAGTGTTCGAAACTAATTCCTCATCATTTGGAATATTGCTTACGGAAGCCCGTTGAGGAACCTCTTCTGATATGGACGATTTTGCCCCATCCATTTTCTCTGTCATAAAAAGGTTGAAAAAACTGGCAGAGAGCGCGATCAGAATTGCCGCAATCAAAGCGCTCCGAATCAAATTGCCCTGCCTTCGCCTTGGCATTGATCATTGAAATTTGTCTGAGTGTCTTCATTTTCCTTTAACTCCTCAAAAAGATCATTCAGCCGTTCGTCAATAATAGCTCGGTCCATTTCATCTAGGGTTGGGTCTTTTCTTCTGTCTATGAGTAGGTTTGACTCATCTCTAGTTCTTCTGCATTCTGCCGCAAAATGATCAGCGGAAGGGCAGCTTGTTAATCCCATAGGATCAATTAGGTTCACCGGATCCTGTAGGACATACCCATAAAGATTCGTATCCCCGCCATTAAACAGAATCGGATCTCTGCTCGTCCATCTTCCAGCGAAAGCATCGTAGTCTCTTGCACCAAAGCGAGTGAGTTTGGTGTGTTGATCATAAGTCCCACCAGCGAATCCAAAGGGCTGAAAGCCTGGGTTGGAGTCGCTTAGGATTTTTACAAAAACAACGGACTCAATTTTTTTGATGTATTGGTTGTTTTCGACGTTTATAACAAGTATTGGGGTCCC
>CAYMDP010000012.1:0-65058 GCA_964389375.1 uncultured Pseudobdellovibrionaceae bacterium | reverse complement strand
AACCCCCGACACGCTGATTATGATTCCGCTGCTCTAACCAACTGAGCTACCCCGCCAAATGGGACATTTTGCAAAGCGGCGTTAGTTCTACCGGGGGGGCTTCCCCCTGTCAACTCGATCAGAGTGGGTTTTAAGCCTATGACCCAGCTTGTAACAGGGTGAAACCAAAGGCCTGACTTGACCCAGAAGCTGAAATTCGTTTTGAATAGTGGCGCGGTCCTTTTGGTCCGCCTTCGAGGGGGGAAATTATGGCTCAGATCCGTTATGTACTGGGAATTTTATTCGTGTCGTTTATTGCGGCGGCTTGCTCTAAGTCCGTCAATAATCCAAGCCTTGGCTCTGGTGAGGCTCTTGATGCAGAAGTCCTCGCTCAAAATCAGAATCGAATCCGATTTTTGGATGAATCAGGTCAAGGGATCTCTGAACTTAAGGTGATGATCGGCCCCAAAGAAGGCCAACCTTTTGCAAACAATACATTTACGACAGATGCTCAAGGCTCGATTCAAATTCCATCTGGCTGGACCTCGGCTCTTCCCGTAACGGTCTCCTCAGCCCGCCACATTCAAACTAGCTACGACTCGGTCACTCCAGTTCCAGCGGCTTTTATTGTTCATGAGCTCGACGGACGAGAAAAGATTGAGGTCAAAGGCATTGCGGATGGATTCGGCAACTTGCGCAGAGATGGAAAAGTTGATTTCGCGCTGGTCATGCCTGCTCTTAGCCGAAAGCAAATCCTAAGCTTTGATGTCTCCACAGTTTTAAGCCCCGAGAATGACAGCCTACGAATTTTGGGCCGTGAACTTCTTGTGCCAAGCAATTTGTCTCTGCCAAAACAAAGCGAAACTTACGTTTTACCGATTACTCTTGATAAACCTGTCTTTCGAATTTTCACAAGGAATCCGGGCCAATATAAAATGATCGCAGCCCACGGTCAGTTTCCACTTCAACGAGTTGTCGATGAAATTCGCAACGGAAAATCAATTTTTGATGTGATCAACCATTTCACCTTCGTTGGCGGAGGTCTTAAGACGATTGTGGCCGGTGACAAAGATGCAAACAATGACATCTCTGTTGACCAAATGAAGTTCAACAAAGAGCTGACCCTAAAACCTCCTCAAATTCCTGAAGGAAAAGAAGTCCTCGCCTTAGCTCTCGCCGAAAACGAAGGTCTTCTTTACCCCACGGATGTGAAGCGGGTTGTTCCCGGCCAGACACTTCGCTTAGTTTCGAGCGAAGCGAGTGTTGCCCGATTTAAATTAAGCCTTTTAACTGACGCCGCCCCAAAGATGGTTCTTTCGGATCTTTTTGAACCCTCTTTGGATTCTAGCGAAGGGCCAAATCCTTTAGTCTTCATTCAGAAAAAGTCCAGCAATTCAGCCCTTCAAGATTTGTCTCAAGTTAGTTTTGTCCTCCAAGTTGGAGATGATCCCGAAGAAGCAAAATTCTTAAGCCCAGTGCCAAAGCCCGTGATCACAAAAGAGTCGATCTCGATGGAGGCGCCGGCGGCGATTGAAGGCGTCATACCTGCTGGAACTTACCTTGTTCTGTCTGAAATTCAAAAGTTTCAAGGAGAGCAAGGCGTGGTCGTCGAACAAAGAACTCGGCTGTGGGAAATCTTCTCTAAAACTTGGACCAATCAAATTCAACTTCCAGAGGTCGCTCTAAGCCTAGATCCTTCCAAAAGCTATCGCTGGGAAGTTTTATTTTTAGGCCGCGATAACACTTCGGATGAAAATCTTGGTGACCCTCTGAACTCTGTGACTCACGTATCTCGAAATGCATTTGATTTTTAGTTTTTCTTTAAGCTTATTGCTTTCGGCCTGTGCACTTTTGCCCGCAAAGCATAAAAGCGAAGTCACAGGCCCCGTCGAACAGGTTTTTCACGCCAGTTACGAAGAGGTTTGGAGAGCGAGTCAGCTGGCTCTCCAAAACTATCCTATGCGCGTAAATAACATGGATCTAGGACTTTTAGAGACTGATGTCATCCGAGGCTTTAGTTCGACTTGGACGCCTCCACATCAGACTCAAAATCCTTCAGGTGGACTGGCCTATAAGATTGTCGTCAAAGTCGTCAAAGGCAGCCTTCAGCAAAAAGCCGCCCAGCAGGTCAGCGTATTTAAAGATGTCTCTTTGCAAAAAGATTTTTTCTCGGACACTCAAAAGAAAGCCAGTGATGGTCTTGAGGAACAGTCTATTCTTTACCGCATTACCCGCGAAATACAAATCGACCGCGCAATTCAAAAGTCTGCTAAAAAATCTCAGTAATTTTTTTAAACAAGCGACCTATTGGGTCTGAGTCGTCGAATCGGCAAGCCCCATTTGGGCCATCCATAGCTGACGCTTTTGTTTGATCGGACTACCCGGCACACCTAAAAGTTGCCCTGTGCTTCGCTCGAGCCCCACAACGGCCCAAGCATGAAGTCGTGCATCTTGATCCTGAAGCATCTTTGCAAAACGAGCTGAGTCCGAAGAATCCGCCGAATCCGAAAGAGCTTTTGCAATATGCCGCCGAATCCAAAGGCTTTTACCCGCACGAAAGTTTCTTGGGGCGTTGAGTTCTTTCCATAATAGATCCTTCTCTCCGCGACTGCCCAAGGTCACAAGATTTTGCACGGCCGCAGTTCGAACCACTAAGGCCTCATCACTAAGAAGCTGTCTAGACCACTCCAGAGCCTTACGGCGATCTAAATTCACCGAGGCTACAACCGCGGCATTTCGCATAAACCATTCCGGACGTGCGATCGCTTTTTCTAAAACCTTAAGGCCTTTTGGACCTTGAAGGCGGGCCAGTGAAGTTAGGCTCTTCCAGCGAATCGATAGAGTTTGGCTTTCGTCAAAGGCCAACCTCTCGAGCTCAACCAATCCTTGAGGTCCCAATTCCTTTAAAGCTTGAATTCGATTCTCAAATGGAAGGCGAATGGCAAGAAGGATTGAGTGATTCACATCACTGACCTTCATTGCGGTTTTTCCGGAACGATCAATGGCTGCTTCGGCCAAACTTGAACCCGATAAAATAAAACAAAATAGAATCTGACGAATCATACTGCCACCCTTCTAACCGCCCGAAAGCTTTGTTGCTTCAGAAGCCATCTTATCTGTGTCGATATCTTGCTCTAAGGCAGATGCATCCCCGCTGTCGTTTGCGGCCGCAGTCTCAAGATCCGCTAGCTCACCCATAATTTTATCCGTATCGAGTCCCTGGCGAATCGCCTCTTGAACTTCTGGAGTTTCGATCGAGGCTGCGAATTCGGCGAAAATATCGTCTCCGATACTTTCTGCGATTTCTTCCTCTTCTTCCTCGGGAGTTTTAGCAGCGGCCACTTTCGGTGGAGGCTCGGCCGGTGGCTTTGTCGCTTCGGCTGCCGCAACTTCCGCTGGGGCAACTTCGGCTGCTGGAGCGACGACTTCGACAGGGCTGGCAACAACTGGGTCTGGGGCGTCCTGAGGTTGATCCTTAACGCCTTTTTCGATTTCAACAGCTGCTTCAAATTCAGCGACAAAATCATCTGGTTTATCGGGAAGAGCTGCCGTTGCGACAATATCTGCTTCAGAGGGGCTACTGACCTCGGCCGCAACTGAAGGCGTGGCTGGTGCCGGCTCTGCAGGAGAGCCCCCAAGCTTTTGGAGCTCAGTTTTTAATCTTGCATTTTCTTCTTTGTAAGCCGAAAGGTCCGCAATATCGTCTTCAAGAATTTGATATTCTGCGAGCTTTGCTTCTAATTCTTTTAGTTTCTCTTCAAGAGCGCCATCACTTTTGGCAGATTTTTTCTGCTGCTCCAGATCGGCATGAAGCTTAGCAATTTGAGTCTGTTTTTCACTTAATTCTTTTTTCAATTTTTCTAGGTCCGCACCGTAGGCGCCTCCAGCTGCAGAAGCGGATCCCCCCTGGGGAACAACATCTTTAAACTCTCCTGAAGCTACCGCACCTGCAGCTCCTGCGGATGGACCTGTAGCACCAGGCCCAGAAACTCCAGGGGCCGCTGTATTTTTTAGAATTTCTGTCAGAGTATTCTTCAGTTCAGCAGTCGAAGCTTCTAAGCTGTCGTCAGAACTTTTTTTGTCCCCAAAAATCATGATCGCAAGGAGGTAACCGCTGATCACCACGATGGAAACAATCAGCCACTGAATGATGGATTCATTGTGTGAGATCAAAAAGTTTAAAAAGGAAGACATCATGGTCTATTGTCTTCTGAGCTTTGTTCAGGGGTCAAGTCAGAGATCGAGATCGACCTAGGCCGAAGGCCAGGATTTTAAAGGAATGCTTTAAGAACATTTCCTCTTTAAAAAAAGAAGCGCTTTTTCACCACTTTGACTTTGGGCTAAGAGGCGAAACTCATGATTGCATTGAAGAGTTTCGAGGTGCTCCAAGGCAATACGAAAGCCACCCCGTTCACAAAAAACTTCGCCTTCCCAAGCTTGCTCGCTAGTAGGTTCGGCATCGATTAAAACCCAACTTAAAGGTGTGTTTAGACTTTTTCGATCGCAAAGACCCTCTACAAGGGCCTCATCAAGATCCCCATCGATCTCCATTAAGGATGTCGCAAATACGAGTTTTTGTTGGTTCCAATCGTCGACGATTCGAACTTCCTCTCCAGAAGAGGCCTCTGATACGGGCCCCGGAGCTTGTCCACAATTTTGAAAGAATATGAATAAAGAGGTCATCCCAAGAATCGCTGTCCAGGCCTGCCAAGGACGATTCGATCTAAGGGCCATTTAGCGTCTTTGTTGATTGCGTTGGCGCAAAGCCCGAGCAAACTTCAGCTCAGTGCTTTTATAAGCTTGCGCCATAACCAACAGTCCTAAACAAGAAAAGAATAAAGCCATAAGTAGTGCCATCTCATTATTCTAGCTGAGGTCTTCCTCAACACCGAGACAATTATCGGCACTGTCTCAATTCAGTCCAGTGATTTTAAGAAAGTCTGCGCAGACGGGCGGCAAAAAAGCCGTCCTCATCACCCTCAGAGGGACGAACCCACATTTGCTCTTCGAGTTCCCATTGAGGAAGTCCCGCTGAGGCGCTCTGATGCTCTAAGAAGGCTTTGATTTGATTTTCGTTTTCTGAGGGCATCAGGCTGCAGGTTGCATACACCATAATCCCACGCGGTTTTACGATCAAAGAGTAGCTCTGAAGCAAATTGGCTTGAAGCTCTTTTAATCGAGTCATCTCATTTTGAGACAACTTCCATTTGCTATCGGGATTTCTGCGAAGGACACCAAGGCCCGAACAAGGCACATCCAAAAGTAGACGATCTGCACTTTTTTCGAGTCGCTTGATGACTTTGGTCGATTCAATGACCCGGGTTTCGATATTATGAACGCCCGCACGCCTGGCTCTTTTTTTAAGTTCGTTCAATTTCCATTCATGGATATCCAAAGCCAAAATCTGCCCTTTATTTTGCATCCTCTCCGCAAGATGAAGACTTTTTCCTCCGGCGCCCGCGCAAGCATCGACCAGTCGCTCTCCAGGCTGAGGATCTAAAAATGGAGCAATTCTCTGAGAAGCGGCGTCTTGAACTTCAAAATGACCGCTCTTAAAAGATTCACTTGTAAACACATTCGCCCTTTGCTTTAAGCGAATTGCCGTCTCTAAGGGGGCATAGGCTTCGGCCTCGAAGCCCTCTTCGATCAACTTTGCCAACAATTCATCGCGGGAAATTTTAATTTTGTTAGTTCGTAAAAAAACTGGTGCCTGTTGGTTTAATGCACTTAACTCTTCATCCCAGGACTTCAGTTCCGCGGCGCCCAATTCGTCAAGCCAATCGGGAATGGACTCTCGGACTGCCCTTGGCCAGGATAAAACTTCTTTGGGCCTTGATTTATATTTTCGAATCTCGAAAAACTCATCCCAGGGCGGAGGAGGCCCAAAACCCTGCTCAAACCACCACACTCCAAGAAGCTTCCAACACCAAGAACTGGTGGATTCACCTTCTGGAACCTCTTGGCCCGGAGACCAATCCTGTCCAAGATTTCGCGCCAAGCGACGGGCCCAACGAACAATATCATAGGTCGCTTCTGCAAAAAGCTTTCGGTCTCGGGCGCCCCATTTTTTTTGCCGCTTCATTTGGTATTCAATGACTTTGTCCGCATAGCGCTGATCAAAAAAGCAGGCCTCTAGGGCTTCTGCAGTGATGCAAGCGACGGGTCGAAATAGTTTTTGCGAGGTTTCCATCAGGGCCTAAAAAGTGAAAGCGAGTCCAAGCGCTAAGAAGACTCCATTGTATTGGCCATCACTTAATAAAAGAATGTGATTCTTCAATCCTGCCTCTACAAAAAAGCCCAAAGAATCGACAACATCCAAAAAGCGGGCGCCCGCAACCAACTGATAGTCAAAAGACAAAGAGGACTCGTTTTTAATCTGCTTAAAAAAGACTCCTAAACCAGCCCCAGCGCCAAAATAAAGTGGAAAGCCGCTGGCGATGTCCGGGAAGGTGACCAAAGGCAACAGGCTCATTTTTACCGCGCGCCCCTCATTCAGTTCCCAGGACGAAAAGTCCGCACGAAACATCAAGTCCATCGAGTTCTGCCACTCGCCCACTTTGTAAGTTAGACCACCGTTAAACTTACCGATATCGTCCTTGTTGAAATTGCCCCATTTGTAGTTCGTCTGGCTCAGGTAAGTTCCTAAATGTAGTGCTAAATAACGGTCTCCCGAGTTGGCCGGAGCTCTCGAAACCTGAGCTTCAGAGTCAGAGGAGTTTTGTGTCCCCTGGCGAGCCTTAAAATACTTTTGAGCCGCACCTTTTCCAACAGCCGTACCCGAGCCCTGCTCAGAATCAATAATCTCGATCTGAGCGTTCGCTAGATTCGAAGTTGCCATAAAAAATGCCATGAAAACGAATGGAAGAATCGGTCTTAAAATCATAGAATCGGTTTTATTTTGCAATGTGACAAGTGTCAACCTTCATTGAGTTTGAGCAGGACCTATCACCTTGACCAAGGCCCCTCGCTTGTCCTAGAAATGTCGCCTTCCTCACCACAAAAAATGAGTCTTGGATGAAGTGCCCTCTTTGCGGACATAGCGAAAATCGAGTCTTGGACACGCGCCTATTTCGCGAAAGTGAAATTCGCCGCAGACGAGAATGCCTTAGCTGTAAAGGGCGCTTTTCGACCGTCGAAACCCTTATGGTTTCATTTCCCTTTGTTCTTAAAAAAGATGGTCGCAGGGAGCCTTACAACAAAGAAAAACTCCGTCGCGGAATCCAAATTGCGTGCAAAAAGCGGCCGGTCAGCATCGCACAGATCGAGGCCATGGTCAGTCGCATCTCGAAATGGGTTCAAGGTCAGGGAGAAAAGGATCTTCAAAGTCAGGAACTTGGCCGGGCCGTTGTGACGGAGCTCAGAAAAGTCGATGATGTGGCATACGTCCGTTTTGCGAGCGTTTATAAGACCTTCACGGATGTAAATGAGTTTGTAGAAAGTCTCGGAGATTTAGGGCAACTTGATGTATAAGAACCTCTTGGAGTCCATAAATGCAAACTAGCGCCCGTCGACAATCCAGAGAACTCGCTCTGCAAGTCCTATTTCAAAATGAATTTTTGGGGCCTGTCGATTTCGAAACCAGTCTTTCTTTGTTCAAAGGAAAGTATGAAGCGCCTAAAGAAGTATGGGATTATGCTCGATTTCTTCTTGCGGGGGTTCTTCAACACCGCGAAAATATTGATGGCCTTATCGAAAAACAAAGCGCCAACTGGAGCTTAAAGCGCATGGCACTAGTCGATCTACTTCTGATGCGTATTGCAGTTTTTGAAATCCGTTTTTCTTCAGACCCAGTCCCCGCAGCCGCCGCAATCAACGAGGCCCTAGAGATTTGCCGCAAATACAGCAATACGGATTCGGCTCAATTTATCAACGGCATTCTCGATCCAATAGCCTCCCAGAAATAGATACAGCTCTTGTCCTGATTCGAAGACTAGGCTAGGCTTTGTCATTATGAGTTTTCAAAAATTGTCCTATTCAGGTGCCTTTTCAAGCGGAGCCGATCTTTGGGTCGTTCCCGAACAAAAGACTTCTCCTTGGTCACGAATTATTGATTGGTACTTAAATTTTCAGATGGCTCGCTCGGTCAGCCATCAGCCCAAACTTGCCACCGAAGGACTAAAACAAGTCCTTAAACAAAATGACCTCTCCCTCGTTCCGATTCAGTTGAAGGAAGGCTACCCCCTTATGATTCCTGGGCTCAGTCGTTTTCCAAATATTCAGACCTTAGTGATCTCGGGTCAGCACAAAGACCTAGAGTGGCTGAATCATGCTCAGGGACTTTGGGAAAAAATGGGGCGCCCGAGTCTTCGAATTTTTTTACCTGAGGATCTTTCTTTTGAAGACGTTCGAAAAAACTGGAACGTGCAAGACTACATTTTGCAAATTGGGATTGTCGAATCTCAAAGTTTTCCGAATTAAGCATTTCTTTGATCTGATCCTTTTCTTGGGGGCCTAATGAGTCAAAAGCAATTTACCGTGTTTATTATTTCTGATGGGACTGGAGAAACCGCAAGCTCCATGGTTAAGGCCGGCCTAGTTCAATTTCAGGGACATGAAATCAACATCGTTCGAGGAAAAAATGTTCGCAGGGAAGAGCAAGTCGAATCCATCATCGAAGACGCCTTTCAGGCAAAAGGGATGATTGTTTACACCGTGGTCAGCCCATCGATGCGCAAAAAAATCTTCGAACTGGCATCAAACAAAGGCATCCCCGCCCTCGATCTTTTAGGTCCCTTACTGGATTCCCTAGATCGCTATCTTGGAGGCTCTGGGGAAGATCATACCGCGGGATTATTAAGAACCGTCGACGAACGATATTTTAAGCGGATTGAGGCGATCGAGTTTACAGTGCGAAATGATGATGGAAAAACTCTCGACGATCTGGATCAAGCCGATATCGTCTTAGTTGGTGTCAGCCGAACCAGTAAAACTCCACTTTCGATTTTTTTAAGCCACAAAGGTTGGAAAGTGGCAAACATCCCCTTGGTCGTAGGGACGCCACTGCCCGAGCAACTTAAAACCATCGATCAAAGAAAAATCGTCGCGCTGATTATCAATCCAGAATCTTTAGCTCGCATTCGCAGAAAACGTCTCGAAAAATTTGGACAAGATCCAGGCGGCGAATATGCAAGTATGGCGCATATTGAAAAAGAAATCGAATTTGCAACTGAGCTTTTTAAGAAAAATAAAAAATGGCCCGTTTTTGACGTCACTGACCGAGCTCTTGAAGAGACGGCCGCAGAAATCATTCGAGTGGTTGCCACACGAATGGATCTTCCCTTCGACGCCTATCTTTAGTTATTCACACCTTGGTGTTGAAGAGCGCGATAAAAGGTATCTACGATCTGTTCATTTTGACGATCTTTTCGCGCGTACAAATTCACATTGACCGCATATTTAAAGTCTTCAACTTGAACGACAGAAAGCCGGCCTGTTCGCACCTGTTTACGAATGCTATGCGAGGGCAAAAATCCCCAACCCAAACCAGACTCAACAACCCGCTTTAATGTACCGACGTTATCAGTTTCAAAAACCGGCTGCACATCCAGCTTTGTTTCATTGATCTTACGCTCTAGTAAACTTCCGAAACCCGGATATTTTTCGTTAAAGCTAACAATGGGGCGCGAGGCATATTGCTTAAACTCAATATTGGTCGGCACAGATGTGTCTTTGCCTGCTCCGACAAGCCAGATCTCATCACGAAATAGAAATTTTTTATCGAAGTCAGGAAATTCAATTCCGTACTCCGTTTTTAAATCCGGCAAGATCACCAAATCGATTTGGTTGCTGCGCATTTCGTTAATGATTTTTTCGCCCGTTCCATAACTCAATTTAATTTTCAATTGGCTGTTATGTTTTAAAAACAAACCAATGATCGGACTGACCATATGAAGACCAATCGAATTTAAAGTTCCAACTCTTAGATTGCCCGTCAGCTCTTGGGACATCGTATGGATGGCCACTTCCGCCTGCTGAGTTAAATGTAAGATTCTTCGAGCGTAGTCATATAGAAGTTGACCCTGAAGCGTTGGCTTCACTTGCCGCACTCCTCGAACTAAAAGATCGACGCCAAGTTCTTCTTCTAGATTTCGAATCTGTTGAGAGACCGCGGGTTGAGTTAAGAAGAGTTTGTCAGCCGCGGCTGTCATGCTTCCCTCAGATAAAACTGCACAAAATGTCGTGAGTTGCTGCAAATTCATAGTGGCGTTTTTATAACAAAGCTGCGGGCTAAACTCACGCAATTCATAAGAAAAAGTTATGGCCCCCTCAATTTTTGAGCTCATAATTCAGACAAATGGTCTCAAGAATCGACCGAATACTTTTTGCAATGCGCTATAATCCATACAGGGTGGTTCCACTTTGGAACCTCGACTTTGGTCGCAAGTCATTGAAATCACGGGTATGATCCCCGGCCCATAAGAATTCATTATGGCATGTAATAATTATCCTTCGCTTGAAAAAATTTTAATCCCGAATGAGATTCATAGCCCTCAAGGGGGAGGGGCTTATGGAAAAGATTCGTGTGAAACTGGGCTCAGTTGTTTTATTAGGAGCCATGACTACGATCGCCTGCGGACAAGGAATCGGACTCGTCGCGCACCAACAAAGAACTCAGGCACCTCAAAGTAGTGAAGATGTTGGCTTCATCGTGGATGAGGTCAGCGAAAAAGAGCTCACTCAATTGATGAGCGAAAATCCCAAGGCGCAATTTCGAAGTATTTATCCACCACGTGGAATGTACGAAGTTTTCGGCATTCCTCAAGCCGAGATTCAAAATGTTCTTGGCGAGAAGATGATTGTTAAAAATGACTTCTTCGAAATTCAATTGAACGAAGCCACTGAAAGCCCAAGTGAAAAATTAAAACGATATTCTACAATGGCAAGTGAAGCGAACACCTCGGACAGCGCCTTTTCTGCCTGCGTTGAGGATCTCGAGTCACCGACCGCAAAAATCACGAAGGTGGGCCTGGCTAAAGATATCCTCGAGGCCGGGGGGAAGTTTAGCTTAAATGGGAAGACCAGTGTTCCAAGTGCTAAGAACCCCTCTGTCCTTAAATATGCGTGGATCTATTCACCTCCAGAAGATTCAAACTTCTCCGAAGGTGTTAGCTTCGGGCCTGAAGCTGAATTTAAGACAGACGCTTACGGGCTTTATCAAGTCATCTTGGTCGTCCAAGATGCGCGCAAAGTTTGCCATATGGACTCAGTCCTGATCACTGCGACCGGGAACAAAAGTTTTCGAGGTCCTCAGTCCAGCGATTCCAGTTTTCTAAATCAGATTCGTCTTCAGGACTTTCCACATCTTCAGCAACTCAAGCAGCAAGAGGCATGGAAAAAGTCTGAAGGTAAGGGTCTTAAGATTGCAATCCTAGATACGGGAGTTGATTTTAATCACCCAGCTTTAGCTCAGAACATTTTGGTCAACAAAGGCGAAGTTCCTGATAACGGCATCGATGACGATGGCAATGGATTTATTGATGATGTTGTCGGTTATGACTTTGCAAATGCAGATGGCTCCCCCTTTGACGATGGTGGGCACGGAACTCACGTTGCAGGACTTGCGGCTTCCTCAGTTTTCGGAACCGCAAGAAAAGCCCAGATTTTATCAGTAAAAGTTTTGGGCCCTATGTCAGGAGATGTGGCCAGTATCGCCGGTGGAATCTACTATGCATTGGACCGTGGAGCCGACATCTTAAATATGTCTTTAGGGACTTATGGAACTCCCCATCCCACCATGGTTAAGGCAATCGATCTGGCTGAAGAAAAAGGGGTCTTAATAGTTGCAGCATCCGGAAATGGTCACCCGCTCACGGGAAAAGGCCTTGATACCGATCGAGTGCCGAACTTCCCTTCTTCGTTCCCACACAAGAACATCGTCTCTGTGGCCTCTCGTGGAACGACGACACCCCTGGCATTTTACTCAAACTTTGGTGCAAATACGGTGGATCTTGCGGCGCCTGGTGGGACAGGGCCAGAAGACGGATTGAATTCAACTTTCACAGAAAATCCAAAGCGAGTTTTGTTTAAGAAATTTTCTGGCACATCTATGGCCTCTCCGGTGGTTGCCGGAATTGCTGCCCAAATCCTAAGCATCAATCCCGAGCTAAAGCCAAACCAAGTTCGTGAGCTTTTATTAAAAAGTGGCGAATTGAGTGCCAGTTTAAAAGGAAAAGTTGTCTCTTCAAGATTTCTTGATTCACTTTCTGCTGTTCAGCTTGCCGAACAGTCTCAAACACTTCCTTTGATGCATTAATCACACACTCCGCGCAGCTTGATCTTTCTGATCAAGTTGCGTCAGAGCTTGCCAAGCTCCTTCAGCCGGGTTCAAAGAGTGCCCTAACAACAGTTCCATCCTCTATTTTAAGGAGTCCTCAATATGGCAAGAATGTTCTTGTTAATCGCGACAACACTGCTTCTGGTCAGCCCGCAATCTTTTGCATCGAAATCCCGCTTGTCCTCTTTGGGTCAAGATGTGAATGGATCTCTTTTTATTGATGATGCTAGAAATATTTTTTTAAACCCTGCAATGATCAATCAACTTAGCGGAGGTTTGGCAAACTTTGAGTTTGGCGCATCAAATTCAGACAACGAGCCCAAAGCAGAAGGTGGACTTGCACGACAACACGGTGATTTTAATGTGGCCGTTCAGTTGGGACGCAGAAGTTTAGGAACCATTCGCCAAGCACAAACCCGAGCCCTTTATCTTGCTGGTAACGCACTTGAAGCTCCGCAAAACGGACTTGATGTGATCATTGGATCTAAGACCGGATTAAACTGGGGTCTTGGAGTTCATTACGCAAACTCATCCAGCAAATCGAGCAGCGGAGTGGAATTTCCGGACCTTGAATCTTCTTCGATGGCCGTTCGCGGAGGAGCCGACTGGGGAAAACATAGCGCCTACGTTGGAATTGATCTAAAAAATCTTGCAACAAACGAGACTGCAGCCGGAGTGAAACAAAAATATGACGGCAAAACGTCTTTTGATGTTGGTGGGGTATTAAAGCTCGAGGGCCAAGCTAAGCTTGCTGGAACACTTGAATTCCGCAAAGCCGATCTTGACAGCGGAGCTGGAACCCGCGGCACGACAGATGACAAAACCTTAACCGTAAATTTCTACAACGAGCTTCCCACAAAAGCGGGCGTTATGATGTTTTACACAGCGGGATTTCGCTGGATGGAATCTAAGTTCGATATCGAAAACGCAACGGCGGATGCCGAGCAAAGCACTCTTTCTTTGCCACTCGCACTTGGAATCGAACTTGATGCCAAAGAGTGGATGAAAATGAGAGCTTCCGTTCGACAAAACGTGATTGTCGATACACAAAAAGACAAAAACAACGCCAACGCCACCAGCCGACAGATTGAAACTAGCAACACAGATGACACCGTGGTCGCGGCCGGCGCTGGATTTAAGCTGGGTGACTTTATGTTGGATGCTTTGATTGCGGGCGCAAGTGATGCAAACGGAAGCATCAATGCAAACACATTGCTAACTCACGCTTCTCTTAATTATAGCTTCTAAATTATTCCTAAAAACTCTGTCGGAAAGCTTGGATCAAGCTTTCCGACGCTTTAAAGCCTGACAAGATTCCCTAGGCCTCAGTCTAGGATTCCGAATTGCACTCCTCACTTACTCCCTTCCTCATTATAATGATGCGAGGTCCGTTCGTCGCAAGGGAAGGTCTATGCATCAAAGTTTAAAGCTGTGTCTGTGGATCTTGTTTTTCATTCCAATTTTAGGCCATGCCAAAAAGTTTCAGAACGCTTATGTCAGTTTCGATCTTCCTCCAAACTGGAATTGCCAACTTGAAGGGACTGAATGGGTTTGTATCAGCCGCTTTGCTGACAAATCTAAAGAAGCCATTATTATTCTGACTGCAAAACAAGTCGGCCCATCGGACAGTCTTGAAGCCTACGAGGCCCACTTAAGAACTGCCCGTTCTCTTCCAAACCCAAAGGGTCCACCCAGCCAATCCAAAGTCATTCACGTGCAAAATCGTCGAATTGCCAACCATCCATGGATCGACGGAATGCATATGGGATCTGAAGTTCCGTCTTATTACACTCGCTACCTTGGAACGGTCAAAGAAAGCATCGCAATCTTAGTGACCTTCAGCGCGCACAAAACCTCTTACACAAAGTATTCAAATGATTTCTTAAAAGCGATCGAAAGTCTTCGCGTGATCGCCAGCAAAGATCTTCTTTCTAACAGACAAGCCGTAGGGATACGGCCTGGAAATGAAACCATTGGATCCCCCATTGGCGCACATATTCCTGGCTTTGATGGGGATCAACTCCCTCCCGAGCCCACCTCTTCTGGATCTCGAAGTTTAGCTTCCTATCTTTTGTTCTTGGCCTTTATTCTTGGCGCTGTGGGTGTATATCTTTATTTGAAGTCTTCGAAAAAATCGGGCTCCGGTAAAAAACGTAGGTGAGATTGAGGTCTCTAGTATTACTTATTTTAATACTGCTTTCTCCGCTCGTGAGTGGGAGCCAAACTTTTCAAAACGATTATTTAAGTTTTGATCTCGACAAAGATTGGACTTGTCAGAAACTTAGAAGCGACTGGACCTGTCAGCCCAATAACCCAGCGATCTCAAAAAGTGCCCTCATTTTAGTTTCTGCAAAATACGCGGGCCCCGAGGACCGCTGGGAAAAACTTGTCGAGGAACTTAAAAATCCGAGGCCCCTGACTCTTCCTTCTGGCATCACTCGCCCCTCTGAGGTGATCCGTTTTCAACAGACTCCCATTAAGGGGCAAACCTGGATCTATGCACTTCATCTTGGAAGCGAAATTCCGAATTTCTATAGCCTTTACCTTTCGACGATCAAAGAAAACCTGGTCATTTTAGTCAGTCTCTCCGCCGAAAAGTCCCAGTCCACCCGATTTAATAAAACCTTCAATCAGGTGGTCAGCAGCTTGAACATTACAGCCCCCGACGAGCTCCTCAGACTTCCCAAAGCCCCGGCTCCAAGCCCCATGACCTCCACAAGTACTGAGCCCGATACAAAGCCATCAAGGCTTCCAACAGCTCTTCTTTTGCTAGGGCTTGCGGCTTTTGTCGGGCTCTTTGCCCTTTATCTTGGGAATAAAAGGTAAATTTATACAAAGCCTCCAACAGAAGATTTACCTTTGCGTCAAAAGTGCCTAGAATGATTCTATGAGTCTTAAAACCTGGGAAAGCATTGTCTCCTGGCTGGATCCGATCAGCCAGAATTTCACCTTAATGAGTGTTCTGGGCCTCTTTTTTATCCTGGCCTTGGTCTTTAGCTTTCGCGAGCTCTGGGCCTGGTACTCAAAGACTAATGCCCTACAAAAAGACCTTGAGGATATTAAAGGAGATCTAGAAGAGATTCTTTCAAGACTAGAGGGTCTGGACGAGCGGGTTCTTCAAAAAAATGACGCTCCAAAAAACCGCGCGGAAGAATTAGTTCTTTCCCCAACATCGCAGCAAAAAACCATCCCACCGAAAGCTAGAAGTTTTCCCCTGGGTCACTAGGACTCAGTGAGTGCCCGGCACCTGGCAGTGGTACGGCATGCCATTCTGAAAGAAATGGCATGCCGTACCACTGCCAGGTGCCGGGCACTTACTGAAGAAACTCTTTAAAACTTTTGATTTCTAAAGCTCCAAGGTCCTTAAGTTGCGCACTTGCCCCAGCTCTTGGACTGTAAACAAGAATGCTTAGATTCTCGGGCTTAAAGTGTTTTGCGATGGCTTTGTTCACTGCGCTGGCACTTAATCTTTCGATGTCTCTGAGGTAATTCGTTAGATAGGAGTCAGGAACTCCATAAAATCTTAGATAAAGAAGGTTTTGAGCAAGGGCCTCAGGAGTTTCTAAACTCCGAGGGAAGGTCCCGCGCAAATAGGCTTTCGCATCTCGAACCTCATCCTCGGTCACACCTTTATCTTTAAACTCCTTCAAGATTCGAATGCTTTCTTTGACCGTCTCACCAACTTTGTCATTTCGAGTAAAAGTCGAAATGATAAAGGGACCTTCAAGTTTTCGAGCATCAAAATAAGATCCGATCGAATAAGTTAAGCCCCTCTTCTCACGAATTTCATGAACCAAGCGACTTGAAAAGGCTCCACCTAAAATTGTATTTGCTAATCTTAAGGCCAAAAAATCTGGCTCCGAGCGACGAATTCCAATATGACCGATTCGAACTTGAGACTGCTTTAAATCGGCCTTATCCAGAATCCGTACCTTCAGTCCTGCGGACTTGGCGATATTGACTTCAGCCTGGGGCTCTAGATCTCTGGCTTCCCATTGGGAAAATTTCTGGTTTAGCTTGTCTAAGATTTTTGGACTATAATTTCCAACGACCGCAAGCATCGCATTATTCGGGCGGAAGTTCTGAAGATAATGTCGGATAATATGCTTGCGAGAAATCTTGCTTAAGTCTTTCGCAGTCCCGGCGGGGTTTTTAGAATAGGGATGACCAGAAAATAAATAGTCTTCAAACATCACTCCCGCAAAATCACTGGGGTCATCAACAATTTTCTTTAGACGAGCCACAGTTTGTTGTTTCATACGGTTAACTTCATTTTGAGAGAAAGCGGGTTCGGTCACGATTTCAACAAAATCCGTTAAAAGCTGATCTTCGTGAAACGATAAAGCACTCGCAGAGGCCATTGCGAAATCATGGGATACGGAAGCCCCAAAAGAGCCACCGTATTGACCGAGAGAGTCTGCAATTTGCAATGTGGAACGCTTGCTCGAACCTTTATCTAAAAGACTTGTGACCAGAGACGTGAGTCCGGATTGCCCTTCAGGATCAGCGCTTGATCCCGTTTTAACTAACATCAAAAACGAAATCGAGGGAAGACTTCGATCTTCTACAAACAAAACCCTTAATCCATTTTTAAGCTTAGCTTCTTTATAGCTGCGGATTTCAAATTTTGAGGAAGAACCACCCGTCGCGCAGCCAAGAGTCAGAGAAAGAAAAACCAAAGTTAATATTAAACGCATTTGAAACATAAATTACTCCTGAGCTTTTGCAGCCATAGATTTGGGCAAGACTCTAAATACGGATCTTTGATTCGGGCGTAGGTACCGGTCAGCGACACTTTTAATGTCCTCAGCTGTCACTCGGTTATATTTTTCAAGATCTCGAAACAATTCATTGTAATCGCCCATAACAATTTCATTGACCGCAAGGGCACGAGCTTTTCCTGAAATGGTCTTAAGCCCCTGCACATAATCCGTCATGATTTGATTTTTTGCTTTTTGCAGCTCATCCGCCGAGACCAACTGCTCGCGCATCTTACCCACTTCAAAATAAAGTGCACGCAGAACGCGGTCCGCATCCACACCTGGTTTGATCGATGCCGAAACCTGAAATAGCCCTGGCTCCTTCGGGGTATAGGCCCAAGAACTTACTGATGTTGCCGTTTGCTCAGAAAAAACCAAACGACGATGCAATCGGCTTGATGGACCGGAAGTTAAAATATTCGACAATAGATCAAAAGCATAGGAGTCCGCAGCTCCCGAGGCCGAAGCCAAATAGGCCAAGGCAACAGTTGGACTTTGCACATCTTTATTTAGAGTGACCATGCGCTGGCCCAGTTGTTTTGGCTCTTTGGGTAGAGTCTTCATCTCTAGCTTCTGAGAGGGAATCGGCCCGTAATATTTTTCGATCAGGGCTCTCGCCTTTGAGGCTTTAAAGTCACCAACGATAACAACCACAGCATTGTTGGGAGCGTAATAACGCCGATAGAATTCTTTCATATCTTCAAGAGTCGCCGCATTTAGATCCGCCATGGACCCGATAACGGGCCAACGATAAGGATGAACTTTAAATACGGTTCTAAACATGGCTTCATCTAAGATTCCATCCACTGTATTTTCAGTTCGATATCGACGTTCTTCTTTAACAACCTCTCGCTCACTTTTGATTTCTTTGGGGTCAAAAAGTAGATTCACCATGCGATCGGACTCAATATCGATCATCAACTCAAGTTTGTCGCTGGGCATATTAATGTAGTAGCCCGTGTAATCTCGTGAGGTAAAGGCATTATTGGATCCACCGTTGGCTTGAATCATGCGGTCAAAATCTTTGCCTAAAAATTTTTGTGTCCCCTTGAACATCAAGTGCTCAAAGAAATGCGCCAAACCGGTTCGTCCCACATCTTCATCTTTTGATCCCACTCGAAACCACTGATGGTAAGTGATCATGGGAGTGGAAGAGTCTTCGTGAAGAAGAACGGTCAAACCATTTTCGAGCTTAAATTTTTCCACCTTAAACTGGATGGCACTCGAAATTGTTTCAATCGGAATATCTGCCGCAAGACTTCGTGAGCTCGATACAAGAACAAAAACGAGGGCAAGTAGAGTCAGCGAAAGTCCGAGGAGGACGCGTTGAAAAAATAAAGTCATGATGGGCTCCTTAAGTCCTAATATTCTCACTCCCTAGGTGAATGGGGTCAACCTAGAGACCGAGACGACTAGACCTAAGAAATTAGTAATGGCCCGGTTGATGACTTTCGTGCTGGATATTGAGCGCTGCCAAGCTAATGAGGTGGCGCATACTGCGCACTTATCGCACTGATTGCTACTGCACTACGAAGTCGGAGAAATAGACATTTTTTACAACGCCGTGTTTAAGGAATCCATTCACCTGAGTGATGATTTGATTCTTCAGTAAAAGTTTACCCTGAACAGACTCGACATCATCAAACTGCTTCGCATTCAGAATCTTTAAAACTGCGTCGCGAGCCTCGGCCCCCAGCACCACAACTTCTTCAAAGCCTTCGTCATCTAGCATTTCAAGAGTCACAGCAGTTCGAATCATACGTCTAGGAACGCCATCCAAATTGGTATTAAAGGTCTCCATGGTGAACATGACCGGGTCTTTTCTTAGCTCCTCAAGAAAGGAGTCGATCTCGCGATTCAGCTCGGAGTTTGTGACTGATGGCTGCTCTTTTCCAAGAGTCGAGGAGTAGACCAAAAATGCTCCAAGGCAAAGCACCGCGATATTTAGTCCCGCGAAACCAAGGGCCGCAAATTTCTTCAGATCTTTTTTAGGGGCTTCCGCCCCTTTATCTTCTGCCATACTCTCTTATCGGTAGGCCGACCAAGGTCTTAAGGCCTTTAGGCAGGTTTATCGCAACAATTATGGGCTAAAATCAAAGCCACGCATCAAATTGAAACATAGGTGCCTTGTGTGTTGACAAGAACTGGACCATTTTCTCTAATGATAATAATGAGAAAGCAGAATTTTTACGCACTGGCGCAAGGCCCACTCAAATTTTCTTTTGGACTGGTCCTCTGTGGATTTATCCACTCAACGGCTTTGGCTCAAGAGGCTTACAAATCCCAGGAAGATCTTGTCACTCCGGCCGAACCGGTCGCACCCGAGATTGAAAAGAAGGCGGACCCCCAGGCTAGTCCTCCACCAAAGGGAATGGTTCCTGCTGCCTTGGTTCAGATTCCCATGGGGAATTTTTATTCGCCCTATGCTTTTTTAGTCGATAAATCAAAGCGCACGCTAAGTATCTGGAAGACTAAGGGCGACGGCTTTGAATTCGTCATCGCCTATCCAACAGATATTGGAAAAAACAGTGGAGATAAATTTATCTTGGGAGATAAAAAAACTCCTGAGGGAATTTATTATTTTCAAGAACGCTTCGAGGGCTCAAGACTTGATTTTAACGAATATGGTTCTCGCGCCTTTACTATGGATTACCCAAACTTTTTTGACCAGATGGATAAAAAAACCGGCAGTGGAATTTGGCTTCACGCCGTCCCCGACACGAAGTCATTATGGCGCGGCTCTAGAGGCTGCGTTGTTGTTCGAAATAATATCATTCAAGAGCTTTCTCCCTACATTACTTTAGCCAAGACTCCAATTATCGTTCAGGAAGAAGTCAGTTTTATAAGTCCGGCAGAAGCCCAAAAAAATAAACAACAGCTGAATCAATTGATCACAGAATGGAAAGCTTCCTGGGAAAGTAAAAATACCGAGCAGTATATAAATTTCTACGGTGAGGCTTTTAAATCCATGGGAATGGGCAAAAAGCAGTGGGAGCGTTATAAGGCGAATCTTAACGGGAAGTATAAGTTTATTCAGGTCCGAGTAGAAAAGCTAAAGTTGATCGTGCATCAAGACGAGGCGATAGCTCGTTTTTTACAAGTCTACGAATCAGACCAGAATTCAGATTTTGGAGAAAAAACACTCTATCTTCGAAAAGAAGGGGATCAGTTTAAGATCGTAGGCGAAACTTGGTCACCCTTGAGCCCAGAAATCTTAGCCAGCTTAAATGAAGCTAAAACGGCAAATACAAACTAAGTTGTGAATAATATAATCGGATCCGGACGGAATTATCCCTTAATGATCTCTTCCGTTCGAATATTCACCCTCGTCTTCAAGGGTCAATTTTTCGCTATTCTGGATACTATCAGGAAGGCTCTTAAGGTAGGTCTCGAGTTCTTGTTTGCTCAAAAGATCTTGGCTTAAATTCCAATCCACCATGCGTTGGTCGTATTTAAGAGCTTTTAGGTTTTTATCTAGATCTTTCATGACTTCATTTCTCCTGTGATAAGACCCTTTTTAAAAAAGAATCTTCAATTCCAGTATCTTGGACCTTTGGGTTTGTCGCCCTCTGGCTTTTCATTATCTACCACTAAACGAAGCTTGCGTCCATGCCTTTGGCTTTTACGACTGGCCAGGCGATGGCTCCACCTTGTCCAGCCGGTCAAAAAGATGAATCCAGCGATCAATCCACCTAGGTGAGCCAGGTTGGCGACCTCTCCCGAAAATCCCGAACCCATTAGACTTAAAAACTCGACGAGGCCCAAAAGCATCACGAAGTATTTGGCCTTCATCGGAAAGAGCATCATAAAATAAATCACGCGTTCGCCAAAGATTAAGCCGTAGGCTAGAAGAAGTCCATAAACTGCCCCAGAGGCTCCAACAACAGGGGACATTAAGGGAGCCACGTGACCCGTCACAAGCAAATAGCCCACCAAAACCAATAAATAAATCAGGGCCGCCCCGACCCCACAGACAAAATAATAAAGCAAAAAGAAGCGCGAGCCCCAGCGAGCCTCAAGCTCAGAGCCGAACCACCATAGCACCAGCATGTTAAACAAAACGTGAAAGACACTATGGGAATGCAAAAACATATAGGTGAAAGGCTGCCAGATCCAAAAATCAAAAATCACGCGATCTGGATTAAGACCAAACCACTGAAAAATATAGGGCTGGCTTAAAAACATGTTTTGAACAATCAGAATCAAGATCAACCAAATGCTGACGTTTGCAATGACTAATGCCTTCACATTTCGAGTCATGGGTCCAATCATCTGCATTCCTGGAGATGAACTCATTTATTTTCTCTCCTCACTGAGTTCGATCAAAACTCCCCCGGTGGATTTAGGGTGAATAAATGCAATCATACAGTTGTGTGCTCCTGGGCTGGGCTTCTCATGGATCAACTGCACTCCAGAGGCCTTAAGCCTTTCGAGAATGGATTCGAGCCCCTTAACTTTAAAACATATATGATGAATGCCTGGGCCTCTCTTCGCAAGAAACTTCGCAATCGGACTATCTGGACTTAAGGCCTCAAGAAGCTCCACTCGGGCCTTATTCGCGAGCTCATACATTCCCACCTTTACTTTTTCTGTCGGAACATCCTCGACGGACATCTGGTCAAAACCTAGGGCCTTGTAAAACTCGCTCCCCTTATCTAAGCTTTCAACCGCAATTCCGATGTGGTCAAAGATAAAATCTGAGTTCACTTTAAGCCCCCTGGAAGTTTCGAAAATTCTGTGTGTAGGCGAGAGTAACTATCTTCCATGCTAGCCGCCAACACTTTCGTCTCTGCAATCAGTGGAAAAAAATTGGTGTCCCCGGACCATCTTGGAACAATATGCCAGTGCAAATGATCTGGAATTCCAGCTCCTGCAACCGCCCCGTGATTTAAACCAATATTAAAGCCTTCATTTTGATAAACTCGCTCAAGAATTTCGACCGCATGATGAAGAAGCTCATAAATCTGAGACCGCTCTTCGCCCCTTAAATCCGGAAGGCGTCCGCAATGACGCTTAGGCAAGATCAACAGGTGACCAGTATTATAAGGATATTTGTTCATGACAACCATAGCGAAGCTTGTCTGATGTAAAACCAAGTGTTCAAAACCGACACCGGCAGAAGCACTCGTACAAAAAACACAAGACGAAGGACGAATCAGTTTGCGCACATAACGATAACGCTCAGGTCGAAGCAAAAAGTCTCGCTCTTGGGGCCAGATCTCAGATCGAAGCATCGCAACGGAAGACATTTTTTTGGATTTCGAAAACGTATTCGAAGTTTTTCCGCCTGAAGACGACAAGCCATTCTTTTTCGCATTTTTAAGCAAAGACTTAGCCTTTTGGCTTTTGGAGTTCTTCGATTTCACTTTTGACTTCTTAGACTTCAAATTAATTCAATCCTTCCGGCCTAAAGAATTCCTGGCATGATGTAAAGTGGCTGACCAAAAAGCTTAAGCTGGGATGTTTTCTCAAACAAATCCTGAAGACGTCCTTCCATTGAGGCCTCTTCAAGCATTGTGAAAAAATCGGTTTTTTTCTTCGGGAAATAAAGCTTTGGATCACTCCCCAGTCCGGACAATTCCCCCACAAGCCTTCGAGCATCTTCAAAAGTTCCCACCTGATCGGCAAAGCCCAAGCGAACCGCCTCTTCGCCGACAAAAATTCGACCATCTGCATACTCGGCGACAAGCTCCGGACTTAACTTTCGTCCCTCAACAATGGCTTTTTTAAATTGCTCTAAAACTTGAGCCAGCATGCCTTGAAAGAATTGTTTTTCTTCATCAGTCATGGCCCGATAATCCGCGCCAGAGTCTTTAAAGGTTCCCGTCTTAATCGAATAGCGCTGAATTTTTGCCCAATCATAAAGTCGCTCAAGATTTGCAAATCCCATAATGACCCCAATGGATCCCATCAGCGTACCAGGATTCGTCACAATCTTACTTGCACCGACGGCCGCATAATAGCCACCGCTCGCAGCTAAGGCGCTGGTACTAACGACAACAGGTTTATTTAACTCGTCTCGAACACGCTTAATTTCTGAATAGATCTCTTGGCTTGGACCAACCACGCCACCAGGAGAATTGATCTGAATTAAAACACCCTTCACACTCTTTTCTTTGGCGTACTTTCTGATGTGCTCTAGAAAATCTTTTCCATCGATGATCACGCCCTCAATCTCGAGGTGGAGAATAGAATCTTGAGAAAGCTTAACTTCGGGAGGGCTAAAAACAGAAATCATTCCAGCCAAAGACATAAAACATCCACCGACGATCAGAACGAACACTAGAATAAAAAAACCCTTAAAAAACTTTCCCATTTGCTCTCCTCAATTTGAGAAACAGACCGAGGCAGACAATAGCAGTTTTCCGAATCCAGCGAAATGACGGATCCGGGGCTGAACCACAGCGAGTCAAAAAAAAAGGAGCCCTTACGGACTCCTTTTCAAAGCTTTTCATATTATTGTTCAATCAGACTAGTTGTCTGAGGGAGTATCTCCCATGTTGGCCTTCTTCAAAGTATCACCGAAAAGGTCGCCAAGGCTGGTCTTAGAAGTCGAGGTGGCTTTTTTAACGTAGTCTTCTACGTCAGCCTGAGTTTCTCGAAGCTTCACAAGTTTCGCACTTAAACCGATCTTTCGTGCATCTCTGTCGATGGTGATGATCTCAGCCTTAATTAGATCTCCAACTTGAACCACTTCTTCTGGCTTATCAACACGCTTAGTGCTGAGTTCGCTGATGTGGATCAAACCTTCAATATCAGACTCGAGTTCAACAAACACACCGAAGTCCGCAGTCTTAACAACTTTCACATCCAACTGAGATCCAATTGGATATTTGTCGTCGATATTCTGCCAAGGATCACCTTCAAGCTGTTTTACACCAAGGCTAAATCTTTCGTTTTCAACATCAACTCCAAGGACCACAGCGCGAACCTTGTCCCCTTTGTTGAACATTTCCGAAGGATGGCTGATGCGCTTCGTCCAAGAGAAATCAGAGATATGGATCAATCCATCAATTCCTTCTTCGATGCCAATAAAGACTCCGAATTCAGTAATCGACTTCACATCACCTTCAATGATTGTTCCTGGAGGATAAGTCTTAGCCATTTCAACCCAAGGATTCTCCTCAAGTTGTTTCATTCCAAGGCTAATACGACGGTTTGTCATATCAATCTCAAGAACTTGAACTTCAACCACATCTCCAACTTTAACCATTTGAGAAGGATGCTTAATTCGCTTCGTCCAGCTCATTTCGCTAACGTGAATCAAACCTTCAACACCTTCTGCAAGCTCAACAAAAGCTCCGTAGTCGGCCAGGCTAACAATCGCGCCCTTAACTTTTTGGCCCACTGTGAACTTGCTTTGCGCCACTTCCCAAGGATCTTCTTTAAGCTGCTTAAGTCCTAGGCTGACACGCTCTTTCTCGTTATCAAACTTTAGGACTTTTACTTCTAGATCATCACCAACATTTAATAGCTCAGATGGATGCTTTACGCGTCCCCAGCTCATGTCTGTAATATGAAGAAGTCCGTCCATTCCGCCTAGATCAATAAATGCACCGTAGTCTGTGATGTTTTTCACGATACCACGAACAATTGAACCCTCTTTCATCGCATCTAACGTTTGAGTGCGAAGGCTCTCGCGCTCTTCTTCAAGAAGGGCACGGCGAGAAAGAACAATGTTTCCACGCTTTTTATTGAACTTAATCACTTTAAACTTATATTTTTTGCCGATGTAGATATCCATATTGCGAACAGGGCGTAGATCGATTTGGCTTCCAGGCAAGAAGGCCTTCACACCAATATCAACACTTAAGCCACCCTTAACTTTTGCAATGATGGTTCCCTCGATAACCTCTTCGTTTTCAGCGGCTCGAGAAATATCATTCCAGGCACGAAGCATGTCGGCTTTGTCTTTAGACAAAACAACCATGCCGTTTTCGTTTTCTACACGGTCAATATAAACTTCGACTTCAGATCCAACTTCGACGTTGGGCTGACCTTCGACCATGCGGAATTCAGAAATTGGAATCAGACCTTCACTCTTATACTGAATGTCTACTAATACGTAGTCTTCTTGAACCTCGACAATTCGGCCAGTGACCACGTCACCAACTTTAAAATCTCGCTCACTTAGGGATTTTTCAAAAAGCCCCGCAAAATCATCTCCGATAGATTTTTTTGCTAATGTGAACATCCCCGGATTTTCTGGGACTTCTTTATCGGCTTCGTCTAAAACCTTTAGCACCTCTTCAAGTGCCATTTTCGCTTTCGATTTGTTTTTAGACCCACCTTGATGACTTACCATATGCAAACAATACCTCCTCATGAAAGCAGACCTTCAGGTCCGCTTTCGCTATATTTCCCATGACTTAGAGTCAGCGAGATGCCTTTGTTTATAGGGCCATAGCATTTAAAGTCAAAAGGATTTTACACTTCGAGCCAAAAAGCCTTTGAGCCAAATATTCAGAGGAAAAGACTTAAGAAAGCTGACTCTTTACAAGACGATAGACCTCTTCGATGACCTCATTTAATCCCAGTTCACTTGTATCAACGACAAGTGCTCCCTCAGGAATTTGCAAGGGGGCCGCAGCCCTGGTGCTGTCGGCTTTGTCTCTGACTTTTTGAGCCGCCAGAGTCTCTTCCACACTTCGCCCCTCTTCTTTAGCGCGCCTTACAGCCCTATTTTCGCTGTGAGCAGTCAGATAGATTTTAACTTTAGCCTGAGGGAAGACGACAGTTCCGCAGTCTCGCCCTTCGGCGACTAAGCCCACAACCCCTTTTGCACAGGCCCTTTGAGCCTCAAGAAGACTTTCGCGAACTTTAGCACATTGGCTGATTCTACTGGCCGCCGCCCCCACATCTTCCCGGTAAATATGCTGTGTGACGTCCTTTGAGCGATAAAAAACAAGAGTTTGCTCCTCCGCCATGCGAATTTCCCAATCGGAAGATTGAGCTAAGGCGACTAAAGCGGATTCGTTATTTAAATCTGTTTTCTCTTCGGTCGCAACATAAGCAAGGCCTCGATAAAAGGCGCCCGTACTTAACCAAACCCAACCCAAGCGCTGGGCAAGAGCACGGGAAACCGAGGATTTTCCTGATGCTGCGGGACCATCAATTGTGATGATGGATTCCCTAGAAGACGAACTCATTGAATCAACACTCCCCAAAATAAAAACTTAATCAAACCTTTAAGACATTTTCGTCTGAGGAAGCTCTGTTAGAGCCGACTCTAAAGCCCGAATGGCTTGTTGATTTTCGTGAGGTAAACCCACAGACAAACGAATATGACTTTTCAAACCATAATTGTCTACGGGGCGCACAATCACGCCTTTTCTCAAGATCGACTGAAAAATCTGCTGGGAATCCCGCAGAGAGTCAAAAAGGACAAAGTTTCCCTGGGACTCCCAATAGGGAAGCTGAAGGCGCTTAAGCTCTGTATAAAAATAATCCAGGCCCTCCCAGGTCAGGGACTTTACACGCTCCAGGTGATCCCGGTCTTGCACTGCCGCGAGGCCTGCAACTTGCGCTAAAGAGTTAACATTAAAAGGGTTTCGGATGCGATTGACCAAGTCGATGACCTCGGGACGCGCAATTAAGGCTCCAAGGCGAAGGCCCGCAATTCCAAATATTTTACTCATAGTTCTAAGAATCACAAAATTAGGCTGGGTCTTCAGAAAATCCAGGGCCTTGGGAAAATCATCGGCCCGAACGTACTCTAGATAGGCCTCATCAAGGATCACAAGAGTATTTGGGCGCTGGCCCGCCACTTTCATAAACTCGGTCAGCTCAGCATGAGAAAAATAAGTTCCGGTCGGATTATTTGGATTGGGCAAAAAGACCAGACGGATTTGATTCGAAGAGTCGGCGGCCAGAACATCTGCCATTTTTTTAAGCTGAAACTTCATCTGAGAATCCATAGGGACCTCACGCACCTTCACTCGTGCGGCCTGAGCCGAAATTCGGTAGGCCACGAAGGCGGCTTCAGAGACCAAAATTTCGGACTCGGGTTCACAATAAAGATGAATCAACAGATCGATCAACTCATTCGAGCCATTGCCGAAGGTTAAATACTCGGGTGCAACCCCGTAAAATTTTGAGTAAGCCTGGCGAAGCTCAAAACTTGCAGCGTCGGGATAGCGGTGAAGATCCGCGAGCGCCAGCCGCAATGCCTCTAGCACCTTGGGACTTGGGCCCAGAGGGTTTTCATTACTCGCAAGTTTTATGACCTCGCTAAGACCCAGTTCTCGTTTTGTCTCTTCGATGGGTTTTCCCGGACGATACGGCACTAAATCCAAAATTTCTTTCGCGACTTTCAATTTAAATCCTTTTTTGTTAGGACCCAGTATTCTATACTTAATAGCCTTTGTGGGATTAGGATTCAAGATGACATGTGACTTGTACCTCAGCTTAAGCGAATCCTTTGCGGAAGCGCGACTTGTGTTCGACAACGAGAGTCGGATGCGACGTTGGCCTATTGCAAAAGAAAGCCTTGATAAGGGCCTAACGGCCTTCTTAAAAGATCAAGGCACCACAGATTTAGCTCAGGTATTGATCGAGACCCGCTGGCCCCACCATTTAATTCGAAAACGCCTTGGAACCAGTCCCGCACTTTTAGTGACCTCGGGTTTTGAAAACTGGCTCGAACTCAACAGCCCTCTTCAGTCTCAGCACTTTTCTTTAAATCCCCTTAGAGCGCCTGCGATTTGGGATAGCAACCTGACTTTTGGAGTTTCCGAGAGAAGCGCTCCGGATCAAGGTGTGATCAAAGCTGTTGATGAGTCGGAACTTGAGTTCTTGGCTGCAAAACTTGAAATGAATCAAGTTCAGTGCGTTGCCCTGGGATTTTTGCACTCGGTCTCGCATCCAGAAAATGAATTAAAAGTCGAAGAATACCTTAGCCAGAAAGGCTTTAAAGTTTTCTCAAGCCACAAAGTCAGCTCCGAGCCCAATGAAATTCCACGCTGGATGTCAACTTTGATGACGGCTTATATTTTTCCTCATATGAACGAAATCGACTCTCAAGTTCGGGCAGGTCTTGAGAATGCAGGCTTCCCCGATCTGAATCCGCGCTACATCGGTGGTGATTTAAAGAGTTATTCGATTCAGGATAAAGAAAAAATTCTTTTAAGTTTATTTGGTTTGGCCGGAGCTTTGAAAATCTATTTGTCCCAAACTCAAAATGAAAGTCTAACTTATTTGGGGCTTGAAGATATTTTTGACCTGAATCGAAATGATCAGACTCAAGATCTTTGGCAAAGTCCTTACGGTCCCCTAGCGCTAATTCATCCTGGAGCTTTAAAGTCTTCGATTCAACCGACACAGTTAATCGATCGCAGTTTTTGGGGGGCCGCAAGTTTTACTCAAGTTGAAGCGGGCTATGAACCAGGTCCCATGTGCTTAGGAAAAGGCCTTCAACCGACCCTTCTGGATTTATTGGCATGTAAAACCTTAATCACTGAAGTCGAGGGTCTTTCTGAACGCTATCAACCTAAAGCTCTTTCACGCATCCAAGAAGTTTTGTTAACACTGTCACGACCGGCACAAAAAAATAGTGATTTTGAAGCTCTGCAGATTGTTGATCACCTTCTCGCTCAAGCTCGAAGAAGATTGATTAAACCAAAGCAGCAGCAAATGTTTTTGGGACCTATGGTGGACATTATTTCTAAAGGTCTTCAACTGAAAGAGTCACCGCAAACTCGATTTCAAAAAATGTCCGTCACAGAGATTTTGCAGAAATCCAATCAAGCGGATCTTCACTGATGCGCAATAGAATGGGGTCGCTTTCATGATTCGAGAATTTTTGTATAGTGAACTTCAGCAGGTTTTTGAAAATACTTTGAAGGCATTTCCTGCAGCGGCATTGACGGATGGCGCCGGAGAGTCCGTATCGATTAAACCCTACTCGGCCTCGGATCTTGGCACATTATCCTCAGCAATTCAGACCACTTTGCGCTACTTCCCCTTAAAGTCTGGCGAATTTATATTGATGAATGACCCTTACAGCGGAGGATCCATTCTTTCGACCATGACTTTGATGACCGGCCTTCGATTGTCCGAAAAGTCCAATAGCCCTGACTTCGTCCTTGCTGCTCGAATTCCTTTTAAGCCTAAAATTCACTTAGCTGATTCTGTTGAAGCGGAGGGCTTAAGAATTCCACCCACTCCGATCTATCATGATGGCGAACTCAATGCGCCTTTGTTAAAAGTGATCTCGGAGCACCCCGAATGCCCGCCCCGCTTTGAAGAGACCTTGTCAAAAGTCATTCTGCAGATGATTGATGCCTCTCAAACTTTACTTGCTGACTTAAAGGCTTTGCACTCAGGCCCCATTCCTTTGAAGGAATATTTTGAACACTCAAGACTTCAAGCCGCGGCCTTTATTGAAGAGTTGGCTCATGGTGAAGCCAAAGAAGAATTGATTCTTGATGATGGCTCGAAAGTGCAGCTAAAAGTTGAAGTACAAGACGGAGTTGTTTTGTGTGATTTTACGGGAAGCTCTGCAGGAAAGCGCTATCACTTAACGGACTCCGCAAGCTTTGGCGCATGTGCCGGAGCGATTTTAGCTTTTCTTGATGCTCCTATTCCCTATAACAAAGGGACTCTAAGCGCTTTTCATATTGCTGCCCCTGCGGGATCTTTAGTGAACTGCAAATATCCCTCCCCCGTTTTTTTAGGAATGACCGATGGTGCGGACTTGATTGCAAGCCTGACCTTAAGAGTGTTGAATCAAATCGATCGCAAGCACCAAGTGGCCCAATCTGGGGTGTCTCAGTGTGCTTTTCATTTGGATTTTGGTTCTGAAAATTATTTTTACGATTTTATTCAACCCGGAGCCGCAGCAACTCGCCAAAGTGCGGGGCCTTCGGCTATTGATCTTTGGAAACGGACCCATCTTAGGGCTTCCGTTGAAGAAGTCGAGCGTAGGTACCCCATTCGAATTAAATCTGTTTCGATTCGGCAAAAGTCTGGCGGAAGCGGAAGCTTTCGCGGCGGAGACGGCATGACCAAAGTCATTGAGATATTAAAGACCACCGAATTGAAATGGATGGTCAGTGAAGTCTTTAAAAAGCCAGAGGGCCATTCGGGCGGAAAGTCCGGCATCGGTCCAGAAATATTTGTGCTTAACGCCGAAGACGAAAAAACTGAACTCAGTGAATTTGGAAAACAAAGCCTTAAGCCTGGTGAGCAGATCGTTGTCCACTCCTCAGGGGGCGGCGGCTTCGGAGAACCGCCTCAGTCCACCTAAGAGTCCTAAATAGAAATCTTCACTAAAAGGTACGCCGATCCTTTTTGCGACCCACCCGGTCGCAAAAAGGATCGGCGTACCTTTTAGTAGTTCTAATACCAGCACTAAGACCGGCGGTCCTGCGTCGCCGGTCGTCTTGTCTTTGGAAAAGAATCCGTTCAAAATATCTAGATCAAATCCTGGGGGAACTTATGTTTAAACAATCACTGGCTCTATTTTTGGTCTTCTTTTCTTTTTCTTGCTCACATCACAAAGAAGTCCTGAAGCACTCTGAATCCGGAGCCGTGGATAGAGGTGTTGCTAACGAGCTTGAAGCCAAACTTATTCCGCGTGATGTATTGTACAGCCCCGGAAATATCATGCGGGTTAGAATGAGCCCCGACGGAAAGTATTTGGCCAGTATTCGCCCCATCCAGCATCAAAACAAAAACAAGTATAATATCTACGTCACTTCCATAGATACCCCTAACGAAAAAGGTGAGGCCGTCTTGCCCGAGCCCGTCGAACGATTTCCAATGTATCAATGGAGTTTACGACCGGGATTTTTGACCTACACGCGTGACATCGGCGGAAATGAAAACGACCAGTTGTTTTTGGTGGATATCAGCAAAAAGTCCGAAACGAATCTAACCAACAACAAAGATGTCAAAGTCCGAGGAGTTTATTTTAATCCGAGCAAACCAGATTTTGTCTACTTCTCCAGCAACGCTCGGGATCCAAAGTATTTTGATAACTACGTGTTAGACTTGAATAATGGCAAAGCCAAAATGCTTTATGAAAATAAGGACTCCTTCTTGGCCATTCTTTTTAATGATCAAGAACAGCCCCGTTTTGCTTACAAATATAACGAAGATGGGGGGATGGATTGTTTTATTTATGGAATAAACTCTAAAAACTGGGACCTCTTTAAGACGATTCCTTTTGAGTTTGTTCCTGGCTTTGACGTGATTAGTTTCGATCAAGAACAAGACATCTTATATTATTTAGATGGGCAAAAATCTGATACAGGCTCATTGATTTCTGTAAACCTAAGCACTAAAAAAGAAAAAGTGATCGTTAAACAACCGAAAGCTCAGATCTCGGGATCTATTACTCCATTTGATCAAGTCGGCGGACCCCTTGCTTACATTACTGAATACGAAAAGCCCGAAGTTATAGGACTAAACTTATGGTTTAAATGGGAGTTGATGAGTCTGCGATCACAATTACCAAAGGGAAGTACTTTTTCAATTGTTAGCCAGACTCAAAAAGATGACCTGTGGCTTTTAGCAGTCGAATCCGATCAAGCTAGCATTCATTACCATCTATGGAACCGCACTTCTAAAAAAGCTCAGTTCTTGTTTGCGATGAAGCCAGATCTTGATCAACAACCACTTGTTCCTATGCATCCGGTGATCATCCCCTCTCGAGATGGCCTGAAGCTTGTCTCTTATCTGTCTCTGCCTAAAGGTTATGAGTGGGATGAGAAGAAAAAAGTGATTCAGGGAAACCAAGGCCCTTTACCTATGGTTTTAGAAGTTCATGGTGGACCATGGGCACGAGATAGCTGGGGAATGAATCCCACTCATCAACTTTACGCAAACAGGGGCTACGCTGTCCTATCAGTAAATTTTAGGGGCTCCACCGGATTTGGTCAGGCCTTTGAAAGAGCGAGCTATGGTCAATGGGGCGCTAAAATGCACGATGATCTTATTGATGCGACCAATTGGGCGATAGAGCAAAAGATCGCACAAAAGGATAAAGTCGCCATCAACGGTGCGAGCTATGGGGGGTATGCAACTCTGATCGGCTTAACCTTTACTCCAGAAGTTTTCGCAGCGGGTGTGAACACCGTGGGCGTCGCGAACCTAGTGACCATGCAACAATCTATCCCAGATTATTGGAAACCATTTCGCACCAATAGCAATCGACGTATGGGTGCCGATGTCGAAACCGAAGAGGGAAAAAAGTTTTTGTGGGAAAGAAGCCCCTTGTCCAAAGTCAGCGAGATTCGAAGACCCCTATTAATTGGGCACGGAGACAATGATCCACGAGTGAAGCTTGCAGAAGCTCAGCAAATCACGGACGCGATGGTCGAGCATGTCCTTCCCGTTACACTTGTACGTTTTCCAGACGAGGGACACGGATTTGCTCGTCCAGAGAACAACATCACATTTGTCGCCATCGAAGAGAATTTTTTAGCAAAAATTTTGGGCGGACGCTCTGAACCGATTGCGATTCATCCTCAGTCATCGATCAATGTCTCTCAAGGAGCCAAGGAAATCGAAGGACTGTGCGAAGCTTTAAAGAAACAAAAGAAAAAAGGCCACGGCTGCTAGAGCCAAAAGGTACGCCGATCCTTTTTGCGACCGGCTGAGTCGCAAAAAGGATCGGCGTACCTTAAAAACTGATCCACAGGATTTACGATGCCATTGATTCAATTCGATACTTTCTCGTTGGAACTTGTTTTGTTCTCGGCATCCTTAATGCTGGTCATTTCGGTTCTTCTAAGTCGAGTATCATCTTCCTTTGGTTTACCCTCATTACTTTTATTTTTAGGCCTAGGAATGTTAGCGGGCTCTGAGGGACCAGGGAACATCCCCTTCGATAATTATAAAATTGCATTTGCCGTCGGGAGCGTGTGCCTAGCTTTCATTATTTTTGATGGTGGCCTTAGGACAAGTTGGCAATCTGTTCGACCGATCTTACCCACGGGCATCTCACTTTCCTTTATCGGAACGATCACTACAGGATTTCTTACTGGCGCTTTTGCTCACTACGTCTTTGGACTTGGCTGGCCAGAGGGCCTTCTTCTTGGTGCGATTGTCTCATCCACAGACGCGGCTGCTGTTTTCGGAATACTAAGATCTAAAGGTCTAAGCCTAAAAGGCAGCCTTAAGCAGACTCTGGAATTTGAGGCTGGAAGCAATGATCCAGTCGCAGTTTTTTTAACGCTCGCCGTTTTGATGTACATGACCTCCTCAAGTAGTGGCCTAAGTTCTTTCGCAATACTCTTCATTAAACAAACAGGATTTGGACTAGTTTTCGGATGGTACGGCGCAAAGTTATTCCGTTGGGTCATTAATAAAGCCGGCGTTGAATTTGAAGGCTTATATGGAGTTTTAGCTATTGGCCTAGTTATTTTGCTGTTCTCAACTACTTCCTATCTTGGAGGAAGTGGGTTTTTAGCTGTTTATGTCGCAGGCCTGTATCTCGGGAATACCGAATATATTCACAAAAGTACCATAGTGCGGTTCGTAGATGGAATTGCTTGGATCTCTCAGATCATCATTTTTTTAGTTTTAGGTTTGCTCGTCTTTCCCTCGAAATTAATCGGCATCTGGAAGGAGGGATTAGTTTTAGCTCTTTTTATGATGCTTGTGGCCCGCCCACTAAGCGTTTTAATTGCCTCTCCTGGAAATCGCATGGATTCCAAAAGCCGACTCTTTGTTTCGTGGATAGGTCTTAGAGGTGCGGCTCCGATTATTCTTGCGACTTTGCCCTGGAGCATGGGGCTTGCCAATGCTGAATATATTTTTAATCTCGTCTTTTTTATCGTCCTTATTTCCGTAGTCTTGCAGGGCATCTCTATACCTTGGATCGCAAATAAATTGGCGGTCACCGAACCTATACACGTCGAGCCCACGATAGATCCAAATGGGTTATTACCTCCAGGTTTTGAACACATCGAGGCACGCGTTCAAATGGACTCTCCTGCAAACGAGAAGCGCATTGTTGAACTCGGACTTCCCTCTGGCGTCTTATTGACGAGTCTTGAGAGAAATGGACGATACCAAGTTCCTCATGGCGGATCTGTTTTAGCCGCAGGAGATAAAGTGACTGGTTTTGCACGCGAAAGTGATACTGAGGCCCTGAAGGTCATTTTTGGTGAAATTCGAAGGACTTAATTTTACAAATTGAAATCCATTTGGATTCTCACCAATGCCATTCACTTAGCGGATCGTGGTTGCGCCGACTTGGGCGAAGGCTTTTAGGATTTTATCGACTTGTTCTTCGCTTTTGGTTTCTAGTAAAAATTCGATGGCGGTTTCGCTCATTTGAAGATCCGACCTCAAGCGATCGTGTTTTACATCCAAAATATTCGCCTGATGGTCGGCGACAATTGAAGTCAGCTTTAAAAGTGTTCCCGGCCGATCTTGAACTAAAACTCCAAGACGGACCAAGCGCCCACTTTTAGAGAGACCACGCTCGATGACTTTAGCAATAATATTCATATCGATATTGCCGCCGGACAGAACTAAACAAGTTTTTTTACCCAAGGGCCAGCCGGCTTTAATCGCTCCAGCTAAAGTCACAGCTCCAGAGCCTTCGACAACAGCTTTTGCACGCTCCAATAAAAATACAATGGATTCTGCAATGTCTTCATCACTGACTTCGATAACATCGTCCACATAAGGCTTAATAAAAGACTCGTACATCTTCGCACTAGGGCGCTTTACTGCAATCCCATCGGCAATGGTGGGTTTTCTGGTCAACTCATGCCCAGTCATACCGCGAACCATTTGAGCCATCCCTGGAGCATTTTCGGATACGACTCCGAAAACTCTGCAGGAAGGTCTAATGCTTTTAATCGCAACAGCAACTCCCGAAATTAAACCGCCGCCTCCAATGGGGACAACAATAGAATCCAAATCTGGAAGTGCTTCGATGACTTCAAGACCCAAAGTCCCTTGTCCCGCGATGATCTGCTCGTCTTCGTAGGGGTGAACAAAAGTGGCGCCTGATTTTTCGGCAAGCTCTTTGGCGTGAGCAAAGGCTTCGTCATAAATTGAGCCATGAAGAATAACTTTTGCTCCGTAGCCCTGAGTCGCCATTACTTTTACTAAGGGTGAGGTTTCTGGCATGACGATGGTCGCCGAAATTCCAATTTGACTGGCACTGCATGCAACACCTTGCGCATGGTTTCCCGCACTTGCGGCAACAATGCCTTTAGCGCGCTCGGCTTCGCTAAGACATGAAAACTTATTCAGAGCTCCGCGGATTTTAAAGCTTCCAGTGAGCTGCTGATTTTCGAGTTTTAAGTAGGTCTCAGTCCCGACCCTTAAAGAACAAGATTTTGAATGATTTAAATGTGTATTTTGAATGCGGTCTTGGATTCGCAACCGCGCCGCTTGAATTTCTTGAAGAGTCACTTTCATTCGACTTTATCCATCCCAAAAGACTGTAAGCCCCTGAATGGGTCTTAACTCACCCTCGATAAGCTTAGGCCTTAAGGTACCCTCGGCCTGAGTGGCTGTAAACCGATCATCGAAATAATAAAAGGGAGCTAAAGATTTATGGCAGTGATCACAGCGTTTGACGAGGACTCCTTGTCGGTGAGTCGTTCGACCACAGACATGGCAGCGGCGAAAGTGAATTGGCTTCGGCATTCTTCCCTCTCTTTAAAGCCCCACATTGTTCACATCCCCCACGGATACTTTAAGCCTAAACTAAGGTCTGGCTGTTCGCAAGAGCGCAAAATTTGTAAGCCTTTAAAATCACGAAACTTTTCTGTATAATGACTTTTCGCATCATGAAGTCTCGGCCTTATTTCAAGGGCTTCGCTAAGCGCATAAATTGTCATCTACACAGCAAAAAAAATTTTGCCGCAGCTCGCATCGAGGCAGCGATTCATGAAGCAATTCCTTATGTCTTAGCTGAAAGCGAGTGGGTGCCCACAGAATTAGATCCGGAAATGATACAAATTAGGTCCCAAATTCCGAAAGCGAGGCAGATCCGTTTGTCGGCTGAAAATTAAGATTGGGCTTCTTTTAGAATTCGGAAAAAGGATTCGGGCTCTAGTGAGGCTCCGCCAACCAAAAATCCGTCGATATCTTTTTGAGTCGCTAGGGACTTTGAGTTTTCAGGCTTTACACTGCCGCCGTAAAGAATCGAGATCGGACGCGTGACCTGAAGCTCTTCACGCAAAAATTTTCGAATCAATGCGTGAACCTCTTGGGCTTGATCAGAGGTCGCAACTTTTCCTGTTCCTATGGCCCATACCGGTTCATAAGCCAACATAAATGGGCGACTTAGATCTGCAGCAGAAAGACCTTGTGCCACTTGCTCTAGCACAACCTGCTCGGTCAGACCTTGCACTCTTTCTTCATCGGTTTCGCCGACACAAAGAAGGGGGCAAACCTCAATCGATTGCAAAAATTTAACTTTTAAAGTGAGCTCATGGTTGGACTCGCGAAAAATCTTGCGTCTTTCACTGTGACCAACGAGACAATATTTTGCGCCCATGGACTTTGCCACAAGTCCTGAGTTTTCTCCGGTAAAGGCCCCCTCACCCGCTGAATGACAATTCTGCAGTCCCCAAGAAAGTTGGCTTGTCTTTAATTCATCGGACATAGTCCCGGCACAAAGGGCCGGAGGAAACAAAATAAAAGAAGACTCTTGCTCGGGACTTATCAGACTGCGAAAAGTTTTTAAGAAGGCGCGCGCTTGCTCTGGAGTTTTAAAAAGCTTCCAGTTTCCAGCACAAATTAAAGGCTTCACGCTTCGGACCTTTTCGCGGGTCTTAAAGCCTCAAGCCCCGGAAGACGAAGACCTTGGATAAATTCAAGGCTTGCTCCCCCACCCGTTGAAATATGGCTTAGTCCCTCTGCATATCCAGAAGCAATTGCCGCACTGGCTGAATCCCCACCACCCACAATTGAAATGGCATCAGATTCTGACAAAGCCTTTGCAACCGCAAAACTTCCTTTGGAAAACTCTGGAGTTTCAAAAATTCCCATGGGCCCATTCCAGAATACGGTTTTCGCCGTTTTGATATGCTCTGCAAATAACTCTCTTGTTTTTGGTCCAATGTCGACGGCCATCATCCCTTCAGGGACTGACACATCTTTTGTGATTATCGCCTTTGATGGATCTTGAAGATCAGAAACCACAACGTGATCAACTGGCAGAAGAAGTTTTTTGCCACGCGATTTCATTCGATCGATAAGTCCTCGTGCAAAATTCATCTTCTCTCGCTCGATGCGACTTTTTCCCAAAGGTACGGCCATCGTCGCCAAAAAAGTGTAGGCCATGGCTCCACCAATCATCAGACCATCGACTTGGTCGACCAGTAAATCCACAATATCAATCTTGTCGCTAACTTTAGAACCACCAAGAATGGCGTAGTAAGGAGCTTCGTGATTGGATCTAACCCGATCTAGCATTTCGATTTCTTTTTTCATCAAAAAGCCGATGCCTTTTTTCTCGATCAAAGCTGGAAGTGCGACGATGCTTGCATGAGCTCGATGGCTGGCACCAAAGGCGTCGTTAATGTAGATATCTGTGTAGCTTGCAATTTTTAAAGCAAACTCATGATCGTTTTTTTCTTCACCAGGATGAAAGCGAAGGTTTTCGAGCATCAAGATCTGATTGCTTTTTAATCCCGAAAGCAAAGCCTTCGGAGCCTCACGGCCCGGGTCTTCAACCAATATCACATCGACATCCAAAAGCTCACTCAGATGCTTTGCGATCGGTTCGAGAGAATTCTTCGGACGATCGGCTTCAGACTTCGGGCGACCGAAGTGAGAACCTAAAATAATTTTTGCGCCTTTTTCTAAAGCATAGCGAATCGTCGGAAGGGCCCCTTGAATACGAGTATCGTCAGTAATTTTTCCATCTTCAATGGGCACATTAAAATCCACCCGGATGAAAACCTTTTTGTCGTCCAACTCGAAGTCTTCAATGCTTAAGATGCCATCCAGGGGTTTTGCCATGGTACTAGATACCTTTCTCGAACATATACCGAGTTAAATCCACCATTCGGTGCGAGAATCCCATTTCGTTGTCATACCAAGAAAAGACTTTGGCCATACGTTTTCCCATCACCATCGTGTTGGGCAAATCAACGATCGAGCTTGCGGGGTGACCATTAAAATCAACACTGACCAAAGGCGCATTCTCGTAAGCCAAAATGCCTTTCATGGCTCCATCTGCTGCGGACTTAATGGCTGCATTAATACTTTCAATTGAAACATCTTGTTTTGCTTCGAAAACTAAGTCCACAAGACTTACGTTCGGAGTCGGAACTCGAATGGCGACGCCGTCGATTTTTCCTTTTAACTCCGGAAGAACTTCTCCAACGGCCTTTGCAGCACCAGTTGTTGTCGGAATCATCGAAAGTGCCGCCGAACGAGCTCTGCGTAGATCACTGTGGCCTGTATCCAAGATCCGCTGATCATTCGTGTAGGAATGAATCGTGGTCATCAAGGCTTTTTCAATTCCAAATTGTTGATTTAAAACCTGTGCCAAAGGGGCCAAGCAATTTGTTGTACAAGACGCATTGCTGATGATGCTGTGTTTAGAGGGATCATAAGTTTTATGGTTGATCCCGAAAACGACAGTCATATCTGCACCCTTTGCCGGTGCAGAAACCACAACTTTTTTGGCTCCCGCAGTCAGATGTTTTTCGAAGTCCGGGCGGTCTTTAAAGGCACCCGTGCACTCTAAAACAATATCCACTTCCCACTCTTTCCAGGGAATTTGAGCTGGATCTTTGTGGGCGGAGAGAGCAATCTTTTTGCCGTTTACGATCAGATGTTTTTCATCATGACTGACTTCACCTGGAAAACGTCCATGGGTGCTATCATACTTAAGCAAATGAGCTGTGGAGTGAGCGTCTCCAAGATTGTTGATTCCAACAATGTTTAGCTTCTCAAAGCCTGCTCGAAAGAGCATTCGACCAATTCGACCAAAGCCGTTAATTCCCACGCGCAACTGACTCACATGAAACTCCTTGATGGAATGAAAAAAAAACGAATCTATCTATACCAGCTTCTGGAATAAGCGCAAGCCGTTGGCCCGGGTTTGCTCTGCGAGTCTTTCAAGTGGGACGGCTTTAAGATCGGCCACAAGCTGGGCTGTATGGGTCACAAAAGCCGGGTGATTCTTTTGGCCCCGATGTGGCACCGGAGTTAAAAAGGGAGCGTCGGTTTCGACATGCATTCGATCAAGAGGCACAAATTTAACGACCTCCCGCAAAGCATCCGCATTTTTAAAGGTCACCACCCCACTAAACGAGATATCGAAGCCTAAATCTAAGCCCTTTTCCGCTAGCCACTGAGTCCCTGTGAAACAATGAAACAGACCCTTTACCCGGCCTTTAAAAGTTTCTAAGATTTCGACCGTCTCGGGCTCAGCATCCCGGGTATGAATTTCAACCGGAAGCTTAAGTTCTTCTGCGATCTCAAGCTGACGAATAAATGCGGCTTTTTGAATTTCTCGAGGGGCATTGTCGTAGTAAAAATCCAGTCCAATTTCACCAACCGCCACGACCCGATCCTTAGGCGCATGCTGTAAAATAAAGTCGCCGATTTCTTCGGTGAAAAGCTCGGCCTCATGGGGATGCACGCCTAATGTGCAGTAGACAAAGGGTTTATACTTTTCGGCCAGATCCATCACCAGCTGATGATCATCGGGACCCGTTCCTATCGTAATCACCTTTTCAAGGCCCGCCGCTTTGGCCTTTTCGATGGCCTCTTCAGGAGTCATATCCAGCATATTCAAATGAGTGTGAACATCAAACCAAGTCACTTTAAAAAACCTCACTCATTCGGTTAAAACTGTATTCAAATACAAGGTTTCTATCGACGTTCGACAAAAGATCCCGCTCAAGCTGAAAACTTAAATCAAACAAACTGTGCAAGTCTTTCTCGGAAAGCTCTGCAAGTTTGTGCACCAACTGAATCTGATCTCGGTGAATCAAATCCTGGTCAGCTCCGGCCTGAGACAGCCTGGCATCACGAAGAATTTGCTGCCAATATCTTAAAGCCCACAATGCCTGATCTTTACTAGAGGCCATTGATCTGAGTGCATCCAAAGCCTCAGAAGACCTTCCGAAGGCCAAATCCTCAAGCGGCTTTAGGGACTGCAAACGAAATTCTGAGGACTCGGGCTGACTGAGTTGCTCGGCCCTAGACAGACTTCCACCTGAGGCTTCGGCCACCCATAAAGGCACCTCTAAAATCTGCTGCAATTCTGTAGTACTAAGAGGTGAAAATGAAAATGCTTGCGAGCGAGAACGCAAAGTGGACAACAAAGATGCCTGAGAAGAGCAAATAAAAATGAAGTAAGTATTTTCAGGAGGCTCTTCAACAATTTTAAGCAGAGCATTTCCGGCCTGGGGGCTCATGTCCTGAGCCTCATCAATCAAAATCACTCGTGCTTTTGAAATCCCCCGTAAGGATAAAAATTGAAGAATCTCTCGGGACTGATCCATTTTAATTGGAGCGGTCTCATCATGAAAAATCAAAAGACCTTCGTGCTGTTCACGCTCGACTCGAAGGCAAGAGCCACAACTTCCACAAGCCCCAACTTCATTTTTGTCACAGAGAAGACTTTGCGCAAAAGCCAAAGCGATGCGTTTTTTGCCCACACTATTGGGTCCTGAGAAAATAAGTGAATGATGAAGATGACCCGAACTTTGTGCCCGAAGAAGTCTGTCCCATACCGATCGGTGACCGACAATTTTAGAGATTAGACTCGCCATTTTTCTAAAGCCCCTAAGCAAGAAGCCAGGATTTCATCCGGGCGAAGAGTGGCATCTAAGACAAGCCAAGAATTGGGATTTTGTTTGGCTTGTTTTAAATAACTCTCTCGTACTCTTTGATGAAAATTCTGTTCTTCTTTTTCGAAACGGTCTTGCTCGACACCGCTGCGCTGAGTTCGTCCTTGTCTGCGTTGAAAACTTTTATCTACATCTAAATCCAACAAAACAAATAGATCCGGCTGACAGCCAGCCACTGCATAAGAATTCAAAGTCTCAATATCCGAAAGATCTAGGCCTCGGCCTCCGCACTGAAATGCCACCGTGCTTGCCGTAAAACGATCACATAAAACCCACTCGCCTCGTTGAAGTGCGGGGCGAATAACTGTCTCGACATGCTGGGCACGATCGGCTTCGTACAAAAGAAGTTCCGCACGGGGAACAGGGGCTTCACCCTTTGTTCGCAACAAAAGCTCTCGGATTTCTTGTCCGAGTTTTGTGCCACCTGGTTCTCTAGTTAAAGTCGCGGCCTGGCCTTTGGACTTAAGCCAATCCCCGACCTTCTGAATCAGAGTGGTTTTGCCCGAGCCATCAATCCCTTCGAATACGATAAATGCCATAGTCTTTCTCTCGCCTGCGAGGCTAAAAATGTCACCCGCTTTTCATATCAAATATTTAATGCTTCGCATTATCGCCACAATCGCCTCAGTTTTGGGCGCACAAATTCCGATACCAGACTAGGGCATGACCTCATTTCGCAATACCTCTAATTCGTTTTAGTTTGAGTTGGGGCGAGGCGCGACGACGAAGGACTGCCCGAAGGCAATTCGAGGAGGAGCAACGAAGCTCCAGCTCAAAATTGAACGAATTAGAAGTATTGCGAAATGAGGACAGGCCCGATGGCTCGAGCAGAAAAAATCAAAGTCTTGATCGCGGATGACGATGGGCAGCTTTCTCGTCGTCTTGCGGATTACCTTGCCGAGCACGGCTTTGAAACCCGTATCGCCACAAATGGGACCGATGCCAGAAGCCTGGTCCTTGATTGGAAGCCTAAGATCGTTATGGCCGATTTGATGCTGCCCGAGTGCAATGCCCTTGGAATTATGGATTTTATAAAATCCGAGCATCGCCTTAGGCACCAGTTTATTCATTTGATCGTGATGTCTGGGCACAACGACGAGTTCAACGTCAAACAAGCTTTCCGCCGTGGGGCTAAAGATTATTTAGTTAAGCCCTTTAAGTATGAAGATGCCCTAAGACGGCTCGTCTTCCATTGCCGAAGCTATCGAAGTCTCAATGAGCTGAGCCAAAAAGATTTCTCAAAAGTCGATGAGGCCAGTTTAATGCTTCACCTGACTGACCTTGTATTAAGGCAAGCGATCTCGAAACAAAGCCCCCAGGATATTTTGTTTAACCTGACTCGTATGGTGAGTATGAAAATGGATGGGGTCCGCTGCTCAATCGTGAATGTCTTAGATCAGCAAACTGGAATTGTGGTGACTTCAAATGACGATCAAAAGGCATCTGGGATTGCTTTGGATTTAAACAAATACCCAGAAGTTTTAAACGTGGCCAACACCGGAAGCCTACTCGCCATTGAAAACCTCGAGCTTTCGCCTCAGATGAAGACCATTAAGTCCCTGCTGAAAAATGTGATGTTTAATTCTTTGATCGTCTGCCCCGTTTATCAAAAGGACAAAATCTTTGGCGTCCTGTCTTTAAGAATGCCTCCAGAAAAAGAAAGGATCTCGGACAATGAAATCCGCTTTGTAGAGATCGTGTCCCATGTCGTCAGTCTTGTGATCAGCGGAGAAAAGTTCAAGGAATCTGGTGACTTCTGGCATCGCGAGGATCTGCCCCTACCGATTGCCTTCCCGATGCGCCCCGGCAAAAAATAGTTGGACTCTCAAATCGTCTTCTCCTATACTCGGCGGCCTTAAAGCCATAGGAGTGTTTGATGTTCACCTTGATTGTTGTTTTGCACGTGATCGTCGCTGTCGGTCTAATTATCTTTGTTCTTCTTCAAGATCCCAAGGGTGGCGCGATGGGCGTTTTTGGAGGCGGGACTTCGAATACGATTTTTGGAGCCACTGGAGCCTCTAATCTTTTAACCACGACGACAAAATGGCTTGCCATTATTTTTGCTGCAACTTGTTTGTCTCTTGCATACTTCTCAAGCCAAAAAAGCTCGAGCGTTCTTGATAAAGTGACTGTTCCTGTAAACTCGGCGCTTCCCGAAACTCCCGCAGAGACTGCGCCTATGGAGACTGCTCCAGTTGAAACTCCAGCTCAAGAAGGCTCTACCGAAACTCCCAACCCCTAAGGGCCGCGAGTGATCAACTCCTCTAAAACTTTTTTAAGTCTTGCCTTGGTTTTTTTAAGCCTAGGTCTTGCCTGGGGCGCATTCGAGTTTGGCGGCTGGATGGGAAACTGGGCCGAGCGCCGCGAGTTCGCAAAAAACCAAAAACCCGTTATCGCAAAAGTTGCAGCCCTCGAAGGACAAGTAAAAAGAAAAGCCTTTAAAGGTCTTCAGCCCGAATTAATCGCCTTGTCCCAAACCGAAAGCGAACTGCGCGATCTTGACACCTTAATGGTCGAATCAAATTCTTCTGCAAAAATTGAGTCCAGTACGGGTTACTCTCTTCAGTTTGGACCCGGCAGCTTTGTAATTTTAGAGCGCTGGAATCAGTCAGATGAAAATTCACCTCTTTATTTACACCTCATCAGCGGAAGCCTTCAGGTTTTGCAAAAAGGCCAAAGAGGTTCTGTATTCATTCTTCATGAAGGACAACTTTCTTACCCAGAAGGCTTTGCGCCCAAAGCGATTCGAGAGCTAATTGCTTCATCGCGTTTTTCGTTGGGTGACTCGGCAGAGCTTCCAGAGGATTCAAAGACCCAAGACGCTCCCGAGTCCAATCCAAGTCCAGAGGCCAAGGATCTAAACCAAATGGCTAGCAGTCTGCAAACTTTGACCGACACCTACTTAGACGAAGTGATCGGTGCACAAAGATTAAATTTTCAGAAGTGCCAAGCCAATGCGATCCGCGATGGACTGAATGCAAAGGGCGAAGTCATCGTTGGACTTCAGATTGCTGAAACCGGAAGTATTCAAGAACTCAATCTTCTGCGCTCGAACCTAAATAACGAAGCCTTTGAACGCTGTATTCAAGATGTCTTCTCACGCATTCGATTCAAAAGCTTCAAAGGCGGCAATATCGCCCGAAGCTACCCTCTCACTTTCGAATAAAAAGCGACCTCCCAAAAAAATCGATTCCTACTACCGCTGAGCTGGGCCTCCTAAAAATTTTGTTTTAATCCACTGAAAGGCTGCTCTCGGCGAGCGGCGCCTCTATTAAATTAGACCAGAGGACCTGCAGCATCGCAGATGATGCAGGGCGAAGACGCGATTGTTGGACTGAGTGCCAATGGGCCTCAGTGCAAAGGATCCTTCGAGCGAAAAATCAGGAACGGAAAAAAAGCCCCGGAGGCGCGGCCCCGCCGCGTTGAGGAGCTTTTTTGAGTACCTGATTTTGCAGCCGAAGGAGACTTGCAATGTGGGCCATTGGCACTCAGTGCAACAATTTGCACCCGCTCAGAGTCGCAGTCTTTCAGTGGATTAAGTCTGAATTTTTCGGAAACTCAAATTAGCGGTAATCGTGATAATAGTCGATCTGTTTAGGCACCCAGGGTTCGTAACTGCCTTCCAGTTCGAAGACTCTTCCTTTGACTGTCGAGGTCGCACTTTTAGGTTCAATCGAAGGTTTAAAGGACTCCCTTAGAAGACCTGCTTCAATAAGAATGGGTTGAATGGCCAGAAATGCCTCAAGAGAAAGTGTAGGTCTTCGAATCATATCGTCCAAACTTTTTTCGAGCTCTTCTTTGGTAAATCTAAAATTATCGATCAGATCTTGAGCGACTCTTGTGACCTGATCCCCATTGAGTCGTCCATCCTGAAAAAGATCCAAAGAAGTTTGAAACGAATTATAAATTGGTAAAATACGGCGACCAAATTTTAAATAATAATCGGCGTCCGTATCGTCAGCAAGATTGATGTAGATCTTCTCGACTGGATCGTGCTCAGGAATCTCTCCTTGTAAACGCAATATGCTATCGACCTGGTCTCCGACGACTTTAAACCGTCCTAAAATATTTCGGATTTCTCCTTCATCAAACCGCCTTGCACAGATATCCGAGTACAAAGAATAAATCACCGCATCGGACTCGCTATCGTCGCCCCATAAGACTTGACGGACATCTGGCCCTAAATGAATTCGCAGCTGAAGTAAGGATTGAAGTTTAAAACCCACTTGGTGGGTGAGGCGCCAAAGCCGCGATGGTCTTAGGTTTCGCAGATTATCTTTGCAAAACATTCCGTAGGGGTAGATTCCATCTAAATTCAGCTTTTCGTGAATGCGCTTCTCGAGCTGGGGCGGTGAGCCGGTAATAAAATAAATCGGAAAATCCGCACGCCCATGGTGAGACAGCTGCCAAGAATTCCTTAAAGCTCGAACTAAAGTGGCAGTCCCTGGCACATTACGCTTTTGAAAGGCCTTTTCCATTGCGACCTTGATAAGACCCCGAATGGATTCAAACTGAGTATCCAAATAGGTCTTATCCAGATCCCAGACATAGACTTCTCTGGCTTCGCTCTCGACGGCCTCAGAGGCATACTGAAAAAACACGACATCGGCTTGAATTTTTGCTCTTAGTTTCCAATCAGACATGTCATTTAATTATGCTCAAAAAGGGCCGCTTTGGCTACAGACAGTTCCATGGACAGAAGTGCAGCCCTATGATACTCCCCAGCACAGATGGATAATCAGGCAAAAGATCAGATGAAAAGCCAAACCCTGTCACAATGCAGTAGAGCGCTTGCCTTTCGGGAGCGAAATCCCTGGCCCGAAGCCCTGCCCACTTATAGTTGGGGGGACTTGCTTCTATGTGGCTTTGACAGAAAAGAGGCTCTTGTTTTTGATCTTAAAAGTCAAAATGAAGACTTCTTGCAGAGTTTTTTCGCCCTTCACCCAAAACTAAGCCTGATTCAGATTTCTGAAATCTATTCAAGCTGGTCAATAATCCCGGCTTTCGATCAGCTTAAAATAAACTGGGACTCATTTTGCTCGCTCTATCAAATTCGCTTTTCCGAAAGTTTACAAAAAACCTTTATAAGGATCGCAGCGACACCCCAAGAGTTTAGGCTTTGGTGTGAAACTAAAGAACTTGGGGCCAGAGACTTAGCCCCGCTGAAGGCCATTAAAGACATTCAGCCACTGAACGAGATTCTTCGGTTTTTAGCCGGGACCAATCTGTCGAAGTCTCAGGCGGTCCAAGCCTTAGAATGGAGTTTGGATCTTGTTGGTCTTGAAACTCCCCTAGATCAAATTCTAAGTCGAAGTGAGGCCAGTATCGACTGGCTTAATGATCTTAAAAAATTGCGCTTTCCACAAAGCCTAGCCCAAGACCAAAACAAAAGTGAGCTTGTGCGCAAACTCCCCTGGCCCAAACATTGCCAGGCTCAGTGGCTTCGTCAAGGTGATGAGAACCAACTCGAAATCCGTATTCAGATCAAGAGCCTCAATGAATTTAACAAACAGGTTGAAGGACTTAGCAACATCGCAAAACCGCTTTCTGAAATTGAGACTGAGCTGTGGAAACAATAAAAAGTAAGTTTGATCAGATTTTAATTCACAAAGATTCTAAGGACTCAAACTTAGCCCTTCGGATTCAAGACATCTTCCCACAAGATCAGATTCAGTTTGTGGATCAAGCTCCAGAGCTAGGACGAAGACAAGAGCTGTCCGCCGACGAGGTCCTCTTAAGCAAGCGCCGGCTTTATGTGACTCCCCATAAGGGTCAGTTTTTTAAACGCTGTCCCGGCGCGCGACCCGGGCTTTCTTGCTGCAATTACTTTGTGCTAAATTGGGGTCAGCAGTGCGATATGGATTGCTCATATTGCTACCTTCAAAGTTTTTTAAATCTTCCTAGAATGGTTCTTTATAGCAATTTAGATCAGGCATTTTTAGAACTTGATCAAATGTATAAAGAAATTGGAAATCAAAAAGTTCGCATTGGAACTGGCGAAGTTGTGGATAGTCTTAGTCTTGAAAATTTAACTCAAAATGCAAAACAAGCGGCCCTTAAATTTCGAGATTTTCCCAACTGGACCCTTGAATTTAAAACCAAATCAGATCAGATCGAAGGGCTTTTAGAGATTGAAGCCACTAAAAATATTGTCGTCAGCTGGTCCATCAATCCTCAGTCCATTATTGAATCTGAAGAGCACCTGACCGCCTCATTAGATCGCCGTCTTCAGGCCGCCCGAAGCTGCCTTGATCATGGCTATCAAGTCGCCTTTCACATTGACCCAATGATTTGGCATCCTGAATGGGAGAAAAACTATTCTGAGTTGGTCTACGAACTGAGCTCAAGATTTTCAGCAAATGAAGTAAACGTCATTTCGGTTGGAAGCCTAAGATACCAACCCGAACAGCGCCATCTGATGAAAGAACGTTTTGGCCATAAGAGTTGGTCCGTACGCGGAGAGATGCATCTAAGTCGGGACGGCAAGCTTAGATATGACCAGGCGCTAAGGCAAAAAATGTATGCTCAAGTGTTTAATGGGTTTAAAGCCTCAAGCCCGGATTGGCGGGTCTTTATGTGTATGGAAAGCCCTGAAACCTGGCTGAGTGTCACAGAACAGTCCCCCCACAAAAACCCAAAACTGACCGAGCTCTTTGATCCAAAAGTCATCCAAGCCCACAGAAAATTTGAGCTTACGACTTGAACTCCCCTAAGAAGTCGGCCCATAATTAAGGCAGACCTTTAAGCCTTGGGGGGCCTTTGAAACTTATCCTTTTTCTTTATTTCGCCTTGTCGTCCTATGCCGAAACAGAGTCTTTAAATTTTTCCACAAAAGAGATCTCTGAACTCGAAATTCAAAATTCAACCGGTGACATTCGTATCGCTCCAAACACCAAAAATCAGATTGAAATTTCTTTGATCAAAAAGAAGTGGGGCAAAAGATGTTCGATCAAGCAAGAACAGACTAAAGGAAAGCTCTCTTTTATGGTCGACGATACCAGCTGGATCTTAGATCACGAATGCCGACTCGATTTGGTGATTTCCGCTCCGGATTCACTAAAAATGAAACTCTCTTCTGGGACCGGCAATATCCGCGTCGTCGCCCACCGCGGAGATATCGAACTTAAAGTCGGAAGCGGAAAAATATTTGTTGATGGGATTTATGAACGCCTTCTCGCCATGTCCGGAAGTGGAGATATCGAGATGAACGGGTCCACAAAGTTTTTAGATCTTAAAGCCGGATCCGGCGATGTCAGCTTAAACCTGAAAGAACAAGCCCAAACGGGACAACTGAAAGTTCAAGTTGGATCTGGCGACGTGCACATGATTTTGCCGCCTCAACTAAAGATCCTATCCGAAACAGCCACCGGTAACGGTTTGGTGCAAAATGACTTTCAGAATACCTTAGACTCCAAATTACGAATTGAAGCTAAGTCAGGATCAGGCGATATTCAAATTCGAAAGCGCTAGGCTATACTTGATATAACCAAGCCGTCTAAATTGGGCCGCATTTATCGAACATGGCTCGGCGAAATACAAAAGTTTTCGGCAAGCTTTGTTCGGAATTTAAATTGATCGCAGCACCGACCGCAGAATAAACTTTAGCCGTCTTCAAGTCTCCAATATCTCTGTATTGAACAATAACCTGAAAATCATCTGTTAAAAGCGGGCCTAATACAGCGCCATCAGATTGAAGTTTGTACTCAAAGAGACCCTGATAATAAAAGGTTCGAGGATCTGCATCGAGTGCTAGCATCTCACCCGCTTCGTCGCTTAAAACCACAGAATCTTGCTTTTTATTGTCACGAATCGCAACTTCGACATTGATCGAGTTGTCCGCAGATCCGACTTTTTCTTTATCGTAATTCATAAAAAAATGAAGTCCGTCAGATCCTTCGTAGAAAAAATGCTGAGCTTCGAAGGCTTCAGCTTGAGGACCGTGGGTGACGTGGCTCGAAAATCCAGCATATCCATAGTTTGCAACTGCACTAAGCTCGCCGCTGAAAGGCACAATCACATCAAGAAAGGGGTCCTCTTTTTGGATTTGACCGTCAGAGTTAAGGTCTTGCCAAACTCCAATAGCCCTAAAAGCTTGGCCACATTCAATTTTGCCACGACTAAATCCCGAACGGTCCGGACCAAAATCTACACTCATGCGAGCTTTCTCACAAGCTGATGTCAGACCCAATACGAAGAGTAATAAAAAAGAGTGCTTCATCCTAAATTCCTCCGATTTTTTATGAACAGCTTTAGGGCGTGACCTCATTTCACGATACCGCTAATTCGTTTAATTTTGAGCTGGAGCTTCGTTGCTCCTCCTCGAATTGCCCTTGGGCAGTCCTTCGTCGTCGCGCCTCGCGCCAACTCAAACTAAAACAAATTAGCGGTATCGTGAAATGAGGTCACGCCCTAGTCTAGGCCAAAAAATGAAGAAGTTAAAGGTAAAATAAGGCTCCGATTTGATAGCCCTGACGAAGCTCTTTAGAGACTTCATTTTGAAGGTTTTTAAACTCAAGTGGCTCTTCGAAATATTCTCCGAAAATTCTTAATACACCAAGTTCGATAAAAGCTCCGCCAGACACGCGATGGCCCTTTAGTTCAACGTCTTCATTCGATACCTTAGGGATGATGTGTTGATAGCGCCCCTGAAGACCAAAACCGCGAAAAAGATAAATGTTCAAATCGGCCTCAGCAAAGTGACTTAGCCACTTCTCTTGATCTTCTTCTATTTTCAATTCTCTAAATCCATACTTGACGATCAGCCTGGTACTTTGCAAATGAGACCCCAGAATCCTCAGATTAAGACTGCTTTGAACTAAGTCCCGGCCTGGATTGTATTTTTCGTAACTGCCCTCGACACCGAGCATGTAAACATAAAATGCTGTTTGCGCAAAGGCACCCTGGTTCCAGCTACGATCAATTTCTGTTTGAGATTCAGTTTTTAATAAAAACTTACTATTTCCTCCACCAAACATAAAATCAAACACTTGGGTTTTCCGATTACTTAAGAGCCAGTGGTCCATCAATCCGATCTTCTTTTTTTGCTGAAGCCAATCTGCCAAGGTCCATTGAGTCGCAGCCCGTTCACTGCTCCGCTTAGTGTTCATCATATTTTTTTGAAAATAACTGGCTGAGCTTGGCTGATGAAGCAAAGTCAGTAAAAACAATAGAATTCCGATATTAAGATTCAATCCGCCCTCGTTTCTTAAAAAGCTAGAAGCAGAAACATCGCCAAGGTCGCAATAAAGCTTAATGAGGTATAGAGTGGCTTCTTCTCGCGAACCTCTTGACTGACTGCCGACATCTCGGGAGAAATAAGTTCTGAATTAAGTCCCACTTTCATTCGATTCTGGAGTGCATAGGATTCTCGAAGACGATTAAACTCTTTTGGAAGAACGACTAGAGTCCCCTCTTTGATTTTGCTGGTCCCAGACATTCTCTCGATGCGAACCAAAGCCTCTCCTCGATCCACTTTAAGAATCGAACCTTCGGCAAAAACCTGAACAGCCTCATTTTGAAAGAATAAAGGCTTAAGACTATCGCTTAGAATTCTTATGAATTGTGCTTTATCTCCGACTTCAGCACCGGAATTCATTCCGATATCGATCTTAACTATTTGCGAGTCGCCATCCTTATAAACAACAGATCCTCGAATTGAGTCCAGCATCGCATAGGCCTGATATGGAAAGCTTGAGATAAAGTCCAAAATCAACTTCGTCGAGGCCTCGGCAAGCTGGCCTGCCATTGGGAGGGAGGGAAGAAGTTCAATTTGATGCTCCCATAGAATTCGTCCAAACTGAGCTTCGTAGGCCCTCATTTTTAGGGTTTTATCCGAAAGATAAGTGCTGACGAGGGCATGAGAGTCTAAAAGCTTCCCCAGAATAATTGCATCCGAGGGACTTAGGTCTTCTCTCCCCTGAAAAACATCGCGCTGAATTAAAAATGATTTGCTCGCGACAAGAAACCTTTTGTTCTCGGTTAAAATTTCGCGAACCTTCCACCAAGACTCCTCTGCCGCTTCACTTAAATCTTGAGGTACTTTGATCGGAAAAACTGCAACTCGACGAACTAGATCCAGCTCGGTGCTCGCTCCAGAAACTTCGGCAAAAGAAAGAGCAAAAAATGGCAAAAGAATCAAAAATTTAATCACAGAAAATTGCATAGTCTAATGCTAACCTGATTTAAGTCTGAGTGAAAGGCTATCGTCCCTCGACCATGGTCCGAATTCGACTTGTTATTCGGATCCAAGCTCCCAAGAAAGCTTCTCTTTTGGAATCGCAATCCAGGCCGCGGACTTTGGAAAATCACTCGGTCGATTTTCACAAAGCCCCTTAAAAGACAGAACTCCAGTAAGAGCACACACAAATGCATCGAAGGCCGATGGATTTTGCACCATTAGCCGAAAGTCCTGGTCATAGATAAATGCGATATCTGCATCCATCAACTTCTCTAAGATCGCCTTTCGACTTTCTTCTCCGCCTACAGAGTGTTTATGAAAGCGAAGATGACTCTTTTGAATCTGTAGGGACCGACCGATTCGCCATAAACTCAATTTTGGAAAGACTTCGATGGAATCAAACTTCAACCTGCGATTGATAAAAAAAGCCCGCGCGGTTAAGGGCGCCAAGTTTGATCCCAAAGCATGAGAGGGACTAAAAGGCTCCTCAAGTTCAGAGGATAAAAACAGATCTACACAGCGCTCGGTGTAAGGAGTAAAAAGTTTTTGTGGACGTTTTTTCTTATTACGATTTCGATAGTAATTCCACATCCATTCTATTTCAGGTTCGGTGCAGGCTTCATAGCCCGGACATTCCAAGCGGCAACGCAAACACTTCGGCAAATTCAGTGGAACATCAAAAGCGATGGACTCAATTTTTGCTGGATACTGAACAATTAACTGATGAACTGCAAGATCCCCTGAATTCTCACCCTCGGTGCGAATGCGATCAAACAAGCGACTTAAAAAAATTTTATTTTGTTTCGGATAATACTCAAGGACCGCCAAGGCCGTTTTTTCGGTTTTTCCACCACCAAGTGTCAGACCCATGAAATGGTGAGACCTTAAGCCATTTGCATCTGATGGAGACCTTAACTCGCTGGAACTGGACTTGCTCTTAGAACCTGAAACTTTTCTTTTTCGCACGCCCGGATAACCTTTTCCTTGTTGGCGGGTTCAGTCCATACCATGACACATCCACCACCACCCGCGCCACAGATTTTTACCGCAGAGCCTCCAGCATCCATAACAATCTGTTCAAGTTTCTCTATTTCTGGGCTTGTGAAGGATTCTGCTAAAGCAAGGCGTGCCGAAAACTCAAGACGAAAAATCTCGACCAATGCCTCCCACTGGCCGTCCCGAATAAAGTCGACAAGTTTTGAAGAAATCGCTTTGATCTGATTTAAGCTCTCAAAGGTCCTCGGATCACGATCCATTGCCTTTTTGATAACTTGCCAATTATTGATCCCAGAGTGGTGGGGCTGCCCGGTATAGACCAAAAACATACGTTGCTGAAAAAACTCTAGCGGAAAAGGCAAAAGCTCCACCTGAGGACCAAAAGAGGTGTAGTGAATTAGATTTAAGCCCTCTTGAATAGCTGGAAAATAATCTTGAGTCCCGGTCGGCTTCTTTAAAACCTTCGCTTCAATATTGGAGGCCAAAGTCACCATCTCATAAACTGAAAAAGAGGTCTTCTGCCATTGAGAAAAGGCCTTAATCAGTGAAATTAAAAGGCTCGAGCTTCCGCCAAGTCCGCCACCAACGGGGCTATCAGACTTGGTCGATAAAGAAAATCCGGTTTTTGGATTCAATGCTGTAAAAAGATGGCGCAAAAGATCGAGTTGTAAATCCGGGCAAGCTAGGCATTCCGCCAGATTAGAAAAAGTCCTTTTATAATCAAGATCCTTTAAATGAACATGAAGCTCAGGGCCTGCATGAGGCTCAAGATCTACGTAGGTGAAAATATCAATACTTAAATTCACCGTGTAGCAATCATCAACCAAACAATACAGTGGCCAACAATCCAAGGTTCCGCCGGCAAGGTCAACTCGGGTCGGACTTTTAATTGAGATCTTCATTAATTTTCTCTCTCACAATAAGTTTATCAATCGGAAGCGAGTTCAGATCCAGAAGAGAAAGTCCGAAGGCTTCTTTTTGTCCTGACACAAGGACTCTAAAAAATTTTTGATCTTTATTTCTGCCCGATGAAACCTGAAAGTCCGCTCCCCACTTCATCTCAAAAACCCTTTCTCCCGCTTGATCCAACAACAGCAATGAGTTTTTTAGCGACCCTATGGGCACCGAGGACAATGCATAAAAAGAACGAGCGTCCAAATCACGAAGTCGCTGAAACAAGTTTGCAAGCTGTGTCTCGTCGAGTTTTTCATCGCCCTCGAGAGTCCAGCTTTCAAGATTTTTTTTAAGCTTTATGGATTGAGAGGCTGTTTTAATCTGAACTTCACTGATCTTTTCAAGATCGAACTGAAAGGGAAACTTTCCCTCTCTAAAGTCGTCCGCAGTCAGATCCAATTTCTCACGTAAAGTCGGACTGACTCGGTAAACAAAAGCCTTTTTGTTAGAACGGACAAAGGTTTCATCCGCATTTTTGCCCAGACCCAACTCCAAGGTCCGTGCCTTCTCCTGGCCCTCCTCATGTAAGCTCAAAGTTAGATTTGGCTTGCTGAGCCCAAAGGCCCCTGGAGAAACCGAACTCATGATCTCGATGGCTTTAATGTCTCGAAGCTCGGCTAAGACACGCTCAAGTTTTAAGGGATCAATGGATTTGTCGCTTCCCTCAAGCTTCCAAGCATCTTCAACTTTTTTTAAACGAAAACCCAAAGGCCCAAGACGCTGAAATTTTTTTAATGAACCAAGACCCCTCAGCAGCAAATTATCCCTTAAAGTGTCTGCGGGCTTTGCATTATGCCGACTCCAGTTTCGCCCTGCCAAATAAAGCTGGTCTTCGAACCGAAGATAATAACTACCATCAAAGGCCGGGCGGCCACTGACCGCGAATTCATAAGTTCGAGCGGGGGTCTGAATGGACCATTCTGTTTCGGGTTGATCTAAACCGTAGTTAGCCCAATTAAATCCCCCTTCGACAGCGGGAAGTTTTTGGCCACTTTCTTTTTCAAGTTCATCCAAAAAGGCAAAAACGAGTGAGGCATCGGCCTCATCTTGAACCGGGGAATCCATAAGCCACACATCTTGATCCTTACGAATTTTAAGCTCACCCTCTTTGCTTTTACGACTGAAAGTTAGGATCTCGTCTGCCTTAAAACCAAAAATGCGCGAAGCCACCAGTTTTTCTTCATCTTCTCCGAGGCTCTTTTTATACTCAAAGTAAGTCAAAACTCCGACGGCCAAAACGATGACAAACCATAAGCCCGTAGACCGAAACGCCCTCACGCACTTCTCCTTCTAAACCAAAGTGTTCCACCCATAAGAATAAATATCAGGGGAAGACTTAAACCTGCCAGGACAACAATCACCGAATGAGTTGAGGTCATAATCATACTCGTTCCCTTCAATTGCTTCGGCCGGATACTGATTAAATCGGATTCTTTAGCAAGATCACCAATCGAGTTCAGTGCAAAGTCTCTGTTTAAGCCCTGAAAAATAGCTTTGTTCGAAAGAAAGTCTGAGTCCCCGACGACCAAAGCAGAAAACTCTTTTGGAGCCTCTGTGCCTTCTTCAATTTTTGCCCCCGGAGCCGGCTTCATCTGACCTCGAACCGAAATTGCAATTGTTCGAGAGCCACGCTCCCCACGGTCCGTCGCCTGCTGAAGCTGACTCATGCTAAAGCTTGTGGTGTTGGTTTTTACTAATTCACGAAGTACCAAGTTTTCCCCAGACTCTGGGGCGGCCCTAAGCTCTGAGGCCAAATCAAAAACACTCATATCCCCATCACGAAAAGCCTTCGTCACATCACTTTCTTTATCGTAAATCAAACCTAGGGCTGAAGCGGCCCCTCGCCCCAGAAGCTGATTGAGCTGATCAATAATATAATTATTTTGGAACTCTACCCCTAAGCTTTTTGTCAGTAAGGCCAAGTTATGTCGCTGCCCAGGATCAAGCGCTAGCAACAGATGGCCTCCGCCTCTGGCATAAGTCCTTAACATATCGAGTTCTGCATCCAAGTAGGGCCTCTCTGGACCCACGATCGCAACAATATCTGCATCTGGAGGAAGACTTGTGTTTTCAGCAAGATTCCAAGTCGAAATCACATAAGAGGAGTCCTCAAGACTTTGTCTAAATGTTTTTAGTCCCTCCGGTAACTCTGAGTTTAAATCTCTCTCTCCATGGCCCGTAATAAAATAGATCTTCTTTTGGTTTTCTCGAGTGATCTTCACTAAGGCTGAAGTCACTTGTTGCTCCATAAAAGGGGCTTCGACACGGACTCTTCGTCCATTGTGATTCAAAAACACAAACACTTGCTCTTGATCAACTCCGGTCAGTCCTTTTAAGTAGTCATCGGCTTTCGTGACATCGACATAAGAGTTGATCATCTGCAGTTTAATTTTGGAGCTTCTCTCTTGGAAAAGCGAAAAATTTTGACGTAGCTGGGCCCGAATCTGCGCGGACTGATCCCCTTCCGTATAAAACACCAAAACCTGAACGTCTTCATTTAGACCATCCAGAATCTTGTTCGTCTGCTCGGACAGGGAGTTAATTTTTTCTTCGGTAAAATCAAAGGTCTTATTGTAGCGAACTCCAAAATAATTCAAACAAAACAACAGGCCGAAGGTCAAAAGAATCATCGCCCCCATATTCATGCCGTGCTTGGTTGTTCGCATGCTTAAAAAATCTTTAAAGAAGCGAAAATCAAAGGCCAAACTTAAGGCCAAACCGAGCACAAAAATAATCAAGGGTCCGTAAAGAAAATTAACCCAACCACCCAAAAGAGCTCGAGCGATCACTAAAACAACAAGGGCCAAGAAGGATAGTAAAAGCGAAATTTTTCCCTTTTGACTCATTTTTACCTCCACCGCGAAGACTCAACCACTCGTTGAGTCATAAAGACAAATAAGGCCACACAGCTAACAAAGAATATGAGGGAGCTTGTCTTCACTGTTCCTTTAATAAAGGCCATGAAGTGTTGACCAAAAGAGATCTGCTCCATAATCGAAGCAAAAACCTGATTGTCCGAAAAATCTGCACCTTGGCTGATAAACCAAAGAGTCAAATTAAACACCCAGCCCAAGACCACACTCAACACCACAGATTCCGTTAAGGAGGATGCAAATAAACCCAGAGCTGCATAACAAGCCGTCACTAACAGCAAACCCAAATAGGCCGTTAGTAGTGGGGCCACATTAAAATCTGCAAGAGCAAAAGTGAACAAGGGATAAAGAAAGGAAATTGCGACCAAAAGAGCTCCAACACCGAATGCCGCAAAAAACTTACCCATCGCAATTTGTGTCGCAGAAATTGGGGCCGTTAATAGAAGGTCATAGGTTCTGGTCTTTTTTTCTTCCGAGATCAAACGCATAGTCAGTGCCGGAATCACCGCAATGAAAATTAGATTTGTATACGAGATATGCGACAAAAAGACGGTTGTCTGTAAATTTAATTGCCCTTCTGCACCCATCTGCATTCCGCTCATCATCGAACGCTGCGCAAACTCAAAGAGATTGCGCATGTAAGTGAAACTCCAAAGGCAGGTACAGGCTAAGGCAATAAAACAAAAGAGTGGGTTCGAAACCAGAAGGCGAAGATCCTTCCAAGCCAATATTCCTACCGCTCTCATAGTGAACCTCCTTCAATGGGACTCGACTTTGCCGTAAGCTTTATAAATATGTCTTCTAAATTCAAAGTATCCACTTTTAATTCGACAAGCCCCGAACCGCGCTCAACACAAAAACTTGCGACACCTTCGATGGTCTCGTCCCGATCATCGATATCGACAAACAGATTGTCGCCCTGGCTTTGCACTCCTTGCACTCCACTTAAACTAGCTAAATCTTTTTGCATCTCGTTTTGTTTGCGCAAAAGACGAACAGAAAGCCTTCTTCTGGAGGACATTCTTTGAGACAGACCCTTCAAACTATCTTCGGCCACAATCTTGCCTTCGCTGATAATGATAATACGATCACAGCTGGCTTGGACTTCAGGCAAAATATGGGTCGAAAGAATAATCGTGTGATGTCCACGGAGGCTGTGAACAAGGCCCCTCATTTCTGAAACCTGTTTTGGATCTAAACCCACGGTGGGCTCGTCCAATATTAAAATTTCTGGATCTGCCACTAAGGCCTGGGCCAGACCGACTCTTTGTTTGTATCCCTTAGATAAGTTTTGAATCAATCTTCCGCGAACATCGGTCAAATTCGTTTTTTCTAAGGCCGTATCCACAGCCGCCTTTAGTTTATCTTTTGCTGTTCCCCTAAGGGCCGCGACGAACTTAAGGTAATCTGCCACGTACATATCTCCGTAGACCGGAGGCGTCTCTGGCAAATAGCCAATTCTTTTTTTAACTTCGATAGGCTCTTCAAAAACATCAAAGCCCGCAACCCGAACTTCGCCAGAACTTGGCGCCATATAACCCGTAATGATTTTCATCGTTGTGGATTTTCCGGCCCCATTCGGTCCAAGAAAGCCAACGACTTCACCTTTTTTTACAGAAAAATTAAGCTTCTCTATGGCAGACCGATCGCCATAACTTTTACTAAGGTCCCGGACTTCAATCATGATGCAGCTCCTTGTAAGACCGTAAGTTGAGTGTTCTAAAAATTTAATCTCTCTCCTCGGCGAGTCAAGTCTCGTCGAATTACGCGGCGCACTCTGTAGCCCTCAGACGGGGCCCTCTTTCGGATTTAGATTTCTTCGTATTGCAAAGAAATGACTCTTTCTTCGCGATAATGAACTCGGCCCAGACGATCCCCCGCAATGGGCTTCACAAAACGACATTCCGCAACCAAAAGTTCAAAACGGTCGCCCGCTTGAAGTCGCTTCTTACCGACGGAGACCTCAAGCAGCTTCTGGCCGATTTGACGCAAAATTTTATCTGAGATCTTCTGTCCTTTTGAACGATGAATAACGCCGTGACTTCCCGGATAGTCCTTGACGTGCAGCCAGATATCCCAAGCCTTTGCTCGCCTTAAAATTTCGAGATTTTGTTTTCCATTTTTTCCCCACTCTGCACTGATGCCTTCGCCAAGACTCCAGCCCCTTGGGGCCTTTTCTGGCTTGCCCTTAACTTCAGCACTTTTCACATGAGGGCTTAGCGGAATTCCCTGCTGTAATTTTTCGATTTGAGTCGCTAAAATCTCTAACCTTTTCTCGCCGCCCGAAATTTTAGCTTCAAGTTTTTTGGCTTCCTCAAAACAATTCTGAACATTCCAAGCCAAAGCGCGCTTTCCGTCGACATAAATTCGAAGATCCGAGGGCACTTGAAGACTTTGATGAGTGCTGATCCATTCTGCAGCCACCCGCCAAGTTTGGGCCCTATAATCCTCGATTGTTTTTTTAAGTTGGTCGAAGGCTTTTTGAGTTTTTTTTAGCTGCTTCTCTATTGCGATTTTCTCTATGGCGGCATTTTTCTCAAGGGCGCTTTCAATGGACTTGGGATCTGCACCCTTTGATCTTTTGCCAAAGCGAGCCTGCAACCAAGCCTCTCGCCATAAAACGAAATCTGTTTGCGGAAAAGATTTCTCAGTCAGTTCCTCTGAGGAGACCAAATCTTTTGGCTTATGCCACGAGATCTTTTTGGCTCCAGTCGATACAATGCAGTTTTGCCCATGAGGAAACAATCGAAGTTCAATCTTTACGGTTTTCCCCTCTTTAGCGAGGAGTTCAAACTGAAGCACTCGACCAAGATCGGGAGGGCGAGAAATCGACTCCAAGCGAAGATCTAGGGCGTTGGCTTTTAGAAACAAAAGTGTCGGAGTTTGCTTCTTGGGCTTCATGGGAAGGCGCTCTAGGGGCACTAGCAATGGCGCTCTCGGATTCAGATCAATCCAAAGCCACTGCATCTGTCCATGAGAATAAAAACCTAAGACTAGGTCTGTTTCAGAGGAATAAACCTCTTGAAACCTTGACCCGACGAGAGGCTGCAGACTTTCTGCAAGCCTATCTAAGTCTTGAACAGATAAAGACTTCACATCAATCCTTAATAAACAAAGTGTCTAATCCGATAAAGAAGAACTTAATATGACTTACCATAAAGATCTACTGTTTGAAATCTTTGAAGAACATATCCTTCACGTGAGGCCTGAATCTCTGTGTAAAGAAGAACTTATTGAAAAGGTCGTTTGCGACTATCTTGAGGCCCTTAAGACCAAGGAAAGAGTCCCTGACAAATGGATCGAAACATTTAAGGAAGATGTTCGAGTCGAGGCTCGGGATATTTTTAAAGTCTTAACTTATGGATTTTTTGATCTTAAAGACTTTCAGGCCTCGCCGGAATTTCAGCGACGCCTGAAGCGTTCTAGTTAAACTGGGTCCAATTACTTCTTTTCTTCTTTGGCCTGTTTTTCTTTTTTAGCCAATTCCGCAGCGTATGCTTTTGCAACTTCATTATTGCGTTCAATTTGGGCTTGCTGTTTCTCTTTGAGTAATCGGGCAGATCGGTCTTTTGGATTCTCCCCTAGAGTGCTTGCCGCTTGTTCCGCAGCAAGCTTGGCTTTGTGGGCCTCAACAGATCTGTCCTTAGCATTCTTTCCTAAAGAATCTGAGGAACTAGAATCAGATCCTTGTTCTTCGGAATAGGACCCCAGACCATTAATAGGCAAGACCGACGGAAACTTACCATCTGTATCCGAGTAATCCGTGCGAACATCTTTTTTCTCTTCAAGGACTTGAACTTCAACCTTTGCAGCATCGGCCTTCGCCCCCGCAACAGGCTTTGCTGCCTCTACGGCCTTTTTGTCATCAGATTTGTCATTAGACTTTACATCTTGTTGAGCGGCTGTCCCTTCACTCTTTGTAGTTCCAACTCGCTGATCTTCGCCATCAGGTAAAACCGATAAATCTTTGCCATCCGTCCCGTCTAAATTCCCTTTTTCTGCATAGGTCTCTTCTTGATATTTTTTGTAAGCATCTTCATAACTCATGTAGGCCGATCCAAGAGATCCACCAACATACTTCAGTTCAAGTCCATTTTTTTCATCTGCGATATACTGGTAAACTGCGGCCATTGGCTTTTCACTGGACGACGTCGCATCAACAAGGATCCGCAAAGATTTACATTTGTCTTGCTGACAACTTGCGAAGACCTTTATCGCAGACTCTTTCCCGCTCGCTTGAGCGCCCGGTCGAACTTCATTTAGCGAAACGAACTGTGTTTCCTTACTACCTGAAAGCTGAACATTCCCCTCAAAGAATCTATCCGAAAGGACTCCATCTTCTTCATTCACTAAAGTTTTAACGTGGATTCCAACAACTTCAGAAAAATCCGCTGCAGCTGTTCCGTTTTTAACAACATATCTTTTAAGGCTTAGTCCCAAAACTTTGCCAGCTAGTGCGGAGCCATTTTGTTCGATCGATTTTTCGAGATTTCCTAAGGCACTTTCCAGACCTTCAGCGGCTTCTTCGCGTTTTACTTCGACTTCTAAGGTCTCTGAAATAACTCGTTTATCTTCTTCTGCCAATTCAGCGGCCACGGGAGCTGTTCGGGTCCGAGCATTCACATCTTTAAGGGAGTCTGCCGCCGTTTGATCTGTATTTGCGGGAGCCTGCCCGCCTCCTGGTTCAGTTTTTGTGATCGATAAAGGATCAGCACCCTTTATAGGCATTGGTTTAAAGCCTCTTTTTCCTGAACAAGCCGCTAATAGTGAGCTTGCGATAAGGCTAATCACTAAACCTTGTACGTGGACTTTCTTTAACATGACTGTGTCTCCCGTTATGCGATCCGATTTCCTAAGTGCAATTGAGCAAGGGAAGTGCCAGGGCGAAAAAGCCCTAAATTGGGTGTGGCCTCGAATAGGAGTCACTTTAAGGTCAAAAGTGACAAATTTGGGCCTTTTGGGAAAAGACTGTAAAACGGAATGACCGGCCGGGTATGGGGCTATTTGGACTGCTTAATTTGGCCCCAGACTTCTTTTAAGCGCTTATCCCGTCCACAGCCAGTTCTATAATACTTATAGCGGATAGGATTCTTTATATAATAGGACTGATGTTCTTCTTCCGCGGGGGTAAATTTTTTGACCGGAAGAACCTGAGTCGAAATTTTAGCGGTATCAAGACCCTTTTCTTTTAAGCCCTTTATCGACTCCTCAATGTCTTTTCTTTCGCTCTCATTCGAGTAGAAAATGGCACTTTTATAGTGATCCCCTTTGTCGCAAAACTGACCGATTGGATCAAAGGGATCCACATTGATCCAAAAAACCTGAAGTAAGTCTTTAAAAGAAATCTTCTTAGAATCATAAGTCACCTCGATGACTTCAAGGTGCCCGGTCCCTCCGGCTGAGACAGACTTATAAGTTGGGTTTTCGGACTCTCCCCCAGAATAGCCGACAACAGCCTTTAAAACACCCTTAGCTTTAAGCGCATCCATTGGGGGCTGCATACACCAAAAACAGCCTCCGGCAAAAATCGCGCGACGGGTTTCGGCAGATGCCAATGGGCCAGCAGCGAAGAAGGAAAGGCAAAGGATCCAGCTCAGCAGTATTCTTTTCACGTTGAACTCCTCTAATAAAAAATCATTTGAGATTATAGTTCCCAAAACGCCACGAAGTCCAACCTCTCATTTTTTCACGGCGGGCAAATCACAGCTAAACCCCGCCGCAGAGCGGCCTCCGTCAATGCGGACTCAGTTGACTAACCAAAGCTTGACCTAAATCAAGATTCCAAAGTGGCCAAGCTTTAAAAAGTTCGCTATAAAATGAGCCCATGAATATAAATCGACGAAAATTTCTAAAATTTATGGGCGCAACAAGTGCGATCTCTTCACTGGCTTTACTGAACTCTTCCTGCTTAAGTGGTTTTAAAAAATCTTCCTCGACATTCCGATTTACACCGCTTGCACCCAGCACTAAGGATGAAGTGCTTCTTGCTGAAGGTTATAAATCTGAAGTCCTGCTTTCTTGGGGTGACAAACTTAACAAAAGGGGGCTTGAGCTTGGCTTTAACTGTGATTACCTGGCCTACATCCCTCTAAAAAATAAAACGGATGAAGGAATTCTCTGGGTCAATCATGAATACGTAGATCCGATGTTTATTCACTCTGGAGATCGTCCCAAAGGCAAAGCTGCACTTGAAAAAGAAATGGACGCCATCGGCGGATCTCTGCTGCATATCAAAAAAGGCTCACAAAAGTGGGAGTTTGTTTTTGATAGCCCTTATAACCGAAGAATCACCGCACGCACTCCGATTCCAATGATTTCTGATCGTCCGATCGAAGGAAAAAAAACCGCTATAGGAACTCTGGCGAACTGTGCCGGAGGGGTCACCCCTTGGGGAAGTATTCTCACCTGTGAAGAAAACTTCCAAAACTATTACGGAGACAATGTTCTTGATCTTAAAACAAAGAAAAAGGTTTGGACCGCAGGTTCTAAAGGACAAATGTGGACGGACCACTTTAAATACCCTCCCGAGCACTACGGCTGGGTTGTCGAAGTTAATCCACTGACTGGTGAAGCAAAAAAACTGATCAGCATGGGCCGCTTTGCCCATGAAAGTGCGACCACAATCCTTGCCAAAGACGGACGCTGTGTTGTTTATTCGGGGGACGACAAGGCCGACGAATGCCTTTACAAATTTATTTCTGCAAAACCGGGATCCCTAGAGCAGGGCGAGCTTTTTGTAGCCGACACAAAACTTGGAATCTGGAAGTCTTTAAAACTTGAAGGTAACAAAGCCCTTAAAGATATTTTTTCAGATCAGACCGAGGTTTTAATTCACGCTCGAGAAGCTTCTCGGATCCTGGGTGGAACTCCACTTGACCGACCGGAAGATATCGAAATTGATCCAAAGACCAAGGCTGTTTATGTGGCGCTGACAGGAAATCGAAAAAATGGAAACCCCTATGGTTCAATTTTGAAGATTGAAGAAAAAAATCAAGATCCCCTTGCACTCGAATTTAGTGCCTCTCAGTTTGTAGCAGGTGGACCCGAGACCGGTTTATCTAGTCCCGATAATTTATGTTTCGATCAAAAAGGAAACCTGTGGGTCACCAATGACATGTCCCCCAGTGTGATAAATAATGGGGACTTTGAAAAATTCGGAAACAACGGACTCTTTGTTATTCCTCTTTCCGGCCCCAGTGCAGGGGTCGTTCATCAAGTGGCTTCAGCTCCCGTGCGTGCCGAGTTCACAGGCCCTTTCTTTTCACCCGATGGCAAAACCTTATTCCTTAGTGTTCAGCACCCAGGAGAAAGATCCCCCAGCATGGACATACTTTTAAGCCATTGGCCCGGCGGAGGGACCTCGGTTCCACGCTCAAGCATTATCCAAATATCTGGCCCCTTTTTAGATATATAGACTTTAGAACTGCTTCATTCTGAGGCACCCATTCAGAGTCTCGTAAAGAAGCAGCCTAATCTAAGCCATTTAGATCCATAGATAATTCTTAACTCGCCAGGACAATCAAACGTTTGTTTAACTTTCCATTTGAACCCACCGATCCACTTATGGCAGATTTAAACAAACGTTTGAATCACGGTGAGGATCCAACAAATATGCGCAATTCTTCGATCAAAAAAATTCTGACTGGGCTTCTGGGAGCCGCCTTAGTCATTAGCCCTCAGAGCGGCTTTTCTGAAGCTCCTTCCCAATTATCTTTAAATCAGGCTCTTCAAATGGGACTAAGCCAGAGCGAAGACCTTCAAATAAAAGGCAATGATTTAGAAAAGCGAAAAGCTCAGGTGCGCGAAGCCATCGGAACAGCTCTTCCTCAAATTTCGGCCGAAGCCCGCTGGCAAAAATATTTTAAATCTCCAGTGTTTTTTGGAAGCCCCGTCCCGATTGAATATCAATTTGAATCCGGAGTAAGTGTCAGCCAAGTTCTTTGGGCTTTCGGTCGAGTGTCAAGCGCCCTGAAAGCGGCTCAAGCCGGTTTAAAGATTGGTGAAATCGATCAGTACCTTTCGAAGCAAGACACTCAATATCAGATTAAAATGTCCTACTACTCCGTTCTGCTTGCCGAAGAGCAGCTGAAGATTTCTTCACAGACGTTGCAAAATGCAAAAGATAATCTGGCGATTCTTCAAAGAAAATTTTCTGGAGGTCGAGCCCCCCAAGGGGACTTAGTCCGATTGCGATCCGACGTGGCCGTGCGAACAGCCCAGCTGAACAGCTCGACTGCAGATTTAAAACAGGCCCAATGGGGCCTTGCACGTTTGATCGGCCGCCCCAACTTAGATGGCCTTACCTTAAGCGATCCCTTTCCGACACAGTTCAAAAAAATTGATGAGTCCGCTTTGAAAAAACAAATCCTCGAGACTCAACCCCGTCTTAAAATTCTTGAAGAGCAGATTAAATTTAATTCTGAGGTGGTGGACATTCAGCGATCGGCCTCTTTACCGACCTTGGCTTTATTCGGCAGCGCGAATTACTCTGGGGCTGGAAGCCAGGCTGATATCGGATCAGATAATCTTTACCCGTCCACTCTTGCCGGTCTTTCATTAAGCTGGAACCTCTGGGATGGGGGGCAATCTCGGGCCAAGTATCGACAGGCCATTGTCGATCGATCGAATGCCGAGCTGGGTCTTCAAAAGAGCCGAGAACTTTTAGAAGTCGCATATAAATCACAGCTGAATAACTACAAAACTCAGGTCGAAAGCTTTGCCTCCTCTCGTGAAGCCGTCCAACTCGCAGAGCAGTCTTTTAAGATTGCACAGCGAAGATTTCAAACGGGACAGGCCTCAGTGACCGAAGTCAACAGCACAGAGTCTGCTCTGACTCAGGCGCGCTTAGGTCTGGCTTTAAATCTATTCTCGATCCACTCAAGTCTTGCTGAATTAGACAATCTAGCCGCCAATCAAACTCTGGAGAAAAGCGAATGAAATCAAACCAAATGTTTCGAATCGGAAGCTATCTCCTGATTCTACTTATCTTTATAATGGCTGTGCAGTGGAAAAAATCAGAGGTCATTGCCGAGCGGACTCGCGAAGCTCCAAGTCTTCCCCTAGAAATTGATAAATTTGGCTCGCCCGTCGACCTTGAAGAAGTGGGCGCTGTCGACTTTAAAGAAACTCTTCGTTTTACTCTTGGGCAAGGGGGATCATCCGCTGGGTCGGCACACTTTTTTCTAAGTCGAGCTCAAGTTAATCAAGTTGAAGCGGGACAAATCATTTTAAATGATGCTTCGAATGTTCGCATAGG
>CAYMDP010000011.1:0-70879 GCA_964389375.1 uncultured Pseudobdellovibrionaceae bacterium | reverse complement strand
GGCCCCGATCTGCAGGAACGGTAATTTTGGGCAAAATATGGTCGACGGGAACCGCCGTGAAAAGCTCGGCACTTAACTGATTTCTCTGAGCATCTGAAAATGGGAGTCGTTCAAGATAGCCCTCAACCATCTCTACTTCTTGGGGACTGACGTGATTATCCGCGTGAACAACCGAAACGATCCCTCTCCACATTTGAAACCGGCTTTCTGTGATGGTTTTCATCTGAACACTCCTTTGACTGTAAAAATCCTAAGGGTGCACGACTTCAAAGTCCAGTCTTAAAGCTGGATCTGAATCCGCAATTGAAGAGCATCTTCCGCAAAGCCCAAATATCCAAGAATTCGCTTCGCTTTAGACTCCCCATCCACTGTCAACCAGGTCGACTGAGTATGGGTTTCATGAAGCCGCGCAGTCTCGGTGGCCCAATAGTGAAACTCGTAAGTCGTTTCCTCCGCCCGAGGATGGCTTCTTAAGAACATATGAAGATCAAACCGATAAGTGCCGCACTCGACTTTCCAAGAATGCATTTCTTTTCCGGCAGAATGTCGACATTCTTCCCAAATCGAGCCATCGTTAGACAGAAATATAAATGAGATCTGTTCTGCCTTCAGGTCTGCCATTGAGACAGATCCAAATAGAATCCAGAAGCACATAAAGAAAATAACACTCAAAATTTTCACTAGCCTCCCCGCTTTAAAGTTCTCACCTAGAACAAAGCCTAGCACACTTTAATAAGGCCTTAAGAAAGACCTTCTTTTTGCTTGGAGGAATCAAAGGTGCTCCAATCGCAATTTCTTTGAGTCTCGGGCAGTTTCTCACGAAGACTCTCGCTTTGATGTAGATAAGATTTGGCAATAAAATGGGCCGTCACAGGGGCTGTGATAAACAAAAATAAAGTAATTAGGATTTCATGGATCGAAAGAGAGCCTTTCGATCCCAAAAAATAAAACATGGACGCGATCAAAGCGCCGCCCACCCCTAAGGTTGTCGCTTTCGTCGGTGCATGAAGCCGAGTCATTAGATCCGGAAGCTTCACAAGCCCAAAAGATCCAACCAAGATAAAAAAACCGCCCACTACGATATGAAAGCTAACGAGAATCTCAAAAAATAAACTCATTTTCCTCCCTCGCTAGTCGATCACATTGCCGCGCAAAACAAAGCGGCAATAGGATACTGTCGAAACAAAACCAAACATCGCAAACAAAAGCGCGGCTTCGAAATAAACCGTCGATCCCTCTTGAATTCCAAAAAATATAATTAAGGCAATCACATTAATCACCATAGTATCCACGGCAAGAACCCGGTCCATCGGAGTTGGGCCACGAACGAGGCGTAAGAGATTAAAAACTAAAGCGGCAGAAACGCAAAAAAAGCCAAAATAAAGAGCATATTGGATCATGAGAAAATCTCCTTCAAACGAGCCTCATAGCGCCCCTTCATTTCTTCAACCGCCATTTTGATATCAGGAACATCAAGACAATGGACCAAAAGACTTCTTCCATCCGCCGAGAAATCCGCACTCACTGTTCCGGGAGTTAAGGTGATTGTTCCCGCCAGAACAGTTTTTGCCTCAGCCGATTCCAGCTCCAAAGGTATGACCACCCAGCAACTTCTAAGGCTCTTTACTGGAACAAAAATAATAAGTTTAGCGACCGCTATATTCGCAATCAAAATATCCCAGGCTACAATAAAAAAGTAGGCGACTGCTTTTGAATATGACTTTATCGCCGGACGCTGGGGCCAAAAATTTTTGGTCAACAGTGGAATAGAAATCCCGAGAATAAGGCCCATGACCAAGCCACCAACAGAAAAGCTGTTTTGAAGAAGCAACCACATTAGAACAAGTGTCAGCATAAGCATCGGGTGAGGCAGGAAGCTTTTAATAAAGTCTCTTTTTTTCATCTACTTCTGGCCCTCCTTTTCACTTAAAACCGCTTCGATGTATAAGTGTGGACTAAAAATTTGAGCCGAAATATTAGAACTAAAAGTGTGGACGGGGCCTGCAAATACAGATTGTAGAATAAGGACCAGAAGAAGACCTGCGATGGCCACCAAGCCGGCAGAGTGATTCGATTCAATTTTAGCATTGCTAGAGCCTGTTTCAGAAGAAGGTTTCCAAAATAAAAGGCTTCCTGCTTTTGAGAATCCGATCAAGGTGAAAAGCGACGTCACTAATATGAGGGCCCAAACCCAGCCACCCCAGTGAACATGAAGGCTGCTCTTTAAAACCATAAGCTTTCCCAAAAAGCCAGAAAGAGGAGGCATACCGGTCATGGCAATCGCCGCAACAAAAAATAAGGCCGCGAGAGTTCCTTTAGCAAAAAATTCTGGACTCGGTTTAAGGCGATCTCGAAGAGTTCCACGAGACTGAATCAAACGGTCGACAATTAAAAACAAGGCCGCCGCCGCGAAAGTGGAGTGAATTAAATAAAAAAGTGCTGCGGACAAAGCTTCAGGATGCGCCATTGAAATTGGAATGACCAAGGTTCCGATAGATCCAATGACGGCAAAACTGACTAAGACCCCTAAACTTTTTGCCGCCAAGACCCCTAGGGCTCCGACAATTAAAGTCAAAACGGCAGCTCCTAAAAGCCACTGGTCCGCAAGGCCCGCTGCCGCTCCGGCTGTGGAACCAAAAATCAGAAAATACACCCGAACCGTAGAATAGACTCCAACCTTTGTCATAATCGCAAACAAGGCGGCAACGGGTCCCGGAGCCTCGCTATAGGTTCCAGGAAGCCAAGTATGAATTGGAACTAAAGCGGCCTTGATTGCGAAAACTAGGAGCAGAAGAATCGCACCGGTTTGCAAAATGGCCTGATCTCCCGAGGGAGTCGCCGCAACCTTTAAAGAGAGGTCCGCCATATTCAAAGTTCCCGTCACACTATAAATCAATCCTACGCCGATTAAAAATAAGGCTGATCCGATAAGATTAATCGCAACGTACTGAATTCCCGCCCGCATTCGAGATGGACCACCACCGTGAACCATCAATCCGTAGGAAGCGATCAGCAACACTTCAAAAAATACAAAAAGGTTAAATAAATCCCCCGTCAAAAAGGCGCCGTTAATTCCCATCACTTGCAACTGAAAAAGGGTATGGAAGTGTGGTCCTCGTCGATCCCACGAGCCTAGTGAGTAAAGCAGAACGAAAAAACTTAAAGTTGAAGTCAATACCAGCATCATTGCCGATAGACGATCCAACACCAGGTTAATCCCGAAGGGAGCGGCCCAATTTCCGACATGGTAGGAGGTGATTTCTCCTCCCCAGCTTAGACTTAATAAAAAGAGTCCCGTTGCAAAGGTCAAGACCGTCGCGCTCATAGAAAAAACTCGAGTCAAAAAAATATCATGCCGAACTAAAGTTAAAATCAGCATTGAAAAGACAACGGGAATTAAAATCGGCAACATGATCCAGTGGTTCATCTGTGTTCATCTCCCGCTGACTCCGAAACTAGATCGACATGGTCGCTATCGGTTTCGAGGTATGCACTAAGTGACATCACGACGATGACCGCGGTCATTCCAAAAGAAATTACAATGGCCGTCAAAACCAGAGCTTGAGGCAAAGGGTCCGTATACATTTGAACACCTTCTGCGATCAGCGGAGGTTTTCCAACTTCGAGTCTTCCCATTGCAACCAAAAAAAGATTAACCGCGTAGGTGATAAAGGTAAGTCCCACAACGACCGGAAAAGTTCTGGCCCTTAGAATCAAATAGACTCCGCAGGACATCATAAATCCAATTGCGCTAGAAACTAAAAGCTCCAAACTAGTTCTCCCGTCTCTTCAAGGATTGCTCGGCCTGACGACCAATCCGGGCCAAACTTGCCAAGATCAACATCACTGCCCCAACGACCGTAAAGAAAACACCCAGGTCAAAAGGAATTGCCGAGGCCAACTCAACCTCGCCAACCAGCGGAATATTGAAATGCCCAAATGTACTGGTCAAAAAAGGAGTGTTAAAAAGAATCGCCCCTAATCCCGTCGCCGCAGCAAAAAAAACACCCAATCCGATCAAGCCATGATAGTCCACTTTAAGTCGCTGAGCCGCCCAACTAAAGCCACTGGCCATGTACTGCATCAACAATGCGATTGAAAAAACAAGACCGGCAACAAAGCCTCCACCGGGAGAGTTGTGTCCACGCATAAAAATATAAACTCCAACTAAAAGCACCAAAGGCAACATGACTCGGGTCGAAACCAGCATTAAAATAGGATGAGCATTTCCAGAGATCGGATGATCCGGACGCCAAGAGGCCAGCTTTTTTGCAACTGGTCCTTTTAAGGCGACATCCAACATTGCATAGATACTTAAGGCCGCCAGCCCCAAAACCATAATCTCGAAGAAAGTATCAAACCCACGAAAATCCACCAGGATCACGTTGACTACATTTGATCCGCCACCCTGAGGCTTGGATTCTGCGAGGTAATAACTCGACAAGGAGTTGAAATTTCTGGTCATCACCGCCCAAGAAATACCCGCTATTCCTAAGCCCGAACCCAGGGCCAAAAGGACGTCTCTAAATTTTCTAAATCCCGAACTCTCTTTGGGACTTTCTTTGGGCAGGTATGACAAAGCCAAAAGAATTAGAATTAGAGTGACCACTTCGACAGAGATTTGAGTTATTGCCAAATCCGGGGCAGAAAACACAACGAAAGAAATAGAAACAATCAGCCCCACAATACCGACTGCAATCAGCGACACGTATCGATTTCGGTGCAATAGGACTGCAAGTAGACTGGCAGACATCAAAAGCCCCCAGATGACAATCGCTCCAATTGGAGCCTCCAGTGTTTGTCTTAAACCAACTTGATAAGAAGCTCTGAAAAAACCAATGCTTCCGATACCCAGGGCCGTTGCAACCAAAACCGCGATATACCTTTGCAGAGATCCATTATGAAATTTTAGAATAAAAAACTGGCTTCCCGATACGAGTTGTCTGATGAAGGCCTCAAAAATATCTTTAGCTCGAAGCTGTGGAAGACGATCTGAAAAACGCCTTAAGTAAGAATACCTCGAGAAAACCAGAATTCCACCCATCACAGCAGCCGCACTTAAAAGAAGGGCGAAGGTCCATCCGTGCCAAATCGAAAGGTGAAAACTGGGAACTGTAGACTGAAGGACTGCCGAAGAGGTCAGACGCAAAAGGCTTCCAGCAAAGGTTTCTGGAAACAAACCAATCAGAAGGACCAAGGCCGCAAGAAAAGCTGGAGAAAACCAAAGCCCAAAGGGGGCATCGTGGGCCTTCTTGGGAAGGCTGGCTTTCACCGGCCCCAGATAAACATGAAACATATATCTTAAAGAATAAGCGACGGACAAAAGAGCGGCTAAAGTTGCAAAGCCCGGAAGAAGCCATGTTTGCCCGGCCCAAACTGCGCGGCCGACCTCGTCGAGCATCATTTCCTTAGAAAGGAATCCGTTAAAGAGAGGAAATCCTGCCATGGAAGCCGCGGCGATAAAAGCTAGAGTCCCTGCAATCGGCATCAAAGTAAAAAGACCACCAAGTTTTTTAATATCTCGAGTTCCCGTTTCATGATCTACAATCCCGGCATTCATAAAGAGTGAGGCCTTAAAGATTGCATGATTGAGAATGTGGAACACCCCGGCCACTGCCGCCATCGGAGTCGAAAGTCCAAAAAGCATTGTGATCAGACCAAGGTGACTGACTGTCGAGTAAGCGAGTAGGGCTTTTAAATCATCTTTAAAAAGCGCAATCCACGCCCCGATCAACATCGTTACAAGGCCGGTTGTGGTCACAAGATAAAACCAAGCCTCTGTTCCAGAAAGAACTGGCCAAAGTCTTGCGATGAGAAAGATTCCCGCCTTCACCATGGTCGCTGAATGCAGGTAAGCCGAAACCGGAGTGGGTGCTGCCATGGCATGGGGCAGCCAAAAATGGAATGGAAACTGAGCGCTCTTTGCGAAACAGCCCGCAAGAATAAGAATTAGGGCGTGCAGGTAATAGGGAGAGGACTTAATGGCCTCACCGGATTGAAGAATCGCCGTGATTTCATAAGAGCCCACGATATGACCTAAAATCATCATTCCCGCGATCATCGAAAGACCGCCTGCACCCGTGACTGTCAGTGCCATTCGAGCCCCTTGTCGGCCCTCGGGTAAATGGCTCCAAAATCCAATCAGCAAAAATGAAGAAAGGCTGGTGAGTTCCCAAAAAACAAGAAGCAAAAGAATATTATTCGAAAGAACAATCCCCAGCATGGCGCCCTGAAACAGGAGTAGGTAAGAATAGAATCGTCCCATGGGTTCATCTTTAGAAAGATAAAACCGCGCATATATAATGATTAAAAGACCGATGCCCAAAATCAAAGACGCAAAAAGAAGGCCCAAACCATCTAAGAAGAAGTGAACATTTAACCCCAGACTTGGAAGCCACTCCACACTGTATTGGTAAACTTGCCCATTCAAAACTCCGGGAACAAAACTTCCCAAAAGAACTAGGGCCAAAAAAGAAACCGCGGCCGCGGACAATGAACAAAGATTGCGCCCCCCACGGATTAAGACCGCCGGAAGAAGCGAGCCAAGAAAAGGAAATAGGACAATGAGTGCCAAAGCCATAGCTGTATTATCCAAAAACTGAAGGCTTAAAAAGGCAAACCTACCGCCCTACTGCTTACCGGGCAAGGCAAAAGGGTCTCTTAGCGCTTTGTTCGATAAGTCTTTCTTTTTGAGGAATCGGATAAAACTTCACCCGCTTGCCGGAATCTAAACCCGCGTATAGACTTACCTAAGTTTAATAGATGCTGTGGGGGTATAATGGATCTTGAAAGCTTAAAAGCCTTTCTACTTTGGTGTTTTATTTTTAACTCAGCCTTTTTGATGTGGTGGTTCTTAATGATTGTGTTCGCTAAAGATTTTGTCTTTAAGTTCCATGGAAGATGGTTTAAAGATTTACGCAAAGAGTCCTTTGACCAAGTCCATTACGCAATGATGGCCCTTGTTAAGATCTTAAACCTGACTTTTTTTCTTTCTCCCTATTTGGCGCTTCTAGTTTTGACTTGATTCCGTCAATAAATAAGTCAACATTCGTCTAGCTCTAAGTAAAGGACCCTCTTTGATTCAAGCAAAGCATATCGAAAAATCCTTTGGTGATTTTAAGGCCGTCGCAGGCCTAGATCTGCAGGTTCGCCGCGGTGAATGTTTTGGTCTTCTGGGCCCCAATGGCGCGGGCAAATCCACTCTAATCGGAATGATCTACGGAACGGTCAAAAGAAGCGCGGGAGACCTTCAGGTCTTTGGCTTTGATCCAAATCTTCAGGACCGGGAAATTAAAAAGCGACTTGGAGTCGTAACCCAAGAAAACGCCCTCGATGACAGCCTGACCGTCCTTGAAAATATGATGCTTTACTGCGGCTTTATCGGTGTCCCTCGAAATCTTCGAAAAAAACGCGTCGAAGAGCTTTTAGATTATATGAATTTGTCTCACAAACGAGATGCCCGAATCCAAATGCTTTCGGGCGGGATGAAAAGAAGACTGGTTTTTGTGCGCGCTCTTTTAGGGCAGCCCGAATTGCTTATTCTTGACGAACCGACCACAGGACTTGATCCTGCCGTTCGGCATCTTTTGTGGAACAAAGTTAAAGAGCTCCACCAATCAGGAACAACGATTGTGCTGACCACCCATTACATGCATGAGGCCGAGGTTCTTTGCGGGCGCTTGGTGATCATGAATCAAGGTCGAATTGTGGCCGAGGGAAGCCCGTCCCAAATGATTCAACAACATACTCCGGGCTACGTTGGGATCTTTAGCCCAGAGCAAGAGACCCACTTAAGTCCCCTTGTGGCTCGGCGGCCAGAACTTGCCTTTCATAAAGATTCATCGGCAGCTTATATTCGTACCGGTTCTTTACAAAACTTAACTGATTTTGTTTCTGAAAACAGAATGACTCCCCTTCAGATACGTCCAGCCAATCTTGAAGACGTTTTTTTAAAACTGACCGGACAGGAGCTTGCCGCTGATGCTTGAGTCCATTCGATTATGTTTTCATATCACCTTAAGAAATTGGACCGTCTACAAAAAGGACTTAATCGCAAATATTTCTCCGACAGTCGCAGATCCTGCCTTGATCATGGTTTCTTTAGGTCTTGGTTTGGGAAGCTATCTGACCGATGTTCAGGGCATGACTTATATGCAATTTCTTGCACCGGGACTGACCGTGGCCACGGCCTTATTTACTTCGTTTTTTGAAAGTAGTTACGGATTTTATGTTCGCATGAGCTACGAAAATGTATTTAAAGCCATGCTGACAACTCCGATCGGAGTTCGTGAAGTCGTTATAGGAGAAATGTTTTGGGTGGGTCTTAAGGGCGGAATTATGGCCCTTGGAGTGGGCATCGTACTGGCACTTTTTGGGATGATGACAAACCCTGCGCTTCTACCCTTGATTGCAATCGTAGGATTTCTAGTCGCCGTCCCCTGTGGGGCGATGGGACTTTTGGCGACGGCCTGGGTCAGAAACATAAACCAATTTCAAACTGTATATTCTTTCATTATCGCTCCACTTTATTTTTTATCAGGAATCTTTTTCCCGATAGATCAAATGGCGACATCAGTTCGATTAATTGCTGAGTTTTTCCCCTTGATCCACGGAGTTCGCCTGGCTCAGGCCATTTTTTGGGAAAAGGGAATCCCCGAAGCCTTTTTAATCAGCGGGGGAATACTCGTTTTTCAGGGCTTGATCCTGTGCATGCTTTCTTACACCCAAATACGAAAGAAACTCATCTCTTAAAGATCTTTTAACTCGTCAGACAATAAATTCTTCAGGTGAATAAAAGTATTTTGCTTGATGAAATCATTTTTTACCGTCAGATACAGTTTTTGAGTCACGCTCCGCCATTCTTTCACCTTAATCTTTCTCAAACCCCCGGATTCCAAGTAGGGTCTGCAAACGAGGCTTGGAAGAAAACCCAGGTTGTCTGTGCAGCGAACAATCTCAACCGCGGCAGTTGCGGTCGCTGTCTCATGCCCCATCTTGCGTTTTCGAATGGGAAGTGGACAGTTATCATCTCCAAAACGGATGCCTTCATTTGACCAATAAACGGGATAGACAAAGGCTTGTTCTAAAACGTGAGCCAGACTAGGACGTTTTCCTATCGGATGATCTGCCCTGCAATAGAGATTCCAGTTTACACTTCCCACTTCAATCGAAGTCCAAGTTTTAGGCCAGTCCAGATCTCCCATATGAACACAAAGCTGAAATCCTCCCCTCAAGGCCACGGGAATGAACTGACCAGGAGGAAGGTCGATCAAACGGAAACGACTATCTACCTCATCTTTCTGAAAGTCCGCTAAAACCTTGGGAAGAAGATGGGTCGAAATAAAGGAACTTGCTGCAAAGCTTAAAAAGTCCTCACGCTTTTGAGGTCTTAACTCACCCTCAAGTTTTAAGTACTGTTGATGGATATTTTCGAGCATCGGAACTATGCCCAAGGCCTCTGGGCTGACCTCCACTCCGTAGGTGGATCGCTCAAAAAGTTGAATCCCCAATTTTAGCTCTAAACCCTTGATTGTCTTCGAAATCTGACCTGGAGCTACCCCAAACCTACGAGCCAAATCCCGAACGGATTTTGTCTTCACCAGCTCTAGGAAGATTTGAACATCCTTAAGGCGAATATCTTCACTCAACTTGAAATTTGTTTCCATTTTGGCAACACCTGTTTCTATTTAACTTATTGTGTTCTTAAACCCTCCAAAGCAATATGTCTACAGGGAATAGTTCCCCGCTGTACTCAACAAAGGAGAATAAGATGAATCGACGAGAAGCCCTTAAAACCACAAGCTTCCTTTCGCTGGGCCTTCTATCGATGGCTCCGCTAAAAACACTCCACGCGCAAGCACTAGAATCTGGCGAGCTAAAGGTTCGCAGTGAGATTTCGAATAACCATGGCCATGCTCTCATTCTGTCCTTAAGCGAACTTGTTCAGATTCTTCAAAAAACTCACAAAGAGGGGCCGGTTTCTATAAATATTCAAGGCGATAGCCGACACCCCCATCAGGTTGTCTTGGATTCGGCCCAATCCTTAGAACTTTTATTGAGCGGACAAATTTCTTTAACATCCTCTACGGATGCTGGGCACTCTCACGCCGTGCAAGTTTTCGTGGAATAGAGCTTAGGGGCAAATGATGCGGGTCCTATCTTTATTTCTTATTCTGTTCGGTCTGATTTCATCTTCTGGGTGTGATCTAAACCAACATGACCTGGTTCCGGAGAAAGCCAACTCTTCAAAGCCGGAAGAGAATGAAGACCAAGATCAGCGATTAGACTATGACTTTGTGTTTAACAATATACTGGTACCCCACTGCATCTCCTGCCATCGCGCAGGAGGGCGATCTGACTTCTTAGATATGAATTTTCGCCCAGAAGTCATGTCTTACATCAAACCCGGTGACCCCGGCGCGAGCTTTTTATATACGATTATTCAAGATGGCGAGATGCCCCCCGATGCACCCCTTGATCCCGAACTGATTTCTCTTTTAGAACAGTGGATCCTTCAAGGCGCCCCTTAAAAAATTCAACCTTCTCATCCCAGCATTTTCACCCTATGATTGAGCCCTCAATCTGATGACAGCGTGGAGCTGAGGAAACCTATTATGAGTTTAGAAACTTTTGAATCAGAAATTCATCTGCCAGGACTTGTGCTTCCCATTCGATCAAGTTTGATTCGGTCCGATCTTGCTTCTGTTTTAATCTCTCCGATCAAGTTTAAAGAGGCCGAAGTGCAAAGGATCATCCAGCAGGGAGGTGTCTCAGATATTATTGCGCCCTCGATGTTACACCATCTCTATATTTCCGCGGCTAAACGAAATTTTAAGACCGCTCGTCTTTGGTGCACAGAAGGCCTACAAACAAAGCGGTCAGATATATCTTGGGACCACGTAGTTCATCCGGCAAATTGGCCCTTCGGTGATTTTTTAAAAATGCAAATCATCGAAGGTATGCCAAAAGTGAACGAGATCGCTTTTTTTCACGAAGCGAGTAAAAGTTTAATTCTGATCGACCTTTGCTTTAACTTACAAGACCCCCGAGGTTTTGCTTCTGGACTTCTTCTTCGTCTCTTTGGGACCTACAAGAAATTTAATGTTAGCGGCTTCTTTACAATGCAGATCAAAGACAAAGTGGCATTTAGAAAATCCCTAGAAAAAATTCTTGAATGGAATTTTGAACGTATCCTTATGGCACACGGACAAATCATTGAAGCGGATGCCAAAGAATTATTTGAGGGCGCGACTCGGAAGTTTTTTAGCTAGGAGTAAGTCTATGAATTGGTTTAATCGACTGACCCAACATTCGACTCGTCTTGTTGAGCGACTTCTGCCTGATCCCTTCGTTTTAGTGCTTCTTTTGACACTTCTTATGTTTGGATTAGGTGTTTTAAAGGATGGGCAAAACCTAAGCTCAATGCTTATGCATTGGGGCTCGGGGTTTTGGCAACTTCTAGAGTTTAGCATGCAAATGGTCTTAGTCCTCGTCACGGGATTTGTTTTGGCTCACACCGATCTCTTTAAAAAAATCGTGCAAAAAGTGGCAAGCCTTATCCATAATCCTGGGAACGCAATCCTTGTTATTAGTCTGGTTTCTTTGACTGCAAGTTGGTTAAATTGGGGCTTCGGCCTTGTGATTGGGGCTTTATTTGCGAAAGAAATCGCAAAACGAATTCCAGATATTAATTATGCCCTTTTAGTCGCAAGTGCTTATTCCGGTTTTATTGTGTGGCATGGAGGACTTTCAGGATCGGTCCCCCTTGTCATTGCGACGGAAGGTCATTTCAACCAAGAGCTGATCGGGCTAATTTCAACTTCTGACACAATATTCTCTAGATTTAATCTTCTGATCCTTCTCGCTCTTTTTATCACAATTCCGATTTTGAATCGGTTGATGATGGGTGAGAAAACTTCTCCAGTAAAGATTAAGCTCCAAGAGCCCCTTGAAACTGCGACAACTTATTCCATCGATAGACCCGCAGATCATCTTGAACACAGTCGATTCCTTTCACTTTCAATCGGCCTGATGGGTCTTGGGTTCTTGGGACTTCTTTTTTACAACAGCAGATCTGGCCTAAATCTAAATTCTCTTAACTTTGCATTTTTGTTTTTAGGACTATTGCTTCATAAAACCCCTCGAAGATTTTTAAATAGTCTAAATGAAGCGGTCAAAGGGTCCTCTGGGATCATTATTCAATTTCCATTCTATGCAGGAATTATGGGAATGATGCTGGGATCTGGAATTGCGAAAGACATTTCGCTTTGGTTTGTTGAAATTTCGACCGCCACAACTCTGCCCTTGTTTTCTTTTTTAAGTGCGGGGCTGGTCAATATTTTTGTTCCCTCCGGAGGAGGACAATGGGCCCTGCAGTCGACCGTCATTCTTCCTGCTGCGATCGAACTTAAGGCAGATATCGCTCGGGTTTCGATGGCTGTCGCTTGGGGCGATGCCTGGACAAATTTGATTCAACCCTTCTGGGCCCTACCCGTCTTGGCCTTAGCGGGGCTTAAGGCCAAAGATATTATGGGCTATTGTTTGATCACTCTTTTCGCTAGTGGCGCAGTGATTGGACTCGGGCTTCTAATATTTTAATCCCAACTTACATTCTGGATTTAAACCAACATGCAGGCCTTAAGCCGACTGAAAATCCAGACAAGTGGGTGCAAGAAAAAAGCGCGGCCTCTTCTTCTGCCTCACCACTATCGATGGGATTAAATCCTTTTCCAGGAATCAGTCCTTCGTTAAAGGCGGCCATACATAATGCGCCTTGAACAGCCGTATCCATTCGGCACTGAGGCATCGGATGACCATGATCTGTCTGATCAACTTTGGATTCATCCGGGGTCTCTAATTCTGGAATCGGTCGCTCGGTTAAAACCGCCATTGTCGTCGTCATCGACTTTACGGCGGCAAGAGTGCGGTAGCACAGGTTTTGATCCTCTATATTAAACCAAACCGAGTCACACTGAAGTCGAACTTTATCACTCGCCTTATCTCTAAAGCCTGCGTTCACCTCTAGGTCTGCTCCCCAAATCTTTCGCGCACAAACCTGAGTCGAAAAATAATCCGCTTGTCCTTCATTCGAGGCCCAAGGCGCTTCGAAAGGTGTCCGCTGAGGAGCAATCGCAAAGCCGCCAAGATGATGTCCTAGTTCATGGCAAAGGATTAAAGTGAATGCATCTGGAGTCAGTTCGGGCCTGCGAGCCAAGCCCCCAGTGATAATCACCCTCCAGGTCCCAAACATTTGACCTGCTGCTGCGTTTAGCTTTTCGTCTTTCCAATTTCCGGATACGTTAAGCTTTCCACCTAAATTTGCGACTAGTGGCTCATAGGACTTTTGAATATTGGCCAAAATGCCATTAAATTCAGTTTCGCTCATGTTGGATTGTGAGGCCTTAATCGGCGCAAGATCTTTACGAATCGAGTTCGGATCAAGCCAACTTGCTTGTGCCATAAATGAAAGGCCTAAAAGTCCGGCCAGAATTAGTGATTTCATTTGTCCCTCCCTGGTGAAATCCTTTTAAATTAAAAATTATGGATACTGACATCCCTCTTGTAGTGTCTTGGTCAGCCGAGAAGTATCGACTTGTGCCTGGGCAAGGCTTAAAGCCTCATCATAAAGTGCAGATTCAAGGCTTGGTGTCTTTGAAAGGATATAAAGAACACTTTTTCTAGGTTCAGAGACAACCGCGTAGCGATAGTCTTCATCTAGGCCAATCACCCAATAAGATCCCTTAAACGGAAGTCCGAAATCCACGGTCAACTTTGAATTGCTTCCAGGATTGTCAACAACCGCCGTCCCTCGAATTTCCTCTAAAGTCCCAGAGGGAGTTTGATCGTTGCAAGTATTGTAAACTCCGATCGATCCGCCTTCATTCGGGCTAAGAACCTGCCGAGAGCAAACACAGCCGTTTTCAAAAAAAACTGGGTTTCTTGCAATCTGATACCAGGTCCCTGCGTATTTTCCCAAATCCACAAAAGGAACGGTCATTAGTTCGGCACCGGCCTGAAGAGAAAAAAACACAAAGCCCAACAGAAATTTTGTCATGATTATTCCTCTCTAAAGATGCGATTCGTCTTAATGCTGGTTTAGATATTAAAAATGCGCAAGTCCTTGCGAAGCCTTTTAGATTCCGAATGACATCAAAATCACTTTGCGTTAACCCTCGAGTGTGACGCTAACTACCCTAATTATTTATCTTTTCCTTCAGTTTGCGCTTTGTTTTTACATTTCGCGCAAAATCAAATCTGAAGCCGATTACCTTGTCGCCGGGCGAAGCTTTCCTTTAATTGTTGTGGCAGTTTCTTTATTCGCAACTTGGTTTGGCGCCGAAACCTGCATTGGGTCTTCCGGGGCCGTTTATGCCGAGGGTCTTAGCGGAAGTCGCGCAGATCCCTTTGGATATAGCCTTTGTCTGGTCCTCTCTGGATTGTTGATCGCGGGTCGCATGTGGAACAAAAAATATATGACCTTATCTGACTTTTACAAAGATCGATTTGGTGCACCTGTTGAGCAACTCGCCGTCTGGATTTTATCTTTATCCTCTTTAATCTGGGCCGCAGCACAACTTCGAGCCTTCGGACAAGTGATCAGTGCCACGACAAATTTAGATCTCGACACAACTCTTTTAATTGGAACGGTTTGTGTCATCTCCTACACGCTTTTGGGCGGACTGATGGGGGATATGATCACCGACCTAGTTCAGGCCGTCGTGATCGGAGTGGGTCTTATGATCTTGTTTGTGGTGATCTTTTTAAATGTTCCGGATTGGAATCACAGCCTGAGTCAGATTTCTCCAGAGCGATGGTCGATTTTAGGACAAAATGAAAGTTGGCTCGAAAGAATTGATCGCTGGGCCATTCCTATTTTTGGCTCCTTGGTCGCTCAAGAAATTATCTCAAGAATTTTTGCAGCACGAAGCAAAACAATTGCTGTAAAGGCCTGTTATGTTGGAGCTGCAATTTACATTGGATTCGGTTTGATTCCTGTTTTCCTGGGATTGATCGGACCTCAGTTAATTCAAGTCGAGGGCGATTCCGAGCAGTTTTTAATTCAGCTCGCTAAAACCTATATGTCTCCGGTCTTAGTTGGAATCTTTGCTGGAGCCTTAATCTCTGCCTTACTTGCAACTCTAGATAGTATATTATTGGCGGTCGCTGCCTTGATTAGTCATAATTTTTTAGTTCCTCGATTTAAGATCGAAGGTCACCGCTCAAAAATATTAACTTCAAGATTGGTCGTCCTTGCGGCGGGTCTTGCCGCCTATATTCTTGCGACTTATGCCGAGGGAATCTACGCTCTTTTGGAAATCGCCTCCACCTTTGGAACTGCTGGAATATTAATTATAACTCTTGTAGGCCTTTGGACCTCTTTTGGCGGAATGCAATCGGCTTTGGCCGCCTTGCTGGTCGGTTTAGTAAGCACCCCCATTGCCAAATATGTCTTAAATCTTTCTTCTCCCTTTTTGCTTAGTATTCTTTTGTCGGGACTGGCTTATTTTGCTTTAGGGCGAATTCAGAAAAATATGGAGGTTCAATGAACGCCGCTGGAATTGCGCTTTTTGTAATGGTAAGTTTCTTTTTGGCCTATCGTTTTTATTCTCGGTATCTATCTCACCGCGTTTTCGATTTGGATCAGCAGGGACCTACGCCAGCAGAACAGTTTCGAGACGACATTGATTATGTCCCAACTCCAAAATGGGTTTTGTTCGGACACCACTATTCTTCGATTGCGGGGGCTGCACCGATCGTGGGCCCGGCCGTTGCGGTCATTTGGGGCTGGGTTCCAGCCCTAATTTGGATTGTTCTGGGCACGATCTTTATGGGAGCCGCTCACGACCTTGGAAGCCTCGTGGTGTCAATGAAGCACAAAGGTCGATCGATCGGGCAGGTGACAGAAAATATTCTGGGCCCAAGAGTCCGGAATTTATTTCTTGTGGTGACCTTCTTTTTAGTTTGGTTGGTGATCGCAGTTTTTTCTTTAGTCATAGCAAACCTCTTTATTAGTTTTCCGGCCAGTGTCTTGCCGGTGAATTTCGAAATTATTATTGCTCTTGCCATGGGCTATTGGGGCTACAAAAAACGCAGAAGTTTGTTTTGGCCCTCAATCTTAGCTCTTCTTCTTTTATTTTTTATGATCTACCTTGGAACGCTGTTTCCGATTTCGCTTGAGCCTTTGGTTGGAGAGTCCGAACGGGTTGTGTGGATTTGCTTTCTCTTGGTTTACAGTCTTATCGCAAGCATTCTCCCCGTTTGGCTTCTTCTTCAGCCGAGGGATTACATCAATAGTCATCAACTTTTTGTTGGGCTTGCCGCACTTTTTGCCGGATTATTTATTGTTCAGCCAGAAATTGTTGCTCCTGCCTTTAATCTAAATCCCGTCGGTGCTCCCTCTTGGATTCCGTTTTTGTTTATTACCATTGCATGTGGAGCAATCAGTGGATTTCATGGCTTAGTGAGCAGTGGAACGAGTAGCAAACAAGTCGCAAAATGGTCCGATGCCCGCACGGTTGGCTACGGCGGAATGCTTGGCGAAGGGCTACTTGCTCTTTTAGCGACTCTTGCGGTGATGGCTGGATTTGATTCATTCGAAGCTTGGCATCAGCACTACGGAGACTGGGCATCGGCTCAGGGCCTGTCTTCGGCTATCACTGCTTTTGTTTTGGGCTCAAGTCGGTTCTTAGCTGGAGTCGGAATTCCTGAGTCCTTTGCGAGCACAATGATTGCCGTTTTGATCATCAGTTTTGCCGCCACAAGCTTAGATACTGCGGCCAGAATTCAGCGCCATGTCCTAGAAGAGCTCGGAGAGTCCTGGAATATTCGCTCTCTACAAAATCGATATGTCTCGGCCTGTGTTGCCATTTTAACGGCCGCACTTTTGGTTTTTATCGAGAAGCAGGGCCAAGGTGGACTTGTCTTATGGCCGCTCTTCGGCGCCACCAACCAAATGCTTGCTGCACTCTCTATGATTGTGATTTCGGTCTACTTGTTAAGACTGGGCCGTCCAGCACTTAGCTTTTTAATCCCAGCTTTAATCTTAATAGTGATTACTGCTATCGGACTGATTGCAAATATCATCAGTTTTTATCTATCCGGTAGTCTGCTCTTAGCGAGCTTCTCTGCGCTTTTGCTTTTGATCGAACTCTGGATTATTGGCGAAAGCGCTTGGATCATTAGAAAAATCACAGGCGGGACGCCTTTATAAATTTTTCGTTCAAGCCATTTTGCTTCTCAGTCCATGATACCTCGCATAGGCTTTGGCGAGTTTCCTTTGGGAGGGATATGTATGAATAAATTGTTAATTCTTGTTCTTTTAGGATTTCTGCCGACTCTTAGTTTAATCGCCGCAGAACAGACCCCAAAGCAAGCTCTCTGTGAACTCCGATACAATAAAGGGGACTTTGACGATGTCTCTCCAAATCTACTTATAGATTCATACATGAGAACAGAAGATTCATTCCACGGCTTTGTGTTCTCCGCGACTTTAAACGAAATTTGTCCTGCGGGCAGCGGAGATCAAGAGTGTTCTGGAATCATGGATTTAAATGTTGTTTTGTCTAAAGGGGATGTCTCTGTCTCTTTTGCTCAAACATCCGTTCAACGCCTGGGTGAGGCCATTCAGCTTCAAGTGGGAGATGAGTCCGTAAGTCTACGCTGTGGATTCCGCTGAAAAGTAGAACGCTTTTAACTAAGAAGCCCTTCTGACCCGCTCTAGAATGGATCGATCTTGAAGCGCCTTAGCTCCTCCAAGAGCCACGGCCGCAATCGGATCAAAACAAAGAGTTACGGGCAAAGCTAATTCCTCACGAAATCTGCCTTCAAGCCCGCGAATCAAAGATCCCCCTCCTGTCAAAATCAAACCATGATCGGCTATATCCGCAGAAATTTCGGGTGGACATTGCTCAAGGGCTGCCCTGACCTTCACAAGAATCTGGCGCAAAACCAAGTCAATGGCAGGAAATATATCTTTAGAGCTCAATCCAATGCGGTCAGGATTTCCTTTTTTTAAGTTAAATCCGCCGATAAAAATTCGAGAGTCCCAATTTGAATCTGGTCTTGCACAGGCCAGTTGAATTTTTAACTGTTCCGCCGTTTGCTCTCCGATATGAAAACTATACTGATCTTTTAAAAGTGCGATTAAGGCCTGATCGATATGATCTCCACCCAAGCGAATGGCGGCCGCGTTTATGATCTGACCCATAGAAATAACAGCCACCTCTGTCGTTCCGGCTCCCATATCCAGGACTAAGTGTCCTTTTGGAGAAAAGACCTCAAGACCCGCACCCATCGCGGCGGCGATGGGCTCATCAATAAGATGAACTTGTCTTGCACCTAATTCATAACCAAGGTTTTCTACCGCCGCTCTTTCGAACCTGCTGACTTCGAAAGGCAAAGAAATAATGATTCGAGGTCGAAGCCATTTGTTTCGTTTGTGAACTTGGGCCATAAAGGATTTCAACATCATTTTTGCGCCATTAAAGTCTGAAACGACACCTTCACGAAGAGGCTTTATCACATTTAGGTCGTCCGGTGTTCGACCTAACATAGACTTTGCATCTGCACCCACGGCTCTGAGTTCAAATTTATCCTGATCTCGTTTGCGAAATGCCAGCAAGGTCGGTGCAGAAAAAACTTGGCCCTGATCCTTTAGGTAGATCACAGTCTTGCTCGTTCCTAAATCAATGTAAACATCCGACACAATTCCCCCAAAAGATCTATTTCGCAGGTATAAAAACCGAATAAAGACCCCGCAGATCCCCTTCTTTAAAACCGTAGGCTTTATCTTGCTTGTATTTTGCTTTTATAAATTCTGGTCGCTTACTTTTTTCGCCATGGCAGTGAAGACAAGATGAAGCCATGGGGATTCGGTAGTAAAGCTGCTGCCCTTTTCTATCGAGCTGCTCAACCGGTTGAACAAAATAGTCTAAGTCCGCCTTTGCAGTCAGCAAACGAAAGACTTTTATATCTTCAGCCTCAAGTCTATGTTCTGGATTCCTATTGCGCTCGGCAATTTGTTTGGCCAAGTAAGAATTTTCTTTTGCCCAGTCTTTAAAGGCCTTCCCAACGGGCATGCAGACCTGCTGAAATGTCTGTGGAGTGATCGGGCCTTTATGAGAATCCAAAGTGGAGGCCAAGGACTCTCTCATCACATTAAAAGACTTTAATTTTTCTTTTGCAGCCTCGACCTCAGAATTAATCTTAGCAGAAAGATGTGCGCCATAAAGACTTAAACAGAGACTTAAGAGGACCATGCCAAAAATTGTCCTAAACTTCATATCAAGCACTCCGAATTAATTTTTTGTCTGCGACTTAGAAGCCTAAGAGACCCGCAAGATAATAGGTCTCATAAGAGAGATCAAGTGGGCGGTTGCCTAAAGTCTCTAGATTTTTACTTTTATATTCCGACTTTCGTGCGGCAATCTTTACACCAAAGCGATCACTAAATTGCACTTCAATTCCACCCTCTGCGTAAATACCAGATCCCATAATGACATCTTTAGTTTTGGCATCATTCCCTTGAGCCTGGATCTCTGCACTTTTCGAGGTGTAGCTAACCTCATGGTAGCCTCCAAGACCGCCTCCCTCGATGTAGGGTCGAAACCAATAGCCATCGATGATCTTCCATTTTAATCCAATGCTTAGATCGTACATCTTCATCGCTATATTCACGTCACTTGCCGTGTAGGTCGTGGTTGAAGATAAGTTGGTATAGTTATAATTAGCCGATCCTGTTGCAGACAAGTGACTTAGATTTAAAGTCAAATAAAGATGAAAAACCTCAAATCCTCTTTCGACGGAGGCCGCAATATAAGTGCCGCGATCCAACTTAAAGTCTGCAGTGGGAGACTCCACAGAAAAATCTGTGAATCCGATTCCGGCACTTCCCTGAATTCCTGTAGTTGGAAGGGAGACACTTCGGCCACCAAACTGTGCATGGGCAAGACCTGGAGCAAGACTTAACAAAATGCAAATCAGGCCAATATTTTTCATAAACGGTCCCCCGGCTTAAAATCTCGTCAAACTCTATTTTGATCTAGCTTCGCTCCGTTGAGAAGGCCAGCTCAGGCGAATTCGACCTTAGACCCAGTCGATTTTGTTGATGAACCTGGAGGGCCTGATACACTCCTTACTATGAGAAAATCAAATCAAATGCCTGTCGTTTTTATCGGTCACGGCTCTCCAATGAACATTATCGCAGACAATGCCTTCACTGATTCACTGAAACTACTCGCGCAAGATATCCCCCGACCTCGATCTATTTTGGCCGTTTCCGCCCACTGGGAAACCGACTCAAGTCTGGTCCAGACTCACATGCACCCTAAAACAATCCACGATTTTTTTGGCTTTCCTGAGGAGCTCTACAAAACGGGATTTAAGACGGTCGGCGCCCCCGAACTCGCAGAAAAAATTGTAAGTTCAGATTCGTCCCATTTCTCAGGTTCAGAAGACTGGGGGATAGACCATGGAACTTGGTCAGTGCTTTTTCACATGTATCCAGCAGGAGACATCCCCACGACTCAATTAAGTCTTAACAAAAAGATGAACTTTTCTGAACACTACGATTTGGGAAAAGAACTTCAGTCTTTAAGGTCTGAAGGTGTATTGATTCTTGCCAGTGGAAATTTGGTTCATAACTTAAAAACTATTCAGTGGAATGTAAATGCTCCTATTTATGACTGGGCCCTAGAGTTCGATGAGCTTGCAAAAAAGGCGCTGGTTAATAAAGAATTCGAAAAATTCATAAAGCCTGAGGTTTTGGGATCTGAAAAGCTCTTTAAACAGGCCCATCCAAGTCTAGAGCACTACATCCCGATTCTTTACGCATTGGGTGCTGCCGGAAAAAATCCAGAATGCCAATTTATTTTCGAAGGTCACCAAAATGCATCCATTTCGATGAGAAGTATTCTTTTTGACTAGAGTTCATCTGACGAATCCGAAATGGACTCGATGTTAAGAGGTCCTTGCTTCCTCACCACTGGCTTTTGCCTGGCATCCAATCTCTCTTTAGCCTTGGAACTAAAGATAGATTCCAATACGACGGCGCAAATGATTGCTGCAACCAACATAATCATTAAAACAAAAATGGCGTGAAAGCCCTGAAGCAGACCGGGAGCAAAAATGCCCGACATCACAAACATACCGATGAAAAAGACAACCGCCAAACCATTCGCAAGTTTTGAGCCGCTAGCACTTTTTCCCGTAGAACCCGTATTGGGGAACTGATTTTCGTAATTAATACTTCGATCGTATGCCGCATTCTGGGAAGAAGACTTTAAACCCTCTTGTTCTGCGATCTGTGACGCATTAGATCCCGAGCTTTTTATTTTTGAGTTACTGCTCGGTGTCCTCGCGAGAAAAAGTTTCGCAAAATCTTTGAATCGATCGTCAGACATATTTACCTCACCCTATAGTCAAAAAGGACCATGACACCCACCAATTACCAGACGCCCGTATTCGGCATGCTTTGCCATGGTTCTCTTGGAGCAAGCGCCGGCCCCTCCTGTAAAAATTCAATTGAGATTTCATCAGGCGATCGCACAAAAGCCATATAGCCATCACGAGGAGGGCGATTAATAATGACTCCCATCTTCTTCAGACGCTCGCAAGTTTGGTAGATATTTTGAACTCGAAATGCGAGGTGCCCAAAATTTCTTCCGCCTTTATACTCTTCGACGTTGCCGTTTTCATCGGGCCAATTATAAGTTAACTCGATCATCGGGGTCTTAAGCTCTTTTGCCCTCTCAACATCCTGAGGAGCTGCAAGAAAAACCAAAGTGAATCGACCCTTCTCTGATTCGGATCTCGAGATTTCTTTTAATCCCAAGGCTTCACAATAAAACTTAAGTGAGTCTTCTAAATTTTTGACTCGAACCATGGTATGAAGGTACTGCATGCTTTTCTCCCGCAAATTTTGTTCTAGATTTGAATTCTAGCATAAGTTAGTATTTAGAAATCTTCTAAATAAAATTGTGAGATCTTTTAATGAAAAACCTGATCCCAGTCCGATCACCATACCTGCTCCTCGGTTTTTTTCTTACTTTAAGTCTTTCGGCGATGGCCTCAAATGCTCAGAACTCTCAGGATTCCCGATTCTGGATCACCGCCGAAGCTGGTGGCGTTTGGCAATCTATAAACGAAGTGCAGATCCCGAAAGAAGGGGGAACCCGTTTTTCTTTGACGGAGCTTGGGGATGGCGGAGTGTTCGGTGGGCGGGTCTATCTAGGATATCGGCTTCAAGGACCTCATGAGCTTCGTGCACTTTATGCTCCACTTACTCTAAACCTGAAAGGTCAGTTCGACAGAGATATCAGTTTTCAGGATCAAACCTTTTTAGCCGATACACCGCTCGAAGCAAAATATAAGTTCAATTCCTACCGCCTGACTTACCGCTACACTTTTCTAAGTTCCTCAAAATGGATTTTAAAAGGTGGCTTCACGGGAAAAATTCGAGATGCCGAAATTCGACTCACTCAGAACTCACAAAGTGCGGGTCGCAACAATATTGGCTTTGTTCCTCTTCTTCATTTTATGGCCACTCACTCCTTTAATTCCAATTGGAAGTTTATAATCGACCTAGATGCACTTGCCGCCCCCCAAGGACGAGCCGAAGATTTAGCACTTTTGCTGGCTTATCATGGCTTAGGACCATTTTCGGTTTACGCAGGCTACAGAACTATAGAAGGGGGGTCCGAAGGAGGAGGCGGAGTTTATAACTTTGCTTGGCTCCATTTTGGGGTCCTAGGTTTCGAATGGAATTTGTAAAACCTAAGTTCATAATTTATATCGATGCCGATGGCTGCGCGGTCAAAGATGAAGTCTACAAAGTAGCCAAACGAAATCGAATTCCTGTGGTTCTTGTTGCCAATCAATACCTTAATATTCCCGTAGATCCGGACATCGAAATGAAAGTCGTTTCAGGAGATTTTGACGCCGCAGATGATTGGATCGCAGAGCAAGTAAAGCCCCATGATATTGTGATCACCTCAGATTTGCTTTTAGCTGATCGCTGCATTAAGTCTGGTGGAAAAGTTTTAGGTCCCAAAGGCCGAGAGCTTGATGAAGAAAATATTGGAGCGGTATTGGCACAAAGAACTTTGAACTCTCATCTTCGCGATCTTGGACACAAAAACACGGGCCCCTCAGCAATGGCCAAAAATGATCGCTCACAATTTTTATCAAATCTTGACCGTATGGTTCAGCAAAGTTTGCGTAATGCAAAATAACGGAGTCATTCAAACTGACTAAATATGGCCTGGCATCTTCTTTCAACGACTTCGCTCGCCGAAATTCCGTCTCGAGGACATTAAGACGCGATGGCCCGGGGGCACCGATATATCCAAAATGGCTTTTGCTTAAATCAATCTGTGGTTAGACTTGATTTGTGAACTTAGAAGATTACAAACAAAAACGAAGGACTCTCAAAGAACAAGAAGAGACCTTTCGGAAAATATGCATGAGCTGTCGGCAGCCCGAGTTTAGCTGCTATTGTGCCCATGTTCAAAAAATTCCTGTCAATTTTAAGATTGTGATTCTGATTCACCCTCTCGAGGCAAGACGCCGAATCGCAACTGGAAGAATGTCTCATCTTTGTCTGGACAACTCGCACTTGATCCGCGGACAGGATTTTTCTGCAGATGAACAAGTAAACAAGATTCTCGCTGATCCGAAGCTTTATCCTGTGATTTTGTATCCAGGAAAAAATTCCTTAAACTTAACTTCTTTAATGCCAAATGACCGAGCCATGATTTGTCCTCAGGGAAAAACTTTATGTATCTTTGTGATCGATGGAACTTGGGCCACCGCAAAAAAGATGCTTCGACAAAGTCAGAACCTTCAAAATATCCCACGGATCTGCTTTTCCCCCAGCACACCTTCTAATTTTAGAGTGCGAAAACAGCCCAAAGAAGGATGTTATTCAACGATAGAAGCCATTCATCATTGCATAGAGCTTCTAGGAAGCAGCCAAGGTTTTGATACGAGCAGCCGCAAGCATGACCAACTTCTGACCGTCTTTAATGCCATGGTTGAGCTGCAACTCGATTTTATAAAAAAATCTTCCGGCAAGCCCGGAAGCCACCGTTATATTCGACGAAGAGATTAGGGTCCTTGTCTATGTCACGAACCATTCTATACTCCTTCACTTTGCTGTTGAGTGCCCTATTGCTTTTTTTTATTCAACCGATGGTTGGAAAAATGCTGTTACCCTATCTGGGCGGCACACCCGCGGTTTGGAATGTTTGTCTTTTATTTTTTCAGTCCACACTTCTCTTCGGATATTTGTATGCACATGGTCTAAGCCAATTGAAAATTCGGACTCAAATTTTTATTCACCTCGGCTTAATGCTTCTTCCACTTTTTCTTTTGCCGATAGGAATTCCAGAAAGCATCACAAACTTTATTCCCCAGTTCGGAACGCCAGCATATTGGCTGCTTTTAGTTCTTTTACTTTATGTTGGACTTCCATTTTTCGTAGTCTCCGCAAGTGCTCCCATCTTGCAAAGATGGTTTTCTCTAAGCCAGGATGCAAAGGCCAAAGACCCCTACTCTCTTTATGCCGCCAGTAATCTGGGCAGCATCTCAGGACTAATTCTTTTCCCTCTTCTTGCCGAGCCAAAATTAAACCTAAGTGAGCAGGGAAATCTTTGGAAAATTCTATACTGGATTCTAATTTTTTTATTCGTCGCAGTCGCCCTATGGCTATTGAAAGAAAATAAAACTGTTAAATCAAATCCTATCGAAAAGCCCGATCTTGATATAAAGGCCACAAAGTGGAACCAGCGGGGACTATGGCTGTTTTTTGCCTTTATCCCTTCAAGTCTGATGTTAGGTGTGACCACCTACATGACAACGGATATCGCCGCGATCCCCTTGTTTTGGGTTGTTCCGCTGGCACTGTATTTAATTTCCTTCATTTTAGTCTTTAGCTATTGGCCAGAGACTCTTCACAAATTTTTTGCCGTCCTTATGCCCATCGCTCTCAGCACTTCAATCTTTTTACTTGTCGCTAACGAGGGCATGCAGCGTCTTTGGGTCACCGCCGCCGTATTTTTGACAACTCTTTTTATTGTTTGCTTGGTCGCCCACGGACAACTTGCCAGATCACGACCAGAGGTCAGACATCTTACCGAATTCTACCTTTGGATGTCCCTTGGAGGAGTCTTGGGGGGCATATTCAACGCACTTCTAGCTCCTCTTCTTTTCAACTCAGTCTTTGAACTTCCTCTGATTTTAGCTTTTTCAGGTTTGTTATTCTCAATAACGAGCCCCAAAGTGTATAGATGGTCCTTAGGGGCTGCCCTTGCGATTTCATTTTCTTTGGCTGCTACTTACCTGGTCCTTCATTACGGGCTGGAGGCCTCAGAACAGACGATCAAAAAAGTCAGTTACGGCGTGCCCATAGTTTTGATTTTGCTTTGGTATGTAAGACCCCTTTACTTTGTCGCCACAGGAATTGCGATCTACCTAATATTTAGTGTGACCACAAAAGATGCGGATTCGATTTTTCAAAAAAGAAATTTCTATGATGTTGTAAAGATTAATTCCTTCGAAGAGGGCTGGCTTCATTCATTGGTGCATGGGGGAACTGTTCATGGCTCCCAAAGAAGGGATTCTACTGAAAATCTTCAAATCCCACTTTCCTATTACCACCCGACAGGGCCACTAGGAGACATTATTGATTTAATAAAAACTTTAGACAAAAAAAGAGTCGCAGCCGTCGGACTTGGAACAGGTGCCATCGCGGCCTATGCGGATACGTCTTGGCGACTTGTATTCTATGAACTTAATCCGGTGATGGAGCAAATCGCCCTTGATAAAAAATACTTCACTTACCTAAGTGACTGCAAAGATCGTAGATGTGATTTAGCTGTTGTGCTGGGAGATGGCCGGCTTAGTTTATCCAAAAGCAAAGAGGTCTTTGACTTGATTGTCTTAGATGCTTTTAGCTCAGCTTCAATTCCCATTCATTTGCTCACTCTAGAGGCTTTACAGATTTATCTTAACAAACTTAGTCCGGATGGCTTGGTGGCCTTCCACATTTCAAACTATCACCTCAATTTAGAAACCGTTCTTTACCGCCTATCCAAACAGCTCGGCCTATCGGCGCGAATTCGAAATGATTTCAATCCCGAGTTGAACGAAGAAAAAGAGGTTTCAACTTGGGTTGTTATGTCCCGCAACGAAGACTCTCTATTTGTACTTGATACAAATATTGAGTGGACATTGCTTCAGGCTGATCCCGATGCCCCCTTATGGACTGACACTCATTCTGATATTATCCGGGTGATTCAATGGGAGTAGAGATTCCCCTAGGACAGCGGTTTTACTTGAAGTGAGCCTAGGCTCAACCTAAAATCGATTCCAAGTGAGGGCCTATGAACAAAAAATTTTTGAAATTTTGTGCTTTGATGCTTTGTTGTTTTGGTTTTGGCTCGACAAGTTTTTCTGAGGAAGAAAAGCCCCTTCAGACTGTGGATTATGTCGACTTAAATCGATATCTGGGGGAATGGTTTGAGATTGCAAGCTTCTATCAGCGCTTTCAAAAAGATTGTGTCGCCTCAAAAGCCACCTATACCTTGAAGGATGCGGAAACAATAAATGTCTTTAATGAATGTCGGCTGAAGAGTTTCGATGGAAAAGTTCGAAATGCCAAAGGTGTTGCTAAAGTCGTGGATAAAACCACCAACTCAAAACTGAAAGTGAGTTTCCTTTGGCCCTTTTATGGAAAGTACTGGATTATTGACCTTGGAAAAGAATATGAATACGCCGTCGTCGGACACCCTAGCCGAGAGTACCTTTGGATCTTGAGTCGTACTCCTAAAATGGAAGAAGCTAAGCTAGATAGCATTCGGGCAAAAATTAAAGCTCTGGGTTATGACCTATCAAAGCTGAATATGACGCCGCAACCTTGAGCTTGCAAAAACGCGTTGACCTCATCACGCAATGTCAGACCTTCTGGCTATTTTTATCGGCCTTAGATATTTATTTGTATATGAACCGTCTCTTTTTGCTTTTTATAGTTTATCTAAATACCGCTTGTGGACACTCTGGAGATTGGCGCACCGCTGACCGTAGTAGTGTTGGAATTGCGCCCGATCCCAAAATTGAATCCGAGGCTTTGGTTCAGGTTTATGCTGCTCGAGCGATTCGCTGGAGAGGAACCTTCGCAGTTCATACATGGATTGCAACGAAAGAAAAAAATGCTGATCACTATGTTACTTATCATGTGATGGGTTTTCGAATAAAGCGCACCGGAAGTGCTGTGGTCATCGGTGAAGAAATTCCTGATCGAAAGTGGTTTGGAGCGGAAGCCAAATTAATTGATCAACTAAAGGGTGAGGCCGCAGAAAAGGCGATTCCGAAAATTCAAGCCGCCGCCGAATCTTACCCATACAAAGGCTCATACCGTGTGTGGCCCGGTCCGAACAGCAATACTTTTATCTCCTATATTATTCGAAATGTTCCAGAGCTTAGAGTCGAGCTTCCACCTCATGCGATTGGAAAAGACTGGATAAATGATGGCGACCTGGTCGGTTGGAGTGAAAGTGGAACAGGAGTTCAGCTTTCAGTTTTGGGAGCCCTCGGCTTCACCCTGGGCCTCAATGAAGGGATTGAAGTCAATATCCTCGGTCTCAGTTTTGGACTGGATATTTTAAGACCCGCTCTAAAACTTCCACTTATTGGACGAGTCGGTTTTTCGGACAAGGCCCTATTCTAGACCTATTCTCCTAATAAAATATGCCCCCTTAATTTCTTATTTTATTTGATCGCTAAATATTTTAAAACTCTAATCTTTTTTCAGCAAAGACGGCCTCCCAGTCGCTGAGCCAACTTGATCCCCTTGACAGTTTAAATTTTGATCACAAATTTAATCCATAGGAGGTACAGATTATGACAAACTTAGATTTATGGAGAAGATCTGGCAGTCCCTTGAGAGACATTGATAGCTTATTCGACAATTTCTTTAAATCGGATACTCCCTCTTTGTTTTCTCAGAATGCTCAACGGGCTTTGACCGCAAGGGCCGAAATCCGCGAGACACCAAATGCTTACATTCTAAAATTTGATATTCCAGGAATGAAAAAAGAGGACATCAAAATTGATCTCCATGAAAACAGCCTATCTGTTTCTGGTGAACGCAAAGAAGAACATCACAATAAGGATGATGAAAAGCTTAATTATACGGAAGTGAGTTACGGATCATTTATGAGGACCTACAACTTCCCACATCCCGTGGATGCTGAAAAAGTCGAGGCCACCTATGAAGGCGGCGTTTTAAAACTTGAGGTTGAGAAGCGCAGCAGTTCAAAGGCCAGACAAATTCTTATTAAGTAGAAAGTTGGGCCTCTTCGCCTGCGGCTTTTAGCTAAAGGGCGAAAGGGGCCACTTTTTTAAAAGCTCGTTTCCGAAACACCCGGAGCATTTTTAAAGCGCTCCAAAAAATCGGCATAAATTGGATAGTTTTTTATATTCAGAATTTCCCGGGCATTGGCCCAGAATAAAAAACTATATAAGGCCATCGACAGAACATTCCAATCCTCTGATTTTTTAGCATCCAAGCTTGATGTCCATTCTGTCAAAAACCTAAGATTCGCTGGAATTCGCGCTCTATGCCGATCTAGAAAAAAACCTGGCGCATCGATGTTGAAACCATCCTTTTTCATTAAAAATAGAACCACTCCCGTATCTAAACAGCTATAGATCGAGGACAGGATGTTTTCTTGATCCATCGAAAGGGATGGCAAGCCATGTCTGCTCTGTAGATATCCAAGGATAATCCTTGAATCAAAAATCTTTTGCCCTTCAGAGATCAGAATTGGAACACGGTTAATTGGACTTTCTTGTGCTAAAAGCTCGGCTTGTTTTTGATCATCCACAAAATTCGTTACTTGAAATTCAAAATCGATTTTATGTTTGATCATCACCAAGCGGCAAAGTCTGACGAACGGCGAACGTTGTGACCCGATCAACTTATAGGACATCTGTTGAACCCCCAAGAATGTGAAATTCTAACCGATGTCAGAGACCAAATCAAACAAGGCCGCAGGCCCGTCCCTCCAGCTCCTCGATCTCTTCAAAGATTTACCAAATTAAGCAATAAATGCCCTGGCTTTAAAAAGTTCCATTGCTTAGGTCTTCAAGCCACATTAGGCTAATCACATGAAAAACCTATTTTATATTCTATCCTTCTTATTGCTTCTTAGCGGCTGCCAGAGCTTTCAGGGAGTCCCAAAGAGCGAACACCGTGAGCCCGCAAATGAATTTTGTCCTCCAGAACTTGACTTCGACTTAGACGATTTAAAAAATTTAGAGGCTCACCCTTTAGATCCCAATGGACGAATTAGATCTGCCCAAAAAGTAGACCTCTCAAAGCTAAGGGGCAAAGTTGTCGTCCTTAGATTAATGGGAACCTGGTGCCCCTATTGCAAATCAGACCTTCTTGAAATCTCTCAGCGTTTCTTAAAACAAAAGGAATCTTCCGAAGTTGAGCTTGTGCTCATTGCAAACTCAAGCCGCAGAGAAACAGAAGCCTCTGTCAGTGCTTTTAGAAGCAAGGGGTCTATGCAATGGGGCCTTCACCCTGATCAATTTCATTTTTGGTTTGTGGGGTCCAGCGAAAACCCAGAACTTACCGGTGTTCAACGTCTCGCTCAGACCACCGATAAAAACGGCGCACTTCTGTTCCCAGAATACAAAGGCGTTCCCTACGGCCTAGTTTTTGACAAGAAGGGGAAATTAAGATTTAGAGGCCTCTTTACAAGTTCACCAGAGTCCATCAGCGCCCATTATTCTTCGATAGAGGCTCTCGTTAAGGATTGTAAGCTTTAGCGAGTTCGGACAGCCGACCTATGCCATCGGCCCCGCTTGTTCCATATACCGTCTATATCCCGGTCGGTCTTTGCACAAATTGATGTACTTTACAAACACGGGTTTTGGCTCAAGGGTCTTTGAGAAAATTCCCCACTCAATCTGAGATGCCATGTACAAGTCTGCTGCCGTAAATTTTCCCGGAACTAAAAAACCATTCGCCACCGCTTTTTCCATCGTCGCCACAACATCTTCATAATTTCCGTGGCCCATAAAAGCAGTCTTGGGATCATTGGTCCTGGGGTTTGTTTTATCTAACATCGCGGGCTCAATACATGATGCCGCAAAAAACAACCATCGATAGTAAGCCCCACGCTGAGGATCATTCATGGCCGGTGCCATATTCGCTTTCGGAAAAACATCTGCCAGGTAGGCACAAATGGCTGCACACTCGGTCACCACAACACCTTTATGTTCGATGGCCGGTATCTTCCCCATGGGATTAATTTTTAGATACTCGGCAGACTTATGATCTCCGGTTTCCCACTTCATGGCTTTAATTTCATAATCGGCTTCAACTTCCTCAAGCATCCAATGAACAATGCGGCCTCGTGACATGGGATTGTAATAAAATTTTATTTTGTCTGTCATTTTTCCTCCGAAACCTTCTCGACTCTTGCAAGCCTAGCTTAAGTTGTCTGATCGATGTTGATCCAAATATGTGTACCGTCTTCTAAGTAAAACTCAAAATAGTAATGAGAGCAATACTCGCTTGCGCCATCATCATATCCACGCATTACTGATCGAACAAGCTTTCCGGCCTTCTTTTGCTTCTCAACAAACAAAGCTAAAATTTCGCTATGCTCCTTAAGGCTTCTAATAACGTACTCGGCAGTCGTGTCATTCGTGTAGCGACAAAAGCTATATTCACTGTCTGAAGAGTCGCCGTGATCCTCAAGAGCTTTTTCAAGATCCGCTAGGATATCTTTTTCACTTGGAATCGCGCTCACCTTCTTAGCCCCAAAATCACCATTTCCAACGTCGATCTGATCTTGCTGGATCATGCCCTCAATGACTTCGGCGCTAGGACGTTGATCGATCGCTTCAAGATCTAGGTTGCGAACCAACCATTTTTGCTTCGACTTGCCATCTTTACCAATTTCAATTGAAAGAAAAATATCGATGCTCCCTTCAAGTTTAAAGGGCTTTGCCTCGGTCTGAAAACTTACTTTCATCAATGTTGTTTTGTTTAAGGTCTTATCAAAAACTGCATCCGTGATTAAAAATGAACCCTTAAGGCAGCTTTTTTTATCAAGATCCCCGTAATAAAAATACTCGTCCTGATATTTTATCTCGTGGTTGATCTCATCACAGATATAACCCCGAAGACGTGATGAATTTAGTTCCGTAAGTGAAAAGGCCGGAACACAAAGGCCAGATGCTGACAAAAGCAATACAAATGACAAGAGTCTCATGGGTCCCCCTTTAAGGAATTGAACCCGCAAAAGAACTCCCTCGGGGAAAAGAGTCAAGAGCGAAGGCCTTAGCCCCCCCTCAATATATTATTTTCAAACAGAGGCTTCAGGGATCAATTTTCTAGAGAGGTCTACGGCGCGCTCGATCAATTCAAAGGAGTGCTGATGCAAGGCTTCACTTGTCTTAACAAAATCCATATTATGCTGCATATCCTCAGCGGACCAACCCAATGAGTGGGCCACAAAGGGAAATGCGGGAGAGACAAATCCAAGTTCTCCGAAAAAGGTCAGCATCTGGCCGGCAACCGACTGGATATTATCTTGGCCGCCGGTGATAATAAAAGCCGCGACTTTGTTTTGAATCAAAACGCGGTCTTTTAAAGTGATCTGATTTTGAACGGCGTTTAAGCGCTCGGCCATTTTATAATAGAGCGAGCTTGCATTCCCCCATCGAATTGGCGTTGAGACAATGACCACATCGGCCCAGTGAACAAGGTTTTCGTAGATCTGTTTCATCTCGTCAGCTGGATCCATCTTTGTAATTGAGCATGGCCAAGTGCAGGCTCGCTCGGACTTAGAATAAAAACCTTCGCAATGCCTGAAGTTAAGATCTGACAAAGCAAGAAAACGAGTTTCGACCCCGATCTCTGTGTTCGCTTTTTTTAAAGCGCTTTTCAATAATTCTTCAGAAGTAGAAAAACGTGGATGCTCCTTGTCCATTGCTGTCGTCGAAAGCCCTAGGACTCTGATTCTTCCGGGTTCACGCTTAGGGTCTCGTCCTAAATCCGATCCAGGATTATAGCTGGCCCGAATTCTTTCGGATTCTCCCTTTATATTTACGAATAGGGCCTCACCCTCAATTTTAATTGGAATATGAGGAACAGATCCCCCATGTGAAGCTAAGGGTTCAGCTGATTTATTCTTGGATTCGCCGGTTTTATGATCGAATTGCCAATAATGCCAAGGACACTCGATACAGCCCTTTTTTAGTTTCCCCTTAGCTAAAGGCGCACCCATATGATTGCACTTGTTGTTTAGAGCTCCGAACTTTCCCTCAAAATAACTGACAACAATTTTTCTTCCTTGAAACTCAAATTCTTTTAGACCACCCAGACTCTCAAGTTCTTGAATTAGCGTTTTGGTGTCACCTACGAGAATCCATTCTGGGGAAAGATTTTCCTGGCTCACTGTTTTGGGCCTCCTCAAGAAGCTATAGGGAAATTGGGGCTTAAGAAAACTGAATTTGTAAACTTAGACTCACAATTTCTGAAGAAAAACACAAGACCTTTAATAAAACGTAAAAGGAATGGACCCCTCTTCAGCGTCGCGGCTGGTCGCACGCTGCCTCTCTCGGTCTAATCACTTTGCCAATAAGAATCTATAAACTAGAATAGCTTATGAAAAAAATTAAAGTCGTGGTGATTGGTGGAGGATTTGCTGGAGTCTCGGCGATACAACAACTGGCCCATTCGTCTTTGGTTGAAGTCTTACTGATTGATCGAAGAAACTATCATCTGTTTCAACCGCTTCTTTATCAAGTGGCCATGGCCGGACTTAGTCCAGCAGATATATCTGTTCCCCTTCGCACTCTTTTTTCGAAGAATAAAAATGTAAATATCAATTTGTCCGAAGTCGAAGATGTTGATGTCGAAAAATCGCAGGTTCGTTTTGATAATAAATGGACCCCTTACGATTATTTAATCTTAGCCTGTGGAGCGAAACACGCTTACTTTGGAAACGAAAAATGGGAAGAGGTCGCTCCCGGACTTAAAAATATCGAGCAAGCCCTCGAGATCCGCAGACGTGTTTTGATCGCCTTTGAACACGCAGAAAAAGAAACAGACCCGGTTAAACAAAAGGCTTATTTGACCTTTGTCGTGGTTGGCGGAGGACCGACTGGCGTTGAGTTGGCCGGCGCCATTTCAGAGATGGCTCGGCACACCTTGATGAAAGATTTTAAAAAAGCTGACCTTAAAAATACGAGCGTCATATTAGTCGAAGCCGGCCCCCGACTTCTTGCCGGATTTCCAGAAGCCTTATCTGATCGGGCCGCGAAAGATCTTTGTAAAATGGGTGTTGATGTCCGCTTAAATACAAGGGCCTCTGCCTTAACTCAGAATGGTCTTCATCTTGGCGACACAAGTTGTTCGGCTTCTACAATTATTTGGGCCGCAGGAGTTCAGGCCGCAAGTCTGACTTCTAAACTCCCTGTAGAAAAAGATAAGATCGGTCGGGCGATTGTCAGTGAGGATCTCAGTTTGCCCACACATAAAAATGTTTTCGTGGCAGGGGATCAAGCCCATCTTAAGGACTCCCAAGGTAAAATATTGCCTGGAATTGCTCCGGTCGCAATTCAACAAGGACGCCATGCTGCCGAAATGATTCTTCGAGACCAAAAGGGCAAAAGCCGTCTCCCCTTTCGCTACCACGACAAAGGAATTATGGCGACGATCGGTCGCTCGAAAGCTGTGGCCAGTACCGCAGGTCTTCAGTTTGGAGGATGGATTGCTTGGCTGGCCTGGGCATTTATCCATGTTATCTATTTAATTCGATTTAGAAATCGATTCTTCGTCTTTCTTCAGTGGACTTGGTCTTACTTTACCTTTGGTCGCGGTGCCCGCTTGATCACTCACCGCACTTGGAAGTTTTACAGCGGAGAAAAAGTAGACTTAGAGTAAGGGGTCTTTGCTGAGGAGAGATAATAAATCCGGTGGCTTTCGCACAAGGATATTAATATTTGAAGGCGATTCTTTCTAGAAGTCTGTACTGCACTTATGTCTTCATTTTATAGTATGATCATCTAAAGAGTGGGGCTGCTCGTTGGAAGAGATTGAAAAAAAATTTAAGTGTCCCTTTTGCGCCGAAAAAATCTCGATGATTTTGGATCTATCCGTCGATGGAAGCCAAACTTACATCGAAGACTGTGAAGTCTGCTGTCAACCCATCCAGATCCGCTTTAACGTCGAAGATTACAAGCTCCTCGATTTTTCCTACGAAGGGGTTTAGGAAGCTTAGACTTTTTCATTGGAACGGAACTTGTATTTGCTTGAGTGTTCTTAAGGCCCAGGGGGATTAATTTGTCCTCCCGGCACAGAAGTGCCGTTTTTTGGCTTAAGAGCTGAATTTATTGCCGATGCCCTCGGGCAAAACCAGGAGTCCCGCTTATGAAAATGGCGCTTTATTTGGTCCTTCTTTTCACTTCGAGCCTTTCTTTTGCTCGAGAGCTTAAATACACAAAGATCGCTTCGGATATTCGCTTTAGCCAGATTATCGATGTCTCAGCTTTAGAGCTGGATAAAATGGAGATGTTGATCAATAAAGACCACTTCGGCAATGAGCCTTGCCGTCTGCGATTTATTTCTTACGGCCCCTCTAAAGAAATTAGTGGGATCTGGTTTGCCTCAATTTATGACCGCGGGCAAACGCCAATAAATTGGACGACCTTTCAGGCGAGTCACTCCTCAGGAAAAAGCCTTAAATTGGCCTCCTACCTAAATCCAAGTTCACTTCATCGCGACCTTCAAATTGGCCTTGATATAGTTTGTTGGGAATAAGACAAGGTCCGGATAACACCGGACCCCTCAAACCAACTTTAGCGACTTAACACATTTTGTTGCACGGAAATTACTTTTAGCTCTCGCTTCTGCCCCTCACGAATAGGCCAGTGAATGGATTGACCGACTCTTAAACCGATCAAGGCTGAACCGATCGGGGCCAAAACTGAGATTTTTTGCTCTTCTAGTTTTGCTTCATGGGGATACACGAGGGTTATAAGGGATTCTTTCTTGTTTAGGATATCTTTAAACAAAACCTGAGAATTCATTGAAACGATATCCCCTGGAAGCTCTTCATCAAGAACCACCTTTGCCCGCCCCAGTTCTTCTTCCAAGAGGTCTGCAGTCACAGGATCGGCCACAAGCAATAGTCGCTTTAGTTTGTTGAAATCTGTTTCAGATAAAATGAGTTGAGAATTGTTTTCCATAGCGGAATACCTCGATTTTTTAAGAATTTAAGTGTTTGTTTCGCGAAATGGCTTAAACCTAAGAGGGCGGTTGAGCTTGAAAAGTGGAAGGGTCAACCGCCTAAAGAAATAAATTTAAGACCCACCAGATTGCACCGGGTGTGTCCAAAATAGTCTAAAATGCATGGTCGAAAAAAAGTCATCATTATCAGCTATTCTAGCAGATCCAGGGAAATATCTCAAACCTGCTGAAAGCCTCGATTTTATTGCGGATTAGGCAAAAAAGAGAGAAGAGGAAAGTACGGACACACTTTCCCGGATTCACTTTTGGTCTTGGAATAGATCCAAAAATTGGCCGAACGCAGAGAACTCACATTGATATCAACTTCAGATTTTAATTTTAGATTTAATCTTTAGATATTAGAAGAATGAAATTTGAGAAAGAAAGGGTACGGACTAACCATTAGCCTTCAAATGGAAGGCTAATAGCCATATCCGTACCAAGCTTGCGATTACTTCATTGTGCAGCGAACGGATTCAATCTGGTAAAGTCCCCAGTCTTTTGCATCATGATCGTAAGCCGAGTAGTAGTTAGAAACTACAGTAGCCTCGTATTTATTAAAAATGACCTGGTCAACGCGCTCGGTGAACTCAAGTATTGTAACAAAAGAAACATCAACAATCCCTTGGTCGATTGAAGTCTCTTTGCTGATTGTTCCTACTTCAGAAAGTTCACCCTTGAAATGGCACTGTTCGGCAATGGCTTTTTGAATCAAGGCCTGGTGCCTAGCTTCTAAATTCGAGTTTATAATTTGAGCTTGAGCAATGGAGCCCGCGAGCAAGACCAGAAGTACAGAAACAATCTTCATAAAAACGATCCTTTGTTAAGAATTTAGGATCTTTTAAGGCAAAAACCTGACCTTCGTATACCTAAAAACCTTTCTTAACCGGATCTTGATAAAGAATACCGACTCAGTTCGTCTTAATCTTGAGGTCAGGGGTTTTGAACTGCGCCACTCCCATAGCCTCTTCAAAGCTTAGTTTTAATGTAAGGTAGTGGCTACGTCCGTAAATCACAGCGATTTTCTTATACTTCTTTAAATAATCTTCTATCAATCTCAAGGTGTATTGATCTCTAATTTGACCAATATCTGATGAAATTTGTTGAGTAAATATAGAGCTGGAAAAAATTGGAGCCACATCTCCTGTTTGAATACTGGAATCCAAAGTTTTTCCTGATTTCAATTTGTACCATGCTTGAATCTTACGAAGGTCTGGGCAGTCACTATTTTGAATCTCAAAGACCTTACAGTAATGAGCGAGATGGCCAGGTCCCATTTTTTCAACTAGACGATTTTTGGGAATATTTTCTCTAACCCACTGAGGAATTCTCCGAGCCAAGTAAAAACCTAAAATATCCTCATTGGAGTAGTTGAGGGCTTTCAACTGATTAAATAAAATTTTGTCATCGATTTCTCCCCCCGCAAAGGGAATCTTCTTTTCATCTGCAAGTAGGACCGCCGTAGCAGCCTCTCCACCGAGGACGATATCCTTACCAGTACCCTTAATAGACTCCTCCACAAACCAAGCCGGGCTTTCGCCGGTGGTATTCGAAATTGGTTCAATGAGTAAGAAATTAAACTGTTGATCCTGAAAGAGCTGATGGACGAGCCGATGGGTTTCGCTTTTGGCTTGATTATCATGGTTGGCAGCTAAATAGAAAAGTTCGTATTCCCATCTCCGATGATGGGCCACAAACGGACCATTTGAAAAAGCTTCTTTGTCCAGAACAGTTTCCCAGGGACGAACTAAAGATCTTTTGAACTTTGGAGCCGAGGCGCAAGACACTATGGCCGGAAAAATTAGGCTTAAAAGAATTAAACCCATCCAGCAGGACTTGAACCTAATGCTTACCATCTGCATCTGCCATTTTTTGTAAAACCATAGCTATTGTCGCGGAATCGAGCTTGGCACGCTTCATCAAAGACTCCGCCCTAGCAAAGTCATCTGAATCAATCGCTTCGAAAAATGCATCTAACTTATCGATTTCGGAAAGTTTCTCCAAAACCAGACTGCCCTCAAAATCGTCTTCATCCATAACCAACTCCCCACTTTGATAGGATACTGCATTAAGTCCAGTGATTTGCCAATAATCCATTCCTACGATATCGAATTATAAATAGAAACTTGAGACACTAATCCAGGAAAGGAATTTAAAATGACTGAAACACAAAAAGGAAACCCCGTCGTATGGTTTGAAATCTATGTTGATAATATGAGTCGAGCCAAAAAATTCTACGAGGGCGTGTTTAAAACAAAACTCGAGAATCTGCAAAATCCTGGAACCATCGAAGAGGGTCTGGAAATGTGGTCCTTTCCGGGCAATATGACGGCTTATGGGGCAAATGGAGCTATAGTTAAAATGGCCGGCTTTCCTGCAGGAAAAAACGGCGTCATTATCTATTTTAATAGCAAAGACTGCACGACAGAAGAATCTCGGGTTTCTGAATTTGGCGGTCGAGTCGAGAAAAGCAAAATGTCCATCGGACAACACGGATTTATTTCAATTTGCATTGATACCGAAGGCAACGTCTTTGGCCTACACTCAATGACCTAAGGAGAATGGAATGCAAAAATTAACTTACTCAATAGACATTAATGCCCCCAGAAATGCAGTTTGGGAAACTATGCTTAATCCCGAAACTTATCAGCAATGGACAAAAGCCTTTTCTGAAAACTCAGAGTATGAAGGCACTTGGGCCCAGGGAGAAGAAATAAGATTTATTGATAAAAATCGAGGTGGTACCTTAGCGGTCTTAGAAAAATTCGAAGCCCCTAAATTGGTCGTTGCAAAACATATTGCAACAATCACTGCCGACGGAGTTATCGAAAAATCAGGCCCCATGACCGAAAATTGGATCGGTACCATGGAGATTTATAAATTCAACGAAACCAAGGGAAAAACCCAGCTTATCGTTGAGATCGAATGCCACAAGGACTTCGTCCCTATGTTTGAATCTTCATGGCCTCAGGCACTTGAAGACTTAAAGAAGCTTGCCGAATAAACACCTAAGATATCCGGCGTACTAAGACCTAAGGCCCCCAAAAACTGGGGGTCGAATAATTCTTCCAAAAGCGATTTAAATTGTGCTAATATTTAAGGCATTATGAGCTTATAAAATTCATCCCACATTCTCTTACAATAGCCTTTAAAAAACCTAAATTTTAAACCTTTCGGAGTTCGCCATGAGCCAGAGCCTCTGCAATTTATTCTTCCTTTTGTTCAATTTCGCCACTTGCAGGGGCACTTATGCGGATACGGATTTTAATTATTTCGACATTCTTAACTTGGGTCACCTACGACCTTCGTTTGCTCGGCCGAAGACGGGACCTAGGCTCCGCTTTGCCCGGAAACGAAATTTCTTTAAATATCTCGGAAGAGGGACTGTCTCAGAAAAAGCGGGTCCTTCAGTCCAACCTTCAGGTCATCCCTCAAAAATGGAGGGGCAGACCTAAGAGAGTTCGTTCTAAGTGCAACTCTTTTAGCGGAAAGCCAAAAGACCTTCGATATTCTGATCAAAGGAAAATTCGAAGGCGCATTAATAATTTGTAGAATGGACACTACAGCTCTTCGGCGAATATTTTTTCGGTGATTCGCCAGAAGTTACCCTGCTTGCGGGCGATGACAAATGAAGGCATGCGAAAGAAGTTCTGGCATCTTAAGGCATCTTCAACCGATTCAATTGGAAGATAAAATTCGGGTCGTCTCATATGAGACCTTAAGAAATTAATGTTGAATTTTTTAAGGCTGGTTTCGCTGTCGAGATAATGAATCTCTGAGACATACTTTGCATCGTAGTCGTAATAACGAACCTCTAAGAAGCTTGCCCCTTTGCGATCCCTTCTCCCCTCAAGTTCAATTGTATCGGGCTTTAAGACATGGGCATTTTTAGAAAGCCTTGCTTGTTTAAGCTTGGTATCGGCATCGACTAAAACTTCTTGGCAGCCCGAACAGTTTCTGGCTGTTAAATCATTTTCGGTGGCACACTTGGGACAAATCTTAAAACGAAACCGGTAACCACAAGGTTTATAATCCAAAGTCTCTGGATCCTGAACGCCGCCCTTACAAGTTCGCCCATAGTGCTCGGTGATATTGCCCTCATCATCGACTTTGCCCCAGAAATGATTCTCGAAGCCACACTTCGGACACGGGATCTGAACAGCCACAGACTCTGGGGTTGGTTTTTTGCCCTCGATCTCTGGAGAATAAATGTCATGAGTGACCCCGGCGTAATCTAAAACAAAACAATCCTTTTTTCCCGGATCAAGTCTTAATCCCCGACCAATAATTTGTTGGTAAAGACTAACGGACTCGGTAGGTCGCAAAATAGCGATCACATCCACATGGGGCGCATCAAAACCAGTGGTCAAAACCGAGACGTTGACTAGATATTTAATCTTTCGATCTTTGAATTCCTTAATAATTTGATCGCGCTCGGCTTCATCGGTCTCACCGATAACGATGCGGGCTTGGTCCTTGGGCAAACACTCTAAGATTTCTTGCGCATGCTTTACCGTGCTCGAAAAAATCATGACACCTTTGCGGCGGTAGGTTTCAGTGATATCTATAATGTTTTTCACAATTAAAGGTGTCAAACGCCTTTGAGATTTTAAAACCTCTTCGACCTCATTCATCGTATACTTACGCCCGGAATCGGTCAGCTCGGAAAAATCATAACAAGTCACAGGAATATCCACTTTAACTGGTGGAGTTAAATATTTATTTCGAATCATATACTGAAGAGGAAGCTCGAAAACACTTTGTTTAAAAAAGCGCGCCTCTTTGGATCGTTCAGACCCATCTGCCCCAAAATTAAAGATCCAGCCAAGACCCATTCGGTAGGGCGTTGCAGTTAAGCCAAGAACGCAGATATTTTCGTTTTGATTTCTTAATTCTTTAATGACCTGGGCGTATTGAGTTTCTTGCTCAAGTCCCACACGGTGGCATTCGTCGATTACGACAAGGGTAAAATCTTTGAAAAAATCTTTTCCTGCGCGCGCCACCGACTGAATGCTTCCAAATATAACTTTTTGATGGGCCTCTTTTTTATTTAAACCTGCAGAGTAAATCCCAGCTTCAAGATTGTAGCTTTCGTACTTGGAATGGTTTTGTTCAACCAATTCTTTCACGTGGGCCAAGACCAAAACTCGTCCGCGAGCCACTCTTGCAAGCTCTGCAATCACCAAACTTTTTCCGGCTCCAGTGGGCAAAACAATAACAGCCGGATCTCGCTTCTTTCTAAAATAAGCAAGCGTCTTATTTACTGCTTCTTGTTGATAGTCTCTTAGTTTGTACAAGGCTTTTAGTCTCTCCAAAGGATTCACCAATCCTAGCATAATGCGCGGCCTTAAGAAAGCGACTTACTCTTCCTAGAGTTAGTCTGGATCGTCCTTCGTCATCACGCATTGAATTTAAGAAAAACTTCTGCACAAATAGAGAAAAGAATTACCGGTCAAGACACTGAGTTTCGAAAATAGGATCGAGACGGCGCAGGGTGCTAGCAAATATCTCTTCGTAAAATGAGGTCTCACCACTCTTCAAAAGCTCCCGAGCCCTCTGATCTAGCTTAGCTAAAGTGGTGTGGATATAAGCCATTGTTTGAATAGGCTCCCCCTCTTTTGAAGGCGGAGAAAATGGAAGAGAGGGCTCCATCCAAAGGATCGTTTTAATGGATTCGCTTGTGACTCCATTTAAAAAAACACCCACCGCTTGAATCTCGGCTTGGCAGCGCTCGATTTGTCCCTGCTGTTCAAGCGCCATCAGTTGCACAAATTTAGCGGTCGCAACGTCAAGGGCGATGGCCATTTGGCGGTAGATTGCTGCCTCGTGGTTCATCTCTTCAAGCTGTCCCTGCCCTTCCATTTGGCCCTTCTCATTTAAACTATGTCCATAATAGTTCCAAGAATAGTTGGTGGTTCCTTGAAACAGATGAATGCGCTTTCGAATCCATAATAAATTGGACCGAACATTCTCTAGATAATCTGTAAATAGAAAAGTCACAAAGTGATAAGCCCAATCGTGCACACTGTCCCGGTCTATTGGATTCGCCATGGGCAAGCGACCCGAATCAATAAATGTATCGACGTAATCTTTATCTGTTAAGCTCTCTTCAAATTCTTGAAATCCAAACCTGTCCCCTAAAAGATCATTTATTTTTGAGTTTAAAGTCAAAGCCATCGGCAATATGCAGCTTTGCTCTGAAGAAGAAGCCTTCAAAAAAAAGTATCGAGAAAGCGACTCATAGGGACTTAACACGCGCTCCGGCCAGAGCGGGTTTCCTTGAAAGTTTGCAGATAGACGGTTTTTCTCTAGCCGAGCAGCACTCCACTTTGTTTCGGGCAGTCTTGATATTAAACGAAACTGAAATGGCCCCAGGTCTAAATTGCCCCGATGCAAAAGAGTGATGTAATCACCCCTAGGAATTTGACTCGCCGGAGCCTCTGTTTTTAATATCACCGGCCGATCTAAAATATTAAGTGCGATGACGGGACTCAATCACAAGCCTTTCTTCTGCTAGTCGATCAATGGCAGCATGAATGCGAATTAAATTTTCCGAGTCTAAATTTGCATCCCACTCGTCCAGCAACAAAAACTTCACGCCCTTTAGCTCCGATATCTCTTCAAAGGCTTTTAGCAATCTGTTGCCATCGGATTGAGTCACTAAACTCTCCGAGCTGAAGGCCAGATCGGCAAAATGGCTTGGCAAGTAGAACGACTCGTCCCCAGTTTGCTCGGAGAAAAGTGACAACAAGGTTGATTTTCCCGCCCCGTTTGGTCCTCGTAAAGTTAGTCTTCCCTTAGATCTTTTCGTCAAATCCGCAGTCAGGTCGCTGAAGGATTCGTATCGAAGATTCTCGTCGGCATTGGAAACTGAGATCTCGGCTAACTTCACAAATCCAGTTAAATCCCTGTCCGTTTTGCTAAGAATTAATATGCCTTCGAGCTCTTTAAGTTGAGCGCGCAGACCCTCCCAACTTAAGATGTAGCCGAAAAAGGCAAAGATGTTTTGAATCACATGGAGCTGCCTTGGCAGGGTCACAATCAGTGCGGCCAGGGCCCCGGGATTTGAACGTTGCTCGTTTAAAAACACTCCGTTTCCTAGGGCAATAACGATCAAAGCCAAAGTGACTGCAAAGCTACTGACAAGAGCCCGAGTGCGGTCGTAACCGGCCGCTGCATCCTTTGCTCCCTTTAAAGTTTGGTGAAAGCGCTTCTCCCAATTGGACAAGGTGTGGCGGTTACCCATAAAGATGTTTTCCCATCCCGATAACAGCACACCTGAAAAGTCCCGGCGCCCTGATTGCAATTCTTGCGCGGCCTTTCCTATACGTCCGCGAAACATGCGATTAGAAATCGCCAATACGATTCCTGCGAATATATACCAAACCGAAATTCGTGGATCGATAACTAGGGCAATCACCAGAATCGTTAGCACCGTCGAAAGAAAAAGCTGATAAAGGTCGTAAAGAGTCTGAGTCACATTCTCAAATACAACTCCGCTTTCAGTGGTCAGCCAGGCTTCGTATTTATTCTTTTCACGACTGTGGGCCCAAGTGGTGCGTCCTGCATTAAAGGAAATAAATTCTTTTACAAAGGCGGACATAGAATCAAAGCGCCAGCGCTGAAGCCAGATCACCGAACAGGTATTCGGTATAAATACCACGATAAGACTTGCTACAAAAAGTAAAACCCAAGTTATAGCCGCCTCGTAATCTGCGTCCGTCGAGGCTCTAATGGCGGCGACAATAAAGTAAGTGCTCGAAGCCACCACGGCCTGCTGTAATGTGGCCCAGATCATAGTTCCTAGCCCGGCTTTGTTTATAAGAGTTCGGTAAATATTTGGTTTAGGCAATGGCCAACTCCTTATTATTCATTCCAAAGAGATTTAGATATTTTTCTGCAGACTGTCGGTCCGTCAAGCTTAAGTTCGTCCTGAAATTTTTAAGGTGCTGGTCTAAATCAATATAGTAACCCGATTCACTTAAACCCTTTTGGATTTTTTGAAGATTTTCCTGTGAGGTTGCCGCAGCCACTGCAAAAAGGGACAAGCGCTCTTCATAGGTTCCACTCGAAAATTCATTTGTTTTTTGTTTAAAAAAATCTATCCCATTATTGTAAACGACGCTTGATAAGATGCGAGCCTCTTTGTCGCCTCGAGCCGCGTACTTAGACACTAAATCGACACAAGATCCCTGAAACAAACGTGGACCTAACTTGGCCATCATAAAGAAATTTTCGGATAAACTTTGCTCATCTAAAAACTGCGAAAATAATTTCTTAAACTCATGCTGGTCCTCGTTCCACAATAGGCTTAGCCCGGTCAGTCTTTTGCGCTGGACCGTGGTATTTACGTAGTAGTTGGCCGCCAGAGTCGGAAAATAGTTTGACTGCGATCCCAGACGAGCCGTTGGAAGGGTGCGGATCAATAGACTTGTCGTTGGGCGAGCAAGGTGAAAGACCCCATGAGGGTCTATATTCCCGGCGCGTACGATCGAGCGACTTCCTTCTTTCCAAACTTCGGCATGACGAACTGATAAATCCCCAAAGCGAAGAGCTCCCTCTTGTTCTTTTGCATCTTTAAAGTCATACACAACATTTAGGGAGTCCCCGCGAAGTTGAAATTGGACTGCGGAAAAATCGTGGTCGTGAACGTTGACGTGACCCCCATGCCAGTTCAAAATTTCGATCATAAATCGACCATTATTGAATAGCTGAAAGTACAAATCCGAGAATGTGGAGAGCTGTTGGTTATAACGAACATTGGGATTGTCCAATAACCTCATTTGGTTGGCCACAAAGCCCAGTGACGAAAGATCTAGATTCTCAGTCTCTTCCCAGGCGACCTTATAAAAATCTTCGCATGCGTAATTGTATTTTAGCCACTTAGATTCGATTCGCGCACAGGCATTAGTAAGGTCATTATATACTGCGTTCATTTTTGTCTCCTTAGACTTTGTCTAAATTGCTGGCGACTTTGTTAATGAGTTCGATGGCTCTAGGTTTACAAACCTGATCTCGGTTAGGGTGCGTATTGACGCTTTCTACGGCTATGCGAATATTCGTCTTCATTTCTTCGCTGTCTGGATGGACACTTAGTTTTTCGACATTTGGCAAATAATTCGCGCGAGCGTAAAGCACTTCATAAGCGACCAGAATAGAATGCACCACTTTGTCCATGGGGCGCTGGCGTTTGAGTATCGAAGATCTGGCCCAATTTTCTTCGAAGCTCATTTGTGAATAATCAAATTGAGGTTTGTTACGCTCGTCCAAAAACACCAGGGTGTGAGTCATTTCGTGGACAAAAAGCTCTAGTAGATCTTGCATCGAAAGTTTACCCTGCATACTTAGCCACATCAATCCGACGCACTTGCTTGAGGTGCCACCGTGGGCCCGAAGACCCGCACTATTTTCGTTCGATCCACACATTAGTATCGAGTGAATTGAAAGACTAAAAAGATCTGAAGCTTCTGGATTCAATTCACGCAAATTTCGAAGAGCTTCATCTGCAGATTGCTCGAAAGAATGTCTGGACTCGGATTCAAAAAATTCACCAAGCATTGCTTCTTGCGAGAGGTCGTTGAGTTTACTTGCCGAAAACGCGCCAATTAGGTTTTTGGCCTGCTTAGGATCACGAACAATCAGATCCCTAGAAAATTCCACTTGGTGTTCCGGCTGGTGACGATTTAAAAATTCAATGTAAAAGGGTTTTAAATCTTGGCTGGTTCGAACGGAATTTGTCCCAACAAAAGGAGCGGCAAGGCGATAAATATTTTTAATATTTTCAGAGTATCCTAAAAGTCCGTACATATTTTAACTCCATTGATATTCTATGGGGCTGGGGCAGCTGGGCTGAATTGCCCAGCGCCTTAATTTCAATCCGATTCAGCTAATCGAATGCGATCATGATCATCTGTCGGCTTCCGATAAGTGCGTCTGATTCCGCATGCACATCAGCGGCCTGTTGAGATGACTCAATCTCTTCAACCGTAACGGTTTCGATAATTTGTTCGATAGACATTTTGGCTTCTCCCTGTGGGTGGTTTAAGTCAGTAGCTGACCTGAGCCTTCCATAATGCAGCTCCTAGACCAGTAAAAAAGCCCAGTAAGTAGCTGAAATTAATAGAAAGATTGGATTTTTGTCTAAGAGCCTAGACAAGAATCCGAGACTCGGCACCAAATCCGAATACCGAATCTAGGACCTGCTAGGGGCTCACTCCACCCTTCCATGATAAGGTTTAACCATCGGAATATAGGGTCAAAATCTGAGCTTGATAGGAACTTTAAAGGGCACTTATAACTAGATGAATAGTTCTCTAGCTACTCGTATCGGAGACTAAATGATCATTAAATGGATTCGTGCAGTTGCCGAAAGAAGTCCCACATTTGTAATGCGGTTTTTCTTTAACCTTTACCCCCCGTACTTGGGATCGGGAATTGCTGTAGAAGAGATTGCTTCGGACTACAAATATCTTCGCGTAAAGTTGAAGCTTCGATTTTATAATAGAAATTATGTCGGCACCCAGTTCGGGGGCTCCATCTACTCTATGACCGATCCCCATTATATGTTCTTACTTTTAAATATCTTGGGACCCGATTACATTGTCTGGGATAAAGCGGCAAAAATTGATTTTATTAAGCCCGGACGGACCCATTTAATTGGGGAATTTCATATTACCGATGAACTGGTTCAAACCGTCAAGGACAAGACTAAAGATGGTGAAAAGTATATCTTCGATTTGGCCACAAGTATTCGGGACCTCGATGGTCAAATCATAGCTGAGGTCATAAAGACACTCTACGTTCGCAAGAAGAATAGAATGAGACCGACTCACAAAAGCTAAGCCCTTGAATTCTTAAGCCATAAACCTTGAGCTTTAGTAAACTTTTGTGCATCCATTTTAAAAAAGAGGCGTCCCCTCTTTTCTTTTTTTAGGATTTAGGTAGAATATAGAAATTAGGCGAATTCTCGCCAGACACAGAGGAGGGCTATATGATTGCAGCACAAATCACAAGACGAGCCGCCCTCCGTCTTCTTACAGCTTAAAAAATTAATTTTAGTAATAGATCAAGTGTCGAGGGCCCCTCTTGGTCGCATTTTGTTTTGAGGTCTTAAATGTTTTCAGAAGATTTAAAGAAGCTTTGGGGATTTCACCCAATGCAAGACGCCTTTTTTCAGTCCTATTCCGAAGAGGGAAAAAACTTTGTGCCTGCTCGAGTGACTTTTTCAAGTCACGAAAGGTACCGAGTTCTAATTTTAGGAGAAGAACAAGAGCGGCCTGCGAAGTTACGCGGGCACTTTTATTATGACACAACAGATTTGCCGGTCGTCGGCGACTGGGTGGTTTTGGAACTTCTTGAGGGAGACAGCGACAGTCTTCCGATTGAAGCGCTTCTTCCAAGACGGACCTGTCTAAAAAGATCCGATTCAAGCCTGGGTGAACAAGTCCTGATGGCGAATGTGGATGTTGTGGCTTTGGTGACAAGCTTCAACCAAGATCTTAACGAAAGACGTCTTGAGCGCGGACTTTTGATGATCGAAGAAAGTGGAGCTAAAGCCTTAGTCATTCTAAATAAAAGCGACTTAGTCGACAAAAAAACTCAAGAGAAAATTCTTGAGGATCTAGCCCTTCGGCTTCCCTCGGTTCCAATTCTTTCTTGTTCTGCCTTAAACGGCCAGGGCATCCAGGACATTCTAAATCACTTTGAAGAAGGACAAAGTGTTTCGGCCTTAGGCATGTCAGGAGTAGGAAAATCCACATTGATTAATGTCTTACTGGAAGAAGAGGCCTTAAGAACGCAAGAAATTCGGGAAGATGATAGTCGCGGAAAGCATACAACAACTCATCGAGAACTTTTTAAAACCAAGCAGGGTTTTTGGCTTCTCGACAGCCCCGGTATCCGAGAGTTTTCAAGCACTGCAGAAGCAGGGGCACTTGAAACAAGCTTTGAAGATGTCACAAACCTGATTGCTTGTTGCCGGTTTGGTGATTGTACACATCAAAGCGAACCCGGATGCGGAATTCGGGGGGGTTTAGCAGAAGGAATTTTGGATGAGGACCGGTGGCAGAATTATTTAAAACTTAAGCGGGAAATGGAGTTTCATTTAAATAAGGGAGATAAGGCTCACTTAAGCCAGCGAAAAAAAGAACATATCAAGAGAAACAAAAATCTGCGCCAGCGACTTAAAGCCAAGGGACGGCAAAGTTCGCGAGATTGAAACTAGAATAGAGCCTTGGGACCCGCCGCAGCAATTACTCAACGGCCGAGGGTGTTATGTCCAAACAATAGCGATTCGAATAGATTGGTGTCGCAATAGCCCCTCGGCATGTGGTCCACAATGTGCAGTTCCTCACTGTAAGTGAATAAAAGGGGGACAATACTTTCAATTTGCTGGATCGACACCATTTTTAAAACTCCCCGAGATTGCGAATCTTGATACTTATTTATCCTAACTGAAGCAATGGATCTTTCACTAAGCGCATAACGCCACGAGTCCCAAGGATAAAATCCTGGCCTGAGCTCCGATTCAGATAACGAATTTGGCAGTCGTTCAGCCCCGAATCTTTTGTCTCCACACTTGGTGCCACCCCTTGCACCTCGATTTGTTCAGCCAGAACAATAATAGGAGGTCCCTTTGATCAAAAACTCTGAATTTTGTAGCAGTCTTTACTTATACTTCAATTTGAAGTATAATGGGGTTTAAATGGAGGTTCGGACACGGATTTCCAGAAGTCGAGCTTTCGGGAAACAGCTTTCTAAGGTTCCGGATTTTGTCAGAAAGAAAGTCCTCTTATGGATATTTATGGTCGAGTCATACGGTGTTTGGGAAGTTATGAAAAGTCCCGGATTTCATGATGAGCCGCTAAAGGGAGCAAGAATCGGGCAAAGGTCTGTACGTCTAAGTAAAGCTTATCGTTTAATTTACCGGACGATCTCAGATCGCGTACATATAGAACTGCTGGAGGTTCATAAACATGGCTACTAAAAATTCATATTTCCTAAAATTGGAAAAACAATATGGCATCCTTTCTTTCGGGGGAATGCTTAAAGCTTGGCGCGAGTCCGAAGAGATGACTCAAACAGCTTTTGCGAAAAAAATCGGCCTCTCAGTTCAAAATCTAAATGACCTTGAGAGGGGTCGGCGCATCCCAAGCCCAACTCGGGCCGCTCGGATCGCAAAAAAGCTAAAGCTTCCCGAAACAGGTCTAATCGAATTAGCCTTGCGTGATTCTCTGGCAAAAGAAGGTTTCCGCTACGAAGTAAGGCTGGAATCCGCCTGATCAGAGTCGCCTCTAGGTCTTAATCATCTCTGTTAGGGCTGTTTGATATTGAGACAAACCAATTCCCCGGGCTTCGTCAGACTTTTGGGCATGTCAAAAGCTTACCCAGAAATCGACCCCCAAAAGCGTTTTTGGTGGTCCCAAGGGGTATAGTGATTGCACCTTTAATCCGATGTGAAGTTGAGACGGGGGTCGTTTTTGAGAATTCTCAAATTGAAACATTTTTGGTTTGCCATTGCGCTGGGATCTACGATTGTTCTTTTTCAGAACTGCGGTGGAAGTTTTAAGCCCGTATCGAATGTGACTTCTAGTGCTAGCTTTGAGTCTGTTTCGGACCTTGAGCGAATCGAGATGGGTAAAACTCAATACGAACAAAACTGTGCGATGTGCCACGCAGCGATTCACGAATCTTCTAAGCTTGGCCGAACCAGAGATCAAATCATTGCTGCGGTTTTTGAAATTCCGCAAATGAATAACCTCCGTAGCCGATTATCGGACTCAGATTTTGAGCTGATCTCTTTGGCTTTAATTGCAGAATCTGAAAGTCTTCCAACCGAGACCGATCCCGAAGGTCGCCTACAGTTTCAATGTACACCCGGATCTGTTTCGCGATCCCCTGTACTAAAGTTAACTAATCGAGAATTTCAAAATTCACTGAATTCCTTGCTCGACGGATTTTCAACTTCTTTAAAGTCAGACTCCAGACTGAATGAACTCTACCAAGCCTTACCGAACGATCGCTTGCTGGTGGGTGGCTCTGCTTTAAAAGAACAATCTCAACTGGTCACTCAGGTTTCGACGAACGCTTTTTTCGAAACGGCGTTCCGCGCCGGTCAGTTGGTGGCACAAAATCAAGCCGGTTTGACTGCCTATCCCGGCACAAACAACTGTCTTTCTCAAACTACTGTCAGTCAAACTTGTCTGCGGGACTTTGTTCGCCAACTTGCCTCAAGAGCATTTAGACGACCCGTTTCCTCAGCAGAGGCAACCACGCTTGCAAACTCATTTTGGAGTGCGACCTTAAGTAAACAAGATCTTGTGACCTTAACCTTTACAAGCTTGGCACAAAGTAGTGATTTCTTATATCGCGCCTATTACCGCGGAAACCCCGAACCTTCAGGCTCGAACTTACTTAGAATCACTAATCATGAACTCGCCAGTAAGCTTTCTTACTTCCTGACGGGTGGTCCTCCGGATGCTCAGCTCGTGGCCCTTGCTGACTCGGGACAAATCTCGGACTCTCAAGTTTTATCTGCTCAAGTCGACCGACTTCTCTCGACAAGCGGCGCTCGGTCTATGGTGCAGAGACTCTTTCGAGAATCTTATGGCTACGACATCTTCGACCAATTTTCCTACTCCTCGGATTTCCTAAATGGAATTAGCACGACGGGACTACAAAATGCGATGATCAGCGAGCTTGACGGGTTTTTTACAAACCTAGTCATTGACCAGTCTTCGAACTTCGAAAGCTTGTTTACTTCAAGACAGACAAATATCACCCACGCAGGCCTTCGTTCAATTTACCAAACGAGCACCTCCGGCGCGTCCACCTTATCCGAAGAGCGAGCTGGATTTTTGAATCGAGCCGCGATGCTTGCAAAACGCTCGGGCTACAGAGCTTCGCCGATTAAACGCGGGCTTCACGTTTTAGAACATGTCCTTTGTACAGAAGTCGGAGCTCCGCCTCCAAGTGCACCAACATCTCTTCCACCTATTGAGGGCGGAGTCGTAACCACTCGAGAAAATACTGAGAGGTCCAGCGAGGTTCAAGGATCAAGCTGCGTAGCTTGTCACTCTAGGTTTAATCCTCTGGGCTACGCTTTCGAGAACTTCGATACTCTTGGTCGAGTTCGACAGACGGAAAGACTATTTGATAGTAGCGGAAACTTTATCGTGGCTCTTCCGGTAAATACAGCCGCTGTCAGTAGTGAGATCCGCTCTCAGCCAGTCAGCTTCAATGACTCAACAGAACTTTCGACTTCATTGGGCTCAAGTGATCGAGCAAAGCTTTGCTTTGTTAAGCATCTAAAGAATTTTGAATCCAGAGTTCGACCGACGGCCGCTGACAACTGCCAGATGAACTCCGCACTCACCACTCTTTATGGAGATGAAACAGGGCCTGGAAGTATAGTTGATGCGGTTAAGAGTTTAGTTTTATCAGACGAATTTAGATACTGGAGCTATTAGATGAGCATTTATTACTGTAAAAAAACACGAAGACAGTTTTTAGTTGGGTCCGGAAAAGGGCTTCTTGCTCTTCCATTGCTCCCAAGCCTACTTCCAAGTGATGCCTTAGCGCAGGCGACTCAGACCCCGCGACGAATGATGCTTTTTTGGTACGATCATAACAATCTAAATTCAATGTGGCCTTCGCCAACAAGTACAACGACTGCCCTTACTGGAGGCGGACGAGAAGTTTTGTTGTCGGCCCTAGGACAAGTAGGCTCGCACAGTCCTGCTCTTAATAACCCTCGCTTTCAATCGCTTCGAGATCAGATTACAATTGTCCGTGGTTTCGATATTGAACATGGAGCGGGTCACGGAAATGGTGGGCTTGCCGCAGCAATGGATAGAGAGTCCGAAGGAAATTTTCCAACAATCGATACCATTATCGAAAGCGCACCCTCCGTCTACCCGCAGGGAACTTCTTCTTCAATTATCCGAGCCGTGCGCATCAGTGCGAATGGCGGCATGTTCTTTCGAAAGATTGGAAGCCAAGTTGAGAGAGTTCCTTTCTACAACGAATACGAAATACGACGCTTTTATAATGAAGTCTTTAGTTCTTTAACCGGAGGTACTGCCCCTCCGCAAGACTTAACGAATCAACTCAAGTCAAATATCTTATCTCGTGTCATGGATTCGTTTAATTCCCTTCGTACTAGCAATCGAATAAGTTCTGATGACTTGGCCCGGGTCAATCAGCATATGGATTATTTTTCAGATTTACAAAGAACTTACGCAAGCATCCAGCCGCCCATTATGACCGCCAACTGCAGTCGCCCTGCGGATCCAGGCGATATCGAAGATCCCTTGGTCTATTATCGAATGTATATGAACCTAATGGCTATCGCCCTTAAATGTGGTCTAACAAAATTCGGTGTGATGTCCTTTGAGGCTCACGACCCGAGGTGGCTACCGAACTTAAACACTGAAGGCCGCGGCGTTCATGATGTCATGCACGGAGGCGGGGGAAGCGCCTTACAGCTTGCCGTCAAAACTCATTGGTGGAGATATTTCTCCAATCTTGTTGCGGATCAATTTTTAGCTCCTCTCGAAGAGATGGAAGGAAATACCGGACGCAGCTATTTAGACAATATGGTGACGGGCCTAATTTGCCAAGGTGGCTTTGCTCAACCGGGCGGAGATGGTGGACACAACGGCTTAGATTCGCAACAGATATTGATTGGATCGATGGGTGGTCGGGTGCGCACAGGGCGCTATATGACCGTCCCTCGAAGCCAAACTGGCGATAATATATATGTTGGTAATAATCTGCCTTACAATTGTTTTTTAATCACTCTGTTACATTTGATGGGTGTACCACCAAGCGAATACGCTTACGCGACTAGCGACGGTCAAGGCATTGGCTACTACGGAGCCTTTTCAGCTAATCACCCGCGCAGAAGTCGCTTCTATCAACCAGTCCAAGAGTTACTTACTGGATAGAAAAGTCTGCCTTAGCTGCCTTGATTCTTAGCTAACTCGCATCTTTTCGCTAAGTTCATCAATTCGCTTTGATATATTATGGTAGACGATCGAGCGGCCTAAAACAAATCGCAAGACATAGCGGCTCAATACCCGAATGGTCTGGATCCCCAAAATACAAATCAACACGACTGAAATCAAAATGAAGACTACTTTTTTGGTTCCAGAAGGATCCTCCGCAAAATAAAGTCCGGTTGTATTCATACCAAAAAACCCTACAATTAAGTTAAGTGGCAAAAATATTCCCGAAATCAGGGTTAACATTAAAAGTGTTCTATTTAACCGATCACTTTTAATCGAGTCGTGATAATTATGAACGCTATCCAGCCGAGACTTTAGCGTGCCAATATTTGATGAATGAAACTGAATCCCGTCTTCGATATCTTTAAATTCATCTTTATGTTTACCAAATTGAGGTGCCGCGATTTTTAGGAACTCATGATACACAATGCCATTTCGATAATAGTAGTTTTCTAACTTAGACAAATCTCTTTTAAGACTTAACCATATATCCATAAAACCGCGAGAAGGATTTTTTTGAAAAAGCTCCTCCTCTAGACTTTCGATCTGACTGGCATAGGCACTAATAATTTTTTGATTGTTTCTGTAATAGGAATCCAGCTGATGAACCAGATCGGCGTAGGATCGTTTTAGCTTTTCAAAACACTTACTATCGCGATTAAAATAAAATACTTCTTTTAATTTTAAAATATAAAATTCAGATCTAAAGTGAAGTCTCGATTTAGAAAAATCAACTCTTCGCAAAAGTAAGACCTGAAACTCAGCATAATCCTCAAAGACTGAAAAAGGCTCTGGTGCTGTGATCATCTCAGAGACTTCGTCAAAACTATGCTCAATAATTTCTTCAATCTTCATGGACAATAGAATTGCAGCGCAGGGATCTCTTGTCTAGTCGCAATTCAGGCAATAAATCGTCTTTTTTAGACCCAAAACTGATCATCAGTCTTTCGGTGCATAGGCCGCAAAAACTTCTGCCCCGGTCATATCTTTGGTTTTGTTCGAGAAAGCATAGTACTTTGGCTTTTCATCAATAAATACCTGATGATCAAAGTTCAGCTCGGCTTGGTTAAAGATTTCAGAGGATACGATGTATTGCTGGGACTCTTTTAATCGGTAGAATAGATTTGTGCCGCAGTTTTTACAAAAAGCGCGCTCGGCCCAATCTGAAGAGTTGTAAACACTTAAGTACTCATTCCCTTCAATTTTAACATCTGTCCCGCAATCGACCGCCAAAAATGGACCGGCACTCCACTTTCTGCACATACTGCAATGACATACCCCAAGGTTTGTATTCATTGCCAAGGCCTGAATTTTAATTTTGCCGCATAAACAAGAACCATTTGCCGATTTAGAATTTTCCATACTTTGCCCCCAAGGGTGCCCGTCGTATTTTTGCGTAACGGGGTGTTAGATTGTGTCCTACAAGTTATCACCCAAAATGCCGCTTGTGCACCTCAGCTTTTCTGAATAAGTATAATAACTAACCCCACCGAAAATAGATATATTTCGCAAGGAGTCTAAATCGGCCTTCCCGTCTTAGACATCCACATTATTTTTTGTGGGCGGGATCCAACCCAACTGTGAGCGCGAACTATAGTGGGGATCTTCTCCCTTAATCTGCGCTTCGTGTTCTAGCCTAATTTCGACAGCTTTTTTTATATATTCTGGATTGTCTTGGATGGGCACGTCGGCTTTGTATAAAGTGGCTAGTGTCCGAATGGAATGTTGGTCGACTTCGACAAATCTTTTGGCGTTTCTTTCGGCCTGAAAGGGATGCTGTCCAAGCGCTTCTAATGTTGAGCGTCCCGCTCTGACTGCGCTATCAAATGTTTCGCGGATAATATCTCTGCAGCCGACTGCATAAAGCTCATAGACATGACTTCGGTCAATGGCTCTTGCGATCACATGAACATGGAGAAAGTTTTTTACACAGTATTTTACAAGCTCTGTAATAGAAGCCTTGTCATCTAATGCTACGACCAGAACTTTTGCATGCTCTATACCGGCTGCGTGCAAAAGATCGGGCCTTGTGGCATCGCCAAAATAGGCCTCAAACTCGAACTTTCTTAGCATTTCGAGTTGTTGGTAGTCGTAATCCAAAACTGTTGTTTGATATCCAAGTCCACGAACCATTCGATTAATGATCCCACCAAAGCGACCGTGACCAGCAATAATTATGGATCCCTTCTCGTCGATCTGGTCCGCCTCTCGATCCTTATCTTTATCCTCGCTTGAAGACAAAAATCGATCTTGGATTAAAAAACAGGCCGGAGTCAGAAGCATCGACAGGGCCACTACTAATAAAAGTAAACTTGCTAATTCTTTTGCAATCACACCCTCAGTGACCACAAGGGCTAATAATACAAATGCAAACTCACCGGCCTGGGCAAGACCTAAGGTAAATAACCACTTGTCGGACCTTTGAAGATTAAAGACTCTTGCTAAAACAAAAAGCACTGCGGCTTTAATAAACATCAATCCTAGCGTTAGTCCCACAACTAAGAAAAACTTCTCGCCCAGTAAATTAAAATCTACACTGGCTCCGACAGTCATAAAGAATAAACCTAATAACAAACCTTTAAAAGGCCCGATATTGCTTTCTAATTCATGCCGAAATTCACTATTTGCTAAAACAACTCCAGCTAAAAAAGTCCCTAGGGCTGGGGAAAGATTAACGGTACTCATCAACAGAGCAATCCCCAGCACCCAAAGAAGGGCAGCTCCGACAAGGATTTCTCTTAGCTTTGCAGAGGCAGCAAAGCGAAACACCGGGCGCGACAAAAGAATCCCTCCGACAATCACAGCTAAGACCACTGCAAAAGTCGTAATTGCTGCCATCCATCCGGGCATTCCTGCAATCAAACTAAAAGAGCTGCCATGATGACCAGCATCTTCAGCTGATTTCGAGATCGCAAGTAGCGGAATAATCGCAAGCATTGGGATGACTGCGATATCTTGAAACAGCAAAACAGAAAAACTACTTTGCCCGCCTTCGGTCTTCATCTTTCCTTGTTCGCCGAGTGTCTGTAAGACAATAGCTGTCGAAGACAAAGAAAAAATAAACCCAATCGCAATGGCTGCATTTACAGAAACACCCAATAGAAAGGCGATCAGTGCGACTAGACAAACAGTAATTAAGACCTGAAGTCCACCAAGGCCCAGCAGTTTATTTTTCATTCGCCACAAAAGTTTTGGCTCTAGCTCAAGGCCCACCAAAAAAAGCATCATCACAACGCCAAATTCAGCAAAATGCTGAATCGTTATGACGTCCACTTTAAGCAAAGCCAACAAAGGACTAATAATTATTCCGGCAATGATATAGCCCAAAACCGAGCCAAGCTTAAATCTTGAAGCCAATGGAACCGCCACAACCCCTGCCAAAAGAAAAAGTGCCGTTACCAGTAATATGCCTGTCACTTTATTTGCCTGCCTTCGGAAGAAAGAAGTTATTTAGATCACTTGCTTGGATGACATCTGCTTGAATGGCTTTTTCGAAGTTAAAAGTATTGTCTCGAATGGAACCAAGTAGTTGGGCATAGCTTTTAGAGTGATTCGAGATCTCTCCCTTTTCTGCCTTTAAAGCGGAATACAAAACAAAGGGGGCCGAATATTTCATTTGGCACAAGTGAGCGGTTCTTTCTAAAGGAGTTAAGAATGTGCGTAGAGGATAGCCTTGGTAACCTCCAGGGGAATAGGCCTCTTCGGGACCTCCTGCGGAGATAACATTCATCATGATTTTGCCAGAAAGGCGATCTCCACCCTCTCCGTAAGCAAAACCATACTGCAAAACCAGATCCGTCCACTCTTTAATTAAGGCCGGCGTCGAGTACCAAAACAGGGGATGCTGAAAAATGATGACATCGTGCTGAAGAAGTCTATGTTGCTCGCGATCGACGTTGATGTTGAAGCGGGGATATTCGGCATATAGATCCACAAATGTAATGTCGTGAATCGCGGAGGCGGCCAAATTTAGAGCTGTGTTTACTCTCGAATATTGGACTCCAGGATGAGCGTAGTAAATTATCAATTTAGCCATTTTTTCTTTCCACTTTGTCCCTAAATGGTTTTACGAATTCATCGTCTTGCACACTGCAAAATACCTTTGGATGCGCTTTATATTGAGCCCATACATTACCAGAGACCTTATCCTCAATAAAAAAGCAGCGCCCAAGAAACATCCCGTCTCGTGCACTATCCGATAGCTTTACGAAGTAACATTGATCATTTTCAGATAGCTCCAAAAGAAGACTCATTAAGAAGTCCTTATCTGAGGCCACAAAACAAAGCTTCTGTTTTGAATAGCTCTCGTTTGATGCCTTGGCCTTTCCATCTCTACAAAGAAAAGATCCCTTTTTTTCAAACTTATTTATCATTCGACAGCTCCTAAGTGCACCGAGTTGCAGACAAACTCATAGCCTATATTTTGATAGATTTTATTGGATGTTGGGTTCGTCATATCGGTATATAGATTTGTTTCGGATCTTCCCTTCTCCAAAAAATGCTGGCTCAGCTTGGCGGTCACAATGCTTGCGTAACCAAGTTTTCTTAAATTTTTTGGGGTGTACACAAAATTTACTGAACAAGAGCTTTCTATGTCCCTAGACCAAGCCGCCATCGAAACCAAGCGTCCTGCATTTTCCAGTACATAGATTTGATCGCCATCAATCTTTATTTTTGCGAATTCGATCCCACTGATCGGCGGATCATGTGGAACAGCTTCTTGGTGAAATTCTTCGGCCCATTTGGAAATTGTTTCTAAATCTGAGAGTTCCGCTTTTCGAAAAACTACACCTTTTGGGACCTTGGGCATTATGACTTCCCGACAGCGATAGATTCCTTGGGTCATCAGACCTTTAAAATCCTGACCCGCTCTTTCAAACAAATCTTGATAGCATTTCGCAACACTTGTTTCGCCGATAATGCCATTGATTGAGATACCACTATCCTTAAACGAATCAAAAAGCATAAGGGCCTGTTTTGGATCTTCGAAGGGCGTGGGCACAAAATTTATATTCGTCCGATATTTACTGACTAGAAGTGCCGCGACACTTCCATCACTCCCCTGCACTGCGCTTTGGTACAAACAATTTTCGGGATGAGTCTGAAAGAAGTGGGCCAGGCCAAGAAATAGGGTATTTTTTGATTCTTCTTTTTTTAAAAACGGAGAGACTTCTTTCCAGAAGATCTTCGGATCATCATATATAGAAACAGCCATTTAATCTCGTCCCCCATTGGGCCACCGGTATTATGATTTCCAACCTCAATACAGAAATCTAATATCATTGGGGACAGGCTGCAATACCAAAAGGTGCCCTGAAGCTAAGACATCCTCGCTGGCACTTAATCCAACTCGACTGCTGGGTATTTTTCTGTGTAGCTCTCTCCGCTTGCACCGTAATAGATGACTTTTCTTTCTGCGAAATCGACATCATATCCAGTGACCCCGGCCTTCCAGGCACTTTGTAAAAACTCTGGGAAAGCGCTTCGTCCTTCTTGATCGGACCGAAGAGCCGAAATTAAGGCCGCTTGATCAAATTTTGGAATTTCGTGCACTCCTGTGACCAAGGGGGTTCCTTGCTGTACGACAGCGCCATCCTTCATCAAAAAGACCGACTGACAAGAGGGTAAAGACCAGCGATTTATTTGCACCCCTGCTTGACGTAGAACTTCGGCAAGGACCGGAAATCCTCCGACCTTCGGGCGAATCGACATTGCGTGCTTTTGTGCTTCTAAAAGTTTATCTGTCATTTGACTCATCTGGTTTCTCCTAATTATTTCGCTAGATATTATTCGATTGGACTGGTGTTGAGCTTATGAAATTCAGCAAGCTTTAAAAGAGTCTTGGTTAAGGTCTTTTGATCTGCCTTTGAGAGGATCGAAAAAAAGCCCTCGTCATTTTCATCGGCAATACTAGCAAGCCTTGGTACCAATTTAATCGCCTTCGCTGTAAGCTTTATTTCTTGGTAGCGTCGGTCCCCTGAAGCTTCGGTGCGTGTGACTAAATTTTTATGCAAAAGCCGATCGATAAGCTTTGAAATGGCTCCGCGAGTGAGCCCCGTCAATTCAGCGACCCGGCTTGGCGATGTTTTTTCGTCCCCGGAATACATCTCTCTTAGAATCACCCACTCTGCGACCGTCACGTCTAAAGCTGACAGCTTTCGCGCAAAGGACTGAGAAACCGCGTTCGAGACCACCCTAAGGTGATAGCCAATATGAGATTTTAGCTCGCTCGTCTTTGGTTTTTGCTGTTTTTGCATACTCGCCCCCGATGACCAATATAGTTTACTAGGAAACTATTGTAAAGAAGTCGGTGCCCGTCGTATTTTTGCGTAAGGGCGCGTCGGTCCGAATCGAAAAGGGCCCGGCACCCTACAGCCGGACCTCTAATGGAATTGACAGGGGCACTCTTAGCCTCTTAAGCTTGTGCGAACTTCCGTTTGCGAAAGTCTTGGGGGAATTCTATGTTTAAAGCATTAACTAGTCGACCTGGCTTAAATCTGTCGATTGTCCTGTTCTTTGCCTTTGGCGGCCTTAGCATTTCTTCTGCTAAGGAGATTACTTTGACCAAAAATAAGGTCCATGAGGAATGTCTTTCGCTAAATCCATCTCAGAAAATGTCTTATTCTTTTACGGCGGTGGCGCCCCTAGACTTTAACATTCATTATCACGTCGGAGAGAAAGTGTTTTATCCGGTGAAAAAAGATAAAGTGACCTCACAAAAGGACGTTTTTAAGCCCAAAGAAAAGCAAGATTATTGTTTGATGTGGACTAATACAGAAGATGCTCCGGCTACTTTAAAATACGAATTTCACGTCGAGTAAGCGACTAAGCTTAGTCCATCATCCTAAATATTTTCTTTTTGCCCGAAGCTCCACGAAATAGCTCAAAGTGCGATTTAGGTCTTTTAAAATGCTTCGACAAGAGTTCGACGACTCGCTCATTTGCCTTACCATCAACAGGTGGTGCGTTGACTTTAACCGTAAATGAACCGTCTTGGTTTTCGGTGACCGACTCGGTTCTTGAATTTGGTTTAACTAGCACAGTAATCTTTAATTCCATGTCGCCTAAGCCATCCATTCTTTAGCCAAGCCAGTTTGCCATCAACCACTTGTGAATGCCGTAGCTCAGCCCCAAAAGTGCAAATCCGATTAGGTAGGAAGCCCAAAAGGTAAGTTTTAGTCTATCTGCTAAAACAAATGGAACAAAAAATAGCAAGGTCAGGGGAACTGCCGCAAAGATACTTTTTGCCAAAAGAAAGGTATTTCCCGCGTCTCCGCTTTGAATTTTTGAAAAGGCTAAAACGATCAAGGTGGAAAGGGGCAGCGAAACTATAAAACCACCCAGGATTGGATTAGTTTTCGAAATCCATAAAACAACAGACAGAATTGTTGAGGTCAGTGCGATATTAATTGCGATCTCGGCCATTTGGACTCCAAGGAAGCGGATCTTGCCATCTATGAACAAATCAAAGCAGAAACTAAGCTCTGTTGCACCAAAATACGGCAGACAATAAGGTCAAGGTAGATATGAGGGCGCTTCACAGTTCACTTGGAGTTGACCCTCAAAAGATTTACTGAAAGACTTTCTCATCAAAACTAATAAGTAGTCGGAGAAAGTTATGGCATTGTCGAAAGTAATATCAGTCGTATTTTTTGCTCTCGCGGCTTCAGTGACGACAAATGCGGCGGATTATGCCCCATCAGCTGAAGAAGTAAGACCTCTACTAGTTGGAACCAGTGCTCCAGAGACAAGCCTTCAGCAACTCGATGGCAAATCCAAAAAATTGAAAGATATTTTAGATGGCAAACCGACTATAGTGATTTTCTATCGGGGCGGATGGTGCCCTTACTGCAATCTGCATCTTGGCGAGCTTCAATCTATCGAAGACCAAATCAAGAAACTCGGAGTTCAAATCATCGCAATAAGCCCGGACAAAGCCTCGGAACTAAAAAAGAGCACAGAAAAAAATAAACTCAAGTACCAGCTTTATTCAGATAGCAAAATGTCCGCCGCAAAAGCTTTTGGCATCGCATTTAAGGTCGATGAAGCCACAGTCAAAAAATATAAAACATTCAAGATTGATTTAGCCGCTGCTTCTGGCGAAAGCCATCACCTGCTCCCCGTCCCCTCGGTTTTTGCAATTTCTAAAAAGGGAATCATCGAATACACCTACGTCAATCCCACATATCAATCGAGAATTTCAGCCAATGTATTGATGGCTGTAGTAAAGGAACTCGCGAAGTAAAAGGTGCCCGTCGTATTTTTGCGTAACGGGGCGTTGATTCGAATTTCGTATGAAATTCTTCTGGTCGGACCGATTCGATGGACTGTTGGCAACTGGCCCTGGACGGACACTTGCATTTTGAGTCCTAAATGCCGCGAAAGCCCCTTGAAAGATCAGATTTATACCCCTATCACATCTGCGCTCGGTCGAATAATCGCGACTGGTTTCACGCGCCCGCTGTAAAAATTTATGACCTTTTTGCAGATAGTTTCGAAAAAATTATCCTCAGATATGGGCTCCAATTTCATGCCTTTGTTTTAATGGCCAATCATTTTCATCTTCTTGCGACTTCGCCATTCTCTAATATCGACCAGGGCATGCGCTATCTCCAAACCGAGACCAGCCGTGGGATTGCCCGCCTGACTGGACGGATCAATAAAATTTATGGCTCAAGATACCACTGGACGATTATCAAAGACCCCAAGCACTATGCCCACGCGCTGAAGTATATCTACCTGAACCCCGTAAAACCTGGAATCGTGATACAGGCAGAGCAATACGAATGGTCCACGCTAAACCCACAGCACGAAAAATTTCAGAAAATAATTACTAAAAATACAAATGGATTTGAGGAGCATATTCCAAACGAACGACAAGCCCTTCTAGATTGGATCAACCAAGCACAAGATGAACAATACACCGTGGCCGTCAACAAAGCACTTAGACGCCACGATTTCAAATTCCCAAGGGGAAAATCGGGCTTCCAAGAAAACTATGACTACGCACTGTTACGCAAAAATACGACGGGCACCTAGACGTCAAAACTGATTTTTATGGTCGTTCCGAGGCCCGGTTTCGAATCAATTGATAAACTCCCCTTAGGAAAACTCTTCACAACTTCCATGGCATGAGGAATTCCCATTCCGTATCCACTTTGTGAGTGCGCGTCCTTACCAATACTAAATCCCTTCTCTCCAAGTCTGTTAAGCACATTCTCAGGAATTCCTGACCCGTTATCTCTAACTTCAATATAAACATGGTCCCCTACTTCTTTAGCAAAAACCTCAATCACGCCCGGTGCCTTGAAGGATTCCACTGAATTGTTGATCAAATTTGAAAGTACTCTTTGCAACTGTGACTTATTGATTTCAATTTTTCTTTGTGACTTAGAAAAACTCCTTACAAAGCTTATTTCAGACCTCTCCATAAACTCTAACTGCTTCTCTTCGATCACTTCTTCGAGAATGTCAGACAACAAACATGGATCGAAACTCTGTCGATCTAATCCCCGATTCTTCAATAAATCGTCTGCTATTGAGCCGATCCTAACAATACACTGTTTAATCAAGTTGGCTTGGTTTTCACCGGAGGCTCTTAGCGCAATTTGCAAGGCAGATAAGGGAGAGCGAATATCATGGCTGACCTGCCTTGCAAGACGGGCCTCAGCTTCCGCTGCAATATATTTCTTTTCTTTATCCAATAGTTCCAAAATCCCCTGCTCGAGCTGATAAAGTTCCACAAGGCTTGATTCATTTTCATGTGCCGCCGAATCGCTTCTTCGAAGACGACCGAGAACCCGATTTAACTGATGCTGAACGCCTGCAGAAAAATGGCTGACTGATTTTAAAAGATATCCAAGAATTGATAGAAATATTGCGAGATCAACAAATACTTTTGCACCCAACCACATAAGGTATCGAGAATTATTAAATTTAATATACAAACTTGCTTTGGACTGTGTCGTCTCGGCAAAGGCGAGGTCCGTCACTACAATTGGATTTACCAAAGACTGTTTAGGAAAAGGGCATTCATTAAACTGAAACCCCGAAGCCTCTACAAAAATACAATCTATCTCTTTGTTTTCTGACCAGCCTCGAAGTCTACGCGCGACTTCAATATAAGCCCCTTGCAAGAAGGGCTCTTGTATTGAGGAAGTGATGGTTTTAGTCAGCAAAACTTGAAGACTCTCTTGCTCTCTTCGAGAGACCCCAATTCCCCAAACCATATTGAATATCAAAAGCCCAAGAATCGCTATAAGGATCACTCTAATGATAGAGCTTCCCATTGCCTGCTTAAAGTTTATCCGCTGATGACCCATTAGTTTCTAGTTACAGTTGAAAGTCTTGGTGTATATCGAAATCCCTTCTTCGCATTGTTAAATGAGCGTCTAACAATGGCGTAAGTTGGAATCTTCCAGCCCGGAATCATATGGGCTTTTTTGACCAAATCCCCGTTAAACTGTCTAAAAAGACGGGAACGCTCAGTCCAATCGGATTCCACTCGAGCCACTTTATAAACTGAAGAAACCTCAGCAAAAAATGTTTCGAGGTCGACCTGCAAAATGCTAGATAAAAGAGGAAGGAAACCATCAGGATCATTAAAGCCACCAGCCCATGCCGCAAAAATAATATCGGGCTTTTGTTCTTTAAGGGCCGAAAGCTCGGGGCCGCTTGTGTAAATTCTATGAATGGTGACTTGGCGATCTGCTAAAATCTTCTGGGTTTTCGGTGAATCAAAAATGAAATCGTAAACCCGCCCCACAAGGGCCACCTTCAGACTATCCTTTGTAAGCGCTGGCCCGAGATCGACTTCAACTGGAGAAGTAAGATGGCCCGCCACCCCGTTGGGAATAACCCCAGTCGCGGGTTCTAAATCTGATTCCGCAAGCGCACTTTGCAAAATTTCTGAAATCAGGGCAATGGCCTTCCTTTTTTCCGATAAGGGTCTCTGACTATGAGGATAACTCCAAGCCGAAGTTTGAAGAAAACTTGGAATCGGCTCAATTTGATAGTCATTTAATATCCCCTTAAATGAACTTTTAAAGTCGGCAAGGATTTCGTCGCTAGCAAATAGCACCACATCCGGAGATTCCGATTGTGGAAGATCGTACTTATTCGAGGTGTAACTTAAAACTTTCCATTTTGGAACCGCAACTTCTGTAGAGAAAGGAAAGTGCCCGTTTTTTTCTAAAAACCAAGAGTTATCTTCTTTTACAAGTGTGTAGGCTCCGCTTGCACGAAAGGGCCGAAGACTTGTGGCTTCGAAAGTCCAATCCTCCGGAACAATTCCTAATTGATCTCGACTAAGCGCTTTAATGACCGCGGGATCTTGTTCCGACAGCTGGATCTCAATTTGTTGATCGGAAATAACAGTTATTTTACTAATTGATCTAAGAAAATTTTTTGATTGCGAGGAAGAGTTAAAATGCCGCTCAAGGGAGTACTTTACGTCTTTTGCCAAAATAGGAGTGCCATCATCAAACCTATATCGGGGATCCAGCTGAAAAGTAATCCTAAGTCCGCCATCTGAAAAGGTCCAGGCCTGAGCGACTCCGGGAACAATATTTCCTTCCGAGTCCGTTTCGACAAGGGGAACAAGAATTTGTCCAAGAATCACGTGCTCTGCGAATTGATTGACCTCGACAGGATCTCTAGGAAAAGAAAGTGGCGCGTATCCAAATTTAGGTATCAGCTGAGCTTCATTCATTTTGGCTTCTCCTGCAGGGCTGTCATATTTGGATGCAATTAAAATAACTAAGACCATCGTCGACGCAAGGACCGCGGCGGCTCCAGCTATGAACTTACTTATTCTTATTGATCTAAATGATTTCATCTACTCTTTCTTTACAAATCTCAACCAAGGCCAACCCAAATGGTGTCAAATCACCCCTCAAGGACAGATAAGTTTGATCGAATTTTTGCTTTAATAAGGGATCGAAACTATTTGTTCGGACTTTAAACTCAAGCATTCGAAATAATGCGTAAAGTGAATGCAGCCTCCCGATGGGCGGCCTCTGGACCCCCTGTAGCGGAGCGTACTCCAATCGATTGTCCTGACTTTCGACGACAAGGCGATCCAAAAGGTTCACTAAAAATAACTCGTGATGAGCAAGCTCGTGAACTAAGGCCGTCGCGGCTTCACCTTCTGAAAAAGCTCTAAAAGGCATCCCCAAAAAAACCGCCCCATAAGCTCGTGCCGTTGAACCTGATCTAAAAGAAACCTTATCAAGTAAAATAAGAAGTTCGAATGTACTGATAGTACTTGTGTATGCTTCTAGCCAGGTCCTCTGAATAAGGCTTAGGGCTTTGTTTATTAGCATACGATCTTCAGAAGTGAACTCAGCAAGCAGTGCCTCTGGTGAAATCGAACGCGAAAGGCCCAGCACCGCGTCTTCACGCATGCCCTGCCCCATATGAAAGAAACTTAAAGATTCTGGATCAGGCTGGGGGTTAAACTTGATATTAAGATCTAAGTACCGTTGCGCGCTTAAACTTAGAAGGGAGTCGTCGGAGCTTGAAAGCTCTTGTTTAAGTTTACGCTTAAACTGAGGAGCAATGAGGTCATGACCCCATTCCCCCTTTGAAATTACATCTAAGACTTTGTTGGTGATTATTTGCCACTCCAAATATCCACTCGACCACCAGCAAATAGTTCTCCATCATACAGTTTGGTATTGAGCTCGAACCCTTCGCTCAATTGATCATGGTGAATCTGTGATTCGGCAACTTTCGCTGGGTTATTACTCGTCGAAATTGCGGACAGTTTGGCAATCGCCAAGCCCATTATGGATAAGGCCCCCAGCATGATGGTTTTTATTACGGTCTTCATTTAATCCTCCCATTGAATTTACAGGGCAGAATGCCCGACCGGAAGCCGTTGCAATTAGCGCGCCTTGCGCAACACCGCTGATAAAGTCCATTTGAGGTATCTAATCCAATAAGAAGCTAGTTTAATGGTGTCAAAGTGGCCGAGGTCCTCATCAAATCCGCAGGACTTGATTTCTCATCCAAAATTTTGGAATAGAATTTTTTACAATTTCATTGGCAATGAATGCGATCGCACTGTCCTCGTATCAGAATGTGTTCCGCACAATATTCTTTTTTTTGCATACGACCACGCACCGTTACGCAAAAATACGACGGGCACCTAAAGGGGGAAATATGAAAATTCTTGTCGCTCTATTCTTCGCGTTTCAGGTGCATGCCGGTCCTTCCGAAATTTCTGGTGAGGTCACACTGGCAAAGGGCATCACTTTAAAGCCGAATGGGGTGTTGTTTATTTTCGCAAAAAAATCCGGCAACCCCATGCCGGCAGCTGTGCTGCGTGTCCCTAATCCGAAGCTCCCACATAAATTCACCCTAAGTCAGAAGAACGCGATGGTTGCGGGAACTCCTTTTGACGGGCCCTTCACTGTGACCGCGCGATATTCACCGACTGGGGATGTCATGGATAAGTCCGGTCCCGAGGGAAGCAATCCCAAGCCCGTTGCCGTCGGTACAACGAATGTAAAAATCGAAATGAAGGCTGCGAATTAGGCTAAGCCCACTTTGTATTTACGTTTTTTAATTTTTCCTGCGGATAAGCTGTCTACCGCTTTTTTAACCAGATTGGCTCTGATGGCTACAAAACTTTGGCTATTTAAAATGTCGATGTCGCCAATGTCACTGGCAAGTAGCTTGGCTTCTCCGATAAGAGCGCCAACAATGTCTCCAGGGCGAAGTTTATCTTTTTTTCCGCCGTTGATATAGATCGTTCGCATAGGTGGATTTGGGCTGTAGTTTTTAGCGGCAGGAATTTCAGAGGTCTCTTCAAAAATACACTTTTGTTTTAAGGCGGATTCGATTTGCCCAAGCAAGGCGCGCTCGTAATCGGTAAAAAAATTATAAGCCTTGCCCGTGTTTTCGGCCCGCCCCGTGCGGCCAATTCGGTGGATATAATCTTCGGCCGTTGCAGGCATATTAAAATTGATCACGGCCGGGAGGTCTTGAATATCCAAACCTCTAGCCGCAATATCGGTCGCAACAAGAACCGAAAGACTTCTGTTCGAAAACTTTATAAGCACTTCGGCTCGGTCCTTTTGCTCGAGGTCTCCGTTAAGGTAGCTTGCAAAAACGCCTCTTTGGCTTAAAAACTCGGCCAGATCTGTAGACTCTTTTTTTGTTCGGCAAAATACGATGGCTCGATCAGGCTGATGAAAATTTAATAGTTTGTAAAGAATTGCGTTTTTGTCCTCACCCGGCCGAATTTCATAAAAGACTTGATGAATCTCATTTTGGATGTGCTCGGTATCGACCTTTATGCTTTTGGCATTTGTCTGAAGCTCTTCGCTAAGTTTGTGACTTTCTTCTGTGAAGGTCGCAGAAAAAAGAAGGGTCTGGCGATTTTTTGGCAAAAAATTGCTTAAAGAAATGATGTCTTCATAAAAACCCATCCCCAACATTTTGTCGGCCTCATCAAGAACGTAGGTTTTTACGTCGTTTGCCATTAAATCCATGGTTCTTAGAAGTTGCAAAACTCTGCCGGGGGTACCGACTATAATATGCGCTCCCTTTTGAAGGGCTCCTCGATGCTCGGACTCAGGAACTCCCCCACACAAGGTCAAAATTTTAATATTCTTTAAGCCCCTGGCAAGACTACGAAGGTCTTTTGCCACTTGCTCGGCAAGCTCACGAGTCGGACACAAAACAAGGGCCTGAGGATAAAGAGGCCCTTCGGTGATCGAATTTAGAATCCCTAAGCCAAAGGTCGCAGTTTTTCCAGAGCCGGTCTTGGCCTGGCCGATTACGTCCAAGCCACTAAGAACATGGGGAAGCGCCATCGCTTGAATCGGCGTCATCGAGTGAAATTTTAGCTCTGCTAAAGTTTTTAATAGCTCTGGTTTTAAGGGGTATTTATCAAATGTGTCGGCCATATGGGACTTATACGCTAGATTGCAGGCATAAGCACCCGTATGTAAAGGTGCCCGTCGTATTTTTGCGTAAGGGGGAGTTGATTCGTATTTCGTAAAATATTCTGCGGTCCGTATCGATTCGCTGGACTGTTTGCCGCTTGCCCTGGACGGACACTTGCATTTTGAGTCCCATCACATATGTGCTTGGTCGAATAATCGTGATTGGTTTCAGGCGAAGCTCAAGCATACGACCAGGCACTGTTAAGCAAAAATACGAGGGGCACCTAGTGTTTTCAAGCCCTTACAAGCCAAAGAGCTCTGCTATATTTAGGTTCATAGGAGGCTTAAAATGACAAAGAAACCACTTAAAAGTATTCGCACATTGGCTAGCGAATCGAAAGCTCGGCGCAAGACTCCGCTCACACCGGATCAGATTAAAAAGTTGAATAAAATTTTCGAAGAGATCGAAAAAGAGCAAGAGCGGGACAAAAAAGACTCCGACCGCAAAATCGCTCAGCAACCAGAGGTCTAATTGGGCAGAGTTATTCCATTTTCAGAAATTGAATCCTATCTGGCTTCCATTGAAAAAAGCGATACGCACAAAGGAGCTATTCTCGACACGAATGTATTGATCTCGGCCAGCTACGACATTCGCGCTTCCAACAGCGAAATTGTTGATGTGTGGGATCTGTTGCTGCGAAAAAACTATAGGTTGTTTGTGACGGTGAACACAAGATCCGAGTATCTGGAGTTCCAAAGACGATTGATACTGACGGAGCGACTCCTCGATATGGTCGATGAGTTTTCCAAGGTGAAATTACACAAAAACGCCAAGGCGAAGATTCAAGCTCTCAAAGGCAGCCTCAAGACCAGTGTGGCCGCCGATCCCGATAAGGATGAGGTCTTCAACGAATCCCAGCTCAAGAAAATCAAAAAAGAATTTTCCGCAGGCCCTCACTCAGGTCAAATTGGATGGTTGGAAATCTGCAAATCCGTTCTCGAAAGTAAAGTCGGATTAGAAGACCAAGCATTGATGGATCGTGGAGTCGAATACATAAGCACCAATGATAAATCTCAGGAATATCTGTTCGACGCGTCCCTGGGATGGTCCGAAGCCATCGCCATCTGTGAAAGGACCGGGACCTCGTTTAGTGATTCTATGATTCTAAATGCGCTGAAAGCTTCGAAGGTATTTTTCACTGTCTCTCTTGATTTCGATATTGGCTACGCGGCACTTAGCGATCCCAAGATGAAGGATGTTGTCGTGCCAGACCGTCTGTTCAAAGAATACAAAGGGTACCACTTCCCCCACTAGGACAATCCGGCGGCAAACTACGACCACGCGCTGTTACGCAAAAATACGAGGGGCCCCCTAAAGCGTCAGGATAATTTTACCAACAGACTGCCCGCTTTCGATTAATTTATGGGCTTCGCCGACATCCGCAAATGGCACACTAGTAATTGGTATGGGCTTGATCTGAGACTTTTCGGCAAGAGCATTCAGGCCTTGGACACATTCTTCGATCATGGCTAAATCATCGAATAAATAGCTAAGATTAAATCCAACGACGCCCTTATTATCTGTTAACAAACTAAATAGTGAAAAGCGGGGGGTTTTTAGAAAGCCTATCCCGGCCTTTACATAATCTAGGCGCCCGCCTTTGTTCGGCATCATCCCGTGAGCCCCGTAAGCAATCAGTTTTCCCGTTGGTCTTAAATGTTTATAGGAGTTTTTTAATGTGGTGTGGCCATTGGCATCAAACACAACATCGTAGCCCTCAGGAGCATGCTTGCGGGCCTCCGCCCATAGATCTTCTTTTGATTTGTCGATAATCACATCCGGACCGAATTTTTCTAAATATTGTTTTTTATGGCTTGAACCAATAACTCCAACTGTAGAAAATCCTTCAGCCCGACATATTTGAGTCAAAGCTGTACCCACTCCTCCTGCTGCGGAGTGAATAAGGACTCTTGCGCCTTTTCGAATTCGAATATGTTGGTAGATGGCGTGATAGGCGGTGAAAAACACGGCCGGAAAACCTGCAGCCTGAAGTAAACTAAAATTCTGAGGAATTTTTAAGACCTGGCTTTCGCCAACACAAATTTGCGAGGCATAGGCGTTGAATCTAGTAATACATACGACCTCATCACCCACTTTAAAATTTTTTACTTTTCGGCCGACTTTCATAACATGACCCGAGGCTTCGAAACCTGGCGTAATGGGCCAACCCACATATGTTTTAGCTGATTCGTAAACTCCCAGCCTTACACAAACATCCGCATAGTTGACTCCAATGCCTTTGGTCTCAATGACCAACTCGTTTTCATTGGGGCTTAAATCCGGAAATTCTTCAATTTTAAGTTGGTTATAAGACCCGGGTCGAGAAATAACTATTTTTTTCATTTAGATCGATTACTCAAATATGGGGATCAAGTAAATACAAAAAGTTGAGCCGCTGGGCCTAGGGCGAGGTGCTAAATCTCGCCCGCCTCTCCGTGCCTAATGTCACAATGTGAGGTCCCTGAGAGACGAGTCTTATTTTCAACAACACCGTAACTACGCACTGTTACGCAAAAATGCGACGGGCACTCGTACTTTCATTAAAAATTACTTTGAAGTGTTAGTCCTCACAATTCGGCCTTCTACCATGAGTTTCTCGCCCATTGGAGTAAGATACCAAAACCACGCCATGCCACCGCCAACCGTTTTCATATATTTAATAGTGACTAGATCAAGAGCTTTAAACTGAATCTTTAGAGTTTGAAAGTCCTGATCAAATAAAGTAGGTGCTCGACCTGAATTGCCACTTTTGCTAAACAAAATTTCAGTAAGTTTTGCTTTTACGATTTCCTGATTTGGATGTTGTTCTAAATATGGAGAAAGCATCAAGAATATTTCCCTCCATGTAAGCGATGTGGTCCACGTACTTTTGCTGGTTGTATTCCAATAATAATTACCCGAAGCACTAATTGTCTCGTCTAAACTCGCAATGTCGTCTATTTTGTAGTTATGAGAACTTGTAAGATCTGAAACTTTTGATTTCAGTCGCGAATTTTCCTTCCGTAATTCATTAATTTCTTGAAGAAGTTTTTGAGCAGAAGGCCCAGCAGCGCGTTGCCAACCAACCGCAGGATGTGATTTAATGGTTTTCTGTAGACTGAGGGCAACCATCCCAGGCAGGTCTTCTGTTTTCTTCCAATATTTTACCAATCTACCCGTCTCAACCTTTTCTCTAAAAATGCTCAGTTTTTCAACAAGCTCTGGACTTGTATCAGTCTTTCCATCAGGTAGTTCTGTTGGATTTTCGTGTAAAAGGGCAACAACTTTAAGGCCTTTTTCTACGGCGTAATCAAACTCCTTTTCCGTATAACTAATGCCTTCAGGTGAAATCGATCCGTATCTCCCACCTACGATAAGGAGATAATAGTCACAGTCGTCAATAACCTTTTTTATAAAGGCCCATTGCTCTTCATCTACCGCGGGGAAAAGTTCCATACCAGCAGGTATGCAGTCCATTTCCATTAGTGTCTGTGTCACGCGTTGCCGTTCATCTTTTAAGTCCGTGTATGTTGAGCTAACGAAAACTTGATACCTAATATTTTCCACAAGACCACCTTTTTGATGCGAGCCCCAAGGGATTTTTGAACCAAAATCTGTTTAATTTGGCTGT
>CAYMDP010000010.1:0-78550 GCA_964389375.1 uncultured Pseudobdellovibrionaceae bacterium | reverse complement strand
GCAAAGCTTATGACCGGGCTGTCTTCCCCGACTAGGGTGCGGCTTTCTTCATACATCAAATGTGTGCCCGTCTTTCGCATCGACATTCTCCAATACCTTGTTCCACCTGAAGGATCTGGAGCTTGAAACCATGACTCCAAAACATCTTCTGTGTAGCGGCCCACGACGAGTCCCGCAAAGTAAATGACCCCATCAGCATAGTCCATGGTCACCGCTGGAAGCTCTTCAGTGTGAAGATCACAAACTCTTTGGCCACCGGCGAAGGTGAAGGTATTGGCTGTCGCAGAAAATGAGAATTCCACGAGCGAGCACTGGGTCATTTGTCCCTCGAGCACATAGGAGCCAGTTCCAACCCATTTTCCACTGAATATTTCCGGACTTGCGGCAAAAGCTTGAAGTGGCAATAGAACTAAACTTGAAAGGATAAAAGAAGATGAAAGCCATCTATAGCTTTTCATGAATGCCCTCCTTGGACAAAAATTTATAACTCAACTAGAAGCCTAGACCATACTTTGAGGTCTTGCCAAGCTCTTCGGTCAATCGAAGGCTTTCTTACCCACACCGCAACAATTGCCAATCCCATTGTACATTTTTGACCAGGATTCAATCGCTCCTTGAATTCGGCTCGGACCCGACGGGCTAGGGTTTCAATGCCGAACTCGATTTTGAAAGAAATCCTGTTCGCTTGTGTTTATAGGAGACCTCGCGGCTGAACTTTATTCAGTTTCTGTAAAGGCTCAGAGTTTCATTGAAAGGCCTCAAAATTTATGGTGGTTTATGCCCGCAATTCAATTCTTTAAAGGGGGATTTTTTATGGTTTTTCGGCCCAAGCTAAAGGCATTTTTCATTTTTGCAGCAACTTTGTTGGTGACACTAGGATTTGGTTTAGAAACGGCCGCGGCTGCTAGTAAGCAAGCTATTATAGAAAGCCACATGACTTCTTTAAAGATTACCGAGCTTGAAAAAATGGCCCCTCCCTATGCCGCATTTATGTGGGCTATGGCTAACGACGCAGGCTTTCAGAGCCTTAAGAACTCGAACCACCCCGAGCTCTCTTATCGCGCGGCTTTCACTCGAGTCCTTTCTTTGGTGAAACCTTCTCAAGCAGAACTTTCTGAAGCCTGGCTTAAGAAGCAAAGCCTTAATTCTACTGAAGCCTACGAAGTCAAAAAGGCGCAAGAGTTGGCAGAGCAAATATTTAAAGATCATTATCCTCGCCTGGAACAAGCCGAGAAGGGACAAACTGATTGGCCCACAAACCCAGGACGTGGTCTTTGGAGACCGACTCTTCCCAATCATGCCGGTCCCGCACTTCCAAACTGGAATAAGCTTCAACTTTTTTCAGAAGCAAAAGTCGAGGACCTTATCCAAGGACTTATTGCTCCTGCCCCGGGCACGGCTTTGTATTTTGAAGAACTTGAAGAGGTTCGAAGCTTAGGTGGAGTGGACTCTAAAAATCGCACGGCGGATCAAACTGAAATTGCAAAATTTTGGGTTGGAGGTGCCGGCACGGTAACTCCTCCAGGACTTTGGATCTTGATCGCACTTCAACGCCTTCAAGAAGTTCCGACGAACTTCTCTGACTCAGTCAGCATCATGAGAACTTTGTCTTTTGCTCTTTGTGATGCGGGGATCACAGCCTGGACTGTGAAGTACCAACAGCAAACCTGGCGCCCGATTACTGCGATTTCCGAAGAGTTAGGTGAAAAGGGCTGGCTCCCCTTGATTTCAACACCTCCATTTCCAGGTTACGTCAGTGGTCACTCAACATTTAGTGCCGCCGCCGCAAGTGTGCTGGCTGTGATTCTTCCCCTCGAAGGTCAGCCACTTCGCATTACATCGCCTGATCTAAAGGGTGTCGTTCGATCCTTTAAATCCTATAAGGAAGCTGCCGATGAAGCTGGGAAAAGCCGAATCTACGGCGGAATTCACGTCGAAGCGGACAACAAAGACGGTCTGATTTTGGGTCGCAGAGTCGGCTGTGCATTGCTAGATAAAATGTTCGAATACAGTTGCAAAGAGTAGTCAAAAGTTAACTCTAAAAATGGGGCCCCTAACAAAAGCGGGGCCCTACCTAAAAATTGCGTTTGCTGCGCCCACTTAAGAGTAAAACAGATCGTCGATAACTTTGGCGCGGAAAGTAAAAATCTTTTGCACATCACCTCGGACGAAGGCTCCGCCCAATAGATTGCCGAAATATCCTAAGGGCAATTTGAAAATGACTTTGTCTCTGACCAGGGTTCCATTTCCTAAAGGGATAAACTGATGGGTGTGGTGCCATTTTTTATAAGGCCCCTTCACCTGTGTATCGATGAAGACTTGGTTGGGCCGCCACTCTTCGATGAGAGTTCTCCATCTGACTGGGACTCCGCGAATCTTCAACGAATAATCGATCAAGGTCCCCTTTTGAATTTTATCCGTCGACTTTCCTAAGACTTTAAAATTGACCAAGGGCGGAGTGATCCGTTCTAGATTTTTTTCGTTCTCGTAAAAGGGAAAAAGTTCTTCTACTTTTTTTGGAAGCCATTGCTCTGATAAAAAGATTGAATCCCCTGGCCCGAGGCCCTCAAGGGCCGCTGGAAGGGCTTCAATCAAACTTGGATATTTAAATTCAAAGCCATCGGATCTTAATTTTTTAGAATCAAGTCTTTGACTTGAATAAAGCAGTTTCGCCATTTCTCCGAAGATCAAATTTAAAGCGAACTTTGGAACGGGAAAAAGGGCTGGAACTTTTAGGATTCGCGCAATGACCTTAGTAAAGTCCCCGTTTCGCACAGGCTCACCAGCAGAAGCATTGTAAATACCTGAGAACTGACTTTGTCTTAAGGCTTGGGTAAACAATCGCGCTAGATCTTCTAAATGAATCCAGCTCATCCACTGTTTTCCACTTCCAATGACTCCCCCGGTCCCCTGCTGAAAGATCGGCAAGATTTCTTTTAAAAATCCCCCATGGCCGGCAAAAACTAAACTGATCCGAAAAATAGCCAAGCGAGCGGTCGGAAAACTTTTTGAAAGATTTAAGGCCTCGGCTTCCCACTTTTCACAAACTTGTCCTAAGAAATCGGAAGAGTGGCTGGCATCTTCGGTCAAAATCTCATCCCCGCGATCTCCATAAATTCCCATGGCAGAGGCCGAAAGAAATACCTTAAGCGGAGCTTGTGCATCCTTTAAACCCTGAATGAGATTTCGTGTCGAAAGAGTCCGAGATTCCAAAATGGCGGTTTTGCGTTTTGCGCTCCAGCGCTTTCCTGCGATGGGCTCTCCGGCCAAATGAATCACGGCCTCCACCCCAAGACAGGCCTTTTGATTTGGCGGAGCCTTTGCTCCATCCCATTGATAAATCGCTGCGGGGTAAGAAAGCTCGCGTCTGGCCTTCACTGGGTCTCGAACTAAGGCCACAAGCTCATGACCTTCAGAAACCAACTTTTGCCCGAGGGCTTGACCGACTAGGCCTGTGGCTCCCGTTAACAAGATTTTCATGATTTCTCCTTTAGGGCTTCAGCAAAAACTCGAAGCGCTCTTTCTCGTCCGATTTTATGCTCGATCATCGGAGCCGGGTACTTAGAACTATGGCGCTCGGGGACCCAACGATCAAGATACTCTTCTTTAGAATCAAATTTCTCGACCTGAGTCATCGGATTAAAGACCCTAAAATAGGGGGCGGCATCACAACCACAACCCGCAGCCCACTGCCAGTTGCCTACATTCGAAGCTAGTTCATAATCCAAAAGCTTTCGAGCGAAATAGCGCTCACCTTTTCGCCAATCGATCAAAAGGTGCTTTGTTAAAAAGCTTGCGACAATCATACGAACTCGGTTGTGCATCCAACCCGTTTGATTCAACTGTCTCATGCCCGCATCCACAATTGGATAACCCGTTTGCCCTTCACACCAAGTTTTAAAAGAAGCTTCGTCATCTCGCCAAGGAATGGCCGCGTATTTGGATTTAAAGGGCTGACCTGCACTTTCGGGAAAATGAAAAAGAATCATCATAAAGAATTCGCGCCAAATTAATTCGTTTAACCAAGTCTCGGACTCTTTTGTTGCGGTCTGAACGGCCTTACGAATACTGATTGTGCCAAAACGAAAATGAAGTCCTAGACCAGAAGTCCCCTCGAGTGCCGGAAAATCTCTAGATTTTTTATAGGCGGATAAAAGTGACTTCGAGACGGTCTTTTTTGGAATTTCAATCGAGCTTGGTTTAAAGCCTATGGACTCTAAACTTAGAATGTCCATTTTTTTAGCCTTAAACCAATTCTTTGTCTCTTTCTCTGAGGGGTAGATTTTTATCGGATGTTTAAGATTTAGGGCCTTCCATTTTTTACTGTAAGGTGTGTAGACCGTGTAAGGACTGCCATCGTCTTTTAAGACCTCATCTTTTTCGAAGATCACTTGATCTTTAAAAGATTTAAACTCTGCTCCCTGGCTTAATAAAAATTTTTCGACCTTTAAATCTCGCTCAATGGCATAAGCTTCGTAGTCATGGTTCGTAAAGACCGAATCAATCTCAAACTCAGCGCAAAGCTTTTTCCAAATATCAAGGACCACACCATGCTCGACTCGAAGGCTACTTCCCAGCTCGTGAAGTTGTTGATTGATGCTGAAGAGCTCGGAATGAATAAAAGTGACTCGCGCATCATCTTTGTCTTCAAGTTTTTTTAAAATTGCGGAATCAAAGATAAAAAGGCCAAGGACAGGCAGCTCCGACTTTAAGGCCTGATAAAGCCCATGATTGTCGTGAAGGCGAAGGTCTCGTCTAAACCAAAAGATTCGAATGCGAGGCTTCATTTTGCAGCTTTTAATTCCTCTGCAACAAACTTGGCGATGTCTTCAGGCTCATCTTTTGAAGAAAAGCGTTTTTTTAGTTTGCCATCTTTGCCGATCAAAAACTTTTCGAAGTTCCACTTAATCTCTGACTTGTCTGAGGACAATTTCAATAGCTCTGCAAAAAGCTTCTGTTTTTCTTCACCCTTTACAGGACCCTTTTCAAAAAGCGGAAAATTCACCCCATAGTTTAACTGACAAAACTTTTTTATATCCTTGTTTTGCCCAGGCTCTTGGCCACCAAAGTCATTGCTCGGAAAACCTAAAACCACAAAACCTTGATCTTTAAATTGATCATACACTTTTTGAAGGCCCGCATACTGACGAGTGTATCCACACTCGGAGGCTGTATTTGCTACCAGCATCACTTTACCTTTGTACTTTGCAAGGCTATCGGCTTCACCATCAATATTTTTTAAGGGAACAGAGAAGATATCCGCTTCAGCATAAGATAGAGTTAAAGACATAAGCACTCCAAGAACAGTTAAAAGAGTTTTCATAATTCCCCCAAGTTTTAAAGATTAGCATAGGCTTAAGTCAGGTAAACAGCTAAGCCTAAAAAACGCGCGACATCACACGTGGAAAAGCCCTAAAGGGCCAGTATCTGGGGCCTGCAACAAATAAGCTTAGGCCCTGAATGACCATTACATTTGTGGCAAAAAAGAACAGTGCTTCTTCCATGGGAAGACCAAAAAGCTGAATTCCAGTCGTAAATTGATCTGAGATCGTCCAAATCTCACTCGAGATTGCAATTTTATCTGCAACCGAAAGGTAAACTGAAAGCATCAGAATTGATCCAAAAACAATTTTTATGTTACGCACCAGATGATCCAAAGCATAGACCCACTGAAGACCCCAAACAGGAGCCACCCAAGATAAAATCATCCCTAGATAAAATGTTGAATCCGAAAACAGGAAGTAAACCCCAGTGCCGCAAAGAAGAAGAGAAAAAACTCCAGCAGATATATTTAAGGCCCAAGATCTTTTTGCGACAAATTTTTCTGGAAATTTTCTGGTCAGTAAAAAAAAGAAGGATCCCGACAACCAAGTTTGAATCAAGAAAAACAGATACTCTTCGAAGGGGACATATCCGATGACTAGAAGAACTCTGTCCGGGGGATAGGACCAAACCCCCTTTGCGACGATGTAATTATCCCAGGGAGTGGTGTAGACCAGAGCCAAAACCGAAAGTAGGGCCATCCCCAAAGCGTAGGGTTTAAATTCTGTTGGATATTTCTTAATGGACAAAAACAGAAATAAGCTCATCAGAGGCAAGGTAAAGATAAAATGAAACTGCATATAGGTCATCGACTAGCCCTTTATTGCGCCAGCAAACACGGCCGCCCAAACTGCTTTTAGTGACCAAATTATTTTTTTATAGGGGCTTACAAAAACTCGTCCTAACATTGGGTTAAATCGACGTTTTTGCAGCTCTAAACCAATGGCTCTATAAATTCGGCTCGCCACCACAATACTTAAACGTGGACGAAAAGGAATAAAGACCATCCCACGATCCGCATGGCGGTAGTACTGATCGGCCAAGGAAAGGGCTCGGCACACCACCTTTGAAAGCTTTGCCGAATCCGCCTGTCCATTTAATACTTGCTCAGAACTTAGACCGACTTCACTTAACCATGTTTCGGGCAAATACACTCGGCCCATCTCGGCATCTTCTTTGACGTCTCTACAAATATTGGTCATTTGCATGGCAATGCCAAGACTCTTCGCGTGCTCAGCCGCCATCGGATCACGAACTCCAATCAAAGGACACATCATCAAACCTACAGTCCCTGCGACTTGGTAGCAGTAATGCAAGAATTCAGCTTCATCTGCGACACGACTGCGATCCAGGTCACTCAGTGCCCCGTCAATCAATTCGACAGCCTGGGCAAGAGGTAGGCCTTTTTCAAAATGAAGTCGATGCAAATTGTGAAGGCTTTGGTCCGTAAATTTATCCTCGGGATGAAATTGAGACAGCTTCTCTTTTAAGTCATTCAGCCGCCCCCTTGCCCGAGATGGCTCTTCTTTATCTGCAATGTCATCGACCGTTCTGCAAAAAAGATAAAGCGCACAAACATCGTAGAAAACTTCTGAAGAAAAAAAGAAAGAAGCCCACGAAAAGGACTTCGCATGCTGGGCCATTGCGGGATTTGGTTTAAGGGATTTTTGCAGCTCCGCCTTCACAGCGGGGCCTCCAAATCACGTGGCATCGCATTCTGCACAATCGGTAAAGGTCGTCTTCGATCCAAATCAGGAATCAATCTCTCTAAAACTTTTGCTGAAGATAAAACTCCTGGAACACCGGCTCCGGGATGAGTGCTGGCCCCTACAAAATATAAGCCCTCAATATCTTCCGACTTATTATGAAAGCGAAAATAGGCCGACTGAGTAAAACAGGGCTCAATTCCAAAGCCCGCTCCCCTTGCGCTGTGCAAAGTCTTTTCAAAATAATCCGGAGTCACAAAATGCTTCGTCACCAAGTTTTCCCTTAAGCCAGGCAGAAGTTTATCTTCGAGTGCTGACAAAATTTTGTCGCAGTAAGCATCCCCAATTTCAGACCAATTTAATCCACTTTGATTGTTTGGGACCGGAGAAAGAACATAAAAGCACTCATGCCCCTCAGGAGCCATGCTTGCATCCGAACGAGTGGGTGCATGAAGATAAAGGCTAAAGTCATCGGCAAGGACCTTCTTGTTAAAAATATCATGTAACAGCCCTTTGTACCGAGGCCCAAGAACTATCGTGTGGTGCGCAAGCTCTGGGTAAGTTTTCTTTGTTCCAAAATAAGCGACGAATAGACCCATCGAGCTTCTTTTATTCTTAAGCGAGCGGTCCGTATTTTTTTTACGAAATTTTTTATCCACCATCTCAGAATAAACTTTAATTGGATCCGCATTTGAGATCACCATCTGGCAAGCGATGCGCTCTCCAGAGTCCGTCACGACTCCCCGCACTTTACCCTCTTCAACATCAATCCTAGAGACCTTTGTATTCAGTCGAACTCCGATATTGTGTTTTTGCATCAAAAGTCCAAAGGCTTCAACCAAGGCTGTGGTTCCACCCTTAACAAAGTGGACACCCCACTTTCTTTCGAGCCAATGGATTAAAAGATAAATTGAGGTGATCTGAAATGGATTCCCACCCACCAAAAGGGGCTCAAAGCTAAAGGCCTGCCTGAGCCGTTCGTCCTTAATGTACTTAGAGACCAATGCATAAACCGTTTTATAGTTTTCAAGCTTTAGCATATCCGGCAACACACGAAGCATATCTGAAACCCGAAGGAAGGGCTGATCTGCAAGCTGGGTATAACCTACATCAAAGATTCGACTCGAGTGTTCAGCTAATTTTTTGTAACCCTCTACATCTTCGGGGCTAAGCTTTCGAATATTTTCGATCAGCCGATCTTCATCTCCGACATAATCAAACTGAGATCCATCAGGGTAAAGAATTCGGTAGAAGGGATCGACGGGCATCAGCTCGTAAAAATCCTTAGGGTCCTCACCGAGCATTTCAAAAAGTTCTGCGATTAAATAAGGAGCCGTGATAACGGTTGGACCGGCATCAAAAGTAAAGCCGTCTTGCTTAAAAACAGCGGCTCTTCCCCCGAGTTGATTATGGGCTTCAAGAAGGATTACTTTATAACCCTTTGCTCTCATGCGGACCGCGGAAGCCATCCCACCAAAACCTGATCCAATAACAATCACAGGAAGATCTGACTTAGACATAGATCACCTTCGATTCACTTAAAGGTTGAAGAATTTTTTTGCAAATTTGATTCGCAATTTCAGAAAGCCTTCCTCCCGAGATGACCGAAATTTCCGACTGAAAGGATTCTAATAATAACTGGACCTCGACTTCAATTAACTGTGACAGTCCAAGCTCGTCCATTTCCCACAAAATCTTTTGCACCACTTCTTCATTTTTTTCGCCACGATTTTGATGAATCAAAGTTTTGATGTCTTGTTTTTTTTCATGACGAATTTCGAGATACTTCACCAAGGGGCTTGAGACTTTTCCCTCACGCAAATCATCACCCGCTCTTCGACCCTTTTTACGCCCCTTTAGGTCGACTAGATCGTCAACCAACTGAAAGGCACGTCCAAGCCGCCCAAAAACAAATTTTGCTTTTTTAGCCTCCTCTGGACTTTCTCCAGCGAGCAAAAGAGCCCCAAACACTGGGCTACCAAATAAGGCCGCGGTTTTACAATCAATCACCTTTAAATAGCGGTCCCATAAATTCGGCTGATCTATTTCACTCTTAAGATGAAACTCTTCAGTCTGGCCTTGAACAACACGAGACGCACACTGAGCCAGTTCCTCGTTAAGAAGAAGTTTTAAATCTGAAGAGGCCTTCAGCTCGCACAAGGCGCGAAAGGGAAGAATCAACATTTGATCGCCCGCATTTATGGCCTGAGCAATCCCGTGACGAGCCCACAAAGTCTTTTGCCCTCGCCGGATGAGATCCCCATCTTGAATATCATCATGAATTAAAGTGGCATTATGCAGAAGTTCACAAGCCGCAGCCCAAGGAAGGACAGATTGAATATCGCAATTTAAACTGCGGAAGACGGCGAGCGACAGATGAGCCCGCAAACGTCGACCTCCGCTTGAAAGATGCTCCAGAAGCATCGCGGCCAGGGGGCCCGGGCCATCTTTCAAAATTAATTGCTGCATAAAACTTTCCACCAGAGGCAAGGCCTCTTCTTTAGGAAAGTGCTCTAAATTTTGAAGCAAAAAGAACCCCTCGAAATTTCGATTTAACCCGAGAACCTTAACGGCTTCGGGGGCAGATTTCAAAATATATTGTAAGTCTCACGGGGATTGAATAGGCTCGCGAGCTCAAACCGATCCAGCATAATAATGCGGTGAATAATTGATGGCTGAACTCCAATTTAATGAAGTGACGAAGAACTTTGGCTCCAGGCGAGTCTTAGACAAAATCTCATTTCAAATCAGTAAAGGAGAATGCCTTTCACTTCTCGGTGCAAATGGCGCGGGTAAATCCACGCTTTATTCTATGGCAGCTGGCCTGCGGGGCCCCGATCAAGGAAAGATTTTGCTGTTTGGCCAGGATCCCCGAAATGCAACAAGTCGCTCCCAATTGGGCCTCACTCCTCAGCATTTAGGATTCAGCGATCACTTGAAAGTGAAAGAAATTCTTTATCTTGTCAGATCTCACTACAAAGACCCTGAAGGGCTTAATGAGCTGATTCAACTCTTTCAGCTTGAGATGATTTCAAATCGCCAATGCGGAGGTCTAAGCGGCGGTGAAAAACGCAAACTGGCTCTGGCCTGTACTTTTGCGGGCCGACCGCGCTTGGTTTTATTGGATGAGCCGACAACTGGATTAGACTTTGAGTCTAGAAAAAATCTTCTTCATTTGATTAAGTCTTATGTTACGAAACATGAAGTCAGTTTGCTTTTGACCACGCATCACTTTGAAGAGGCTGAATTCCTTACGGATCGCGCCCTTATTCTGCAAAAAGGTCGGCTCCTTTTTGACTCAGAGATTCAGACCGCAAAACAAAAAGTAGGTCTCAAAAAAGTTCGCTTTTCCTCAACAGACAATCTTCGTACACAAAGCCAAAGTGAATTTATTAAAACCGGTGATCAATTTGAAGTTTGGACCACGGACCCTGACGAATATGTCCGCGAACTCGTTGGACTGAAACAAAATTTTCAAGACTTAGAGATCCAGACGCCAACTTTGGAAGAGGCCTTTTTGAAGCTCACACTGGAGCAAACACCATGAAGCTATTGTTGATTCACACTTGGGCTTTACTTTTAGAACATCTTCGCCAACCCAGCTACTTGGTTCCGACCTTAATATTTCCTGCAGGTTTTTTTCTAATCTTCGGAGTGCCTGAGGCTCATAGCGAAGAAATCGCGAATATTCTGATGGCCTCATTTTCATGTTTTGCAATTTTTGGTGTCGTTTTCTTTCAGTTTGGCGTAGGCGTCGCTGAAGAACGAAGCTCGCCTTGGAATCTTTATCTTCGAAGCCTCCCTCTCGCACCCAATTTGATTCTGCTGGCTCGCAGTCTGTGCGCACTCTGCTTCGCCTTCCTTACCTTGGCGCTGGTGATTTTAGTTGCGCTTATTTGGACCCCTGCACAGCTGTCTCTGGCTCAATGGCTTCAGTTTATTGCGCTTCTTTTACTTTGCTCGATTCCATTTGCTTTCATGGGTCTGGCCTTTGCCTACCTGGTCTCGAAAAAAGCGGCCTTGCCGATGGCAAATTTAGTTTATCTGCCGCTTTCCTTTATCGGGGGTCTTTGGAAACCCCCTCAACTGTTGCCAGAAAGTCTGCATGGTCTTTCGAATTTATTACCCACCCGGCACTTGGGAGAAGTTCTTTGGTCTGTCGTACTTAATCAAAAAATTCCGCATCCAAGTGCCTGGACTTTACTTGGATATACCGCCGTATTTCTGATTCTTGCGACCTGGGCCATAAGCAAAGATCAGATGGAAAGATTTCGTTAACGCAGCTTAGCAGAGGCCCGTGGGAAATGGATTTTAACTTGGGAGCCCGCAGCCAAACTTGGTATAAATCTGCAAAGCCGAGGAGGAAAATGTGACAGCCTTTGTTCGAGAAGCCTTTGAGTACACCTCACAAGTGCGCCTTTTTACAAAAAAAGATTGGCTGGCTTACGTCGCTTGGGTTGGCCTGATGCTGGGGCTTTTATTCAGCGTGACGGGCTTTGTAATGATCGGATACTTCGGGGGCGTCGTTTATCCGGCTTATGTTTGGAATATTCCGATAGGAACCTTCATCTTTGTGGCGGCGATTTCTGTCGACACCATCGGACACCGAACTCGCTACAAAGAAGAACTAAAAAAAGCAGAAGCTCTGGTTCATCATGTGACTATATTTGCCGGGATCACATCGGTGCTGGCTCTTTGTTTGGCTTATAACCACGCAGAGTTTATGAAAATCCCCGCAGCGGTTTTGATCTTCTTAAGCATTCTGTACAGCGTGATCGATGAGGCCTTTCATTGGCACCGCTACTATTCAAAAAATTCGGACCGCTTCGAGATGTGGTCTCATGTCTTTATCTTAACCGGGCACTTGATCATGATCGCAGCTTGGTGGCATTGGTTTGATCAAGGTTATCCGGGTGTTGCCGAAACCTTGAAGCTAATGAGCCTTTAAAACCTGTGGAGTTCACTCTTTGGTCGGGACTTAGTTTAGCCTTCGCAATTTACGGGCTCAGCGAACTCTTTAAGGCCCTAGGGCAAGCCGCAAAAAGCATTTCCCAGGCTAAGCAAAATCAAATTAAGCACAGTGAATTCGACCAAAATCTTTTAAACTCATTGTCGATCGTCATTCCCGCCCGCGATGAAGAAGATAATCTAAAGCTCTTGCTGCCGAGCTTAACAACTCACTCTAAAACTTCACAGATAAGCGAAATTATAGTTGTCGACGATCAATCCACGGACAAAACATCTGAAATCGCAACTCAGTTCAACTGTCGGGTCCTTAAAGGGCAGTCCCTAGAGGCCGGTTGGAGAGGAAAAAACTGGGCCTGCTATCAAGGGGCCAAGCTTTGCACGAAAGAATTTATTCTTTTTACCGACGCCGATACACTTCATTCTCTAAAACAAATCAGCACAGCCCTTCGAATGATGAAAGATCAAGATCTAGATCTATTAAGCTCCCTCCCCTTTCACAAGGCGCCAAGCCTTTGGGAAAAAGCCATGGGAAGCTTTCAAATCCTCACGCTTATAGCCTCTAGGGCCTTTGCATCAAGCCATGGGAAAAAACCCTACGCCATCGGTCAGTTTCTTCTTTTTAAACGAAGTTTTTACGAAAAAATTGAAGCTCACAAAAGTGTACGCAATGAATCCGCAGACGACATGGCCATCGCTGAACTAAGCCTTAAAAATCAAGGACGCTACGAAATCTCGAAGAGTCCTCTCTATCAAGTTCGAATGTATTCCAGCTTTAAAGAATTCTGGAAAGGCTGGGTCCGAATCTTTAGATTCGGACAAAAATATAGCTCTCCCTTGGATTTTCTAAAAGTCACAAGTGTGTTTTTTGCACTCAGCGGAATGGGACTCTGGGGCAGCACCCCGGCTTCTTTACTCCTAGTCACTCTCTCCCTTTTCGCACTCTTCACCCTTATCAAAAGTTACGGCGAATTTTCCTGGATCGGAATCCTGTTTTTCCCAATAGGATTCCTGATGTTCATCGCAGTGACCCTAGCCAGCCTACTCCACAACCTAATCAAAAGCCCCATCCTCTGGCGAAACCGACTCCACTCTCAATAGAGACATTCACGAAAGATGTAATCCGCGAACTTACAAAAATATTTTTTTGAAGTTCTTCTTCTAATTTTTAAAGTGCTCCCCCTCAGCCGTCGGACATTCTCGGTCGGCCCGTCGGCTATATTTAATAACCAGGTCGACCTTTGGGCCGCCCTGCGAAACAGGGCTGTATCCTACAAATCCAGTCCATAGCTGACTTGTTATTTTTGCTTATGGCTTCGTTGCTCCTCCTCGAATTAGCTTGCGCTAGTCCATCGTCGTCGCGCCTCACCATAAGTAAAAATCTCGGCGTCATCTATGGACTGGATTTGTAGGATACAACCCGGTCTTCGGTGGACACTTTAAAAATTAGAAGAAGAACTTCAAAAAAATGGATTTCCCCAGATTAGTCGAATAGACATCCCGGATCTCTGCTTACGAACTGAAAAAGTGCCGCTGGCTGGATGTTGAAAATCTTCACACTCCAAAGCGAATTGCCCAAAGAGTCCAGAAAAGAGTCTAAAACGATGCATAAGGTCCCGAGGATTTTATCTACAAAATCTTTCAAAACTCTGTTTGCAATAAGAATAAGTGTCCGCCGAAGACTAGTTTCGCAGGTCGGCCCAAATTTAATCCGGGTTATCAAATTAAATCCTAGGGGCCGACCGAGAATGTCCGACGGCTGAGGCGGAGCACTTATTCTTATTGCAAACAGAGTTTTGAAACGAACTAGTTCAGAGAGATAAAATCCGAGCGGCCAAAGAGTCCTTGGACTTCTTCGAAGAATTCTTGCCCCGCATGGACGCCTTTGGGCTCTAAGAGATCCAGTTCGACAACAGCATCGGGATTCTGAAGCTTCATTTGGAATCCAAGACTTGTGTTTCCGGGGTAACGCTCGACTAAAGCCTTAAGTTTGTCGAAGCGATCATCCATGCCCTCAGAAATTTTAAAGGTCATTTTTTTCGCACGCTGAAAGATATCATCCACTCGCTTCACATCTTCGAGCAAAATCTTACAGGCTTCTCCGTCGCGCTCAAGTTGGCCGTAGATCAAGACTGGAACTTCACTTTTTAAAATTAACTCGGTCTTCGCAAAAGTATCTGGAAAAACGACGACTTCCACACGACCCGTTAAATCTTCGATCGAAGAAAAGGCCATGCGTGTACCTTTTTTGGTAATAAACTCTTTTAAACTCGAGACTAATCCAAAAAGCTGAACCGTTGATTTTGGCGGCAAAGTCTTAAGACTTTCGACATTAATTTTTGACCAAAGACTCATAACGGCTTCAAGACCCTTCAGGGGGTGGTCACTTAAATAAAAGCCGAGGACTTCTTTTTCGAAAGCAAGGCTTGCGGATTTTGGCCAGGGGGCCTTTTTTTCCAAAACGACTCTCTCGGACTTAGTGAGTTCCTCATCCATTGCAAAAAGACTGACCTGGCCCAGGTCACGATCTTTTTTAATTCGATCTGCACGTTCAATAAATCGCGAGTAGCCTTCCATCAATTCAGAGCGTTCTGCATTAAAGCCATCTAAGGCCCCAGCTTTAATTAAAGCTTCGATCGTCTTTTTATTGACCCGTCTTAGATCAAGGCTTTCAAAAAACTGATCTAAGGACTCAAATTTCTTAGACTCTAATTTTTCACGGGCTTCGACAATCGCTTCAACAGCGCCTTGGCCCACACCTTTAATGGCACCTAAAGAAAATAAGATTTGATCCCCTCGAACCGAAAACTTGTATTCTGAGTGATTCACATGAGGAGGCAAAACTTCGATCTTACGTTTTTGTGCGTCTTTAACGTATTTGACGACCTTATCCGTGTCGCTCATCTCCGTGCTTAAAAGTGCTGCAAAAAATTCGACGGGATAATAGTTCTTTAGATAGGCTGTTTGGGCGGCAACCACGCAATATGCGGCAGCATGGGATTTATTAAATCCATACTTCGCAAACTCGGCCATGGTATCAAACAACTCGCCTGCTTTTTTTAAATCAAATTTGTTTTCTTCAGCGCCCTTTAAAAAGCGAGTTTTGTGAATGGCCATCTCTTCGGCAATCTTTTTTCCCATGGCTCTTCGAAGCATATCGGCTTCACCAAGGGAGTAGTTGGCAATTTTAGCTGCAACAATTTGGACTTGCTCTTGATAGACCACGATCCCGTAGGTTTCTTTTAAAATAGGCTCGAGTTCATCAAAAATATACGAAACCGAAACTTCCGCATTTTTTCGCTTAAGATAGTCCGGAATCATATCCATTGGACCTGGGCGATAAAGGGCATTGATCGCAACGATATCTTCAAAACAATTTGGTTTGGCTTTTCGGATTAGGTCTGTAATGCCCTCACCTTCGAACTGAAAAATCCCGGCCGTATCCCCTTTGCACATGATTTCATAAATACCAGGGTCTTTAAGTGAGATCTCGGTCGTCGCAATTTTTTTGCCACGATTTTTTTCAACAAGATTTAAGGCATCTTGAATATGGGTCAGGGTTTTTAATCCAAGAAAATCGAACTTAATTAGCCCAATTTTTTCAGCATGTTTCATATCATACTGAACGACGTTTTCTCCGTCAGCCCCACGATAAAGGGGCGCATGATCCATGATCGATCCATCGGCAATGACAACACCTGCGGCGTGAATCCCTGCATGGCGAACAAGACCTTCAACTTTTTGCGCCAAATCCATAAGGGTTGCGACCTTGGGATCTTGGTCCATCATCTCACGAAGGCGTGGCTCAAGCTCTATGGCCTCACCTAGTGTGATCCCTAACTTATCAGGCATCAGTTTTGAAATCACATCCACATCGGCATAGGTCATTCCTAGAACTCGCCCAACATCGCGGATTGCAGCCCTAGCCTGAAGTTTTCCGTAAGTGATAATCTGGGACACGCTTTGTTGCCCGTATTTTTCGGTCACATAATCAATGACCCGGCCGCGGTTTTCTTGGCAAAAATCGATATCAAAATCCGGCATGCTAATACGCTCGGGATTTAGGAATCTCTCGAAAATCAAATTGTAAGGCATGGGATCAAGATCGGTAATAAACAAACTATAGGCGACCAAAGAGCCTGCCCCTGATCCCCGTCCCGGGCCGACTGGAATATTATTTTTCTTGGCCCAATTAATAAAGTCTTGAACGATTAAAAAGTATCCATCAAAACCCATTCCATTAATAACTTTTAACTCGAACTCAAGACGCTGCTTATAAACTTCGCGTTGTTCGGGACCGATCTCTTCGCCGCGCGCTTTGGCTTGCTCGATCCTGACCTCAAGACCTTCGAAAGAAAGTCTTTTGATCTCTTCAGCAAGTCCAACTCCTTCAGCGGTCGGGAATGTCGGCAAGTGATAGATGGGCTTTCCCTCTTCATCTTTAAGCTTAAACTTTAGATTGCACCGATTCATGATGACTTCGGTATTGGCAATCGCCTCAGGAAGATCCTGAAAAAGAGACTGCATGGATTCTGTACTTTTAAAATAAAACTGATCCGTTCCCAGTTTAAATCGAGACTCATCTTGCAGGGTTTTGTTGGAAGCAATACAAATCAAAACTTCCTGAGCCAGCTGATCTTCTTGATGAAGGTAATGAACATCATTCGTAGCCACAATGGGAACACTTAAGTCTTTTCCAGCTTGAACAAGAAAAGGATTAATGTCGTCCCAGTCTCGAACTCCGGTTCGATTCAATTCGAGATAAAGACCGTCTCCGTAGATGTCTTTAAGTTCCTTAATTTTTTGCAAAGCTTCATCGGGTCCACGATTTTTAAAAGTCCAAGGGACTTCACCCATTAGACCGCCGGTTAATGCAATTAGACCCTTATTATGTTTTTTTAAAACTTCGTAATCAACGCGAGGACGGTAATAGAAACCCTCTTGATAACCAATCGTACTGAGGGCACAAAGACTGTGATAGCCGTCCATATCTTGGGCCAGCAAAACCAATCGACGGTTCGGCATATGACTTGCGTCTTTATCCTCGCCCTTAACCAAACGACCCTTCGGCGCGATATACACTTCAAGTCCTACGATGGGTTTTACTCCCGCATCAAGAGCCGCAAAATAAAACTCAATACAGCCAAATAAATTTCCAAGATCCGTCAAGGCAACTGCAGGCTGATTAAACTCCTTCGCGCGCTTAACAAGCGCCTTTGCCCGGATGGTGGCATCTAGAAGCGAGTACTGAGAATGAACGTGAAGGTGAACAAATGACATCTAAACTATTCCCACTCAATCGTGCCCGGGGGCTTACTGGTTACATCGTAAACCACTCGATTGACCCCTTTGACTTCGTTAGTGATGCGGTTGGAAACCATTCTTAAAAAACTTGCTGGAAAATCAAACCAATCTGCCGTCATTCCGTCCTGAGAAGTCACCGCTCGAATGGCGACAACTTTGTCATAGGTTCTGGAATCCCCTTGTACTCCAACGGTTTTAACTGGAAGCAAAACTACAAAGGCTTGCCAAATCTTATGATACAAAGAATTTGCTTTTAATTCTTCCACGTAGATGTGATCGGCTTCTTTTAAAATTTTTAAGTTCTCTTCGTTGACCTCTCCCATGATGCGGATTGCAAGTCCGGGTCCTGGAAAAGGATGGCGCCACAAAAACTTATCTGGAATACCAAGACGCGCCCCAATCATTCGCACTTCATCTTTAAAAAGCTCCCTTAAGGGTTCAATCAAATTAAGATTTAAATCCTTAGGAAGTCCGCCGACATTGTGATGGGACTTAATTGTTACGCTTGTTCCCCGAGGAGAAACACTTTCAATCACATCCGGATAAAGAGTCCCTTGAGCCAGCCAATCTACTTTTCCAATTTTCTTAATTTCTTCCTTAAAGACATCGATAAAGGTGTGGCCGATAATCTTTCGTTTTTGCTCAGGATCTTCGATATTCTTAAGACGTCCCAAAAAAGTTTTGGAAGCATCGACCCCATGGACATTTAAACCGAGTTCCGCATAAAGCTTCAAGACATCCTCGAATTCATTTTTCCTCAACATTCCTGTATCGACAAAAACACAATGAACTCGATCTGCTCCAAGAGTTTTGGTTAAAAGAGTCCCCACAACGGTCGAATCAACCCCGCCGCTAAGGGCGCAAAGAACTTTTTCGTTTCCAGGCACTTTGGCTCGAATGTCTTCAATCAGATGATCGATGATTTCAGGAGCATTCCAGTTTTTTTCAGCCCCACAAAGATCAAAGGCAAAGGACTTTAAAAGATCAAGTCCGTTTTCGGTATGGGACACTTCAGGGTGAAACTGCAAAGCCCAAATATTGGGACCCTTCATCGCAGCCGGGTGGCCCGAGCTGGACTCAGCGACCACCTGAAAGCCGGGAGGTATTTTTTCAAGTGCGTCCCCGTGGCTCATCCATACCTTTTGATCTTTTGGAATTGTCTTCACCAAGGACTCACTCCAGCGCACCGAATTTAAACCGTATTCTCTGCGATCTGCAGTCACAACTTTGCCACCCATCTGATCGGCAATAAGTTGCATCCCATAACAGATCCCTAAGATGGGTGCGATCTCAGCAAGCTCTTTTAAATTCCTTTTCGGGGCGCCCTCTTCTTTTACAGAACTTGGGCCACCACTTAGAATAATTCCCATGGGCTTTTTACTGCGGATTTCTTCGATGTCGGCATCGAATAAAAGAAGCTCCGAGTAGACACCGATTTCTCTCAATCTTCGAGCGATCAATTGAGTGTATTGAGAGCCAAAATCTAAAACTAGAATTCCATTTTGCATTGATCCCCAACCCCCAAAAACGAATGACCTAACATAGCGGAGCCCACTTCTTCGGTCCACCTTTTGGGTTCCAGGTCCCAAGTGCTAGCAATGGCGCATCATTTGGAGCTTCTAGCTGCCGAATGATGCGCCACTGCTACCACTTGGGACCTGGAACCTATCAGAAGCTGGATTTTAGCTTCTTTGAGCCCTCGGGAAAGTAATATCCTAGACGCGCTCCCGAAATCGTTGTCCGCAAATCAAGTAAGGCGAAATTTTGGTCCGAGGCTCCCGAGAGGGCCTTTTTCCAGACCTCTATATCCTCTCCTGCACTTCTAACGAATAAAGAAATCACCCAACGCTCACTTACAAATCGACTTATACCCGCCTCAGTAAAAACGAATATGTTGGTATCTTGTTCAATTCCACTTGCCAATGGGCCATCGTATTCCACGGAGGTCCACCTAAGGCCCGGAACAATATCCAAATAGACATTTGCGAAATTAGACACCCATTCAAATCGAGGTCCATATCCAACTGATAGAAACAGCCGCTCGAATTCGACATCTCGGATTTGGGCCTCACTTGGAAAGTTCAACTGATTCCACCTGAAAAATAATGCCGGAATCATCGAAAAGCGGTAGCGCCCTCCACTCGTTCTTCGACCTTGCTGAATCCGCGCCAGACTTATGCTTCCCAAATAGCGAGTGGCCTGACTTAAAGTGCCTTCGGAATGCCGATTTTCAGCTTGGTGGATGTTCCCGTTGATGTCTTCAATAGAACTTATGCCTGTGGAAAAATCTAGGGCCAAAACATTGGGCCAAATGGACTGGCTATTCCACATCCGCTCCCACCAACTTAATTTTAGCGCAGCTAATCTTTCATCTGGAACCTCAAACACATAATAGTCTTCGACCTCTCCAGAGATTGCATTCTTAAGAGAGGCTTCAATCGCATGAGTGCCAAAGCCCTTGCGCTTTTGAACCACTGTCTCAAGAACCTGAGTACTCTTTGCCGAATAGAACAGAGGCGCTAAATCACTTAGTGGAAACAGTTCTTCGTGAGTTCGTTGGTAAAAGTGAAACAGATCCGCGGTTTCGACATAGGGCTTCCACTTTCGATCCGGAAAACGCTCTCGCATCCGTTTTTCTACAAGAGTAGCAATTTCTAGAGACAAAGTTTCATCCTCTGCAACCGGTGGAGCTATCAAGATCGGGCTTGTCGTCTTTTGTTCTTTTGGACCCTTCCCTTGTAAAGAATAGACTTCTCCCGCCTTTACATTCCAGGCCGCCCCAGTCCAAAAATCGATGCCCCAACCGAAGGGTGCAAGACCACCGAGAATGGCATTCCCCCAAAAGGAATCGCCCCAGCGATATTTAGAATCCAAAACAAAGGTCTGAGGTTCTTCTCCGGGATAGCTTAACTGAATCTGATTCTTTCGAGCACGAGGAAGCTTTACAAAGGCCGGAGTAGTCCCCTGCATCCGATCTTTAAAATAGATCTCGGCACCCGGCTTTTCAGTGACGATCGAAACGATATCCTCACGGTCATTCCAATTCATGGAAGCGCAAGCCCCAAGGCTTAAGCAGTGAATTAAAAAAAGGACCTTCCAAAATATGTGCATCTACTCAAGACGGTAGTTTGGAGCTTCTTTAGTGATACTGACATCATGAACATGACTTTCTCGAAGTCCCTGAGGAGAAATCTTTACGAAGCGCGCCCGGGATTGAAGTTCACCAATATTGCGAGCTCCCAAATAACCCATTCCAGACTTCAAACCACCAATCAACTGATGAAGAATTCCACTGACCGATCCACGGTAAGGAACCTTTCCTTCAATCCCTTCGGGGACAAGTTTTTCCATATCGGTGACATCCATCTGAGCGTAACGATCTTTCGATCCTTTTTGCATAGCCCCTAGGCTTCCCATCCCCCGATACACTTTATAAGTGCGACCTTGATACAGAATCGTCTCGCCCGGCCCCTCATCAGAACCCGCTAGAAGATTTCCGATCATCACCGAGTTTGCCCCAAGTGCTAAAGCCTTCGTCAAATCCCCAGAGAACTTAATTCCGCCATCGGCAATGATGGTGCGGCCCATTTTTTTTGCCATCTGCGAGCACTCGGCCACCGCACTGATTTGTGGCATCCCGACACCAGACACAACTCGAGTCGTACAAATACTTCCAGGCCCTACGCCAACTTTAACTACGTCCGCACCGGCTTCAATTAAAGCTTTTGTGCCTTCGGCAGTTACAACGTTTCCCGCAACAATAAAACTATCTTTAAACTCTGAGCGCACATAGCGCAGCATTTCGATCACATTTTTAGAGTGTCCGTGAGCCGTATCAACACAAAGCAAATCTGCACCAGACGACACTAATGCCCGCGCACGCTCTTTTGAAGTTTGATCCACGCCAATCGCAGCACCCACAAATAGGCGGCCGTGACCGTCTTTAGTCGCCTGAGGAAAATTCTGAGACTTCTCGATATCTTTAATTGTAATCAGACCTTTTAAAGTCCCATCCTTGTCCACGACTGGTAACTTTTCAATACGATGCTTCTGCAAAATGGACTTCGCCTCAGCCAAACTTGTACCCACGGGTGCGGTGACAAGTTTTTCTTGAGCCGTCATCAAGTTTGAAATGGGCTGATCCACATTGGTTTCAAAGCGCAAATCACGATTCGTTAAGATTCCGACAAGCTTTCCTTTGACTGTAATTGGGACTCCGCTGATGGAATACTTCTTCATAAGCTCTAAGGCTTCAAACACTCGACGATCTGGCCCCAAAGTGATGGGATCGATGATCATCCCACTTTCGTACTTTTTGACTCTCTCAACTTCCAAACATTGAGTTTCGATGTCTAGGTTTTTATGAATAACTCCAAAGCCCCCATGCTGAGCCATCACTCGCGCCACTTTATTCTCAGTCACTGTATCCATTGCCGCAGAAATAATTGGCATCTTTAACACCATATCTCTGGCAAAAACCGATTCACAGGAAATCTCTGAGGGGATCACATCCGAGTAATGGGGGATCAACAAAATATCGTCAAAAGTTAAAGCGAGTGTTGGGTCGATGTCGATCATATTATTCCCCCTCATTTTCGTACCATTTTTTGTACAGCAAATAGTTGTCAGCAGACTTAGACAAAAAAGCTAGCTCATCCGGCTTTAAAGGACGAATCTGTTTTGCAGGTCGTCCTAAAATCAAAGAGCCCGGCTGGAATTCACTATTCTCGGTCACCAAGGATCCCGCACCCACAACGCAATGATCGGGGATCTTTGCTTGATCCATAATGATTGAACCCATCCCGATCAAACACTCATCCCCGATTTCACATCCGTGAAGAATAACATTGTGACCGACGGTCACTCGTCGACCAACTTTGGCACCACATTTTTTAAAAGTTCCGTGGATTGTTGTTCCGTCCTGAATATTGCTCTCATCGCCAATTTCGATGGGCATGACGTCCCCTCGCAAAGTGGTATTAAACCAAACCGAGCAATTCTCACCCAATGTCACATCTCCGATGATGTCCGCTGAAGGTGCGATGAAGCTTCCTTTTCCGATTTTTGGGCTATGACCTAAAAGCTTCATTATCATCGCTTTCTATAACCTCACATCAAATAGGGATGTTGGTTGTCCAAAACCCCCGGGACCATCCGCACCCCTTCTGCCACACCCAGCATCTCAGCATCTAGATCTCTGCACTCTTGAATGTAGGATCTGGTGCAGTAAAACTTTGCCTTTTCGTGCAAACAAAAGGAAATGCACTGATCTGCGCGGCTCGATATCTTTTTTAATTCGGGGTGACCTTCCAGATAAAGCTCAACCATTTGTTGGCCCGATTTGACGCTGACAAAAACACACTTCTCGACTCGAATCCCCAAAGATTTAATCAAACGAGAGGACAGATCATGAGGGGAAATGGAAGACATCTTAACATGGTGCTGAGAAATGGCGATCCCCACATCCAAGGGGCTTAGCCACACCGGAAGAATCAGTTCGCCTTTTTTTTCTTTAAATAGCATCACGGGTCGCCCAGGGTCATAACCTGCAGTCACTCCATAGGGAGTAATCTCAACAAGTTTGCCTTTAGGCATTAGGGAGGTCTCGAGTCTATTGCGCATGGACACCTCGAAGAACTTGCGGCGTCGCACTTTCGATATGAATGGAAAGGGTCTGTCCCACATGCTGAGGCAAACCCTTAAAATGAACGGCCTTGTTTTGCGTGGACCGGCCAAAGGCTCTTCCGGTTTCTTCATTTACGTTTTCAACCAGAACTTGCAAAGTTTGACCTTCATATTTTTGCACTAGCTTCCAGGCAATTTCTTTGTGCTTGTCAAAAAGTCGATTCAGTCGCTCAGACTTCTCCGTTTCAGTCAGTTGATCTTCCCAGCGCGCGGCCTTGGTAAAGGGCCGAGGGCTGTAAGAAAATGCAAAAATACTCTCATAAGGGACTTCATCTAGAAGGCTTAGGCTCTCTTCAAACTGGGCCTCGGTTTCGCCAGGAAATCCCACAATGATATCCGTCGACAAGGCTGCACCCGGCATTCGATCTAAAATCATGTGAGCTTTTTTAATATACTCTTCTCGAGTGTATCCCCGATTCATCCGCTCAAGGACTTCACTGTTTCCAGCTTGAACCGGAAGATGAATGTACTCCATGATCTTACTGCGATGATGATTCATCAAGTCCACAAGCTCTTCGTTAAAATCTTTTGGATGACTTGTCGTAAATCGAATACGCTCGATCTCAGTTTTTACTGCAACGGCCTCTAAAAGCTTCGCAAAATTGGCTCCACATTCACTTTTGTAGGAATTTACATTCTGCCCGAGTAAGGTGACTTCCTTCACTCCACGCTCAACCAAGGTATTTACATCTTGCAGAAGGTGATCCAGCGGACGACTGCGCTCGCGGCCTCGGGTAAAAGGAACCACACAAAAGGTGCAAAAATTATCACAGCCCTTGGTGATATTCACAAAAGCAGAGACTCCCGGGTTTTTAACCAGAGTCTCGATATGGTAGGGTTTTTGATGTTCGAAGCGGGCTTCGACGACTCGCTTTTCTCGCTCTAACCGAGACACAATCTCAGGCAAGCGATCAATTGCATCCGTTCCAAAAACAAAATCCAAAAGTGGAATGTCCCGAGTCAGTTTGTCTTTTTCTTGTTGAGCGACGCATCCACCGACGCCAATTTTTAGACTGGGGTTAAGCTCTTTTAGCTTTCGGTAGCGGCCCACTTCGGAATGTACTTTATGAACGGGCTTTTCTCGCACGCTACATGAGTTGATAATAATTAGCTCGGCTTCCTCAGGAGTTGAGACCGGCTCGTAGTTGACCATCTCAAGCAATGAAAGCATCCGATCCGAATCGTTCACATTCATCTGACAGCCATAAGTCGAAATGAAGACGCCGCGGCGTTTGGCCATCATCGGGCTCAGTTGTGAATCAGAATTCAAAGGATTTATGGGCTGCAAGCGGGAGCTCCTTTGGTGTTTGAGAAAAATTTACCTGACTTTTCAAAAAAATCAGAAAAACTAAGCATCTAAGTCGTCAAACCTTGAGGTTTTATAGTCCGCGTCGATATAAAGGTCAACATAGCTTAATTCATGAAAGGTCCCTATGGAAGCCCGCTTAAAAAGCTCAAAAAAATGGAGTGCCATCCCTAAAGAACTGGTGAAACAAGTTCAGGTGGCTCTAGGTAAAAACTTTCCTCTTCAAGCCAAATCCGGGCAGTTTCAGGTCGAAGGACGCATCTACCCTTCAGAGCTTTTGGTGCGTGTCGGTTACCTTGAAAGTGGGCGCCTGAAACAGGATAACTTTGAGATTTCGATTGAGTACAAAGCAGGCAAAGAAGACATGGTTAAGCTGATCTACCTTGCCGTCGACGCAGGAGCCAGCCTCTTAGACCAGCTCTTAAACAACCCGGACGAAGCGCAGGAATTTCCAGCCATTTGGACGGAGTTTGAGGCCGAGGGCCGAATGCTGTTTGTCCAACATTCTGCGGTTAATTCGAAACTCGAAAGTGAAGCCGATCGGCTATTAGGACTGCAAGAAGGAAGCTTACTTGAGGATCGTGAAGACGATGAGCAGCCCGAAAAATTAAAGCGACTGTTGGGTCTTGATCCAGACGAAGATGAAGACCCCGACGAAGGCCAAATCCACTAACTTATCTAGAAATCGTCTTCGGTGCGGGCGCCGGGCTCGGCCATCCCACGTACTTCTTCGATGTAATTTTGAGCTTCATCTTCAAAATCACCGTCCTCGGCTGATTCATCGATCTCAAGCTCCTGAATTGCAGCTAAGAAGTCTTTCTCTGAACGTAGATCTTTGCGAAGCATTTCTAAAAATTTATCCGGATAACGCGAAGTCAGCTCTTCGATGTACCGAATCAGCTTACCTTCTTCTAAAATTTTCTTGCGAACCTGGATCTTTTTCCAAAACAACAAATAGTGATACCGGCAATAGCCTTCGACTAAGGACAATTGGTCACAATCACGGGTTCGGCAATATCTTCGCCCTTCCGCATCAGTCAGAATGATCTCTTCGGGAACGATCTCCTCAAGCATCGCCTGAGCGTCGAGGGGATTAATTTCAATCTCTTCAACCGTCTCTACTGCAGAGGCTTTCGTCTTTGTGACTTTTTCTTTCGGGGCTTTCGCCGCCTTTGGAGCCTTCGGCTCGGGCGTAGGCTTTAAAGCCTTGGCCACTTTACCCAAAACTTTTTGAGCCGCCGCTTTAATCTTCGAGGTTTTTGGAGCCGCTGCTGCCTTGGCTTTTGCTTTAGGTGCGGCTTTCGCCTTCACTTTAGCGGCCTTTACAGGTGCTGCTTTTTTAGCCAAAACCTTAGCGGGCTTTTTAGCCACCGCCTTCTTTTTCGCCGGGGATTTCTTAGCCTTAACGCCACTTGTCTTCTTTTTTAACTGCTTCTTTTTTGCCATGGTCTGGTGAAGGTCATGTATTTTCGAACGCTCGTCAAGGGGATTTTATCTGACCTGAATAGCTCCGGCCTCAGTCCTGACATAAATCTGACCTTTAACATTTCCGCGCATCCGTCCTTGCATCAACCTTAAGCTCGGCGTCTGTGAGCTGCTTAGGTAACTTGGGCCTGCAATGCGCCCTTCACTGGTTCCAAGATTTAAATAGGCTCCGGAATTCGCAGCGGCAATAAAAACATTGCCCTCTTTTGTCGTCACTCGGACGTCAGGCTCGCCCTTAAGACTAAGGGACAAACCACCTTGTTCGCTAACCCCTTTCACTGCGCCTTCAAAAGACTCTAATTTTAAAGCTCCGCGTCCGTTAAAAAATTCGATGCGACCCTTCGAGTTGACAACCTTCGCGGAACCCCGAGTGGAACTAAGCTGAATGGGACCTTCAAACTTGTTGACTTCTGAATCACCTGAAAAATTCTCAAGTTGTAATTGTCCACCGTTATCCGAGACTAAAATTTTTCCAGAATAGGATTCGAGGCTGACCTTGCCTTTGCGTCCCTTCACCGAAATTGCGCCCGTCTGACCAGAGACTTTTAAATCTCCATTTCCCCCGAGGACTTCGACTGCACCTTCATTTGCTAAAATGCTGACGGGAGCTGTCCAATCCTCGACACGAACTGGCCCCTGCTTTAAAGCAATATCCAAAGGAATCGCAGGTCCTGTAACCTCGATCATAAAACTGGGCATATTGCCCGAAACTAACATCTGACTCCAAACTTTTTTCGACTGCGGGCTTCGGACGATCACTTCAATATTTTGTTCGCGCCTTTGAACTGAAAAAAGCCACTCATCTAAAACTTCTTTAAGCTCGGGGCTCATTTGATTTTTATCGGGATTAATCTGACGTAATTTGACCGACAGATTCTTTGCTTTGGCTTGAGACTGCACCCGAACCTGTCCTTTGAAGCCGCGAATCAACAGCCGATCGCCGGCTCGCACTTCGACAGGCAAAGGTTTGTAGTCAATCGTTTCCGCAATCGCGCTGAAGGAAAGAATCAATATCGAAATGATCAGTGCCCAAGAACTCATAAGGCTATCCTTTCAGTAAAAACGCATCCCTTGAAAACCAGAAACCTAATTAGCTTAGGTGAACTTATTCTCAAACTCACCCCAAAAAGTTAAAGAAGCAGAGGCTTGACACACAGAGAAAAACACCGAATCAAGGCACTAACCTAAAAGCGAAATTAGATCTCCAGGCAAAAGGCTGTAGAAGCTCGAATAGGCTACGCGCGCAGCCGATTTTGGGCGACGCGTACCTTCACGCTAGGTTGAGTCTGAAATTGCCGAGCACGTGGTCAGATTCGAGCTTTTATGGTTTATCCTCCTCGAGTTGACAAGCCCCGGGAGGCATCGCAAAATCCTCGCTTATCTAAAAAGAGAGGGACTTTATGCCAGAATCTAGTTTTATTCTCAGCGCAAAACGCACTCCGGTGGGGTCTTTTCAAGGAGCCTTAAGTTCTAGCCCTGCTCCCCGACTTGGTGCTGCCGCAATTTCTTCAGCTCTAGAACAGGCGCAACTTCAAAGCCAAGACATTGACGAATGCATCATGGGCCAAGTGCTGACCGCAGGAGCGGGACAAGCCCCAGCACGCCAAGCCGCAATTTTTGCAAAGCTTCCCACTTCAACGGTCTGTATGACGGTCAACAAAGTTTGTGGCTCTGGCTTAAAAGCAGTCATGCTTGCCGCAGACTCCCTCGCACTCGGTCACAGTCAGATTGCGGTCGCTGGTGGACAAGAATGTATGAGTCTTGCCCCTCACCTTCTGGAAAACTCGAGAACGGGATATCGAATGGGACATATTCAAACGACAGATTCGATGATTAAAGACGGACTTTGGGATCCCTATAACCAATTTCATATGGGGAATGCGGCCGAGCTTTGTGTCAAAGAATATCGTGTCAGCCGTCAAGAACAAGATGAGTTTGCAAAAGAAAGTTACCTCAAAGCGCAGAAGGCCATCTCAGAAGGCCTCTTCAAAAATGAAATCGCCCCTTTTGAAGTCCTTCAGAAAGGCGGAAATCTGAAAATCGATACGGATGAAGAGCCAGGAAAAGCTCGTTTTGACAAGATGACCGAACTTCGCCCGGCTTTCGATAAAGAAGGCACAATCACTGCCGCAAACGCCTCGAAAATAAATGACGGTGGTGCGGCTTTGGTTTTAGCAAGTGGAACTCAAGTCAAAAATCGAAACCTAAAGCCCATCGCTCGAATTGTGTCTTATGCCACTTTCGCCCAAGATCCAAAATGGTTCACCACGGCCCCGGTGGGTGCGATGAAAATGGCAATGGAGAAAGCGAAGCTTAAAATTGAAGATATCGATTTATTTGAAATCAACGAGGCATTTTCAATCGTCACAATGGCCGCCATGAAGGATCTTAAAATTTCTGCGGACAAAGTGAACGTTCATGGCGGAGCTGTCGCGATTGGCCATCCCATCGGAGCCAGTGGTGCGCGAATTCTAACGACGCTTCTTTATGCTTTGGAAGCCCGCAAAAAAAATCTCGGCATGGCAAGTCTCTGCATCGGAGGAGGCGAAGCCGTAGCTCTGATCGTGGAGAGATTATGAACAAAGTTTTTCCGGATGCAAAATCAGCACTTGAAGGTCTAAAAGACAATATGACCATCCTTCTCGGAGGCTTTGGTCTTTGTGGAATTCCTGAGAATTTAATTCTTGCATTGAGAGATTCCGGAGCAAAGGGCCTGACATGTGTATCAAACAATGCCGGGGTCGATGACTGGGGACTCGGACTCTTACTTCAAACTCGTCAGATCAAAAAAATGATCTCAAGCTATGTTGGCGAAAATGATATCTTCGAAAAACAATTTTTAAGTGGTGAACTTGAGGTCGACCTTGTTCCTCAAGGGACCTTAGCTGAACGACTTCGGGCTGGGGGAGCTGGAATTCCTGCTTTCTACACAGCCACAGGAGTTGGAACTCTAGTTGCCGAAGGAAAAGAATCCAGAGACTTTAATGGGCGCCCCTACATTTTAGAGCAAGCCATCCAAGGGGATTTTGCCTTTGTGAAAGCCTGGAAAGGGGACCGCTTCGGAAACTTGGTCTACAAAAAAACCGCTCGAAACTTTAATCCCATGGTTGCTACGGCGGGAAAAATCACGATTGCGGAAGTCGAAGAGCTTGTTGAGATTGGCGAAATCGCACCCGAGGATGTCGACACCCCAGGAGTTTATGTTCAAAGAATTCTTCAGGGCAAGGGCTACCAAAAACGAATTGAAAATCTGACTGTTTCAAAAGAGGTTTCTTAATGGGAACTCCACTATCTCGCGAAGGAATTGCTCAACGTGTGGCTAAAGAAGTTGAAGATGGCTTTGTGGTCAATCTTGGGATTGGAATTCCGACCCTTGTGGCAAATTATATCCCCACGAATATGTTTGTGATGTTTCAAAGTGAAAACGGCTTACTCGGAATGGGGCCTTTCCCGCGGGCCAATGAAGTTGATCCGGATTTAATTAACGCTGGAAAACAAACGATCACGACGGTTCCCGGTGCCAGTTTTTTTTCCTCTGCCGATAGTTTCGCAATGATCCGTGGAGGCCATGTTGACCTCACGGTTTTGGGCGCAATGCAAGTGGATGAAAAGGGAAGTATCGCAAACTGGATGGTCCCAGGAAAACTGGTTAAAGGTGTCGGTGGAGCCATGGACCTTGTGGCCGGAGCAAAGCGAGTCATCGTAGCGATGCAACAGCTCGAGCGCTCTGGCGCCTCGAAACTTCTTCCGACCTGTACACTTCCCTACACAGGAAAGTTTTGCGTAAATCGCGTGGTGACAGATCACGGAGTCTTTGACATTACCCCCGAGGGCTTTGTCTTAAAGGAAATTGCTCCGGATCTAAACCCTGAAGATGTTATCAAGGCCACCGGAGCAAAGCTTAAAATCGATCCCAAATTGAAAAGCATGCTTTAAGTCAACCAGCCCAAAGTCGTAATGCGATGGGCTTGATTTTCTAAGCTTTCAGTCTCCTTCTAGCCATTTCGGCTATTCTCTTTCATAATAGACCCAAGGCGAGCAGAGACTGCCGATCGATCCATCAATTTGAGGCCAACAACTGTGAGCGGAACGAAAAAATTAGGGCGAGGTGAAATCCTCTTCCGTGAAGGCGACGCTTCTGACGCGATGTACGTCGTAAAATCTGGCCGTATTGCAGTGACCAAAACAAAAGGAAGCGGCGAAATTATTTTAGCCGAGATTAGCTCTGGCCAAATGATCGGAGAAATGGCTTTTTTTGATAATAAACCCCGCAGTGCTGGCGCTAAGGCGATCTCAGACACCGAAGTTATCTCTCTTCCTTTTAAGTCTTTGCATGCGCAATTTAAAACGTTTCCAGAATGGCTAAAGGCCATGGTCAAAACAATTAATGGGCACCTTCGCGAAGCCAACACACGTATTAAAAACTTAGAGCAAGCCTCTAAGGGTGATGAAGAAATGTTTCCGCCTCATATGATCACCAGGCTTTGCGCAATCATCAGCTTGATTGGCTATAAGGCCGGAGAAAAATCTGAAGAAGGTTTAGTGATCCCCTTTCATCTTCTTCGAAATTACACGATTCAAATTTTTCAGCTCCCCACGAATAAGATGGATAAAATGATGGATGTGCTTTCGGGGCATCAGATCATGAAGGTCGAAGACCTAGGCGAAGGCCGAAAGAAAGTGACCATTTTGAATCACAAAATCCTGACCGAATTTGTGGATTGGTATAACAAATATCTTTTTACCGACGAATCAAAACGAATCACCATCGAAGAAAAAGAACTTCCCGTGCTTCGAGCTCTCGCATTTTACGGCAATAAACAAACTGCGAATGATAAGGGCCTGGTGACCGTCAGCCTGACAGAAATGCAAAATAGTTCTATGAAAGATCTTGGTCAGCTTATCGGAGTGAATGATTCAGACCCACTGGCTGCAAAAGGGCTAATCAACGAAAAACAATCCGGCGAAGGCGGAGTTCTAACTTGTTCATTTAAGCTCGAAGACGTGACTTCTGTGATCCCATTCTGGGAGCTTGTCTACTCGCTTAAGAAGATTCCCGGTCGGCAGTAAAGTCTTCTGCACTAGAATCCGTGCATTTCTCGAAGCTATGGTCTCATAAGACTGTGCCTTAGGCATACACCTAAATTTTGAAGAATTAATCTTAAATTATTTTCTTAGACGAAGTGGAAGCTCGGACACCGGGATGGTCTTTGGCTGCCTTCCACTTAAGGTATGTACCTTTAAAGTGTTGGTCTTTGAGCGATCTACAATCGGAGTTCCCAGGGTTAAAACCACCTTGTCGCCTTGCTTGGCAATTCCGTATTGAAGAAGAAGATTTTCCACAAGCTCTACGGCCTCTTCGGTCGAACGATAATTCCCAATTGCAAAGGACTGAATTCCCCAAGCCAATTCCAAGCGATTCAAAGTATCAAGAAGGCTGGTCACAGCAATAATCTTTGCCTTGGGCCTAAAGCTCGAAATTAAAGTCGCGGTTCGGCCCGTCGTCGTAAGACACACGATCACAGTGGCATCTAGCTTTAGCGCTGTTAAACAAGCACTTGCGGCGATGCCTTCTGCTATGTCATTAAATGATTCAGTAAAGGAAATATCGTAATAAAAATCTCCGGTTCTTTCGACCTCATAAATGATTTCGTGCATGGTTTGAATACACTTAAAAGGATACTTCCCGCTTGCGGATTCGGCTGAAAGCATTAGGGCGTCCGAGCCATCAATGACCGCGTTCGCAACATCTGTGATCTCGGCCCGTGTCGGTCGAGGATTTTCCACCATACTATCTAACATCTGAGTCGCGGTGATCACAGGCTTCTTAAATTGATTTGCCATGCGGATGATCTTTTTTTGCATACTTGGCAGTAAACTCTGCCCCACTTCGACCGCAAGGTCCCCTCGAGCGACCATAATTCCATCGCTGGACTTAACGATCTCCTCTAGATTTTCCATAGCCTCAAGCATTTCGATTTTTGCCACAAGGCGGGTTCCGGGGCGTTTCGCCTCAACGATCTCACGAAGCTTAATCATATCACTCGCATTGCGCACAAAACTGAGCGCAATGTAATCGACCCCTTGGGATAAACCCCACTCTAAATCCTCAAGGTCCTTCGGAGTCATACAATCAATCGGTAAAGGGGTCCCTGGAAGATTCATCCCTTTGCGATCTTTTAAAATGCCCCCGTAAACCACAAGACAGCGAACCTCAGAGCCTTCGACCGACAGCACTTTAAGCTCCATCAAACCATCATCAAGAAGGATTTTAGTTCCCTCCCGCACAACTCTTGGAAGCTCAACAAAATCTGTCGAAAGACGCCCGGCTTCGCCAAGCTTTTGATCGGGAGAAATAATGATTTCTTCCCCCTCAACCAAGACGACCTTGCCGTCTTTAAGCCGGCCGACACGAATTTTCGGCCCCTGAAGATCCTGCAGAATCCCGACTGGTGCCCGTAGCTCCCGGGATAAACTTCGGATATCCGAAAGAACCTTAAGATGATCTTCGTGACTTCCGTGAGAGAAATTTAGACGCGCAATATTCATCCCAGACTCGATCGCCATGCGAAGCTTGTCTCGGCCTGTTGTCGCTGGCCCCATCGTTGCTACAATCTTCACTCTTCGATCGGCTAACACGCGTTTATTTCCTTAGGCTTTTTTTACTGTCGTCAGAACTTGATCCATTCGTGCCTGATTTCTTTCGTTTACTGAGCGCATCTCATCTGCGTGCTGCCCCTGAACTTTAGAAAGGCGATTTTGATACTGAACTTGTTGAGTATCAAGCTCAGATTGATGAACTCGCTTCATATTATCAACCATTCGCTTCAACTCAACATCCTGACTTCTTTTAAGCCGAACCATATCATCATTCAGCTGCGCCAATTGCTTTTCGTAAGACGTAACGACCGAGTTCATTTTTTCTTGTTGCTGCATTTCTCGTTTTCTAAGCTGATCTTTTAAACGTTCGATGGCCTCAGCTTTTTCAGCTTCAACCTGAGCTCGAACAACTTTGAGTTCTTCTTGATGCTGCTCCTTCATCATTTTGGCGGTCATCAAAGAATTTTCTTGAACTCGGTTCATCTCAAGCTCGGTCGAACTTAATAGCGTATTGACTCGGTTATCTGCTTGCATCTGAGTCTGCTGAGATCTTGACTCAAAATCAGACTTTAGGTTTTGCACCTGCTCCTTGCTTCGCTCCCGATCAAAACTTATTTTTTCATTGAAGAATCGGTTTTGATTTTGCATCAGCTCCGATTTTTCTCCGTGAATTTTTTGAATCTCTTTAGCGTTCTTGGCATTCGAGGCTCTTAAAAGCTCTTTGCGCTGATATTCAAGGTCATCGATATTGTTTTGGTAACTGTCCTTTACGTTCGTGACTTCACGGTTTTTATCGCGCGTGAGCTCCAAGTCTCTTCTTACCTTTAAGGCCTTCAGATCTTCGATACGACTTTCGAGAGCGCGCATGCGGCTATCCACGCGCTCGCTCACGCTGGACTTAAAAACTTCCCCGTTTTCCTCACGGGCAGAACGCTCTTTTTCGTTCGCCTTCTCAAATCTTTCTCGAGTTTTGGCCAAACCATCTTCAAAACCTGTGCGCAGAACCTGAGCCTGATCTTCTTGTTCAGAGCGCTGTCGCTTAAGTTGATTCAGATTGTTTTCGGACATGCGCTGTTTGTCTTGCAGGTGCCGAACTTCTTGATTGCGAAGGCGGTAGTCCGAACTTCTTCGATGCTCGTCGTATTTTCTTTGCAGCTCACTGACTTGATTCATGCGGTTATCATTGATGGTCTGGATATCTTCGGAATGTTTTTTTCCCATTCGCTCACGATAATTTCCGATAGAGCTTTGCACCTTTTCACGATTATCTTCAAGGGCCATCTGATAGGATTCGTTTTGCTGAGTCAGCTCTCTTTGGTGCCCGGATCTTAGATCTTCGATTTGAGTCTCGTAGCGTCTCTTAAGATCCATTTGTTGTTGAGCCGTGTTCTGCCTCGCCTGATTTAATTTACTTTGGCTTTCTGAAGCCAGTTGCTCAAGCTGCTTTCGTTGCATATCTCTTAGATTATTAATTTCAGTCTGATGGCGATGATCCCTGGAATTGATCGAGTTATGACTTTTACTTTTTAACTCATCCATTTGTTTTTGATGAGTCGACTTTACCGATTCTAATTGTTGGTTATGAACTTCACCAATACGGCGGATTTCGCGATTGTGCTTTTTTATCAGCTCACTTTCTTTTTCGCGATACTCTTCTCGATTACGTCTGACAACATCATCCTGGCGATTTGAGCCGTCTGAACTATTGACTGAAGACATATTCCTTCTCCTCCTTGAGAAAGCGCGCAGCTTTACCCTCTAATCATAGCATGTTGGGCTTTCTTTGGACTATGAAGAAGTGAACTGGGTCAGTCTATCCGGGCACTTTAGTCGAGGTAATTCTTCTTGCGAAAAAGGGCTCTTAGCTCGGCATCCTCTTTTTGGTTTTTTTGACGGGCGAGCTCCCTCTGCAAGTCGGCATCTTTCTGTCTTCGAATTTGGTCCTCGGAGTGACTCGCCAGAGTTCGACTGATGTGTTCTCGGGACTGATGCCAACCTAATAAAAACTCAGAAAGCACAGATTTTAGCTGGGCTTCATCAAGGGGCATCAGTTCTGCGGCCCAGCTTAGGGTCTTTCGAAGATTTGCTGAGCGCGGGAAAGAGATTTCGTTTTTGGCCGTTTGAAGAACTGGACCAATTTTTACCGAAAGTCCCGGAGAAAGAGCCAGCTTTTCGCCGGAATGACTTTCAAGAGCCACACTTCCCTTAAGTCCAATAAACTCCAAGCCCTCTGCGGAATGCTCAATCATCATAGCCTGGCCAGGCAGACAAGTCCACTTTGCAAATTGTCCGCGCCAGATCTGTTGACCCGAGCAATCGATCCACACTCTTCCTGAAATAAGCCGCCACTGATTCTCTTGGCGGCTGACAATGGATTGAGGCGCCATTCGAATCTCGCCCTCTGAAGTTGTCCAAACATCGCCTGTTTCCCCTAAGGATTTTACAATACAGTTTTGCCCCTCAGCTTGATAGCAGCTTTCTGGCTGGTCCAAAATTTCAGCTTGAGCCTTAATACGAATTTCGATGGTGAATAGAAAAATAAATAAAATGAATCTGAGCCACTTCATAGATTAAGGCTCCACACCCTTCATGGCGCGCTCGGCTTGACTGGCAATGGCCCGATCTGGAAAGGTCATCAAGACCGTTCTATACACCTGCATAGCTTCGTCGTAGCGATTTTGAGACTCAAAAATCCGGCCCAGCCGAATCATGGCGTATCCAGAAAGTTCGTGTCCCGGAAACTGATCCACAAGACGTTGGATACTACTGACTGCAGACTCAAATTGACCCGTCTGGTATTGGGCCTCAGACAGAAGAAACAAGGCTTCGGGAACATGAACTGAAAAACTATAATCCCGGATCAAGGCTTCAAACTGAGGAATCGCATTTGCAAAATCGTTTTTTCTGAAAAGATCTTTGGCTTTGTTAAAGCCAAGACTAGCAAGCTGCTGGCTACGAAATTCAGACCCTTCTTCACGCAATACACTTGCTAGACTTCGTATGGCGTAAGCCTTTTCACCCTTCATCGCCGGATGAGAAACTTCAGGAATTTTAGCTGCAACCTCTTGACGAAATTCTTGAAGTTCAGCTCGAGCCAGCGCCGCGCGAAGTCCCGCGCGCTCAACCTCTCGGCTTAAAAGTTTCACTTTCGCCTCGAGGGGGCGTGGATCAAGAAAATGCGCACGCATTTCTCCGTAGAAAAGTGCGAACACCAAAGTCAGGGCCAATATGAAAATCAAGAAGGCTTGGTTCTTCACATCTTTTAAATCGGCATAATTTTTAGAAAATATGAGAAAAACTACATATATTCAGGCACTGGAATATTCAAAACCCCTAGACCATTGACCAGGACTTGTTGGCATGCATAGACCAAAGTCATGCGCGCCTGCTCAAGTTCAGGTTTTTCACCCAAGATTCGGTGCTTTGCGTAGAACTGCGAAAACTGCCGACAAAGGTCTAAAAGATAGCCCGCTAAAATATGTGGCTTAAAATGAGTGAAGGAAGAGCGAAGCACATCTTGATAGGTCAAAAGCAGGCGGATTAACTCAAGCTCTTCTGGGGAATCTAAATCTACATCGATCGTTTTTTTAATCTCTCCCGCATACTTTCGAATCAAACTTAAGCAACGAACATGCACATATTGAACATAGGGACCACTGTCCCCTTCAAAGTTAAGCACCTGGTCCCAATCAAAATCTACGTTTTTCACCCGATCATTTGCTAGATCATTAAAAATAATCGCGCCCACGCCAACCTGTCGCGCCACCTTCTCTTTATCCTCAAGTCCTGGATTTTTTTGCTCAATAACTTCGCGAACTAACTCGATGGCCCGATCCAAAACATCTTCAAGGAAAATAACGTTTCCTTTTCGAGTCGACATTCGGCCCTCTTTAAATCGGTACATTCCAAAAGAGACGTGGTGACAATCTTTGGACCAGGCATAGCCCATTTTTTCGAGAACTTTAAAAACCTGCCGAAAGTGAAGCGTTTGATCCACTCCAACGACATATAGATTCAAATCCGCCTTTAATTGTTCTTTGCGGTAAAGAGCACTGGCAATGTCTCGAGTCGCATAAAGCGAAGCCCCATCGGATTTTCGAATCAAGCAAGGTGGCATCCCCTCTTCCTCTAGCTGTACCACCATGGCGCCTTCACTCTCAACCAAAAGGCCTTTGGCTTCGATTAACTTCTCCGTGGGCTTTAACTGATTATTATAAAAAGACTCCCCAAGAACCAAATCATGCTTCACTCCAAGAAGATCAAAAAGTCTTTGGTAATCCTTCATCGAAATTTCGACGAACCACTTCCAAAGCGCCGTGATCTCAGGATCCCCATCTTCTAGGCGCTTAAAGGTCCGCGCCCCCTCTTCAGCAAGTTTTGGATCGGCCTCAGATTCAGTTTGAAAACGTACATACATCTGGAAAAGAGCTGCGATGGGATCTTCTTCAACTTTATATTCATGCCCCCACTTTTGATAAGCCCAGGCCAGTTTTCCGAACTGACTTCCCCAATCCCCTAAGTGATTCAATCCCACTACGGTATAGCCCTGGCTGCGTGCCAAGTTGCAAACCGCTTGGCCAATCATGGTTGCGCGCATATGACCAATACTCATGGGCTTGGCGACATTGGGGGAGGCATAGTCAATCACAACTCTTCGGCCTGCGCCCTCAGACCGCCAAGCCACTTGACCTTTCTCAACCTCTAGGCTCTTCATTAAAATATCCGTCAAGGTTCTGGCTTTAAAATGAAAGTTAACAAAGCCACTGACTGCCTCGGCTCGCTCTAAATAATCCAGCTTCTGTTGATTAAAGACTTCCGCCAAATCTTGCGCTAGCTGCGGAGGAGCTTTCTTTTGCACCTTAGCAATTGCGAACACGGGCAAACAGATTTGTCCGTGACCCACATGCTTTGGATTTTGCAGCAAATCAAAAAACTCAGTCTCGGACAGAGGAAAGTGGGTCTTTAGATCACGAACTAGATTCGATTTTAATTGGTCAAGCATCACTTAGACTTATCAAGGTTCCAGGGAAATTCCAAGAACTGACTTCACTCCCTTTAAGCTGCACCGGGCGCCCAAACTCAGTCCCAGAATGAAAGCTTCGAAACCTGGGCTTTAAAACTTTGTGACTCAGCCCTTAATCTTAAAAACTCGGACTTCTCGGGCTCTGATATGCTTTTTGCCGTCTTTCCCCGCATTCGCTGAGTCAGTTCAACACATTTTGCCTTCAGATCCCTCAGCCGGGTCCACTCTTCCACGAGGAAGCTTTGCTCACGACGCCCCCGACTTTGAATGCGCCGAAATTCATTCGTCGCAAGATTTTCGAGTCGTGATTTTGCCCGATTCCACACTCGCCCCTTTGCTCCCTGACTAAAAAGTTCGGCCTGGAGTTCTGCGGTTAGACTTTCCAAAAGTTTGACTTCATTAAAAAGGGTCCGCTTTTCTTGCTCAAACTGAAAAGTGAGGAACTTCTTATGAGCCCGAAGCTCTTGCGCATATTTTTTGTCCTTGGAGCCTAGAAAAAATCGAATCTCAGCTTGAACCTCTCCGGAACTGAAAGAGGCCCTGTACTCCCCGGCTTTCAAGCCTAAAGAATCGAGCTCCAGACGAAAGTTTTCTCCTCTCTTTCGCTTCAGTTTTTTATATTTCTCAACGCGAACTTGACCCAACACTCGGCCCGGCTCTGCGAAAATTTCTGCAGTCAGCGGAAAGTGGCTACTTCCATCGGTTTCAATTTCTAAGGCCGGCTTATCTCCAGAAAGATTTTTGGTCAAAACCCGAAGCCGACGCGGAGCCTCTCGAAGCTCAGGAGCCAGAATTTTTTTGGGCTCAGGCTGAGGTTCGGGCGGGGGTTCAACCACTGCCTTTTTATCCTCTTCTGGCTTGGGTTTAAGCCTTGGCTCTTCAGGTGGAATCTTTTCCGCAGGAGCGATAACTTCAGGACTTTCCTCGACGGCCGAATCCATCTCCGCGGGGACTTTCGCAAGCTCCTCAGGACTAAGTTTTAGCAAAATTTTCTGATCGAATTGGCTGATCAAGACACCAAGTCCCAAACAAAACAGCGTGACCAAAGCAATTTTTTTTCCGGAAAGTTTGCTAAAAACTGAAGCTTTGGATTTTGCCCTGACCCCTTTTGACACGGGCTTCGCATTGTCCTTTAGCTTAGACTTCTCTTTTGGCCCCTGCACTCTCTTTCGTTGAACACTTCTTCGGTCGCCTTGCAGACGTCGATCCTCTTGTCCAAAGACTTGCGCTTCATTCGGACCAAGCTCCGAATCTAAAGGCTCCTCATGTCCACTCGGAGCTTGGTCAGGGATCCTGGATGCGGCCTGCTTCTCGATTTCTTCTAAAGAATGAAGGGCCGAGAGCTCGGGAAGATCGGCGCTCGGAAAACTTTGCTCAAATTCAATTCTCTCGGATTTGGATTGAAAGGCCGACAGAGAACCAAGCCTCTTCCAACTGACCATCCCTTGGGACCAGGCGTAATCGGTGTACCGAATTTCGCCTGCCCGAATCCTCATTCGAAGCTCATCTTCGGTGAAAGGCCCCTGCTGTAAAAATCCTTTTTTTGATCTTCGCAGAAGAACGATCCAAGACTTATCGGACCGAACTGCGGTGGGCTTTTTTTGGAGATACCGAAGAAACTCCTCGTATTCAGAAAGGGGCTTCCAACGATTCTCCCCTTCCTCACAAAGAATATCAAAAAGACCCAGTTTTTTGCTCTGAATCAACTCAACGAGTTCTTTCTCGGATATAGGGCCCCGCGATTTCCCGCGATGAAGGTAATAAAAACTCTTCAACTTTTTTCCCTCATCTCTTCCCACCTAAAACTTGGCGAAGAAGAGCCCAGTATTGATCCGAAAAGTTTTCGCCAGAGGGATCTAACTGAAGAAACTCTTTGAGTTGCTGATCCACTAAGCGCCCCGCACGGTACCTTAGATAAAGATCTTCCCCCAACATGGCACCTAGAATTTTTGCGGCGTCAAAGTAGGATTCCTGAAAGCGAGCAGTCTCGGTCTTTCGATTCAAGCGCCCCGTCTGTAGAAAAATTTGCTCTTTCAGCTTTTGCTTAAGGCAAAGCTTCAAAGCTTCTGACTCTTTTGGCTTCGCATGGGCCAAGAGGGTCTTTAGTTCGCTAAGGCCCGAAGCCTTTCGGTGCGGATTGATCACCTTACTAAAAAAGAAGCCTACCGCTTCGATCCAAATCCAGGCCAAGAAATATTGCGGCATTTGCAACATCGATTGCTTTCGCCCAGACAGCTTTAGATGAATGTATTGTCCGGCAAGAAAAGCGGCATGATTGATCGATGGACGAGACAGATAGACTGCTGCAATTTCGGGCACGATAAAACTACGATCTCTTTCCATTAAGCCATCTAAACGTCGTTTTTCTTTTTCTGGAAACCTACGATCTAACATCTGAACAAAGGCCTGCTGCCTCGAAGTATAGACCGCAAGATCCTTAAGGTCGAACTCGAGGTCAAATTCGTTCTTAAAAAAATCGAGCATGTGATACACGTAGTCCGTCAGATCCAGCTCCGCTTCTTGCTCTTGCCAGTCTTGATCAAAGCCTTGTTCTAAAAATAGAAGATAGCTCTGCCATTTCACCCAGGGAGGGCTTTCCATAAGACAATATTGATCCGGTCCCCGCTGCCAAATCTCGGAGCGCAACTTTCCCGAGACCAAGTTTTTAAAGTACAGTTCGTCGACGTTTTGAAAAAGACTAAGGACCGCAAGCTTTGGATCCAACTTTTGAATCTTCTTTGGCAAATGCCCCTTTGCAAGGTGAAGGTCTCCATAAATTGCATAGATTAAGGCTTCGGGAAATTTTTGCTTCGCTTCAACTATTTTTTCGGCCGCGTGCTGATCGCGAAGCTCTAAAGTTTTGGCTTTGCGCTTTGAAAGCGCCTTATTTAAAGCTAAAACTTTTAAGCCCCGCTCTTTTGCAAATTCAAGGATGGGTTTATAGTTTTGCCATGGAAAGCCCCAAGATTCGGACCAGGAGACTTGGATTAAAAAGTCCGGCTCAGAAATTTTATCTTTCATGAATTGATCTAAAACATCTTGGTCCTTAGATTCGATACACTCTAATGCCAAAACGATTGGTCTTTGCACCTGAAGCTCTCGCAGCAAACGCAAGTGCCCCCTCTGGGATTGCGAAAAGGCATGAAAGTCACCACCCAATACAATATCGACCCTCGCAAGTCTTCGAAGCAACTCCGTCCTGCGAGCGGCACTCCAGGGTAATCTGAATTGTGCTTTGTATCGGCGAGTATAGGTAAGAATCTCACCGGAGCTTGGCCCCAAAAGGGCGCGAACCTGAAACTTGACCTGTCTCAGCAATTTTTTTCGCGTCTTTACCCAGTGTGTTGCGTTGCTCAAACCCACCCCATCTATCCAAATTCTTTAAATTTTAGCTGCCATCTCCGTTACAAGTTTGCTAGCTTTCAACTTTAACAAAGGGAGCTTAGAAAATGTCCTTAAAACTGAAGTTAGCGCTCTTTTCTGTCTTAGTCTCGACCCTAATTCATGGATACCTCACTTCTCACTACTATCCCCTCCACTATGGTCTAGGTTCCGAGAATGCCTTTTGTAATCTCTCGGCCACTTTTAACTGCGACGCTGTAAGTGCTAGTTCTTTTTCTAACTTTCTCGGCATCCCACTTTCGGTTTGGGGCTTAAGCGCAAATTTGATTCTTCTTTTCAGTTTGTTTGTTTACTCCATGGGACTTTCCGATTCGCCAGCACTCTGGGGCCGATTCTCTTTTTTGATGATCTTGGTCAATGCCACGGCCTCTGTGGTTATGGCTGCGATTTCATTTACCATGATGACTCAGTATTGCATCCTTTGCATTGGGCTCTACCTCCTCGCCTTCCTCACCCTAGGGCTGACATGGAAAGATTTTAGTTCTCAGTTTTTTAAGAATATTTTTGCGGACCTTGGTTTGTGGCTTCGTGAAAAACGGATCTTTGCCGGATGCCTGGTGGCTCTTCCTTTAATGGCCTTCTTACTTCATCAGGTTGCCATGGCAAACTTCGGCGCAAAGGACTTAGAGCGAAACATCCAGGCTTTGGTTTCTGAATGGAAGGCACGAAGCCCAGTTGAGTTTCCTGAAAACCCCAGTCTTCTTTATCAGGCCGAAAATGAAGTCATGAAGATCGTGGAATTTGCGGACTTCCGATGCGGACATTGCAAAAATGCGGCGCCAAGCCTTCACGCCTTCAAAAGCTCCCATAAAGGGGTCAGCTTTGCTTTCTATTCTTTTCCTTTAGATGGTCAGTGTAACTCCGCGATTCCTAATGGAGACGGACTCTCTTGTCGCTTGGCTAAAGCCACTTTTTGTGCGAATGCTCAGGACTTTGGTTGGCAGATGCACGATTTGATTTTTGAACATCAAAGCATCCTCTCAAGCCTTTCGACGACCCCAAGCGTAGATGAAAAACTTCGCCAGTTGACTGCGGGTCAAGCTTTGAATTGGGATCAATTGAGCCAATGTATGGACGCGGCCAGCACCCATGCTGAAATTCAGGCGCAGGCAGAGGCCGGGGTTCGTGCAAAAGTCAGAGGGACTCCTTCCGTCTTCGTCAACGGACGCAGACTCGATCGCGGACAAAACCTTCCGGTTCTTCGCGCGGTCTATAAAGAACTGACTCAGTAAAGTTAAGGATTAGATTTTAGGCCCAGATATTTAATTCTTGGGCCTGTCCTAGAAAAGTCGAAACAGGGCGTCCACTAAGTTGTTCGTCATAACCTCAAAGACCGCCATAAACGAAGGCCCTAGACTAGTCGCTAGCTCAATTAAAAATGCGACCGAAAGCACTAAAAAGACTGAGTTCGCAAGGGCTCTTAAAAAAATCACAGTCGATCGTAAATCATCGATCTTGGTTTCTTTCTCGATCATTTCAATTTGCTTTAGGTACTGCTTCAGCTCGTTGAAATGCTCTTCGACCTTCTCGAACAACTCTTGACGTTTTGCTAAACTTAAATGGGCTAAGCCCGGAAAATTCCTCTTGGATTCGATCGCACTGATTAGATCGGTACAGTGCTTTGCATATCGCTCACAGCGAGCAACAAAACCGGGATAGGATCCTTTGTCCTCAAAATATCCACCCAATTCATCTTTTGCTCTTTGATAACTTCCAGCCGCAACAAGTCCTAGGATCGCATGGCGAGGAGAGCCTCCTCGACTGTCATTAGAACTTAATCGTCTCGTCAGATCTTGTTGAATTTCAACGGACTTCTCTTGTTCAAGAAGTTCGTAATCTATCACCGGGGCGGTTGCGCTATTGTTTGACATACAAACACTCATCGGAATAGACCTCGGTCGGGTTGAATATAATACATTGCATTATCATCTTTCGCCCTAATTTTTGACATGTCATGCCCAAGTCTGAGACACTTTTAGTAGGCCAAGGTCGGCCTAGACGGGGGTCAGATGGAAAAAGGATATTTCCACCAGCCAGAGACATTAAGTCAATCAGGCGAAATGAATCAGAATACGGAAAACATCAGTCTAGACGAATTCGTCCAGAGGATGCCTATTCCGACAGAAATACCAAGCCCCTTAAACTTAAAGGGCTTACCCCTTGAAATCATTCGATCCAATACAGTCGACGCTTTGATTCAGCAAAATGAAGATATTATGGCTCGGCTTAGCGTTAGTCTGCGACGAAGCTCATTGCTTGAAGACAGACTGTCTCAACTTGAGGCCGTGAATCGTTCGCTCGAACATCGCAATGAAATTCTTAGCGACCAGTATTTAGTTCTGCAAGAAAAAGACAAAATCCTTTCCGGTAGAAGTTTGAATGTCGAAAAAATGATTCAAGCCTACAAAGAAAAGATTCAGCTTTTAGAGACTCAATTCGCCGAACTCTACTCGGACAGTAAAGACAAACAAGATCACCTCTCCTCGGAAATCCAAAAGCATCTTAGGCGTTTAAGTCGGCTTCAGAAGTACAAAAAGAATTTGCGCCGGGTCGCGACTCACCTTCGCCTTCAGTTGCGCCAGGCTACGAAAGCAAAGGCTCAGCTAGAGCTTAGCAATCAACAGATCAAAATGAATATCACCGACCTCAGCCACAAATTTCAGCAACAAAGTCGCGAGGCTGAAGAAAACCAAAAGTCCCTGGTTAACTCTTATGAGGATCGACTCAACGAAAAGCAGGCTTCACTTCAGCAGGCCCAGGCCCGCATTCAAGAGTTAGCCGCGAAAGCTCAGCATTTGGATAAACAGATTCTAGAGAATGCCGATCTAAAAAATCAAGTGGTCAACCTGCAAAGAAAACGCGAAGAAATTCAAAGCAAATTTGAACATGAAAACGAACAGCTCCAAAAGGGTCTTGTCGAATTACGAGCCTCTCTAAATCAAAAAGTCATCGAAACTGAGAGTGTCCGTCGCGACCTGGCCGAAACACAAGATCAACGAGATCAGCTAAAACTTGAGAATAAAAAACTAATCGAACAAGTCGAGTCTCTTCAATGCCTATGGCAAGACGGACAAACTCAGCTTGAAAGACAAAGAGAAAAATCCGAAGCCTTACAAAAGTTAAATCAACAATTGGGTTCGAGCTTGAATCAATACCGAAAAGACCTTCAAAGCCTCAAGCTAGAGCTTGATAACAAGGACTTCGAAACAAAAGAGAAGTTAAAGTCTATCAAGGGCCAAATGGAAGTTCTTAATCAAGCGGCATTTCAAGCCTCTCCTGAAAACCTGAAAGAAGGGCAAGAAGCCTTAGGTCGAATCGAAGACCTCATGGCTGAAATTCAATCGGGATTTAATAAAAAAGACAAGCCCTCAGACCTGGTCTAAAATTTATTTTCGCTTTTAGGCTAATCTAGAGGGCGAAGTAGCTCTGGGGCATCGGTTTCGACTTCGCCTTCAGAACCTATGAATTCAAGATCAATAATAGGATCCAGACGAATCATGGGCGCATCAAATCCTTGATGGGCTTTTTTTGCATAATCCGGGGTCTCATAAATCTCGAGGCTTTGAAGCTCACTGGCCTGAAGCACCCGCAAGTACTCCGAACTCACCCGCGAAAATTTCACCGGCGTCATCGGACGGCGACTGATCTCGGTCATGACTGAGACAAGATCCGTAATCCCAATCGATCCAACGAAAGAAAGATTTTGCATATCGAACACAATCTTTTTTTGAGTGAGATGCTTTAAACACACCACCCGAAAGGATTCCACTGCCTCATAGTTCAACAAACCACCCAAATGAACAATCACAACATCACCTTCTTGCTCGATCTTGGCTTGCATATTCCTCCCTCGGATACATGGATCACAACTTACAGTATATGCCGAGGACCTCGTCCTCGTTAGATCATCTGCAATAAACACATCTTAGGTCTTGTCTGAGACCAAAACCGCCCTTACCATGGACTAGTGTTCAGCCCAGACATGGCCCTCGCGGGAGAAGCTTGCCCACATGAAGAACATTTTATCTTTTCTCGGCTTATTCTATCGCCCCACAGCCATCGGTCTATACATCACCTTTTTTGTAACGATCATCGCTCTGCAGTTTTACATTACCCGCTCGTCTTCAGCGGATCGCAGCACAGGTAAAAATCAGCTTCTTTCTGTTTTAGGAATTGCCCATCAAAAATCCATCGACTTTAGACTTCAAGCGCGCGGCCCCCGAGCCGGATCAGATCAAGTTGTTCTTCTTGCGGTTGACGAAAGGTCCGTATCCACCGTCGGACGCTGGCCCTGGCCAAGGGAAAAAATTGGATTGGCCATAGAGCAGGCCGTTAAGTATGGAGCTAAAGCTCTGGCTTTTGATATGGTTTTTTCTGAACCTTCTGCCAAGCCTGGAGAAGCGATTTTTGACTCTCTCGAAAGCAGCGGCGCCTTAAACGATAGTTTAAGGGCAAAATTTCGCAGTGAGCTTGAAGCCCGAGATTCGGATCTTTTGTTCTCAAAAATCTTAAGCCAAAATGCAGCACCTGTAGTGCTCGGAGTGTTTTCTCAAAGCGAGTGGCCCGATGTTTCTCCAGCCCACCTAAACTCTTGTGTACAGCTGATTTCGAGTCAAAGTCCTGCCTATAAAACTTGGAAGAATGAAACCTCCATGTTGGCCCCGCTGGACGAAGCGGCCGTTGAAATCCCGCCGATTTTGACTCAGTTCTATTCTGAACATTTAAAATTCCTCGCCCAAAGTGTCGCCGACGAAAGAGCTCCTCCGCAAAACGCCACCGAAGATCGAGATCTAAAAATAGCCCAAGAAAATCGCCAGCGCGTTTATTGCCAGGACTGGTTAGACCCCGAAAAGGATGAACTCTTTGGCCCCCTTTCCGAGGCCTGGCCGGATCTTAAGGCCCAAGATCCCGACTACCTGACTCACAATTCGTTCCAAGAATGGGCTGATGAATTTAAATCCCGCAGCCTTCCTATTGCAAAGGTGAATTACATAGACTGGGTAATGAATATCCCCTCCCTCTCGGAGGGTGTTAATCAGACCGGTTTTTTTAATGCGGAATTAGATAGCGACGGAACCATTCGCCGCAAATCTTTAATCGGCAGAAGCTTTGATCTTTGGGTTCCATCCATTGCCTTTAAGGCCTATTTGATTGCAAACAACCTTCATGCAAACTTTTCTTTAAGTTATGATCAAAGATTACAACAAAAAATCATTAGCCGCTTATGGCTGACCGATCTAGAAACCGGAGATGAGGTCGGAGACATCCCTGTCGACGAGAAGGGCCGTCTGACAATTAACTATGCCGGTCCACAAAAAATGTTTCCTTACGTCAGTATTGCAGATCTTCTGACCGACTCTGAAACCCTGACCGTAAGCCAAAGACAATTTGATCCCGAGCGAAAGACGTGGATTGAAAAAGATCGGCAAGAAAAAAAGAGTGAGTTTATAAAGGGGAAGACATTTATCGTGGGTGCCACAGCTATGGGTATTTTCGATCTTCGAGTCACTCCCTTCGATGAAAACTATCCCGGAGCAGAAACTCACGTTAACGTGATCGACAATCTCGTGCGCAAAGATTTTCTGCGCACGAGCCCAAAAGAAGAAGAGCGCATGCTTCTGACTCTTCTGTGCCTTGGCATCATTTTAAGCCTCGCCCTATCTTACCTCGGCGCCTTGTCGGGGCTTTTGTTTGCCTCATTTTCCATGGCCGGATTTTATTTCTTTGATCGCTACTTTTTGTTCGGTCAGGGCATGGTCACGGCCATCATCTTCCCCTTTGTCCTTGTCCTGCTTTTATATATTTCTTTAACTTTTTATAAGTACTTTACTGAAGAACGTGGAAAGAAAGAGCTACGAACCACCTTTCAAAAGTACGTTTCTCCTGCAATTGTCGAAGAAATTCTTTCTGACCCCAGCAACGTCCAACTGGGTGGTCGAAAAGTTCGCCTGACCGTTTTCTTTTCAGATGTTCGTGGATTTACCACGATCTCAGAAAAGCTGGATCCCCAAGCCTTATCGAGTTTGCTGAATCGATACCTCACCCCGATGACGGAACTCGTGTTTAAAAATCGTGGGACTCTAGATAAGTATATGGGCGACGCCATTATGGCCTTCTTTGGAGCCCCGATTCACTTTAAAGATCACGCAAAGTGGGCCTGCCGCTGCGCTCTTGAAAGCCTCGAGCGACTTAAAGTTCTTCAAAACGAATTGATCGAAAAGGGCCTTCCCTCCATCGATATTGGAATTGGCTTAAACACCGGCGAAGTCAGTGTCGGAAACATGGGATCTGAAACCGTCCGCAGTTACACCGTCATGGGCGACGCTGTGAATTTAGGATCCCGTCTTGAGGGTATTACAAAAGAATATGGTGTGCGCATCGTGATCAGTGAGTTTACTTACGAAGAGGTCAAAGAGGACTTCATCTGTCGTGAGGTCGACTGGGTTAAAGTGAAAGGCAAAATCCTTCCGGTAAAAATTTATGAATTAATGGGCGAAGGCAAAGCCTCAGAAGGTTTACAAAATTTTCTAAAGACCTACAAAGAAGGCACCGAACTTTACCATCAGGCCCAATTTAAGCAGGCTCTTGCCAAGTTTGAAGGGGCGCTTCAATATAATCCAGCCGACACCGTCGCTAAACTTTATGTTCAACGCTGCCATAATTTCATGGAAAATCCTCCCCCAAGTGATTGGGATGGAGTCTTTGTGATGAAGACCAAGTAATGAATCCATTTTTCGAAGCTCTTAAGATTCAAATTAGATTTGCTCTGGCCTTGGCCCTGCTCAATTTTTTGGTATTCATTTTTAGTTCCAACATTGCCTGGGCACAAGCTCAGGGCGGCAGCTCTCTTGAGGGAATTTTAATTAATGCGGACTCAATGTCTCGTGACACTCGAAAAAAGACGGTCACTCTTGAGGGCAATGTCCATGTTCTTTTTCAGGGACAATACCTTTCGGCAACAAAAGCCATAATCTATATTGATAAAAAAATGATTGAGGCCGAAGGCGAAGTTGTTTTGAAGAATCCCAAAACTCACGTCGAAGGAGACCGCGTTGTTTTTAATTATCAAACCAACACGGGCCGAATTTTTAATGGCTTCGTTCAATCTGGCCAGGTGGTCTTTCAAGGCAAGGTCATCGATAAGGTGGGGCCCGAGGACTATATCGCGAGTGATGCCATGTACACGGCATGTGTCACATGTCCACCGGCCTGGAGCTTCACCGGAAGTCGCATCGAAGCCGAGATGGGTGGCTACGCAAAAATCTCTCGTCCAGTTCTTCGGCTGGGAGGTGTTCCAGTTCTTATCCTCCCCGGCTTGATTGTCCCGCTAAAGAGCTCGCGGCAGTCAGGGTTTTTAGTGCCATCTTATGACGTCTCTCAACTTGGGGGACTCGCGATCTCTCAAAGTTTTTTCTGGGCGATCAGCAGAAGTAAAGATCTGACCTTAACTGCAACCCATTACGAAAAACGGGGCCTTAAGGGACTTGCTGAGTACCGCTACGTGACCTCAAACGAAAGTCGCGGAATATTTCGCAGTGCCTTTCTTAAAGATCGGGCTTTCGGTAAAGAGATCGATCGTCCGGCTCCGAACCGTTGGTTCTTAGATTACCGTCACGCCTATCTTTTGCCGGAAGATATTTCTCACCGAGTGCAGCTCAACCGACTGAGCGACCTTCGTTATCTTAGAGATTTCCCTACAGAAATGTCCGGTCACGGAGATCCCGCCCTCGAAAATAGAGTTTCATTCACTAAAAATACGCAGCGCCAGCACTTTAGCGCCGATGCATCGATTTATATCAATTTACTTCAATCCGATCCCTTGGCCAGCAACGAATCTGCGGTTCACCGTATCCCAGAACTTAAGTATTCGATCATGGACCAGAGAGTCCTTGATTCGAATTTGTTATTTCGCATGGATGCTAACTACGTCAATTTTGCCCGAGACGGTTTCTCCTATGACGATGTCAATGATTCGACAAAAGGCGACCCCGCCTGTCCGCCGCTTCCAAACGGAAGTATTCCAGAAAAGTGTGTAAAGACAGTTCGGGACGGACAGTTTAATCCGGACCGCGACATTATGAGAACTGGGCAGCGTTTAGACATTCAACCCAAGCTGACCTATCCGATTTCATTTGGACCCTACTTCACTTTGACTCCGACTTTTTTATATCGAGAAACTCAGTATCAGTTTCCGATCGAAGAGGGAATCGATGCTACTGAGAACTTCGCTCCCAGTGCGGCTCGAAGGTATATTGAAAACTCCTATGTCTTAAGAACTCGGTTTAGCAGTATCCTTAAGCCTTCTGAAGACCCAAAAGCGACTCGCTATCGACACGAAATTGAACCCAGTCTGACCTACTCGACAATTCCCTGGGCTCGAAGAACTCGCCATGGATTTTTTGGCGATTTAGACGGACTCGAATTTTCTAAAACTTTTAATCCAATTAGTGACGAAGACGTCTTTGGTCGAAATAAACTTCAGTTCGACAACAATGATCGTCTTTTTAACCAAAGGATTTTAAATCTTGGTTTGGTCAATCGCTGGACGCGAAAGATCTGGCAAAACGGGGCCCCCGTCTACCAAAACATCATTACCTTTAGAATTAATCAGTCCTATGACTTTAATGAAGCCGCCACCGAAAAACCACAGCCCTGGTCGGCGATTAATACCCTTTTGGATGTTCGCTATGATAATTTCGAGACCAACACCGCCGTCGTTCATTATCCTTATGCAAACGTCACGAACTCAAGTTCGCGAGTGCGCGTTACTGCCGACAACGGAAACTTTGGACAAGTGGCCTACACAAGAAGCTTTTTAGTCGATGAGCAAAACGTCGAAGTTCCAAATAGTAAAACTGAAAACATTGGTCTAGGAATGGGCTTCACCAGCAAATATCTAACGATGAGCGGACAACTCGATTATTCAAATGTGAACTTTAGAATTCAATCCTGGCAATATTTGGCAAGCATCAACCCACCGGGGAACTGTTGGAATATCGATATTATTCATCAGCAGGTTCTGGGTGGTGATAGCCGAGTCAACATCAGCTTTAACTTTAAGTTTGATGGCGTCACCAACACTGGATTCTCACAATCCAACTAAGGGACCAGTTTTCTAACCTCTAAAGCTTTGCAGCTTCCAGAAGAGCCATTCATTCTGAGTTTTCTTGTGATTCAAAAAACAAAAAAAATTAAAAAGAGAAGACTTGGTAGTGGGCGCTCGCTCCGTCTATCCCTTTTTCAGAAAGAGTGGGAAGAACAGCAAAGCGTGGAGTTTTTGGCATTTTGTATCTGAGGCTACTTGGGTACCCAGGTTGCTCGTAAAGATTCAATTCCTCTTCTTGATCAGGAACCCAATAGACAACATAAAGGCCCAATAAAATTCCGGCATAAAGACCAATCGATGCACCCCGGGCCACTTTGCTTAAACTATTTCCTGGGTTATCAGAAAATGCCAAGGTCGCCGCCCCAACTAATGTTCCCGCCAAAACACCATAGGTGCAGCTCATGATAAATTCTTTTCCGGCAGCCGATTGATCCGGCGGAGTTTGAGCCCTAGCAAAAACACTGGACAATAAGAAGCTCAGCAAAATTAAAACTTTAAGACCCTTCATGAATTTAGTTTTTCATAGTCAGGGCCTGAGTCAATGATTGCCCGGATTTCAAATCTCCAAGTCGAAAATGTGGACGCGGCGCAGCCGATCCACCAGAGCAAGTTGCGCTAATATTCGGCAGTCCCACCGCTCACTCAGATAAGCCGCAACCCTTAAAAGACGGGCTTTTTGCTTGTGGTGAAGACGAGTTTCGAGAAAATCAAAACTTCCAATGGACTTTACTTCGACCAAAACTCGAAGACCTTTAGAGTCACAAAAAATCCAGTCCACCTCGACGCCTAGAATTTTGTAACGCGAATAAAGCATTCGAAAATTCTGCTCGAGGAAATAATCACAAACAATTTGTTCGCACTGAAGACCCCAGTCATGGGGATGGGGCTTAAAGGTACTCTTTAACTCCGGCAAAGCTGGGGCGATGGATCGAGCAGGGTCCAAAGTTTTTGATCGCGGCTTTGTGAGCCGCGGTCGAATAGCCTTTGTGTTTTTCGAAACCGTAATTGGGAAACTCCTCAGCAAACTGTTTCAATAACTCGTCCCGAGTCACTTTTGCTAAAATCGCCGCTGCAGAAATCGGTGCGGCCCTTAAATCCCCCTTGATCAGTGGGGTTTGCTCATAAGCTTTTAAGTCCGGAATTTTAAAAGTTCCATCGACTAAGATATGACCCGTCTTTACTTTTAAGGCTTCCACCGCCCGCTTCATCGCAAGCAAACTAGCTCGAAGGATGTTGAGCTTGGTGATTTCTTCGATACTTGCAAAACCAATTCCGTACTGGCATTCGGCTTTCACTTTCTCTGACAAAATTTTTCGACGAGTTTCGGACAAGAGTTTCGAATCTGTCCAATCTTGATCTAAAGACTTTACATCCATAATCACAGCGGCGGCATAGACTGGACCCGCCAAACAACCCCGACCCACTTCATCAACGCCGATTACAGGCTGAGGCTGCACACCTCTCCAATCAAATCTATCCCACTTCACTAAATATCCCCCGAAACGAAAAAACCACATCATCAGATGTGGTTTTTTATCGAAACACAAAAACAACCAATTGAATAAACAATTATTGAACTAAGCGTCTTTAGATTCTTCTTTTACGTCGACTGGGATTTCATCCGCTGCACCTGGTGCATCTTGATGAGTGTCTGACACAAGAGTTGAATCCAAGCGAGCCGCTCGTCCCTTAAGGCCACGAAGGAAAAACAGTCGGCCTTTTCGAACCTGACCATGAGCGATCAACTCGATGCGATCAATCGATGGAGTTGCAAATGGGAAAATTCTTTCCACGCCAACACCACTAGAAATCTTACGAACTGTAAAAGATTTGCCTAAGCCGCTGCCCTGAATTTTCATGACGATGCCACGAAACAACTGAACGCGCTCTTTTTCGCCCTCTTTTACGCGGACATAAACACCAACGGTGTCACCGGTTTTGAATGCAGGGTGCTGTTTTAAATTAGCTTTTCCGTAAGTGACCCGTCGTACCAGATCCATATAAAACTCCATTGAAATGCGAGATCTTAATCGAAGGGGGCAGAACTAACATGAACCCAAAAGACGGTCAAGACAGATACTTACGGCAGAGCGAACTGAAAGATGGCGATATTGGTCGGGAGCTGCTCCCCAAATGGGCTCCAGGGTTCCCTGACAATGTGAAAAAACATCATTATGAAGGCCAAATCCCGTTCCAAAAAGGATAAAAACCGGGGTCTCAGGCTCATCATGGATCTGCTCTCTGAGGGTTTTAAAGGCCATGCGGTCTAAACCCTCGATTTCGCGAGCCGAGGTTCCAATCACAATACCCTTTCCCCAATCGGTCAATGCCTGCTCGACGGTCTCGACCAGTTGAACCATTCCAAGGGCCGTTTTTCTCATGGGGTTATATTTCGAACCCGTGCCGGTTCTCCAATGCTCGAGCACGCGGCTAACGAACATCAGCTGCTCTTTATTGCGATTAATAATGTAGTATTTGTCCACGCCATAACTTCTTGAAGCTCTAGCAATATCGTGAATATCGAAATTGGTCACATTGGTGCAAACCGTACTCCCAGCACGGTCATAAACCGGCCAGTGAACAAGACCAATCGCAAATGGGGCTCTTTTTTTCATACAGTCCTCAGCAGGCGTTTTAAAGAGTTAGCATCTAAAGCCAAAGTCCTAAGCTGTCCATCAGAAAAGCCTTCAAAGGCCTTTGCCGCCGCATAAACCTGATCTAACTGATCGGGCTTTAAGAGATCCGGTCTTCGTAAAGCTGTGCGCAGAAGACTGACTTGGCTCTTAAACTTTTCGATTTTTTGGTGATTTCCAGAAAGCAAAACTTCAGGGACTTCCATCCCCATGAATTCCCTGGGCCGAGTATAGGCAGGACACTCTAATAAGCCTTCCGCAAAGCTTTCTAAATGGGCCGAGACTTGATTGCCAAGGACTCCGGGCTGAAGACGGGCCAATGAGTCTGCAAGGGCTAAGGCGGCAAGCTCCCCTCCGCTTAAGACAAAATCCCCAAGCGAAATTTCTTCATCGACAAATTCCACTACAAATCTTTCATCAATTCCCGCATAGCGGCCACAGATAAAAGTTAAAGGTTGATCCAATTTTTTGGCCCAGTCTCGAGCCATAGAGTCAGTCCAAGTCTTCCCCGCAGGAGATAAATAGACCACCTTGCCTTTGTCTGCGCCAAGAAAATCAAGCGACTTTTTTAAGGGCTCCGTCATCATCAGCATTCCGTCTCCGCCGCCAAAAGGGCGATCGTCGACACTGTGGTGCACGTCTTCAGTAAAATCCCTGGGATTTATAACTTGGTACTTCAGTTGTCCCTTTTTTTGAGCTTGGCCAACGACCCCATCCGAAAAATACGACTGAATCAACTCAGGAAATAATGAGATAAAATTAAACTGAATCAAACCCGCTATTCCTCTTCGTCCTTTAATTTACCTTTTAGGCCTTCGCTAGCTTCGTCATTCACTTCGTCATTCACTTCTAAGAGGCCCTCAGGAAGTTCCATCATGATTCTTTTCAATTCAAAATCTAGTTTTTCAATGAAGGGCTCCACAAAAGGGATTTCCCACTCTTTCTCTGAGGTTTTCGCTTGGACGACCAGCAAATCCTGGGCGCTGTGGCTGCGAAATCCCGTGACCTCGCCGATCTCCCCTCGCCCCTTAACTTCAACTTTAAAGCCTAAAACTTGCCCCAAAAAAATCTCTCCGGACTCTGGCGCGAGTTCGATCAAAGATTTGGGGATTAAAAAATCCCAACCCTTAAAGCCTTCGGCTTGGGTTCGGTGAGGAATGCCTTCTGCGACAACAATTAGACCATTTTTATGAACTCGGGCCTTAATCACTTTAAAGTCTTTGCTTTGATCTTTGGACTTAGATTGAAGAAAAAATTCCTTAAAATCTTTAAGCCAGTCTGCTTGACCGGCTTTTAAGGTAATAAAAAGCTCACCCTTCATCCCATGGGCGTCTTTCACCCGACCAACAAGCACAAATTCATTTAGATTCATTACTGACTCACTCTTTAATCTGAGGTCTTAAAAAAATCTCCCTGTTATATACCCAAAGAGATTTAATATCCTCAACATCTTGCAAGGATTAACCTCGGTCCCAATTTTGAGGGTGAATCCAGGAAAAATTCACAAAAAATCTGGCCTAAACTTGCTTTGAGGAAGGGGATCGCTCTGCAATTTTGATTTTTGAGCAAAAAAAAGGCTGCTCAGGGCAGCCTTTTTTTTACTTCAACCTAAAACGTCTTTTATTCGACAATCTCTAGGACACTTCGCTTTTGAAGCTTGGTGCTAGCCGCATTCAAAATCGTTCTCATTGACCGAGCTGTTCGCCCCTGCTTTCCAATCACTTTTCCAAGATCTTCTTTTGCAACTTTCAACTCTACAACCGTTGTCTGCTCACCGATCACTTCGTTCACTTCGACTTCGTCGGGCTTATCCACGAGGGACTTCGCCATGAACTCTACTAAATCTCTTAAGTTTGAAGGATCCATTTTATCTACCTCTCTCGCTGAAATCCAACGTCCACGTCTGACTAGTCTAACGAATACCCTGTTCTGATGGAACAGCCAAAGTCAGAGGTGGATCGAAACTATACCTGGGCTTCGACTCTTCGCATTATGCTCTTCACTCTATCTGACGGACGAGCGCCCTTTTGAATCCAGCTTTTCGCTTTTTCCATGTCCAAAGTGATTTCTTTTTCAGGACCACCGGGATTTGGGTTGTAGTGTCCAATCACTTCGATGACCTTGCCGCACAACGAACGTCTAGAGTCTGCAACAGAGATACGGTAACGGGGGCTGTGCTTATTTCCGAAACGGGCTAATCGAATCACGACCATTTTGCCTTCACTCCTATTAAAATTCCTACAAGCCATCGAGATGGCCTACTTTCAAGCCCCGAAGAACTACCGCCTTTGTCCTGAATCCGCAAGAAAAATCCAGATTTAAGCGATAAGTGCCTGGGATAAGGACAGGCCCTAGAAGGGAGAACGCATTCCGCCCCGGCCCATCCCCATTTTCATCATCTGGGACATCATTTTTTGGGATTGCTCGAATTGTTTCACCAGTTTATTGACCTCTGAGACCTCAGTGCCGCTTCCCTTGGCGATTCTAAGCCGTCTGGAGCCGTTTAAAATCTTATGATTTTCACGCTCCTCTGCGGTCATCGAGCGAATAATTGCCTCGATTCTTTTGATTTCTTTGTCTGGAGGGGCCATATCCTTCATTTTTTTCATGGCCTGCCCCATTCCGGGGATCATTTTCATGATGGACTCCATACCGCCCATCTTTTTCATCATCTGAATCTGGCTTAAGAAATCTTCCATGGTGAACTTATTTTTGGCCATTTTTCGGGCGGACTCCATGGCCGACTTTTCGTCCATGACCTCTTGAGCCTTTTCAACCAGGCTCATCACGTCACCCATATCTAAAATTCGGCCGGCCAATCGATCCGGATGAAAAACTTCCAGCTGAGCGACCTTTTCTCCAGTTCCAAGAAACTTAATGGGAACTCCGGTCGCTTCTCGAATACTTAAGGCAGCTCCCCCGCGGGCATCCCCGTCGATTTTTGTTAAGACTAAACCGGTCAGGCCCATTTCCCGATGGAAACCCTCGGCCACATTTACGGATTGCTGTCCCAGCATGGCATCTGCGACCAATAACACTTCAGAGGGTGGCCAGAACGCTTTTAAATCCTTAAGCTCTGTCATTAGTTCTTCATCGATCTGAAGGCGTCCTGCGGTATCCAAAATCACCACATCGATCATTTCTTCCTTGGCCCAAATTTTTGCCTTTTCAAGAATGTCCTTAGGCTTCATGGAAGCTTGGGATGGAAAACAAGGAAGGTCGTTTTGTTGAGCTAAGGTTTTTAGTTGATCCATCGCAGCCGGTCGGTAAACGTCTACAGAAACCAGGCCCGGTTTTTTTTGCAACTTTTGTCGAATATAGAGAGCAAGCTTTGCACTACTTGTGGTTTTTCCAGTTCCTTGAAGACCGACGAAAAAAATGACCGCTGGTTTTCCGCGAACGTCGACTTCAACTTTTTCTCCACCAAGGGTCTGCACCAATTCATCATGAACGATTTTAACAAACTGTTGGCCCGCAGTAAGGCTTGTTAAAACGTCTTGCCCTAAAGCCTTAGCTTTAACTCGATCAATAAAACTTTTTACCACCTTAAAATTAACGTCGGCTTCCAGCAAATTGAGGCGGATTTCTTTGATCGCATCTTCGATATTTTTTTCGGTGATGCGACTTTGTCCGCGAACTTTTTTTAAGCTCGCAAGCATCTTCTCTGACAGACTCTCAAACATTATGTTACATCCTTATTAAACCCAAAATCTTAAAACCCAGACTCGCCGGAAGTCCTGACCCATTCTAAATAAGCTACTCGGTTTGGATATAGCACGGTCCACCCCTATAGAAAGCGCCAAACGCCGCGCATTAAGTACGTATTTGTAGGTCTTTTATTCAATTCCCCGGGCCATTTTTCCGAAAGGTTCATATGGCTGAAGAAATGATTCCTATTAGCATTAACGAGTTTATGGCCGGAACCAAAATTCCGGTGGATGTTTTCGTTCGTCTTTCTGAAGACCGCTATGTTTGTTTGGCTCGACAAGGTCAGGTCACTCAAAAGGATCAGTTGGCGAAATACAAAGACCGCGAAGTCAGTTACCTCTGGGTGCGAAAGAGTGAGTACGGAAAAGTCACTCTTCAAACCGTGGCCATCGCTGGCGTTGTTGTCACCAAAGACAACATTAACTTTAAGACGAAAAGCAATTTGGTTTCAGCGGCCGCTAAGTCCGTATTTAATCAGTTCAGTCACCTTGGACTTGACCTAGAGGTTTACCAGAACGCCAAAATGGTCACAGAAGTCACCGTGGCCCTTGTCGAAAATCACAAAGATCTCTCGGCCTTGATTGAAGCGGTAACGACAAGCTCAGACTGGCTATTAAATCATTCTATGGCCGTCAGTGCGCTGTCGGTGATGATGGGAATCCAAATCGGCTGGGAGAAAAAAGTAACCCTAGAGAAGCTGGCTCTTGGCGGCCTTCTGCACGATATTGGCCTGCGCAGAATCCCGAAAGAGATTCTGAATAAACCTATGGCTCAAATGACTCCTGAGGAGGCTGATCTTTACGAGAATCACCCCTTTAAAGGAATGCAGATGATGTTGAGCTTAGGAATTGTGCCGGATGACATTGTCTCGATTGTTTATGAACATCACGAAAACTCGATGGGCCAGGGCTATCCTCAGCGGATTCGAGACATCAAGATTCATCCCTTAGCTAAAATTGTTGGTCTTGCAGATCAATTTTGTGATTTGATTATGATCAATCCGAATCTGCCCGTCGTTAAAAGTCCACGAGAAGCCTTAATGTATATTGAACACACTATGGGGCAGCCCTTCAACAAGGAAGCCTTTAAAGCTTTGCGAATGATCGTAGAGGGAAATTTGCTAAAAGGGAGCAAGATCGCCTAAGGGCCTTCTTGAAACGAATTATCGAAGCAAAAGATATGATCCCCATAAGTATTAATGAGTTTATTGCGGGAGTTAAAAACCCTGTCGATATTTATGTTCGACTTTCTGAGGGACGCTTTATTTGCATTGCAAAAGCCGGACAAGAGACTCAAAAAGATCAGCTTAAATCTTACCAGAATAAAGAGCTGCAATACCTTTGGGTCAGGCGCTCTGAATACGGAAAGATCACCCATCAAACCGTAACCGTCGCCGGGATTTTAATTGGCAAAGAGAGCTTAGATTTAAAAGTAAAGTCTTCGGTGATGAATGCTGCCGCTCAGTCTGTATTTCGACAGTTTGATCTTTTGGGGATTAGTCTTGAGGCTTATGGAAATGCAAAGATTATCACTGAAGCCACGGTCGCTTTGGTTGAAAGCCACAAAGACCTTGCGGCCCTGATTGAAGGAATTAAATCTCAGTCTGACTCTTTGCTAGCTCATTCAATGGCCGTTAGTACATTTTCGGTCTTGATGGGAATTCAGATGGGCTGGGAAAAGAAGGTCACCTTAGAAAAATTGGCCTTAGGCGGATTGCTACATGATATCGGACTTAAAGCGATCCCGGGGGACCTGCTTAAAAAACCAACAGCCCTGATGACCCCTGAAGAAATTCAAATTTATGAGACTCATGCCTTTAAAGGAATGCAGATGATGCTAAGTCTGGGGATCGTCCCCGATGATATCGTCTCAATTGTTTACGAACATCATGAGAATTCGATTGGCCAAGGTTACCCTCAACGCATTCGAGATATTAAGATCCATCCTTTGGCGAAGATCGTCGGACTTGCAGATCAGTTTTGCGATTTGATTATTGCTGGTGTAAACTGTCCCGTACCAAAAAATCCTCGAGAAGCTTTGATGTATATCGAGCACACCATGGGTCAACCTTTTAATAAGGATGCCTTTAAAGCACTGAGTGCCGTGGTTGGAGGAGACGCAAAAGGGAAGGCCTCTTAAATTGAATCTTCGCTCGGTCCAAACTCAAACTTCGATAAGCCTTGATAAAAAAATTAAAAACCTAGACCTGCATCTAAAGACTTGGGCTTCTCGCGAACAATCATTGTTAGGTCAAAGACTTTCTCTCGGCGGACTTTCTTTTTTAAGTTTGATTTTTGTTGCGGTTTATCGAGACTCTTTCATTCCCCTGGCCTTATTTGTAATTCTGATTTCGGGCTTTAGTATTTTAGTTGGGCGACACAGAAGGATTTCTGATTATCTTCAGAGACTTCAGACTCTTAAGGCATTTTTTGAACGACAGGCTTTAAGGCTTCAAGGTCAAAGTGTGGCGCCATTAAGAGCCGAAAACGAAGCTCCCCGTCCTGACATCCCAAATGTTAGCGATGAAGAGAGTGAGCTTCAGGTTTTTCCGAAGTCAAATTCTGGAAAATCTTTGCTGGGTCTTTTTGATGAAAGTTTTTCTGACGAGGGTTACTTGGCTTTGATAGAAAGATTACGTGTTCGGGCTGAGGCCCCAAAGACCGTCGAAGAACTTCAGTCGAATATCTTGGCCGACTTAAAAAACTTTAAACGCCTTAAGGGCTTTTTGCTATTGGGACAAAAAAGCAAATTGGGCCTACGAATTTCTGATTTAAAGCGTTTTTTGACCGAGCCCTGTATTCTTCCCGAAGATCGCAGCAAAATTTTACTTCATGGACTTTTTTGGCCCCTTGGAGTTTTAGCAAGTTTAATCCTCGGGTCTCCATGGCCGATGATCCTTTATGCCATGTACTCGCTGTCCACTTTAAGTTTGAGCTCGAGGGCTTATTCACGAGCGCAATATCTTGAGGTCACCTTAAAAAACCTAAAAGCACTGATTCTTTACTTAGACCCTAAAACGAGTGTCGTTTTTTTAAGGCAGATTAAAAAGCTGTCATTTTTTGTCTCGGGAATGAGCACACAAAATCATTGGCTTGTGCATATTCTGATCAATTTAATATTTCCCTGGTCGCCATTATTTTCGATCCTCACTGAAAGATGGCGGTCTCAGTCTTCTGGAGTCTTACAGAGCTATTTAGATCAGTTGGTTGAAACGGAAGTGCGGGCGAGCCTTGCTGTGTTTGCGAAATATCAAAGCTCTCAGTTTTCTCGATTTTCCCAGGATGGCTCCCTTAAGGTGAAAGATCTTTTTCACCCTCTGATCCCGCGGGACCAAGTGGTGGCAAATAGCCTTGAGGTTGAAAAAGGCAGCAAACTCTTGCTGCTGACCGGATCAAATATGTCTGGGAAATCGACTTTTTTAAAGACCCTTGGTCTTAATCAGATCTTGGCCCAAGCGGGCCTTCCGGTATTTGCAAATCTGTTTGAAACTCAGTTTTTTAAAGTAATGACTTGCTTATCCAGACATGACTCTTTGGACGAGGGATACTCGACCTTTTATGCCGAAGTTAAAAAAGTGAAGGAAATCTTAGATTGCGTTGATCGGGGTGAGGCTGTTTTTTATCTGATCGACGAGATCTTTCGGGGAACCAACAACCGCGAACGTTACCTGGGAAGCCTTTCGGTGATCCAAAAGCTGTTAGAAAAACCAAAAGCTTTGGGCTTGATTTCGACCCATGACCTAGAGCTTTCGAAGCTGAGCGAAACCAATGCTTCGATCTTAAATTTTCATTTTCGCGATGATTTTTCTAAAGACCAATTGGTGTTTTCTTACCAGATTCAGGCCGGCCCCTGCCCCACTACGAATGCCTTGAAAATCATGCAGCTTATGGGACTTCCGGTCCCGAGCAGTCCGGCCTCTAGTTAAAGATTTTGCATCCTCGCATTTTGACAGAGAAATTTTTCTATCTAAATAAGTGCTCCACCTCAGCCGTCGAACATCCTCGGACTGCCTTCGGCACCCCTCCGGAACTAGTCTTCGGCGGACACTTATTTAGATAGAAGAATTTCTCAGATAATAAGTTGATTGAGAGGAAATATCATGGGTTGGCACTAAAGCCATCTTAGCTCTGTTGACCAAGACTAGGGGATGCGCTATCTCCATGGCCTATGGCCTCTTATCAGCTTTGTACATTTTATCGCTTCTTTCCGATCCCTGAAGAAAAGCTTTCTGAACTTTCTCAGACGATTGAAGCGATCGCTTTAAAACATGATATCTTTGGCTTGTTTTTAATCGGGACCGAAGGGGTCAATACGACGGTTTCGGGCCTTCCTACGAATGTCGAACCGTTTAAAAAAGAAGTTCAGGCTCTTTTTGAATTTGAAGATTTAAACTTTAAGGATTCTTTCTCGCATATTCGTGGTTTTGAAGAGTTTAAGATTAAGAGCCGAAAAGAAATCGTCACTCTTGGCCGGGAAGATATTGTTCCTGACCAAGTCACCTACCGGCACCTGTCTCCCGAAGATTGGAACCGCATGAGTGAAAAAGAAGACGTGATCGTATTAGACACTCGAAACACCTACGAAGTCGAAGTTGGCAAGTTTTCGAATGCCAAAGATCTTGAGATTGAAGAATTCAGAGACTTTCCGGAAAAACTAAAAACATCGGATCTACCTAAAGACAAAACCTATCTGATTTATTGTACCGGTGGAATTCGTTGCGAAAAGGCAATCTACGAGATGCAAGAGCAGGGCTATAAAGATGTCTACCAACTTGATGGTGGAATTTTAAATTATTTAGAGAAATGCCCCGAGCAAAAATTCGACGGAGAATGTTTTGTTTTCGACTACAGGGTCGCGGTCGACCAAAAGCTAAAGCCCACCGAGACCTACAGCCTTTGCCCCCATTGCGGACAGCCCGCCAAAGAACTGATCGAGTGCACGCAGTGCGGTCGCGAAGAAAAAATCTGCTATCGCTGCGAAAAATTAGGCGAAGATAAACTCACCTGCTCGAAGAACTGTGCACACCATAAACGCCATGGGCATAAAACCACGAAGCCCCATCTTGATGGGATTCGCAACCGCTAGCCTTGCTGCGGTCACCCCCACAGGCATTGCAGTGGCTAATGGATTTAGTCTGGGCTACAAAGAGCTAAGCAATTCTCTTCTCGCTGTATGCCAAGACAATTTTTGTTAATATGAAAATGACTTGTAATGCGATGTGACCCGCGACGTTCCAGAAACGTTGCGGCATAAAACAACGCGCGAATCATCTGACGCAGCCGAAGTACTAGCCTAAGAATATCAGTCTAAGACAGCTCCCTGGAACTCGCCAACATGTGTATTCGTCAAAACGACGGATTTCTACTTGGACGAGCCAGAATCCGCGAGACTTGGGTTCGCTTCACTAACCAAGATCAGGATTTATCTTTGCAACACTACAATGTCCCATCCAGTTGATGGATTTTCTATCAGTGCCGCAGACTGTCCCTCATAAGTGATATCTTTAACAGATTTAGCAACTCTACGAAACTTGTGGAGATCCTTGCAGGCGAGAACAACTCGCTTAAAAGAATTGGTTTTTGAATTTCTAAAACTAAGCTCAGTTCTACATGACAGCAACATTTGGCCCGCGATCTTTTTAGAAAAAAGTCTCTCATAAAATCTTATGCCATTTTTATTAAGGTCCAATTCAATTTTTAAGAGTCTGTAAACTGTATTTTTATGTTTTCCGGGTTTGCGTACCGGTTTTCTCTTTGGATGCGGCTCATATTCGGTGACCCAAGGAAAATAGCCTTTAATACCGGTATTTTTAAAGGTTAAAAAATTCCAACCCGGCAATCTCGACTTACTGTCTTTTTTCCATTCGTAATTTTTGTGCCCGAAGCTACACTTAAGTTTGCTCTTAACTTTATGGAAAAGCCTTTCAAGATTTTTGTTATAGCCGAATGATAGGCCTGGGTATCTGCGTGTTGATTTTGGATCTCTTACGTCGACAAATTCTAAATAGCTCACTCTTCTAGAACTAGCTGAATTAAGCTTAATGAAACGACAAAAGGCCTTTCCAGGGTGCTCTACAATTTGCTTTTCTAAGGCAAAACCCATCTTGCCAAGTTGCTTAAAGAATTGATGACCTTTATCAACATTAAAAGTGTGATCAAAATAGATGTTTTTCATAAGCCTCTCTCATTAAACTGAATTTATTGGGTAGAAGATTTTTTTGCAATGAGAAGAATGATATGTCTGAGTCAGACCCAAGTGACAACTGAACCCTTGCCGTTTTCTACCACGGCTCGAATCTATCAGGCACTGGTAGCCCCTTAAATCTCAGATTTCGGCCAATTGTGCAAAACTAGGGAATCTTGGGATCTGAATTTATATAAGAGGAGAGTTTTTCTAGCCAACTGCCCCCCTACTGCGTTCAGCTGATCAAGATACATCAGCAAATTAATAGTTCAGTCTGGCGATAGTCCGCACGACTTTTACCTCATGAATATCCGAAAAGACGAAAAGACCTTAAAGTCCTAAGGAGTCCAACTAAAAAGATCCTTCTGGCCAATTTAAAAATGAAGAACTGTCCCCTCAAAATTGCTGATCCAGTACAACTTCATAAAAGATTTATTTAAAAACTCCCAACTACTGGAAATAGGATCCCCTGAATATCTCAGTAATTGGAAATCCGCATTTCTCTAAATATTTTGGAGGAATTTATTTGACAGCTATTTCGTCAACTTTTGCCCATGCAATCTATCATCCGGAACCCTTAAAGGGACGGCCTTTGTTGCGCGTATTCTTGTCACTAAAGAGATCCGCCGAGCTTTGCATGACCCCTCGAGGATTTTATTTTCTTGTTCAATCTGATCGATCGTGAATCGATTTATTTCATTTTTGTATTCGTGGTAAGTTGCTTGTCGAGATCGGGATCCAGATTTAATAGGAGAAAATTCTATGAACTTAAAGCGAATCGATGACAGCCAACTGATTCTTAGCACTGAAAAACTGGCTCGCGAAGAACGTGAGCTTTTAACTCGAATACTTCGACATCTTGAAGAGATTCAAAGACGTCGTCTTTTTTCTTCACTGGGGTACAAGTCTCTTTTTGATTTTGCGGTTCGAAAGCTTGGCTATAGTGAGGATCAGGCTTACCGCCGCATTTCCGCGATGCGACTACTAGTTCAGTTGCCCGAAATTGAAGAGAAAATGAATGAGGGCTCGCTTTCATTAAGCCATATTAGTCTTGCGCAGAATTTCTTTAAGCAAGAAGAGAAATTTAGCAAAAAGCCTTTTTCAAATTCTGAGAAAATTGAAATCTTTGATCAGATTGCCAAAAAGCCAATTCGCGAGGCCGAACGAATCACTCTTTCCTTTTCCTCTTCGCCAGCCCAACATCGACAGGATCGAGTACGGGCAGTATCTCAAGACTTAATTGAGATGAAACTTCAGGCCCCCACTCGCTTGGAAGGAAAAATCGAAAAGCTTAAAGGTTTTTTGGCCCATAAATATCCAGGGATTAGCTCGGGAGAACTATTTGATAAGTTGTGTGACTTGGGGATTGAAGAGTATGATCCGGCTTCGACCTCGAAAGGTCGAATTCAAAAGAAAATTTCAAAAAATCGAGTTTTGAATGCCAAACCTATTTCCGACTGTGGGGCTAGTGCTTGGGCAAAATTAAATACCGATACCGAAGCAAATTTAAATGCTCCGACGACTTACGACTCAAGTATTTGGGGACACAATATTACACATTCTGGATCAAATTTTCTTGCCGATGTCGGCAACGAGACAGGTGCCGAAGCGAATACTGATACTGATACAAGCGTAGATGTCAGTGCCAATACAAAGAGCATTAAGGGTAGAGACACGACCGGCATTGCAAAAATGAAATCGACCCGTAATGCGATGCAACCCGCGACGTCCAAGAAACATTGCGACATAACATCAATTCAGAGTCAGAATTTAAGAAAAACTACCCGGGCTATTCCGAAACGCCCAAGTGAATCTGTTCGAAGAATGCTTTTTAAAGTCGCCAATGGACGTTGTCAAAATTGCCAATCAACCTATGCACTAGAAATTGACCACCATCAACCGCAGGCCTTGGGGGGATCTTCGGAAGTGTCTAATCTTCGAGTCCTTTGCAGGTCCTGCAACCATCGATCAGCGATTCGGGCATTTGGACAAACCCATATGGACTCTTACTTAAATAAATGATTCCCAACTAGAACTTATGGAGTTCGTATCATGCAGAGGCGATTCTAGCTTGAGAAAGAATGGCCCAAGTTCATGGGAACTAGCAACTGCGTCCCATTTACCTGGGGCTGTAGATCATAGACCTAATGCCGGTCCCAGGCAGAATTCGACTCGACCTTCGCCGAACTCTTCGTAAATTTTTAAGTGATTCTTGAAATAGACTGCTATTCTTTATAGCAGATGACTCAACTTGCGATGCTCTTCAAAAAATCGATTCTTTTATTCAGTCTTTTGACCTTTTCTAATTCTAGTTTCGCTCGGAGTGCCCCCTCGATTGATGAAATCATGAACTCACTTCAGGAAGGAGTCCTTGAGTACATCGAAAAAGGCAAAGTACGTGGCTATGTTTCGACAGAGAGCTGTCTATATCGCGGAGCTGACTTTGTTTTGATTCAAAATTATTGCTTCCCTAAACGATCCTACCCTGCAAAAAGCTTTACGCTGATTTCGGCCAAGTTTGGAATATTAGAATTCTATGAAGAAAAATTTAGCGATGCCACTCAAAGAGAAGTCCTATTATTTGCCTTTCCTGAGGACCTAAAGACTTACTTTAAGGGAGACCTAAAAGCCCTAAGTATCTCGAGCTTTAATCGAATCCTTGAAAAATTAGACCGTGATGGTCACCCCTCTTGTTGGGCGACGAACCTAAGCAACAGTGATGATTTGCCTTATGCATCTTGCTATAAAATTGACCCTAGCCTTCACCAAGATTGGCTAAAATCCGCTCTTGATCTGACTCAAAGCCCGAATCATTGGGCCAGTTTGTTTGTGAATATTCCAAAAAGCACTGAAACTCTTCCTTAGGATCACACGGCCCCACCACAGGACCATATTGATTTGTCATCTAGCCGCGAAGCTCACTCTGCAAAATCCGAAATCACTCATCGCCAAAATGACTCGAACCCAGTCATTAAACTGACTGAAAGCCCAAATCTTTGAGCCCGCTTGTTCGCTGTTTCCGTTACTTGCCGAGACCATATAAGGTCATCTATATTAGGCTATCCATCGATTGAACTCAAAATCCAAACACAGGGCCAAGCCATTTGCCAACATCTCAAAGCACACAAAAACTCCCTTAAGTTCCCTCCGCTCTCAAAAGATCGAATTAAGTCGTCCTTCGATTAAAAATGAAATTCAGCTATTCGCATATGAAAACACGCTAATCCCCTTCCTTAGAGCAATCTCCACTTTTCGCAAAACCTGTCTTACACCTAAATAGATAAGGCTATTTCCTTCGATGAAGATTCAGTATATTTTGAAATCTCCTAGCCATCTTAATGACGGGACCGGAGACGCACTTTTTATGGCGTCGTGAAGATCTATCTATAAATAAAGCCTCGAAACAAAAGGCAAAGATGTTCGAAATCGCGGTCATAAGCCAGCGACCTAGAGTCATTTTGAATATCTCCAAATAGATTGAATCTCCAACCACTGCGACTTAGACTCTTCTTTAAATGAAATCCGAAACTCAGCAAAGATCCATTCTGCAAATGTGTTTGACCAAGTCCTGGGGTGGACTAGAGATGATTGCATTAAAGCAGGCTCAGCTTTTTGCTAGCCATGGCTGGAGTTCGGGCTGCATTTGCCCTAAGGACTCACCTTTGGCGGCAGAAGTCCTAAAAGCTAAGTTAGATTTAGTGCCAATCCCTAAAAGCGGCTATCTTGCCCCCAGTTCTTCTTTAAAATTAAGAGCGGCCTTAAAAGAGCTTAAGGTCGAGCGCATCTTGGTCCACCACCTTAAAGACCTGTGGGTTTTGTATCCCGCCCTCATAGGCCTTCCAGAAATTAAAGTATTTGGGATGGCCCATATGTTTTTAAGCAATGTGAATAAAAAAGATTTTTTTCACCAAAAACTTTATGGGCGCCTTGAAAAACTGATCACACTGAATCAAGCACAAGAACTGGGACTAAAAAACTGCCTCCCCTTGCGTGGAGATCAGTATCTTCGGATTCCCCATGGAGTCGACACCGCTAAGTTTCACCCAAGCAATCGCGACGAAAATTTTCGGGATTCCTTACTAAAAGACAAAGCATTTGATTTTTTAATTGGCGTTGTGGGTCGACTGGATCCTAAAAAAGGACAACTCGAAGTATTGCAGGCACTTGTCGACATTCTTAAAACTAAACCGAAAACAAAATTAGTCTTTGTCGGAACTGAAACCGCCGGCGAAATTGGCTATCAAGCCATCCTTGAAGAGTTCGTAAAAGAACATCACCTCGAAAAGCATGTTCAGTTTTTAGGCCACCGCCTAGATGTCCCGAAAATTCTCGCCTCGCTAGATCTATTTGTTCTTCCATCTTACGAAGAAGCTTTTGGTTTGATCAGCCTTGAGGCTATGGCTTCCGAGCGCCCCGTGATTCTGACAGACGCAGGCGGCAGCCCCGAACTTTTAGACGAAACATCCGGGCTTTTAGTTCCTCCAAAAGACATCGAAGCCTTAACAAAGACCTGTCTACAGGTGATGAACGAGCCAGCTCTTGCGAAGTCTCTTGGGCAGAATGCACGGCAAAGAGTGCTTAAAAACTTTGATCAAAAGGTCCAGGAAAACAAAATATTCCAAATCATATCCAATTCTTAATGCGGTGCGCTTGAGTCCCTAGCCTTAAGCCCTGATGCGTCATCAGAAATTAAATTTTGTAAAAAAGACAATGTGGCTTAGGATTTTTCATGACTGTACCTAAGGAGGGGTAAATGAAACACAAGTTTTTGTCAGCTATTGCGGGATTGGTCCTAGTAATTGCTGGATCTGCAGGGAATGCGGCTGAGTATCTGGTGAAGTATAAAAACCAGGCGGCCTTTAATCAAATACACCAAATGGCAAGTATTCAATCGAATGGAATGAAGGTGCTTAGCACTCACGCTCCAGGAAGTTATGTCCTTGTTGATTTAAATTCGTCTCAGAAGTTAAGCACTTTGATGAATCTTAAGAACAATCCGAACATTGAATGGGTTACGCCGAATATTGAACTAAAAAAATATTCTGCAACATTTGATGCTCAAGCACTTAAAGACCAATGGGCCAACAATAAGGTTCAAGCCAATAAAGCTTGGGAACGCGCTGGAAACAAAGGAAACAAAAATATTGTGATCGCTGTCATCGACACTGGTGTTGATTACCGTCACAAGAATTTGGCTCCAAATATGATTCCGGGATTTGACTTTAGAGACAACGATTCTGATCCGATGGATGAAACCAGCGGACAAAATCCAGGTCACGGCACTCACGTGGCAGGAAGTGTTGGAGCGACGGGTCTTGTTGATGGCGGGATCTCAGGACTTGCTCCAAATATCTCGATCATGCCGATTCGCTTTCTTGGAAAAGATGGATCAGGAAGTCTTGACGGCGGTGTTAAGTCTATTGATTACGCCATCGAAAAAGGTGTCGACGTGATCTCAGCAAGCTGGGGTGCTGGCGTCTCTAAAGCCAATGCCAAAGCTGTGATCGAGGCCGTCGAGAGAGCTGATAAAGCGGGAATCATCTTCGTTGCTGCTGCTGCAAACGATGGAAAAAATAATGATACAAATGATTATTTTCCGACGAATGCTAACACGCCAAATATGATTTCAGTTGCTGCATCAAATTCAAATGACTCAAAACCAAATTGGTCAAACTACGGTCGAGCTAATGTTCACGTTGCAGCTCCTGGAGAAAACATTGTTTCGACTCTTCCAAATGATCGCTACGGCAATCTTTCTGGAACGTCTATGGCGACTCCACTTGTTGCGGGCCTTGTAGGATTCTTGAAATCTCAAGACCCAAGCCTTACAGGTGCACAGATCCGAGCTCTTCTTCAAACAACTGGTGCAAAAACCAGCATTGAAGTGGCTTGTAACTGCCGCGTGGATGCATTTAATGCTGTTGACCACTTATTGAACAAAAATATGTGGATGGTGCCATCGGCCGCGACAATTGCAAAAGGTGGAAGCATCAATTTAAGCGTGATGAATGCAACTGGAAGTGTGACTTATGCCTCTAGCAACCCAGCTGTTTTGACTGTCGGAAACGATGGTATCTTGACTGCTGTTGCTGACGGAAGTGCAAAAGTGACCGCAACGGATTCTTCTGGAAAGACTGTATCAAGTCTTGATTTTCATGTTGGCGCCTCTTCTGGTGGCGGACAACCTGGAGAGCCAGGACAACCTCCAGGTGGCGGCGGCGAATGCCCTCTTGGAGACGCAGGACTTTGTGAAATCGCATGTCAATTTATGCCTGACCTTCCATGGTGCAGTCAGTAATCTGATTTTTTAAATCGAAAGATCTTCGAAAGGAGAGGTGAAAACCTCTCCTTTTTTATTTGAGTTCCTTTAGGTATAAATTTCATTCTAAGGCCACTGCTTCCCAAGCCACTTCTAATTCGCTAACTTCTTAGCTTCAACGAAGGAGGCCCCAATGAAACTTGTTCTTTTTGCCCAAACTGCCTTACTATTTGTGGTCACTCAGAATGCGCTAGCCTCTATCGATTACAACTGCACGGGAACTGTAATTGATTTTAGAACCCAACCGGTGACAGAAGTCAGGATGCCTCTGAAGATTGAATTTGAAAATAACGACAGCCGGCTTCTATCGGGAAATGTCGGAGACATTTATTTCTCTGTCTCTGAACAGATCGAAAAAGAAAGCTTTTTAACTTCGATTACAGTCGGTCCAAAATTCGATGAAGGAATCAACTCCACCGGAGGGTTTGGACTGGACTCTAGACTTCAACTCTCTAGAGTCCTTGGCCCCTTGGTCAGCAAGCTTGAATGCATCAAAATGTCCAAATAAGTCCTGTGTTCGGGTCGGCTCGACGGAAAATTTGATGGCCAGATTGGCTACTCCGACTATGAAGCTTTGATTAGAATTGATCGAATGAAGAGCTCTGACTAGAGCTTGTGTTAAAGGCCTAATTTTTTCTTAATCAACTCAAGGTCTTTTTTCATTTGTTCATTTTCCAATTTTAAATTTTGATTCTCTTCTTTTATCAAAGCTAACTCTCGCTTGATAGAAGCGATGTCTTGAGTGTTGGCCTCGGACTTACTTGTCTCAGCCTTACACATTTCATAAAGATCTTGAACCGCGTTCACTGTCGCCCAGTGAATTGGATCCACGTTCAACTCAAGATATCCATCCTCACGAACAGTCACTGCATCAGGGATTACACTTTGAACTTCTTGTGCCACAAATCCAGTCATCTTAACTTCGGAATCCAAACCTAAAGTATTATTCTTTTTATAATTAAAACGGACTGTATTTAGTTTTAATATTTCATTTAGACCGTACTCATATTCACCATGGATATCTTTTAGTCTTGCATCTGAGGTATTTGTCCACGCAGTGCCTGTGGACAGACCCGCAGTCCCTGTGACGTTAAGTTGATGAGTCGTTGAAGTATTTCCAATGGACACTTGCCCACCAGTAGAGATTCGCATGCGTTCTGTTCCGTTGGTTGCAAAACCTAATACATCATCCGTTACCCGATACATCCCCGTGTCGGTATCTCCCGAGAAAGCAAAACAGGGCTCGGACACATCACAGTTTCCAGTTTGAATTTTTCTATATAATCGAACTTCGTTACCACCAATGTAACCTACATCAATTCCGCTTGATGTAATTGCAATTGATCCAGTCCCGCCATAATAAAATCCTGTATCCGTATCGCTCTGAAAACTAATTGAGGGAGTGTTCCAATCTCCATCACCCGCCAAGAAAGTACCACCATTGCTCACTCCACCAAATGTGAGGTCTTGATAGGCCCCACCATTACGTGAAGCTCTAAATGTATTTGAGGTTGAATCAAAATAGATGCGACCTTGACCAGCAGGAGATAGCGCTGGAGCTGCCATTCCACGCTGAGTGACCGCACCGTTAATATCTAAAGTCGTAGATGGATTTGTCATCCCACCAAGTCCGACTCTTCGATTGGCTAAATCGCCATAAATGGTCGGAAGTCCGCTATAATTATGAATCCACAGGGTATCTGAATGAGTTGAATCTGGGTCTGGTCCCGCTAAATATCCAATCGTAATATTGCGCTCGCTCGCTCCAGTTAAACTTCGACCCGAGCGGTATCCAAGCGCTGTATTTGCGCTAGCAGCACCGATTTGCCCTAGTGAACCTGCACCCACCGAAGTGTTTTCAGAACCCGTTGCGAAACCAAGAGTTCCACCGCCCACAGCAGTATTGTCGTGAGTCGTCGATACGTAGCCCAATGCAAACATACCCATCGCTGTGTTATTATTCCCAGTCGTAATTCCAATCCCAGCCTCACGTCCGACTGCGGTGTTGTTTGATCCCGTGTTGAGACTATTGAGCGACTCGGCCCCAATTCCTGTGTTCGAAGTTCCGCTAGTCAGATTCTGCATAGAAAGAGTCCCAAGACCTGTATTTCTATCGCCCGAGGTGATTGCTCCCCCGCCGGATCCAAGAAAAATATTGTAAGACGTATAGTTGGCAATTCCATCACTCAATCCATCGACCGCAGTTACTCCACCACCACCAACAAGATCAGCATAAGCGCCACCATTTTGCGAAACTCTAAATACATTCGAAGTTGAATCAAAATAGATTCGGCCTTGGCCGGCGGCTGACACTGCTGGAGCTGCACGACCTCGCACATTGACAGTCCCGTTAATGTCTACAGTTCTGTCTCCAGAGGCTAAATTTCCATAAATCAAATTTCCGATATTTAAATGATCGCTTGTCGCTGCAGCCGGAGTGTCTACAGCTGCCGAATTGCCGATTAGGATATTATTGCTTCCCGAAACAAGCGTTGTTGATCCCACTTCATAACCGATAGCCACGTTGGCACTGCCCGAAGTAATTGAATGCCCGGCATAGGCTCCAAGTGTCGTGTTCTGGTTTCCAGCATCAATGTTTGCACCAGACTCATTTCCGACACCAACGTTATTGATTCCGTTGTACACAAGTCTTAAAGCCTGATTTCCAAGTGCTGAGTTATATCCACCTTGCGAGTCATAAAGAGCGCTGGATCCGACCCCAGTGTCGCCACTGCCCACAGAGTATAATCCGGCAGAAGAACCCACATAGGTATTTCCTCCTCCAGTTGTATTATAAGACATCGCCCAAAATCCTAGGGCCGTATTGTAATCGCCTGTCGTATTGCGAGCCGCTGCACCTGCTCCGACAGCCGTATTAGAATCGCCTGATGTATTGTCGCCCAAAGGATATTCGCTATAGCCATCTTGGCCACCGATGGCGACGTTGTAATTTCCGCTTGTGACTGAAGCTAAGGTTCTTCTTCCAATCGCAATATTTTCGACCGCAGCCGTTGTCATGGCCGCTGAAATCATAGAATGATAGCCAATTGCAATATTATTATAAGCCGCAGAGTTTGGTTGATTCGCCAAAGCACTTGTACCAATTGCAATCGATGCGCCCGCCGTAGTATCTGAAGCAGGAAAGCTGACTCCTCCGCCAGAGCTTAGCAAGTTTGTATATGCTCCACCATTTTGCGAAACTCTAAATGTGTTGGATGTGGAATCAAAATAAATTCGGCCTTGGCCGGCTGGGGATACTGCTGGGGCCGCCATCCCGCGTTGAGTGACTGCACCACTAATATCAAGGGCTGACGTGGGGTCATCGTTGTATATCCCAATTGCGTCTGATCCACGCAAGATAGAAAGGGCTGCGCCCTGTCCGCCGTTCACGTTTGGTTCAATGCGGAAAGTATTATCGAACCCGTTGTAAGTCATATCGAATCCGTATTGGGTTCCCGCAAAGTCTCCTTCGCGGAATTCGATACTCGAATTGCGTCCATCTGGGGCTCTTAACTGAGCGCTGGCAGTCTCTGTTCCAGTGGTTTCGATTAACAAATCAGGACCAGTGAAACCATAAATTTCTAAACCGCCGCGCGATGTTCCCGCGGTACCGATTCCTACTTTGCCATCAGGCAAGATCGTCATTTTATTTGTTCCGTTCGTTTCAAAATTTAATGCGAAATTATCATCAGTACCTATGGTCGCAGCTGCACCGAAAGTATTTCCGCCGTTGGCGATATCTCCGCCACCACCTGCACTAACAAGATCCGTATAGGCCCCACCATTTTGTGAAACTTGAAATGTATTTGAAGTCGAATCAAAATAAATTCGGCCTTGGCCTGCCGCTGATACTGCTGGTGCCGCCATTCCTCTTTGAGATATAGCGCCATTCACATCTAGCAACGTGCCCGGCGAAGTTGTGCCGATACCGACATTTCCAGAAGCGTCTATTGTCATACGGTCGCCTGATGCCGTTGTAAATCGGATCACCTCAGCACTAGGACTGTACATACCGGTATCTTGATCGGACTGAAAGGCGTAAGTGGGATTCGTATTCGAACCAGTATGTGGATTTATGAAAATCCCTCGTGTTGCCGGAGACCAAAAGCCATTATTATCCATACCAAAGAGCGCATTCCCACCGAGGCTAAAACTTATCGCATCACCGTAGGGCGAATATAGACCTGTATTGGGATCATTTAAAAATGAGTGGGAAGGAGCTGCGTCACTTCCATCTGCTGCCAAGAAAGTCCCACCATTCGTCAATCCACCAAATGTAAGATTGGCGTAGGCCCCACCATTCATAGATGCCCTAAAGGTATTTAAAGTTGAATCAAAATAAATTCGGCCTTGGCCGGCAGGTGAAACCGCAGGGGCCGCCATTCCTCGCTGAGTGACTGCTCCGGCAACGTCTAATGTGGTAGACGGATTTGTCATTCCACCGAGTCCAACTCGAAGATTTGTCAAATCGCCATAAATTGTCGGATTCCCCGTATTATTATGGATCCAAAGCGTATTCGAGATTGCGCTTGTTGACGCAGGCCCAGCTCGAGTACCCAGAAAAATATTCCCAGAACTTCCTGGATCAAGTTCAGCACCTGAATCACTGCCAACAGCGACATTCTCGTAGGCACCGCTAGTTACATTGCCGAGAGCCCCTTGTCCGATCGCAACGTTTTGTCCGCCGTCGGTGTGATTCAGAAGCGCAGCATCTCCCACAGCTGTGTTGCCATTCGTGGCTCTCGCTCTAAACATACTTGCCATGCCAATCGCTGTATTTCCACTTGCTGTATCAATCGCCTGTAAAGTCTCTCTTCCAAAGGCGGTGTTGTTGTTTCCAGTTGTCACGTTTTGAAGAGCTTGATCCCCTAAGGCAGAGTTACTATTTCCTGAAGATAGATATTCAAAGACGCGAGTGCCCACGCCGATGTTCTGAAGGCCCGTTGTCCGCGTCGCCCCGACATCTTGCCCTAAAAACATATTGTTGTCGGTGTAGTTTGCAGCTGCATCGGTTAACGAATCAATTGTGGAACCACCACCGGATGGTACAAGATCAGTATATGCAGCTCCATTTTGCGAAACTCTAAATGTGTTGGATGTGGAATCAAAATAAATTCGGCCTTGGCCGGCTGGGGATACAGCCGGAGCTGCTTGACCTCTCACATTTAGTGCACCATTGACATCCAGAATTTTGCTTGCACCCATGTCACCATAGATCAGACTCCCGATGACAAGCTGATCGCTACCGGTCAGTGAAGCAGGATCAACTCCATTTCCGATGATGATATTCGAATCACCGGCGGTCATATTTTCACCGGCTCGGGTACCGACTGCGATATTTCCAAAACCTTGAGTTTGAGATAAGGCTCTAGCTCCGATCGCAACGTTCGAGCCCCCGCCTCCGCTGTGAGCAGATAGCGCATAGGCGCCGAGTGCTGTGTTAAAACTGGATCCTACAGAAGTAAGAGTATTAAGTCCCACAGCCGTGTTTTCATATTGGGTCGAGAGGGAGAACATACTGCTGCCACCGATCGCAACGTTGGCATATCCCTCAGTAAGCGAGAACAATGCATTTTGCCCCGCCGCCAAATTATTGGCCCCAGTCGTGCTTGAGTTAAGGGCATTTTCACCAAGTGCTGTATTGCTAGCCGTCGAGGCTAAACCGCGTCCGATACGAACACCATTAATGACCGCATCTCCGCCGCTAACCACAAAGCGTGAAGTCGGATTGGCTTCGCCGATACCCACATTACCATCGTTACGAATTGTCATTCTTGTATTTGCATTCGTTTCGAAGTTTAATCCGAAGTTGTCATTAGTTCCAATCGTTGCGGCTGCGCCGAAAGAATTTCCACCATTTATGATATCTCCAATTCCACCTGAAGGAATTAAGTCTGCGTAAGCGGCGCCATTTTGCGAAACTCTGAATCGATTTGATCCAGAATCAAAATAAATTCGACCTTGGCCCGCGGCTGATACCGCTGGTGCCGCCATTCCCCTTTGAGTCATCGATCCGTTAAGATCTAAGCCCGAAGTAGGAACATCTACTCCAATACCAACAAAACCATCTGTTCCGTCTAAAACTAATCGATTCGGTGAGGAGTTAATGTTACTTCCAGATTTAAAGTACAAATCTGCGTCCCCAGATCCACCATGCATAATCCATACATTGTTTCCGTTTCGACTGGTCATCTCTAAGGCAGCTCGACCGGCGGCATCAACGGATTCGATTTCGACAGTTGCTGTAGTATCCGTTCGGAAAACGGCGATATCAGCAGAGGTACTTGCTACGGTAAATGGCTTGTCCGGATTCGTCTGACCAATTCCCACTTTCCCGTCATTTAAAATGGTCATTCTGGGTGACCCATTCGTCTCAAGATTCAAGGCAAAGTTGTCATCGGTTCCGATTGTAATTGCGGCGCCCGTTGTATTCCCGCCGTTTAAGATATCACCGCCGCCACCAGCACTCACAAGATCAGTATAGGCCCCACCATTTTGTGACACTTGAAAAGTATTCGATGTCGAATCAAAATAAATTCGCCCCTGGCCGGCAGGTGAAACCGCAGGTGCGGCCATTCCTCGTTGTGTGACTGCTCCATTGATGTCCAAAAGTGAAGTTGGAGTGAGTGCCCCAAGGCCAACGAAGCCGCCATTGGGCTGAATCAGAAGATTCTTGGCCCATGTTGATCCAAGAGTGTGCGACTGAATCACGGCCGCATCAATTGCGGGATCATAAGCAAGAGACAAGCGTTTATAGGGACTGGTACTTGGAGTGACCGATACTGCATAACCGTAGTGGTCGTTGTAAACGGCTTCTTTTTGAACGGTTAAAGTCGAGGTTCCTGTACTCGCTCCACCCATGCGCACGGCACCGTCGTTATAGACTTGCATCAAATTTGTGGCAGAAGAGTTTGTCAGGGTTAAAGCCGTTGCAAGATTATCAGAAGTTGAGCCCACAATTGCCAGCCGACTTGTGCCAGGGCTTGCCGTTCCAATACCGACGTTTCCATTTGCATGGAGGGTCATATTAGTGGCACCATTAGTTTCAAAGTTAAGATCGAAGTTGTCATTGGTACCAATGGTCGCAGCTGCACCAAAGCTATTTCCGCCGTTAGAAATATCTCCGCCACCTCCCGCACTGACTAAATCTGTATAAGCCCCACCATTTTGTGACACTTGAAAAGTATTTGATGTCGAATCAAAATAGATTCGTCCTTGGCCTGCGGCCGATAGTGCTGGAGCCGCCATTCCTCTTTGGGTCACGGCCCCGTTGACATCTAAAATTGAGGAGGGATCAGTTGCACCTACTCCAATGCTCCCTGTCGCAGTGACCCGGAGTCGCTCAGATCCATCGGTTGAAACAGCAAGGACATCTGCAGCAGGATTGAAGATTCCGTTATTTGAATCCCCAAAAAATGAATATGCTGGATTACCCGCGGTCACGCCATTTGATACCCGAACCGGTCTATATGGAGCTACCTGAGTGTCGTCCATTCGAAGAACCGAGTTCCCACCAGCAGAAAAATATAAGATAGGACCAGCTGTGACCCACATTCCTGTTGATGGATGGCTAGAAAAACTATAGGAGGGAATGGATTCTGTGCCATTCGCGGCCGTCAGTGTGCCACTAACAGACAATGCAGTAGTTGGGGCCGCTGTACCTATTCCCACCAAACCAGTGTCCAAAATGGTCATTCGAGCTGTATTATTCGTTTCAAAATTTAATGCGAAATTGTCATTGGTTCCAAGAGTGGCTGCTCCTCCGAAGGAGTTTCCACCATTCACAAAACCATTGGCTGAGGTTAAAGCACTAACCCAAGAAGTTAAGCCACCAGCTCCATTTGTTGAAAGAACTTGACCGGGAGATCCAGTGTCTGCAGGAAGAGTCAGTGTGTAACTAGTCAAAGACGCAGGGGCGACTAAATTGACAGTACCTGAAGTCGCACCATCAACTGCGATTTGATCGACTGTTGCAAGAGAGGCTTCTATGTTGCCCGAACCATCACGCATCACAAAAGTGTTGCCCGTTGCAGTGACTGCAGAAGCTGCACCTTCAACAATGGCGTCACCTGAAGAGACCATCACTTTATTATTGGTAAGAACAGCACCAGAGTTTGTTCCACCCCGTGCGATGGGCAAAATTCCGCTTCCGATAGCGCCAGCATTTAAATTAGTCAGCTGTGATCCGTCAACCGCTGGAAGTCTAGCTGTGCCATCCAGTTGCACGATCTGATTGTTTCCAGTTCCCACATTCACTGCGATATCATCAGCGTTTGCGATAATTCCAGTGCCTGCTCCGACGGCTAAAGTTGCAACTCCACTTGTTGCGTCTCCAGTTAGACCATTTCCTGCAACGATTTCAGTGATGTCGCCGGTGGGCGCAGCAATCCACTCAAGACCAGAGGCTGTAGCTGAGTTTGCTGACAATATATAAGTGTCAGTTCCGACAGGAAGCCTTACATGAGCCGCACCATCAAAACCGATAATATCCCCTTTAGTAGTTAAAGGAGACGTAAGCTTTGCAACAAAAGCTGTGTAATCTGCACTTGCTAAAAGACCACGATTTGCTGCACTTGCCGTTGGGATATTAAAGGTGTGAGCCGTACCTGAAGAATCAATTGTAAAATCAGTTCCAGCACTTCCGACCACTAAAGTCTGATCTCCACCCGTTAGGGCATTGATCGAATTTAAGCCAGAGCCCGCAACTCCTAAAGCTTCCCAAGTTGCACCATTATAAAAGTTCACAGCATTTGTAGAAGTGTTATAGATTTGTAGACCCGTGGCCGGAGAAGCAATGAGATCTCTTTGCGCCGTTGTCATTCTAGGGATCAAGGCACCTTGGGTCGTGCTGGAAAGCTCAAGGATCGCTGAGTCATCAGGATCCGTTTCTCCGATCCCTACCCGACCGGTGTCATTGATAGTCATTCGAATCGCGCCATTGGTCTCAAAATTCAGATCAAAACCATCATTTGATCCGATTGTAATGGGAGCAGCTAATGTGTTTCCCTGATCTACGATTGCGGTCGTTGGAAGTCTTGCAGCATCTAAAGTTCCACTGGTGATTTGTGCAGCAGATAAATTTGGAATATCACCCGCAACAAGAGCTGCACCAGCAGTGACTCGTCCTTTAGTATCAACTGTCACTTTTGGATAAGTTCCAGCACCAACTCCAGTTGTCGTAAGTTCTGGATTTGGATAGGTCCCAGTTAAATCTCCACCTGCAGTTCCACCAGGAGCACCACCAGAAGCTTGAGCGATAATATCCCAAGTTGCACCGTTATCTCGGTAAAGTCTTTGAGTGTTGGTCGCGACATAAAGTCTTCCTAAGGTTCCAGCGGCAGGAATAGCTGCATCAAGTCCTGAAGAAATACTTGGAGTGTCACCGGCATTCGTCACTGCATTTGTAATTCCGTAGCCGGCAAGTGTGTTTGGAGTACCTGTTGTAATCTTAGACCAATCTAAAACTGGAATATCTGCAGCCAATAATGCAGCCCCTGCAGTGACTCGTCCTTTAGTATCGACTGTCACTTTTGGATAAGTGTTTGCGACTACACCAGTTGTTGTAAGTTCTGGATTTGGATAGGTCCCAGTTAGATCTCCACCCGCAGTACCACCTGGAGCTCCACCAGAAGCCTGAGCGATAATATCCCAAGTCGCACCGTTATCTCGGTAAAGTCTTTGAGTGTTTGTTGCAACGTAAAGTCTTCCTAAAGTTCCAGCAGCAGGAATTGCGGCATCAAGGCCAGAAGAAATACTTGGCGTATCACCGGCATTGGTCACAGCATTTGTGATCCCGTAGCCAG
>CAYMDP010000009.1:0-81783 GCA_964389375.1 uncultured Pseudobdellovibrionaceae bacterium | reverse complement strand
TCTTGATTTTCAGCATCAATCCTCTCAAAATTAAAAAATGAATCCTTTTCTGCAGACTCAAATCTTGCACGAAGCCTCGAGGGCACTTGCCCTTTTGACAATATGAGCTCAATGCAAACTCTTTCTCCAAGGACAATGCTTAAACTCGACTTTATTTTTGCATTTTCTGGAGCCATTCTTTATTTTTTTCTCTTCGATTTTCTTCAGCACACCCTAGGTATTCCTTACCGAATTGTGATGGTGCAACTACTGGCTAATTTTGGATACGGCCTTTTTGGAATTTTTATTTTGCTCGGAGGCCAAAAACGGCTACGGCTATTTAAGGGCTTAGTCGTGATGAACTTCGTCTACGCAACTTTGTGCCTCCCATTGGCGCTTTATCTACTTAGACTCAAAGCCCCACTCGGAGCTACCTTGCTAATAGCCGAAGCTTCACTGATTTTCTTGCTCGCCATTTCCGAGTGGGGATGTCTTAAGAAGCATGCGGCAATAAAAGTCTGATGTTAATTTCGCATTTTGGGATTTGGCTGCCAGTCGTACACCCCACACTCGGTCCGAGTTTCACTTGTTTTAAGGCATCGATATATACTCGTCTGACCTTTTAAGAGCGCATTTTGCTCAGGGGTCAAACCCTTCAACTGCTTTTGGTTTTTAATTACTCCACGCAAAAGATTAGCTTCAGATTCGAGAGCTTTATTCGGAAATAGTCGGAACAGTCGACTCAACTGCTCCTGACTCAAGTCAGAGTCTGCTAGGTATTGATAGAAGTTATGTCTAGATTCATTGCCGCTCACTGACTCTTCAAGACTTTTAATACTCCATTCCACAAGATTCTTATTCTTAACCCCTAAACTGGCCGCTTCACCAAGAATACTTGTCTTCACTCCCGCATCTTTAGCTCCAAGTTGCTGCACCACCTTTTCCCAGACCGGAGATTGACTGTTTAGACTTCCCACCAAGATCTTAGCCAAGGAGAAGGAATCACGCTCTCTCCCTGGCTTCTGTAACTGCTGAAGAATGCTTTCACCCAATTCGTCACTATGAAACTTGTTTTTTCTTAGAAAATCGTGGACTACCCAAACCCCCTGCGCAGACTTGATAAGGTCCAGGGCCATTTTTTGTTGTGTTGACGGATCCCCCTTGTTTAAAAGAATCGACTTAGCAATTTCCGAGGTCGATGTGTCCCTTGAGTTTAGGTATCTACCGGCAATCTCGACCTGCTCTTTATTGTAGCCCGGTAATCTCCACAAACTGTAAAGCATTCCACCTAAATAATTTGAATCTGGTCGATCAAAGGTTTTTAAAACTTCCTTTGTGATACGAGAATCTTCCGTCTCAAGACAGGATAGTGCGGCGGCTCCCAGGGACGTTCGCAGTTGTGCCTGGTTAAAGTCCTCAAGTCGGACTTTAAAGCGAACCCCCTCATCGTACCGAACTGAGCAAAGTAGATCTACATTTTCTCGAGTCAAATTTTTCAATGTGTCCTTAAATAAACCCTTGGCCCGCTCTTCAAATTCACCGGCACTAATCCAACCCAAGGCCTTTTTCAAAGACAAAATGTCCAAGGCCAGAGCGGGTGAAGACAGCATTTTTTTATACAAATCATCTATAAACTTTCTAACTTCTGGATCTTCCGAAATTTCCTTGACGAGATTTTTATCGGCGAATTCATTAAAAATTGACTTCTTTTTAAAGAAGCCCGCAATTGAAGGTACAAAGAGATCTCTTTGGGGACTTTTTAACATTCCATGAATAATTTTAAGCTGATCTCCCTTAGAGATATCCGTTCGATATAAATCACAGATTTTTTTCTTTAAGCTATAGGCCGGATCATCCTCGTGAATCCCAGAACATTGCGCAAAATGGGTCGCACCCAATACTTCCTCAAGCACCGAGTTGTTAATATTCCGCACAGCTTGATTTGCGGTCTCGATCAGCGAAACTAACCTTTGCCCCTCGATTTTGAGAAGATGATTCTCGTAATCTGGGACCCGTTTAAAATATTTTTCCAAAAAAGGCTTTACCGTCTTGCCCGATGGCCCCACCGAATCAAAACCATAAATATGAGGAACACCCGAGAATATCCGCCTCATCCGATCCCGATAGCTGTCTCCAAGAGCGCCATATCTGGCCTCAACAATTCGCTCGGCATCTGAACGAGAAATTCCATCCTCCAACAAGACACTTAGATATTGTGCGGGAGTTCTACGATCTGGGTCCTTCCCTGCAAGGGTGTTACAGCCCATCAAAAAGACTTCCTTGGGCTGCTTTAAAATTCCATCACAACTTTTGTTACAAGAGCGCTCCTCCATTGATTCCGTACCTAATGAAAAGCCTGTATCACCAAAAAAATTCCCCCCAAAATGCCCCGAGATCATCAGAATATCGCATTGAACCCCAGCTTCGCAGGCATTCCGAAACCAATCATCTCCCCGATTTTCTTTACTGGTGGCTTGGCTGTAGTCAGTGAGCTCTACGAACTTAAAATTCTTTCCTTCGAGATGTTTTTTAAAGGTTTCTCTTTCTTCGGGCGAGTTAATTGTCGCCGTGCAAACTGTGTAGCCAGACTGGGTGGATTGCTGAGCTTTTACTAACATCGGAAATGTAGCGATTAGAAAAGCAAAACTGAACTGGAATAGGCAAGCCATGATCATTTAATCGGAAAAGTAAGCCAGTAATCTTATATATCTAGCCCGCTATCATGCGAATTAAAGGCCCAGATTCGCCCGAATCGATATTCAGAGTGGTTTCATTAGATGCTAGCCCAGGTCTTCAGCCAGCTGACCAGACCTTCGCCCAAGCAAGCTTACCCGCGATGTCCCAAACTATGCATTATTTGGCCATTGCTTTTGCTCACCGCTGCCATTTGTCCCTCATCCGCCAGATCCAGGCTCGCGCTGGCGCCCAAGCTGAAAGCATTCTCGGATTCGGGTAAAGCTCCCAACTTCGCCTGACTTGGCCCTATTGCTAATTAATTGCAATAGAATAGATGTAGGTTGTGTGAGAGTTTGTGCCGAATTAGATTGATTGAAAAATTGGGCGCAGCCAAAAGGATAAATCGCAATGGCATATGAGCTTAGCATTTTCGTGGTTTCAATTTTGGCTGGCGGTGTTGCCTCTGTCGTTGGATTTGGCATAGGAAGCTTGCTGACTCCAATATTAAGCCTATCCGTCGGGACTAAGCTCGCAGTCGCCATTGTTTCTGTCCCACATCTGATCGCGACGGCCCTTCGGTTTTTTATGTTACGCAGTCATGTGGACAAAAAAATTCTTCTGAGCTTTGGCTTAACCAGTGCTGTGGGTGGCTTAACCGGAGCCTTTTTGTTTAGTCAATTCTCGACTCCGGCACTGACATTAATCTTTGGACTGATTTTAGTCTTCGCTGGCTTTACGGGCGCTAGCGGACTTTCCGAGAAAATGCGTTTCTCGGGAGCCATGGCGTGGACTGCCGGAGCCATTTCTGGCTTTTTGGGAGGCCTTGTCGGCAATCAAGGGGGCATTCGCTCTGCCGCGCTTCTTGGGGCAAAGATTTCTAAAGAAACTTTTGTCGCCACCGCAACGGCGACGGGACTGATTGTCGACCTTGCTAGAATGCCAATTTATTTTTGGTCCGAAATGAACGGACTCTTAGAACACCTTCGCTGGATTGGGATTTCAAGTCTCGGCGTTGTCATCGGCACATTGCTAGGGACAAAAGTTTTAAAGCGTCTGCCCGAAAGGCAATTTCGCAGAACCGTCTCGGCTCTAATTCTACTGCTCGGAATTTTTATGATCTACAAATCCCAGTTTTAAAATCGCTGATTGATTTTATTTCCAGCCTGGATTTTTGTAAGCCTCAAGACATTTTTTTGATTCTGAATTCAATACCGCTGCAGACTGGTAAGCCTCGGTCCATTTTGGAGCATTAAAGCGAGTTGAATGCAAAAAGAAATAGTAGTTAAAAGTATCTGCGGGAAGCGAGTTTGATTTTGGGTTTGCTAAAAGCTCTAAGACTTTTTTATCAGCCATCTCCCACATCTTTAAATTTTTTGGGCATAGAAACTCTTTGTACTTGGACTCGCTATAACGATTCAAAGAGGATGCAAACTGATCCCGCTCAAAAATGACATCACCCACTCGCCCTTTACGCTTTTCGATGCGATTCGAAATGACTTCCGCAATGATTTTAACCGCCTCCGAGTCGCCCCCTTTACATTCAGCCGCCAAAGCCTCCGCATAAACTAAGCGGGCGAAAACTTCTCGCTCAGAGACCAAACTCTTTCCTTTTGAATCCGGCCCTTCTCCTCTAAAGACTCGTTTGTAACCATCATACTTGAACTTATTCTTTGAGTTCATTTTTTGAGTCTCAAAAATTTCGTTTAAATCGCCTTCCCCCTCAAAACAGTAAGGAAGCTTCGCGGACTCTTCTGCTGCAGAAGAGGTCTGAGGTTTGCTTCCTTTAGAGTTTGTGCCCTGACCCACCCGTTCTGCCTGAGCACAAAACGAAATCAGCAAACTTAAAAATATGACGAAATTCGTTTTTTTAGATTTCATAGGAAGTTCTATTCTAACATAGCTTTGGACCCCGTAAAACCTCAACTTCTGCCCCACCTTGGTCTAGTCTCCTTAAAAAACAGGAGAAAAATAACCTAGATCCACGACCAAGAGACGACTACAATCTACCCATGAATTCAAAATCTCTTAAATTTTTCGCGGCACTTGGTCTATTCATCATTCTATGCCTTGGAACAAGCGCATTTTTCGGAAATAAAATTAGCAGCGAATGGAATCAAGCTGCCGCCAGTTCTGAACTTGCTCGTGCCGAAATTCATCAAGCTCTTAAAGAAATTCAGCGTGCACAAATGCTCTACCGTGCCCATGGTGAGCGCTACGCTGGAAATGTCTTCGAACTGGATCGCTGGTTAGTGCGACCAGCGGCCTCGCTTGGAGTAGATTTTCCGGGGATGGAGTTTTATGTTCTCAGGGCGGATGAAGAATCTTTTTTAGCTCAGGGCAGCTTTGCCCCAAATGGCAATTCAGATCTTGAGCTTTGGACGATTGAAAAAAAGGGAGAGCCCATAAAAACCAAAGGTCCTCAAACTGGCAAGGGCCGAGTCTCGACCGCAAATAAAATCGGCTTTTTTGTAAGCCTCACTCTCGCATTTTTGGTCCTTGGTTTTATGATCTTTAGACTTCGTAAGCTCCGCAAATAACGCATTGTGATGGCCATCTTTATTGCTCTTACCCCCGAATCAATGGAGCCAATTCATTCTCAAGCAGGGTGAACTCAGTTTAAGGTCTCTCTCCCGCATATTGCAGATCTCCCGACTCGAAAACCGCCTCACAACTAACAAGTGACGATCTCGACCTTCTTCGCTAGACTAAAGCACGCTAAATTTTTTTGACCGAGGTTTGTTTGCTCTCTAAAGACAAAACAAAATTGTCCATCTGGCGCCGGTTGATGACGGATCATCGAACCAAGTATGATCTGCCTTATCTTTTGGCCCAAGCCAGTTTACAAAAAAGTCTTTCCGAAAAACGGCTGTGGCTGTCGGATTTAATCTATTGGATTGATTTTCATGGAGAAAGCAATCAATCCGCCGGGAAAAACCAATCCGCTCGGATTCGTTTTATCCTTCAGCTTCTGGATCGCAATCTCGAATGGAAAAAAGCCGTCGCTAAATTGATTCGAAGTGTATTGATCGAGACAAACGGAGTTCGTCTTTTCAGCAAAACGGGTCTTCCCGGAAGCGAAGGTTTTTGGAGCGAATTAACCGATCGGCTTTTAGGGCGCCTTCTGCCAAAGCCTCCGGACGAAACTGAACTTTCAGAATTGTTCTACGAGATTTTTTCGCAGGATGAAGATGCCCTTTGGACTAAGACCTTATCCTCGGAGCTGATTCTAAGTATATCAAATCTGATTCAGTTCGAGGCCGAAAAACCTGAAGAGACCTGGGAAAACCTGATCCTAGGAATGGAAGAAGCCGGAGTCATCTTGTGCGCACAGATCTCGGCCCTAGGATTGAATGAAGAAATCCGCAGAAGATCCCCAAAAGTTCCGGTCTCTAATTCTCCCTTTGTCCGCCTAAATTCCGCCTACTCAGAGTTTTTGCGCAACCACCAAAATGGCGAAGAAGAATCTTTTCAAAAAAATCTACTGACCTGCTTTCGTGAAATCGAAAACTGTCGAGACGCCTTAAGGCACGTCCTTTCGCAGCTAGAACACTTTGGGGTCAGCGTTTCGATTGTTTACTTGATCGAACGGCTTTCTCACGCTTTGGATCGCCTTCAATTGATCTTGCAAATTCTTTGCGAACGAACCAGTGAAAACCTTCACCAAGAAGTCGCTCAGCTGATCGGTGAACTGATTCAAGATATTCAAATGAGCAAAGGTGTAACCTCATTCTTTAAGACCAATGTGAATCAACTCGCGCGAAAAATTGCAGAACGGACCAGCGAAACCGGGGAGCACTATATCACCCGCAGTAAAGCGGAATACTTTGCCATGCTTCGCGCTGGGGCCGGCGGAGGAATGCTGACGGCGGGCACGGTTGTCTTAAAAACTATGACGGCCATGATTCAGTTTCCTTTATTTTTTGAAGCCTTACTTTTATCCATAAACTATTCAGCCAGCTTCGTTTTAATTCAAATGCTCGGCTTTACTTTAGCAACCAAGCAACCCTCAATGACGGCCTCAGCCATTGCTGGAAGGCTCCTGCATCTATCGGACAAAGCCGGGATTAAAGATTTTGTAGACGAAGTGGTCAACTTGACTCGGACTCAATTTGTTTCAGTTTTGGGAAATGTCGGTATGGTCATTCCGGTGGCACTCATTTTTGCTTTTGCCTGGAAAGGAATCTTTGGCCAGCCCTTTATGAGTCAACAAAAAGCGATGGCGACCTTAGCGGCACATCACCCTTTTGAAAGTCTAACGATTCTTTACGCCTGTTTTACCGGAGTCATTCTTTGGACCTCAAGTATTTTCGCTGGATGGATTGAAAACTGGATTGTTTACCGCAGACTTCCCGATGCGATTGCGAATCACCCCAGACTGACTGCAGTTCTTGGGAAAGAGCGCTCAAAAGATATTGCAGACTGGCTATTAAAAAACGCCTCGGGTCTTGGCGGAAGCATCTCGCTTGGCTTTATGTTGGGCTGTGCCTACCCTCTTGGTAAGTTATTTGGTCTGCCCATTGATGTTCGTCACGTCACTCTTGCCACCGGAGGAATCACACTTGCTGCAAGCTCCCTCCCCTTGGAGGCCTTATTGAACTGGGATTTTTTCTTAACCGCATTTGCTGTTTTGATTATCGGGACTTGCAATGTTGGAGTCGCCTTCGCATTAGCACTAAACGTCGCTATGCGAGCCAGACAGATCGAAGGAAAAAAAGCGCAAGCCATTTATGTCTATCTTTACAATCGTTGGAAAAATTCAAAACTTGAATTCTTCTATCCAAAAACTCCACCTAAAGAAGCTTCAGAAAACCCTTAGAGCTTTGAGGGGCTTAATTCTTCTTACAGGCCCGTTCAATAATCAAATCAGCTTCGTCCTGTGCGAGAAGTTGATTTTGGATGTGATCCAAAAATTGAGGAGAAGCCCCCTCATAAAAGGAATCGACATATTCCTTGTCATTTGAACCAACACGACTTGGGGCCGATTGGACCTCAACTTGATCTTTGAGAAGTAGATAGGCCAAAAATCTTGGAGTGCCCGAGATCACTCCTCCCATAAATTCTTTTTGCCTCAATAGGTCCAATTCGTCAGTTAATATATGGTCCCAGTCCAGCTTCCCACTCTGGCCCATTTCGCAAATACGATTTGTAAACTGAACTCGATCCATCTGGCCTTTCTCCTTAAGGAGTCTTTCCTTGGACACCCTAGAAAAGTTTTCTTGAATGAGAGCACCCAGCCTTGTGTTGGGAGCAAAACCCAAAGAGCGGAATCCACTAGAAACTTCTTTGGTAGGCTTATAAGCGCCCACAAAACGACCCTCTTCAGGACCTTCAATCAGCATTAATGTCACACTCGCATGAAATGGGAAGGCATCGTTCCCTGAATGAAGAAAGCGATACCTAGGATGGGATCGACTCATTTTCTTGTAAGCCAAAAAATCCGGAAGCTGACTCTTTAGGTCTACCTGTACGGCAGTAAATCGAGTGGCGCCCGCGAAGCTAGGGTCCGTGAATTGAACTGGGAAAGATTTTAGGTCCTCTTGCCCTATCGAAGCCTCTTCAAATCCTTTGGCCATGACCAGACTGTCATCAGTCGAACCATAGGCCGTCGGCCAATTGGGATAGGCATCCCAGATATATCGAGTGTATCCGTTGTCTTTAAAGGTCTTAAAGTTGGATGCGTGGCAGGCAATGCACTTTGAGGGGTTCGGCTTTGAAATCACGATATTTTCATCAAGATAGGCGATTTCCGAACTTCGAAGGTGGAGGTGGCTTTCGGCATCTTGATGATTCTTCACCTGGACTCCTGAAGGCAAGTCCCCAAGAAAGACCACTTCTCTAAAGAGTAAATTGTCGCCCTTGGCCTCCACCGTCTCCAGGCTCGAATAACCTTGGTGGCTCGAATCGCCATTAAAGGTATAAATGGTCTTTGCAGTATCCCCAAAAAGTATCGCCCGCGGATACAGAGGAGAAGATTGTTGCAGGCTCTGGCTGTCCCGAATCAAAGTGTAATTTCTAAGATATTCAGTCGGGAAAAGGGCTATGGCCTCCGAAACTCGACTCGCACGCCTCTTCAGAACTTTCTCTTCAAAATCAGCAAAAGAGAAATCTGCACCAGCCCGTGGGGGGAGGCTAAAGATTGAAAAAACGATTCCAACAAAGGCAAAGACAAGTCTAATATTCTTCATACCCTTAAAATAGTTCAAGACCTATGCCACCATAGGGACTCGGATATGCATTCAATCCGAAATTTTTACGACTCCGCAGCCGCAATTTGTTACTTGTTGATCAATACATTGTCATCGAGGAAACAAAGCCCCTAAAAGGGGCGATAGGTACCCCTGTGTCAGTAGGTACTAGCACCATCTTGTGATCAAGCTGCCTAAGTCTTCCTTGAAAGCAACTTGGGCAATCGAATTAAAAATCCAATCAACAAAAACGACAGGGCTATGGCGGGAACCGTAGGTAATTTTCCGTGAACCAATGAAAAAGAAAAACCCAAGAGAGAGCCAAATACCGCGACAAAACTTAAGAGCATTGTAAGTCCCTTCAAATTCAGCCGAAGGCCCGAAACCGCAAGTGCCGGAAGGAATAGAGCGGTCAAAGTATACAGCAGCCCCATGAATTGAATCCCCGAACAAATCAAAATCAAGGCCATAATCAGAAAACTTCGCTCAAGTTTACGCTTTCGTTTTCCAAGAATGGTCCCCGAAAAAATCGCCATCATAAAGGACAAATCTGTAACTTCGCGCCATCTTCGAAGCATAAAATGAAGAACAACACTTGAAATGAAGCACATTAAAATAGCTTCAAGATCCGAAATCACTGCAAGATCTCCAAAAAAACTAGCCCCCATATGGGTTTCAAGGCTTGGCACCAGAGCCGTCACCGCATAGGTCAAACTAAGAAGGGCGGAGAAAATTCCAATGTAATAGGAATTCCTGCTTGGCATCTTGGAGGGCACAAAGGTTTCACAAATTAAATAAAACCCAGCGGCAAATAGAAATGAAAACAAAAGAGGAATAATCGCCTTCTCACTTTCGTGTCCAACAATTAAATGACTTAAAGCGAGGGCCAACATAATTCCAAGTGAAGAAGCTTGGCTGACCACAAGAGTCTGAACACTTTGCTCGCGACTTGCGATTTGCGCGCCAACAAGTGAAAGCCCTAATGCGGTCAAAGTTCCCGCCAGCAAAGTCCATTTATAAAGCAAAAATAAGCTGATCATTTTAAAGAATCCGAGAGTTCGATCTTCTGATGAACTTGTAAATCTCCAAGCTCCTCATCATGACTGACCAAAATAATGCCTGGGGCTTGATCAGACTTTAACAAAGATTTTAATTCTCTTAAACAAAGTTGTTTTGCACGGGAGTCTAGGTGATTGAAAGGTTCATCCAAAATCAGAAGCTGCGGCTGACTTAAAAAAGCTTTGGTCAAAAGTGTTTTTTGTCTTTCTCCTCCACTGGCGGTATTCCAAAATCGATCTAAAGCACTTTCGTCCAAAAGTCCAAGAGCCAAAACCTGATCCCTTCGGGACTTGGAGTCATCGGTTAAACCTAAAACATCAGCCAAGGTTAGGGGCAAAAAAAAGCGCAGGTTTCCGACCTGAGGCAAATACTCGATTTGATCTCGATCCAGATCACAGACTAGCTGCCCTTCAAATTTTTTGTGAAGACCTAATAAGCTTCTCAGCAACGTGGTCTTCCCACTACCGTTTTCCCCGCGAATCAAAAGCAGCTGCCCCTGATGAACTTCAAATCCAAGCCGAGAAAACAGGACTTCGCCAATCTCAGTGCGGGCTGCTCCGTCTTGAAGTTGAAGTAAACAACTCATATGGCTTTATCCAAGGGCCGATTAAGCTCGTTTAAAATCAATTTAACAATGTGATCCTGCAGATCGGAAATCGTTTTAGGTCCCTCGTTTTTTTGTACTGAAGTGGGCAGCTTCAAAACCGGAATCCCCGAAAGTTCAGAAAAGCGCTTTAGTTGACGATCCGGATGAGAAACCGCCGCCAATGCCACCTTAACCCCTTTTCCTTTTGCCTCAGTCGACACAAAGGCCAGACGACCAGCAGATGGGGGAACCCCGGGTTTTTCTTCAATCGAACCCATACTGCTGATCCCGTAGTCCTTAAAAAAATAAACAAACTCTTTGTGATATTCTAAGGCCAGAGGTCCGGACCTTGCGGTTTTTAAATAAACCTGGATCTTTGTTTTGTTTCTTTCAAGGAGGCTATCCATTTGCTGATGAAATACCTTTAGTCCCTTTTCAAACTGCAGGCTAGCTTCTGGACGATTTGCTTTCAAAACTTTATAAATAGAATTTGCTGCCTCTTTTAAGGCTGATGGACTTAAATTAAAATGTGGGTTTCCTCCGGGGTGAATATCTCCCATCGATCGATTTAAAACACCTTGTGGAATATCCACCGCCTGCACCTCGGTAGCTGCTTCGCAAGTGCCTAAACCCCCAGGCTGAACTTTCTTATTTCCAGATTTTGCCAAAACCTTTGGCATCCAACCCACCTCTAAATCTAAGCCCATCACACAGACGATATCAGCTCGGGCAACATCTCGAATAAAACTTGGGGATGCATCGACATAGTGGGGATCTTCTTTGCCCGTAAGCAAACTTGAAACCTCGACTTGATCTCCTCCTATGGTCTTCACAATCTCTGCCAGATCCAAAAGTGTAGTGACCACAACAAGGGGCTTTTGCGCACCAGCCGAAAAGGAGACAAGACTCATTAACAAAAGAGAACCAATCCTTATAATCGCACTCTTGAATTCGTCTTTTATTTTATCTATCACTTTAAGTCTCCCTTAAAATTCATGAGCTGGATGGGCACCCATAAGAAAAACAAACTGCAGCTCAAGTCTTCGATCTTTTACATCCGCTATCCCTTGAGCCGTTTCAATCCCGTGACTATAAGCCAGTCTGAAATTTGCAAACTCACTACTACGATAATTTAAGGTTGGGACTACTGCATAATCGAGGTTCTTTTGCTTCTCCCCACTTAAGGGAAAACGCTGGTTAAAAACTGAATAGCCGTCTAAGCGAACTCCAAAGGACCAAATGGGATCAAAACCATACTGAGTGTAAACATAGGCGCCTGCAGCACTACTGATCGAGCCCTCTGGCCCATCAAGACTGCGATGCCACAACTCACTTTGCACCAACCACTTTAAAGTTTTTCCAACACGCTCCTTAAAAGTCATATCAAGTCCCACAAGACTCATTTTCACAGAACTTGCGTCAGTTCGCCCAAGGTAATTTAAAGCCAGCAATAGACCCTTACCAGATCCAAACTCAAAAAAAGTGGCAGGTCTAAAATAATGCAAAGGAACCAAAGGACGGTCGCCCAAGTCGTGACAGTGCCCATAACAATATCCATTGGTCACACCAAATGTCAGATCCAAAAAAGCATTCGTTGGCAAAAGAATCGAATATTCAAAACCAGTATCTGCTGCGGCTTCTTCCGCAAAAAATTCCTTTTGCACTTTTGGAGCCGTCACAAAGGGCCAATCGTGCTGATGGTGTTGGTTTAGCCGCCCGACTCCAAGTAAAAATTTTCCCACACGAAATCGAGAACGCGGAATCAATTTACTAGATCCCACGTAAGCTTCGTGGACTTCGAAGATAAACTCCCCCTCTTCGGAATGCCCGGCAAAGTTCAATACCCCATCAAAGGTGTGATCAATCGGGGCATAAAACATAAACTCTGCAGACCGAAGGTCTAAGCGATTGTCTCTTGAGGAGCCCTTTTCGAAGGAAACCGGATGAAGTAGATCCAGTGCCGCTGAAACCTTTAGCTCTTCCAACAAGCCTTGGGCAAAGCTGGTCGAGCTAAGACAGCAGAATAAAATCAGTGGAATTTTAAAAACCAATTTAATGCTCATCCCTAGGCTTGTCCTTTTGCACGTCAAAGATTCTTGCCTTCAAAAACGAAAGACCCCAGTTTGCCCCAAAACCTCTTCCCGGAGAGCCGCCTCTGACAGATCCTGAATCATAGATGGGCTCAGCCTTCAGAATCCCATTTGTGTCATCCCAGATCACGATATGGGCGTACTCACCTTCATTATTGTGAACATCCAGACTGATGATGGCTTTCGAGAAAACTTGGCTCTCTAAAAAGTAAGTCGTCAAATCGATCTGTTTACCTTGGGCAATTAAATAGGCTACCAGGGGGCTTTCAATCGCGGGAGCATGAATAAAAAGTTCTATCCCCGTTTCTAGAAGCTGATCCGAATTGACTATAAGGTTTAAATTCCCGCCTATTTCCAAGCGAAAGCTAAGACTAAAGTGATTTGAGGATTCAACTTCTGTCAATGCGTCTAGAAACAAAATTGCACCAGATCCAGAAACCTCTTTTTCTGAAACAGTTATATCTTCCGGTGCACTTAAGGTCTTAAAGGAGCGACCTGATATTTTTTCTGAAGATTCTTCAGCTTCTTTTTTTAATTCAAGATCCGGATTTCGTCCGCCGCCGCAAGCCGAGGTCACAAGCAAGAAGAGAAGCAACAATGAAATACGTAGATTCTTGTTATAGTTCACAATCAAAACCTCATTTCCTTCCAGTGGCACAGTTTATCGAACAGGTTCGTTGCTTCCAGGGCTACTTGATTGATGGCAATCAATACCCTTTCCATGATAATGACAGCGAACAAATACATCGCCTGCGCCTTTCGGCTTTAAGGTCATCCAAAGTCCTCGGCGATCTTGCCAGGCTTTGATTCCAACTAGAGATGCCGGATCAATTTTATTTTTCTCAAGCTCAACAATCATCTCGCTTAAAGACTCGATAAACTCACCTAAGGAATAGTTCTTTGCTTGCGGTGTATATGCATATTGATCTGAATTGCTCTCGTGCTCACAATGAAAATCTTTGCTTCCATCTTCTTCAAGATCTACATGGCAGTGGTAGCCGTCTTCTTGAACCTTGTTTTCACCAACCACGTGAATCATCGCAACTTCGGCCTCGTCTTCACCTAGCTCAGCAATGAAGCCCACAAATTCATCACTTAAAGATTTTTGATAACGATCATGGTATTCGCTTTCGAAAAGCTCTAAAGTGCTGGCCGCGTTTTGTGCTAGCTCCGACTTCGCCAACTGCTCATTCACTCGCTCGATTTTATGATTATGCCCACGAGCAAAGGCCTCAACTGAAAGCAAAAGAAAACCTGCCAGAAGAATCCGAGTGATTGAATTCATTTTATTCTCCCTTTTATAAAGAAACTCTTAGCAGCCCCATTTTCTTTTTGCAAATCATTTGCATCTGGGTTATTCCAATCTAAATGAAAAAATGTCACGGACATCAACATAAGTCAGAATTGCCAAAGGTCTTAGATCAGCTCAAGTCCTCGGGCCTTAGACTGACCCGGCAAAGGGCCCTAATGGCCGAAGCGATTTTAAAATTGGGCCGCCCTTTTACCAGTGAAGAACTTTACGATCGGGTCATAAAATTAGCGCCGACCGAATCTTTAGATCTAGCAACCGTCTATAGAAGTATGGCGAAGTTCTTTGAAGCAGGCCTCGTGACAACCTGCCATTTTGGCGACGGACTTTTGCGCTACGAACTACGCCCAATGGATGGAAGCCATCATCACCATATTATCTGTAAGGTCTGCCAGCAGGTGGAGGCCTTGGATGAGTGCTTGGTTCAGGCCTATGAATCCAGCCTTAAAAATAAGGGCTATTCTAATATCAGTCACAAGCTCGAGTTTTTTGGAGTTTGTCGCCGCTGCGCCTCTTAAAGGATCCAATTTCTCAATATATTTAAGTCACTTAAGCCCCATACAGAGGACTCATTTTGTCCCAAAATCCGTGGTTTTCGCCCCCCCATTTTCGCTTAGGTTTCGGGAAGGGTTCAGTTGGCTTTCATCTAAATGATTTTGATTCTCATTTATTGCCTTTGGCCAGGGGGGACTGCTACCTCTTAAGTCATTCATTAGGAGGTTTCATGTTTCTACGATTTTCTTCCCTGTTTATCTCTTGTTTAGTTTCATTTTCTGCTTTTGCAGACCTAACTGTTTATACCGATCGCCCTTCTGCCCGTTTCGAAAAGGCCGCAAAAGTATTTACTGAAAAGACCGGTCAAAAGTTAGTTCTGGTCGAAGGGGCCTATCCTGCCCTTTTAGCTCAGATCGAAAAAGATGCCGAAAAAAGTCCTGCGGACCTTATCGTCACAAAGGATCTTGTCTACCTTACCGAGCTTGCCAAAAAAGATCTTATCAAGCCTTTGCAAAATTCTACCGCAGTTAAACAAGTCCGCTCTTTTATGCGTGACCCACAAAACCGTTGGGTGGCTTTGACTTACCGAACTCGCACTGTCGCCTATGACCCAGCCAGAACTTCAGTCAGTGAGCTAAGCACCTATGAAGACCTTGCCGACAGCAAGTGGATGGGGCGCCTTTGCTTAAGAACAAGCCGTGGAACTTATAACGAGGCCTTGCTAGCTCAGCTGATTCATAAGAATGGCTACGAGAAAGCAAAAAGTATCGTCAGTGGTTGGCTCGACAATTTGGCTGAGCCCGTCATGAACAACGATGTTGCTGTTCTTGAGGCCATCGCCACAGGACGCTGTGAAGTTGGAATCGTGAACCATTACTACCTTGCCGGGGTGATTGCTAAGAACCCTAACTTCCCAGTGCGTGTTGCCTTCTTGGACCAAGCTGCGGATGGAGTTCACACCAACGGAACTGGAGTCGCACTTCTTAAGACAAGCGCCCAGGCCGACCTTGCGCAAACATTTGTCGACATTATGTTAAGCGATGAAATTCAGTTGGATATGTCTGCGGCACACCTTGATTTCCCAAGTGTCGAGGGTCTTCATCCCGATACCTTTATCAAAGATTGGGGCACATTCAAGATGGACCAAACTCCTTGGAGCGACTTAGGTGAGCAAGTCGAATCCGCTAGAAAACTTATTGGTGAGGTCGACTACAGATAATGAAGAGTTCTTCTCTTAAGATATCCTTGATTTTTTCAGGCCTAGTTCATCTAGGCCTGTTCCTTTTGCTTTTGATCTCGGCAAGCCAAGACTCGAATTCAAAATCTGAAACCGAGATCGTCGAATTTGTTTTGTACGAAGCCTCCCCAGAACGCGATCAAGAAGTTCAAATTGCCCGTGTTAAAATCCCGAAACAAAAGGCTCTTCGACAGACGCCTAAAGAAAATTCCGTAAAATCTCCGCAAGCCCCGATCAGCGAAGATCTCGACTCTGCTTCAGACGAGGCCCAAGAAAGTGTTGATCCAAGCAGCCAATCGAATCCAAATCAAGCCCGCCTTGCAGAAAGTGCACAAGAGATCTATATCGCCGAAGTGATCCGACATTTAAATTCGCAAAAACGTTATCCCGAGATTGCCAGAAAATTGCGGCAACAAGGTCGAGTGATTTTAGAGTTTCGACTGTCTAAAGACGGCTCCGTCTTAGAAGCGAAAATCAAAGAGCCTTCGACCTATCAGTTATTAAACGAATCCGCAGAGTCTATTGTTAAAAATTTAAAAAATCTTCGGCCCTTCCCAGAAGAAGTGCAAAGAACGACTTGGTTATTCACAGTCCCTGTGGACTATCAACTTTAGGAAATATTATGAAACACAAATTTTCCATCATATCAGTTATTGCGACATTGTCCTTCGCTCTTTTAACTTCCGGCTGCTCTGATTTTACAAATTCAGACTCCTCAGATGCGGGAAAACAAGCTCCGAAGCCTCCAACTGATTCTAAAAAAGAATCGGAAAACCCCTTTGAGCCTGGCTTTAATCCTAACGAAGGTGAATTTTCAGAAACCAAGATGCTTGCAAACATTGGGCTAAACGTCATTCAGCCCTTAACAAAGGATCTGCGTCTTCAGCTAGAGCTATTAAATAGCAAACTCGAAAATTTCTGCGAAAGTCTTTCGGTGCAAGATGACTCCGCTTCCAAAGAAGCGGCTGCCAAGGACCAGTGGAAAGAGAGCATGCTTAGTTTTCATCGACTGAATGCCGGGGCCGTGGGGCCGGTCTTTGATGACAACCGTAAAATCTATGATGGCCTTTATTCTTGGCCACTGGTTAACAACTGCGGAATTGATCTTGCGACCTTGAAATGGGCGAACTTAAAAGAAAAAGATTCTGCTTCATCCGTAACGGTCCGAGGCCTTGCCGCGATCGAATATCTTCTTTTTGAACCAAGTCTTACAAGCCAATGCAATATGCGAAATCCAAACTTTCAACCTGTTCATGATTGGGCAAAAAAACCGGATTTAGAAAAGAAGAAAGATCGCTGCTTTTACGCACTCGAACTTAACAAAGATAATCTGGCTCTTGCGCAAGAACTTGAAACCGCTTGGGATCAGAATAAAGCAAATTTTAGTAAAAGCTTAATCGACGGCTCTCGCTTTGCAAATATCCGCCAAGCGGTCAACGCCTTTAGCGATGCACTTTTTATTGTCGAGACCTCAAAAGACGCGCGCCTTGGAAAGCCCCTTGGACTTCATCCAGATTGCCGAGAATCTTCGGGAAAATGTCCCGAGATGGCCGAGCATCCTTGGTCGGGTCTTGCTCTTTCTGCAATCGAAGCCCAGCTTCAAGGATTTCAACAAATCTTTTGGGGTGCAAAACAGTCGGATACCCCGGCTTTTGGTTTTGATGATTACTTGAAGGCTTCAAAGCGGTCCGATGTGACAGAGAGGATGAATCAAATCTCGGCAGATGTTAGACAAAAATTAAAAGTTCTTAGCCAGGGAAAATCTCTTCAGGAACTGATCGCTGAGCTTGACCCAACGGCCTGCAGGTCCAGTAACAAAGAGGACCGCAAAGTTGAGATCTGCGCTTTCTTTACGGAGTATAGAGAACTTGCGACACTTCTTAAGACCGACTTTTTAATCGCACTTTCACTTAGGGCTCCTCCGGTTTTCTCTGGCGACAATGACTAAATATTTTTCTTTGATCTTATTTTTTGCGCTGGGCCTTTATGGGACCTATGCCTTTGCTGAAGAAGAGCAAAGCACTCAATTATTTCCGGTCAAAGTCTTTGGAGCCCAAGAAGAGCTGAATATCCCGGTTCGCCCCCAAAAAATTTCTAAAGAAAAAATTAAATCCGACCAGCTGACCGATGTGGGCCGTGCTCTAAAACAGACGAGTGGCGTTTACATTCGGGAAGAAGACGGACAAGGTTTAAGACCCAATATTGGACTTCGCGGAACAAATCCAGATCGATCTAAAAAAATTGTCTTGATGGAAAATGGGATCTTGATTGGGCCGGCCCCCTATTCTGCGCCTGCGGCCTACTACACTCCTAGCCTTAACAATACAGAAAGCCTTGAAGTCTATAAGGGATTTAAGTCGACGATTTTTGGTCCCAACTCTGTGGGTGGCGCCATCGATTACCGCTCTATTACAATTCCAGATCGACAAACCACCGAGCTTTTTGTCAGCGGCGGTGCTTTTTCGACTTGGAATAATCATATTCGGACTGGTGGCCCAACTTCTTTTGGGGGCTACCATCTTAACCTTTCAAATTGGTCCAGTGATGGTTTTAAAGAACTCGATTCAGGAGCAAAAACAGGTTTTGTTAAGAATGAAGTTCAGGGTCGGATTCGAAAAGACCTTAATGAAGCCAAAACCCACTTCTTAGAGCTTCGCCTTGGTTATGGCGAAGAGGATTCAAAAGAAACTTATTTAGGTCTCAGCCGAGAAGATTTTAATTTAAAGCCTTATCGCAGATATAATTCTTCAGAGAAAGATTTTATGAAGTGGCAACATGTGAAGGCCCAGCTGCAGCATGGGATTTTTATCGGCGAAAGTACTTTTATCGATACTAGTCTTTACCACCACTCTTTTAAACGCAGATGGTTTCGTCTTGATCGCTTTCGCGGAACCATTGCGACTCCAAGACTTCGAGATCTACTAAACGATCCCACCTCGAATACCGACTTTTACCGCATTCTTCGTGGCGAACAGGACTCTGCCAGCCTTGGCACGAATGCCGACCTTGTTATTATGGACAACGACCGCGAGATGCTAAGCCAAGGGCTTCAAACCCGGGCTTCTTCTTCTTTTCAAGTTAATGACATTAAGCTATCGCCGGTCTTATTTGCTCGGGTTCATCGGGACCAGATCGAGCGCAATCATAATTCTGAAATCTTTCAAATGACTGGCGGATCGATGGTTTCGGATGGCTCTGGCCCACAAGCTGAAACCAAAAATAAGGACTCTGCTCAAGCCCTCACCTTAGCTACAGCGGTCGACATTGCGATCGATCAATACACCATCACTCCGGTTCTACGCCTTGAATCAGCCCAGTTTGAATTTCAAAATGATTTGGATTCAAGTAAAAACAATTCTCGGAATGACGATGCCCTTATTAAAGGTCTTTCGCTGCAAAGACAATGGGGCCAGCACTTTGTCTCTAGAATCAGTCGTAATGAGGCCGTGACTTTGGCAGGTCTTAACTCTCAAGGGACTGAGGCCAAAGAAGAGGCCTTGATCGACGAAATTGAATTTAGATACGCCAATCCCGAGCAACAATTTGAAATGGAACTGACCCTATTTCAAACGGATTACAAAAATCTAACAGACACTTGCACATTTTCCAGCGGCTGCTCGAATGCTCAGATCGACAGCACAATCAATGGTGGCAAAGCCAAAATCGAGGGGCTTGAATTTGCTCTGGGCAAAGGCACTCAATTCAAAAATGTCCTGATTCCAATTCAAGCCCAGGTCACTTTACTGAATGCTCGGTTTATGTCCAACTTTGAGTCCCAGTCTGATGAGTGGGGACGAGGGGACATTTTTACTGGAGATCCCTTGCCGTATATTCCGCGCTCACAGTATTCGCTTTCGATCGGAAGCCAGTGGAAGAATTGGAAGCAGGATCTCACTTTGACCCATCAATCAAAAGTTTTTGATAAGTCCCTGTCCTCCGAGCGAGGAGAAATCGCAGCCTTTGGAATTGTCGATTACTCGACTCAGTTTCAGCTGAATCGGTCCACCAGAATATTAGGAAAATTTGATAACATATTGGGAAGAGAATACGCCGTTGCCGCCAGGCCCTTTGGACTTCGTCCCGGCAAGCCTAGATCATTTCAAGTGGCGGTTCAGTATGAATTTTGATCTTTTTTTACTGCCACTGGATCAGCCCGGATCGCGATTGTTTTACTGGAATCTAATCGCAGCCTTCGGCTTTGTGGGACTTTGGGCCCTGACAGTGCATCAACCCAAAAAAATTCCTGCTCTGCTAAAAAAATGGGTCTTTCGAAAAAAATATTGGTGGAACAGATCCACGCGCAGAGATTATTTTCTTTATCTCACTAATACTTTGTTAAAAATTGTCCTTTTTGTTCCGTTTCTTGATTTCAGTTTCGAGATTGCAAGTTCACTTTCGAAATTTCTTTACTTGCAAAGTCCCAATTTTTTAAACCTTCCCTCCACTCAAGTTGCGATGGCTTCATTTACTCTGCTGGCATTCGTATTGGATGATTTTTTGCGTTTTGTTCATCACCTTCTGATGCATAAGATCCCCTTCCTGTGGAACCTCCACTCGGTCCACCATTCGGCAAAAATTTTGACTCCGATCACTTTGTTTCGTAACCACCCTCTGGAAAGCGCCATAGCTGCCCTAAGAAACTCATTGTCCTTAGGAGTCTCAACTGGAGTTTTCGTGTTTTTATTTGGCGCGCAATTAAGTCTATGGACCATCGCTGGCGTCAATGCTCTTGGCTTTTTGTTTAATTTTCTCGGTGCAAACCTAAGGCATTCTCATATTCCAATTCGCTTCCCCGCTTGGCTTGAGTTTATTTTTATAAGCCCCCTGCAGCATCAAATTCATCATTCTTCTGCCCCCCAGCATCACAACCGAAATTTTGGAGTGTCTTTGGCCATCTGGGATAAAATGCTTGGCTCGTGGACGGCCTCAGAGAGCAAACTTAAGTTAAGCTTTGGCCTTGGAAACAGGCAGCAAAGTCCCCTTCTTGACGAACTCATCTACCCTGGGGCTCGTATTGGAATTAAAATTGGCCAAGAGTGGCTTTTAAAAACCAAGAATTATGTGCTAGAGTTTCTAAAATCTAAACCGGCTGTGGCCTTCAGTCTGTCCACCCAGGAAAAGGAAACTCTATGAACAATTCAGAAGTGGTTGATTGCCTCAATCAAATTTTAGAACATGAACTTGCAGGCGTCGTTCGCTATACCCACTATGCTTTTATGGTTTTTGGTCATAACCGAATTCCCATCTGTTCATGGTTGCGCAGTCAGGCTCAAGAATCTTTGGCCCATGCGGATCAAATTGGTGAGCATATTACTGCATTAGACGGGCACCCTTCGCTAAAAATTGGAAAACTTCTAGAATCAAATAAGCACAAAATTAATGATATTTTAAAGGAATCCCTTGAGCACGAAACCGCTCAGGTGGACCTTTATAAAAAACTTCTTCATATGGTTAAAGATTCCTCTGTGTCCTTAGAAGAGTTTTCTCGTAAGATGATCGCTGAGGAAGAGATGCATATTGCTGAAGTTAAAAAGATGATCCAAGAGCCAAAATAGTGGATCCACTGACACAAGGTGTTCTAGGGGCCGCCTTACCTCAGGCGGTTACCAAAAAACGCGAACTCCTGCGAAAAGCTCTACCCATCGGATTTATCTCGGGAATGCTGCCTGATCTTGATGTGCTGATCACTTCAAAATCGGATCCGCTTTTATACCTAGAGTACCATCGGCAATTTTCTCATAGCCTAATATTTATTCCCTTCGGGGGACTGATTGCAGCCTTGCTGCTTTGGCCATTTTTTAGAAAGCATTTGAAGTTCCCTCAGATCTACACCTTCGCAACTCTTGGTTACGCAACCCACGGACTCTTAGACGCCTGCACAACCTATGGCACGCTTCTGCTGTGGCCCTTTTCGGATATGAGGGTGTCTTGGAATGTGATCTCGATTATTGATCCTCTGTTTACGCTTCCGATCTTGATACTGATTTTGGCCTCTGCAATTAAAAAAAGTCAGCGGCTTGCGCAAATTGCTTTGGCTTGGGCATTTCTTTATTTAGGTTTCGGTCTGTTTCAACATGAGCGGGCCAAAAATTTTGCCCGCGATCTTGCAGAAAGCCGAGGCCACAGTTGGAGTCGCCTCGATGCGAAACCTTCTTTTGCCAATTTATGGTTGTGGAAACTTGTCTATGAAACAGAAGAGCATTTTTACGTAGATGCCGTTCATGTATTAATAAGTCCAAAACTGATCCCAGGTGAAAAAATCCAAAAACTTGTGGTTGAGCGAGATTTTCCTGATCTGGATCCCAACAGCACTCAAAGAAAAGACATCGAACGTTTTCGCTGGTTTTCGAATGATTATCTTGCGGTTCACCCCGGAATGCCCGATGTTATTGGTGATGTTCGCTACTCTTTAATTCCTAATTCAGTAAACCCCATGTGGGGGATTCGTATTTCTAAAGACCGGCCAGATCTTCACGTCCCTTTTGAATTCTACCGTGATATGAGCCAAAGAGACCTTTTCTTAAAGCAGCTGTTTCAACCCAGCCAGCTTGCCTCTAAAAACGAATAATAATTTTAGACTTAGCCCAAGGTCTGGAATTAGAGCCTAGGCTTCCCAAAAAAGTCTGAATTTCCGATACGGATCGTATGAAGTTACTAAGAAAGCTTAGTTTCTTAATTTTATTCCTCTTTGGAATCGGCACTAAGGCCGAAGTGGCTTCTTCTGAATCCCTTCTAAGCTCTAAGGAATTTCTATCTCTTGAGGAGTCGGCTCAGTTAATATATCTAAAAAACCTTCAAGAGATTCTGATCGAACTGGAACTGAGTCCCACAGTTTATTCGAAATTGAATTTCAAATTCATTGATTGGCTTTTGCCCTCTGCCGAGGCCCAGCGTATGGCCGTTCAGGAGAGAGTCTTTATCTTTCAACCGGGCCAAGAGTTAAAGCCTGCGCAGAATATCGTGGATCAAATGAAGACAAAAATTAGTCGTAGAACAAAGTTAAGTTCTGAAGATCAAAAACAACTTCAAATCGCACTTTCAATGATGATTAGTGAAGTTCGACGCGCCGGAGACCTTGGCGCAATAGACCGAAGAAATCGGGCCTTAAATGCATTTAAGCAGTCTCAGGAATTTTTCACTTCGACTGCAAATCAGAACTATCTGGACCGAAGCACACAGCATTTTATATTGGCTCAAAGAAACATTGTGGACCGGATTCAAAATGAAAAACCCCGAAGCCTTGCTGCAAACTCAAATACAAGGTCCAATTCAAACCCAAGCTCGAGTCCCCGAATCTCTTCACCTCCAAAATCGAATTCACTTAGTCTAAGACCAACCTCCGGCAAAAGTTTAACTCCAACAAGCTCCGCCCCCTCAATTTCCCAAACATCTATTGCAGTGAAACCGACTGGCGGAAGCAAAAAAACTGATAAAGAAGCTGATACTAGTAAGGCTGACCCGTCCCGCTGGACCTTTTCGGGCTGCATACTCGGAGGCTTTGCCTTGACCAGCGACTCCTGCAAAGTTCCCAAAGAGCTTCCGAAAGATTTTTTAGAAAATCAGAATACCTTAAAGGCTAAGGACTTTGTCTGCCAAAATGAACTAGCTCTTTGCAACCCCCTCATTTTTGGTTACGACTGCGCGAATACAAATTCCGATGGTCTTTGCCCTGACTCGAAAAAACCCATTTGCCTTGCACCGAAGCTTTCTCTAACCAAGGACTGCAGAAACCGTAGTTCTTCCTCAAATCACCTTAAGCGAGCTTTAGAATTGATCAAAAAAGAACCCAAACTTTTTGATCAATTCTCTAAAAATTTTGACTTGATCTGCAATGAGGATCAGCTTGATAAAAATCGTTTTGTTTACTTTAAAATAGATGGTTCACTTCGCACAAATTCAGATCATATCAAAAAAGATTTGATTCAGACTTGCAGAGCCGCAAAAGTGCGGCTTACAGAGCTTAAACAAAGCCTCACCTCAAAGCCCACTTCATCTGTAGCTCCAAAATCTAAAGAGCAAGGAAGGCAATAGGGTTTCGCTCTCAGGCCGAATGTCCAGGCCCTTCTTTAGACGTATAGTCCTTGAGGGAGCAAACAACATCTTCTTGCCGGTCCTAAAATCTCGTGAGAGCATGACTTCAATATATGAAGATCATTAAAGTTACATTTGCCTTTTTAGTCTTAGCTTTAGCAATTATCGGACTTCTGACTGTGTTGGAGATCATCCCTCAGGAAGAGGCTATCGATATTGGTGGAAAGCTGAGTCTGATCGCAATTTTATTTGGCGCGACGAGCTTTATTTTTTCTGTCGCTTTGACTGGCGGCTCATCAAAGTCTCAAGAGAATGATTCTAAAAAACCTGGACCAAAGTTTTAAATAGTTTCGCCCCCGTTTTTGCCGATACTTCACCAGCGGGAGGCCTCAACATGCTTGCAGTCACAATCTTTATTCTAGTCCTAACAGTCATATTTTTCGCCATGGGCACCAGTCTATATAATGGATTGATCAGCCTTAGAAACCAAGTGGAGCGAGCCTGGTCAAATATCGATGTTGTCTTAAAGCAGCGTTATGACGAAATCCCACAACTGATTCAAACCATCGAGCAATATGCGGGTTTTGAATCCGGTGTACTTCTAGAACTTGCCGAAGCCAGAAAGCATTATGGAGCTGCAAAAAATGTAGGCGAAAAAATTAAAGCCTCGCAAGAAATCAGCTTGGCCTTAAGTGGCGTTATGGCAATTGGCGAGAACTATCCGGAATTAAAATCCAACGAAAACTTTATGCAACTTCAGACCCGGATTTCTCAGCTAGAAAACAGTATCGCTGACCGCCGAGAAACCTACAATGATGCCGTTGCGGTTTTTAACACTCGCATCGAACAATTCCCCGATGTCTTCGCGGCTCGATTTCTAAATTACAAAAGACAGGAACTCTTCGAAGCTAGCCTTGCAGAGCGAGAGGCTCCAAGTTTAAAAATGAATCTTCCTAAATTTGGAAAAGGCGCCTAAAGCTTATCGAAAGGGTGCCAGATGATCGAACTCATCTTTGTCTTAGTTAGTCTATATGTTATCGGCGCGGCCTTGATCGCAGCCTCATTTCGCAGTCAAAACCGCTTAAGAGCAGTTCAAAACACGCCAAGATCCAAATCCGCCTCCGCACCTCAAGGCTTAGTTGAACTTGAAGGCTTTGCTTGGCCAAATGGACAATGCTTCACCCATTACTCAGGCCACCAACTCATTCGCTACTCATTCATCTTACAAAGAGAAGAAGTTCGGGGTTCTGGAAAAAATCGACGTCGCGAATGGATCACCGTTTTTGCCCGCTATATTGGTGGCCCATTTTTTATTGTGGATGCAACCGGCCTTGCGGAAGTCAACCCTCAGCCCAATGAGTTGTCTATCTCGAAGGCTTTGACTCGGTCTTGGCGCAGTATTCCTGAGAATGAAAAATCTTTTTTAAGAGAAAAAGTGATCAACTCAAAAATTAGTAACTTCCCTCCTCACTCCGGTCTTCTCGGCTTCTTTTTTTCCCAAAAATATCGAGTCGTAGAAACCGAATTAAGATGCGGCTCCCCGGCATACGCCAAAGGCGACTTCAAGTCCGGAGACGAACATCCAAAGGCCATCTCCTCTCCGGGTCTAACAGATTTTAAGTCAAAAGTTTTTGACCTAAAGAATCGAGCCAACCGAAACCTTCGACACATTTTAGACAAAAATCAGGATGGAAGAATCAGCGCAGAAGAGGCCCATCAAGGTTATAGTTTTGCAGCGATGCTGTCCCAAAAAAAATCGGCGATGCAAGCGGCTCCTGAAGAACAGTTTATGATTTATGGACATTTAAGCTCTTCACCAAATACGGCCATGCTGGTCGCGGACACTCATGAAGAACATTTGCAAAAACGACTTCAAGGTGGCAAGTGGATTCCTCTTTTTTCAGGGGCTGCAGTGCTTGCGCTCGCAATCTTTGCGACAATTATGTTGTTTACTGGGCAAATAGAAATGCAGCCCAGCTCGGCGCGAAATCCAGCTCAACAACAAAATCAATAAGATTTAGATTCGATACAATAGATTTACATTGCAGAAACGGAAGATGGATCCAGCGAGTCTTCAAGGCGCTCAGATTCGTAAAACCACCAAGTAAATCCAACAACAAGAGTCATCGTATTTTCAGCGGTCATTAGGGGGCTATGACGATTCACAGAGCCCGAGTAATTTGTAACTGCGAGGGCCGAGAACAAGGAAAAATTCTTAGGAAACAAATAGGACAAAGCCAAGGAGGCCCCACTTCCGGCATAACCTCCGCGGCCCGTGTATTCCGCCCTCTCAGAGGTGACCGAAGCCGAATCGACAGAGTAAAAATAACGACCATATTTCTCGGTGGTAAAGCGAACATTTGAGCCCAAAAACAAAATCAAGTTCGGAAGAAGAAAACCCTGATGGACAAAATAAATCGAAGGGTTAAAGACAAGCCCCTGATCTGTAAAGTTTGGGAAGTCGATGGAGCTTGCAAAACGAAGGGGTAAATTTAAAGAAATTCGGTAAGGCTTGCCCGGCTCAACCTCTTTGATTTTATACCTTAAACTCGGCCCAAATTCTGCGAGAGGGTCTAGATCCTTCATCCCTCGTCGAGCCTTGGTTCTGGATGAGGGGGCTGGCAAGGATCCACCAAAACTAAAGCTAAACTCAAAACGATCGTCTTCAAAAAAACGCCCCCTTAAACCATTTTCCTGATCGGACCTTAAGAAGGCTCCCCGATAAATAAAAAGAGGAATGGGCAAAGTTAAATGCTGAATTTCATTTGATCCAGGGTAGTGAGGAAATTGAGCCGAACCCACACCCACTCCGGCTTCCCAAAGTGGTTTTTTTAAAGGATCTAAGGGGCGAGTGACTTGAGCAAAAGATTTAAAACTTAAAAACAATAAGATGACCGGAAAAGACCCAGCAACAATGGACAGAGATAAAACCACAGGGCGCAGATTCACCATAATAGCTAGGGGGCTTTGTTCTAGCCAGCTGCGAGCTAGGCCTCTTAATTTCTTCCAAAAAAATCGAAAATTTATTTCTGATTCCTCACAAGAAAGACATTATGAAGATTAAACAAGTTTACCGCCACTCGTTTTTCGATCACAAAGCGCGTCTTTTTTAAAAAATCTTCTAAGGTGAGGTCCGGACGAAAACCGGCAAATTGCGCATACGGGGCGATCAAGCCAGAAAACCGCCCCATCTTTCCGGTCGATTCGTAAAAGTAGTTTACGATCACAATGCGTCCGTTGGGTTTACAAACTCTTCGCATCTCATTAGCAAAGCGCGCTGAATCTCCGATGACCGTCGAAACATGCATGGCCATGACACAATCGAAACTATTGTCTTCAAAATCCATGTTTTCAGCATCCATCAAATGCAGGCCCTTGACCTGATCTAGATGGTCATCTTCCACAAGCTCTTTGGCTCTTCTTAACATTTCTGGAGAAAGATCAATTCCAACGATTTCGACTTGCTTAGGATAACAGGGCAAAGAAAGTCCCGTCCCAACCCCGACTTCTAAAACCTTTTCTCCAGGTTTTAGTTCTGCAACTTCAATGGCTTTTAATCGGCCGGGATTTAAGAATTTACCGAAGTAGATGTTATAGTACTTCGCATAACGCTGATAGGACTTTAAAAAATGCGGATCTGACATAATCCCCGAAGTTTAGCCCTTGAGCCCTAAATTGACTAGCAAGAATTCTGTGATTAATTGCCTGTTAAAATGGCATTTTAAGATTGGGTATTCAGACAAGACGTCCCTGAAGGCTGCTAATTGAGTCCCCATATCTGTCTTTGAAACTCTTCCGAAGACTTCACTTGTGACTTTAAAATGCAGTGCTTAAGACTTTTTCCTTGTTCTGGATTTAACATCTTAAAGTTTCGAAAATCTTTGGATTGATAAGGGTCCGCGATAATGTAACCCACACTGATCGGGCACTCTTTTTCAGGCAATGTGCAAGGTAGCCTCCAGCGCGCGCCATAAAGAATTCTTCCATCACGAGTGAAGCCAGGGTACTGGTCCGGGAAAAAGCCCTGACTTGGGTCGTTTAGCAGAAAGAATCTTTTTAAATCTCGGTCATAAAAATAAATTCCCGATCTTCCGTCCGAAGAAGTCGAAAGTAGTGCGACCGAAGCCTGTTTTTTGTCTTCTCTTGGATAATCAAAGATCAGTTTAGATCCAGAAATTTTTAGATCTTCCAGAAGCTCACAGTCTTTACCATTGGGACTTAAGCCGTAGATTCTAAGACTAGACCTGGAATTCTTCGGCTGAAGTGGGGCCGCAGAAAACTCACTGCCATCATTTGAAATCATCGGCAAAGACATCGCCCAACCTTCGCTATGTTGAATGTTCGAGCACATCGAAATCCTGTGACTTGAATCCACGATCCTTGCTGACTTTGAGGGATCTACTTGAATCTGCAAGCTCATATTGCGTAACTCTCCGCCACCTTCTCCATCGGGCCAACTCATCGAGCGAATTTGATGAGATTTTTCGTCACCTCCTGGCATTTCAGCGGCAACTGCATAGAATCCAGAGATACCGCCCCGAAATTGTGGCTGTGCTGCATTTTTTAAATGATAGAGGTCCTTAAAAAGATAATGATCCCCATTCGTATTTACGACATAGCGCCAACTTCCAAAAACTGGAAAGGCTTCGTTTCTTAAAGGTGTGTTACGCACTTCAACTCGGTTTTTGTCTTTGTCACGAATCAGTTCCGCTAAAGTCACAGTCGAGTAGCCCTCGGCAGAAATGGAGCGCAAAACAAATCGGCCATCGGGACTGACCCTGGCATACATGCCCAGTTCCCCTTGCGCCTTTTCCCAATCCTTTGCGCTATAAGTTTGGATAGGAAAAACTTCGACTGCTGGAACACATTCAAGTGCAGGTACCGGCCGAGAAGAGATAATCAAAATAAGGCTTAGCCAAATCACAGCCCTCATCGGATATCCCATTCCATGTTTTCAATAAGACGCTTTAGGCCTTTGGGTTTTAACAAGCCCTGAATCGGAGTCCGACTGATCTTCCCATCGCGGACCAAAACAATTTGTGGGTAGTGATCTAAAAGACCCCTCATTCTAAATTCATGCACGTCCAAACGATTCAAAATTTTATTAAAATCTTTTCGTGGAATAAAATCTAGATGCTGGCGAGCGGCTTGCGCTAAGGTACGCCTCGCAACATCTAAGCTCACTTGGGGATCATAGGCTGCGACAAACTCAAAGCCTAAAGCTTCCAGCTGAATTTTTGCCTCCTGCATCCATGAAAGGGAATAAGTAAAACGTGGGGACCACAAGTAGAAAGCCCGACTTTGTTTTAAGTGTAAGGCCTTAAAAAGATCTTCATCATGAAGAATTGCAGAAGATCCTACCGGCTTTGGAGAAGGTCGAAGACGATTGATCTTGGCTGCAGCTTTACAATCCTCGGACCAACTAAGTTCAAGCCATTCCCCCGTTTTTTTATCAAGAGCTCGGTAGGTTTTAAGCTGATGACTCTTCGAGAGCACTTCATGCCCTTGGTGAACACTATGCCCCAAGGCCTTAAATTGACTGGATGGTTCAAGAAAACAACTTGCCTGAGCTAGTTCTGCAAACAAGAGCAGACCAAGCCCAAAATAAAGGAGGGAATATTTTAAAATTAGAAATCGGAAATACAAAGATCCTCTCCCGATATGGGCCCTCAAACTTCTTTCACCATACTTATCTGAAGACCTATAGAAAATACAGAATTCTATTTTCGGTGAACTGAATACGGCATACTGTACCGAATTCAGCAAACAGTTCACTGTAAACGGTATACCGGTGTTCATACAAGATGCCAGGTCGGGTCAGACCTGGCACTTTAGAATGGAAACATAGAAGCGGTGCGTCCGTATATCGGACCTGGCACCTTAGCGGACGTATTCTTCTTGGGAGAAGTCGTCGACTTGGATGGCGTCGTTTCTTAACTCTTCCGACTCTCGGATCACCGACAGTTCTTCTTTGCTGATGATTCCCTTTTCGACCGCTTGATCCATGATTAAAGAAATGCGCTTTTTAGGAAGCTCCTTCTTTTTAATCGCGCGACGTAACTTCTTTTCGATCGCTTCGGCTTTCTTAATTGAAGCATATGCTTTTTCAAGACGCCCCAAGGACTCTTTCGGATCTTTTGGAAGATAAATACCCTTCGACAAACGATCTCGGACACCCTCATTGTTTAGCATTAAATCCGCAACCTTTTGTCCCAAGGCATCCGATGGAGCAAGAGCTAAAAAGTTTAAGCGCGCCCACCAACGAACAGGTCCTTTAAAAAGCCAGCCCAAAAGTGGAACTTCCATATTCGAAAACAAGCCATCAAAGCCCTCTTGGATCACATGAAAGGCCGATGTTAAAGAGTAATGAACCAGCGGCAAATCTTCTTGCTTGCGCCCTTCTTCTTCCCAGCGCTTTAGAACAGCTGTTGCGATAAACATCCAAGATAAGATATCTGCATATCGACCGGTCAGCTTTTCTTTTACCTTTAACTTTCCGCCCAATAATCCCATGGCCAAATCCGCCATCAAAGCAAAAGAGGCCGAGGACCAGCTTAACTTCTGGTAATAGCGCTTTACAGGTCCACCGACTGGAGATCCAGCCAGGTGACCTCGAGTTACACTAAGCAAAACTGTGCGGAAGGTATTTCGAATAATATGACCAATATGTCCCCAAAAGGCTTGATCAAAGGCAGTCAGATCTCCCTTTTCAACAGCGTTGACTTCTTTAAATGCAAAAGGATGAGCTCTTAAGGCCCCTTGACCAAACACCATCAAAGTTCTGGTTAAGATATTTGCACCTTCAACCGTGATGCTGATTGGAATCCCAATGTAGCCTGTTGCGATCACATTTCGAGGGCCCAAAGAAATTCCTGCTCCACCCATCACATCCATCGCATCGTTAACAACTTTGCGTGCCATTTCTGTCGATGTGTACTTGGCGATCGCGGTTGCAACTGGAGGACTAATTTTTTGATCCAAGGCGCTTAATACGTAATTTCGTAAAGCCTCAAGAATATAAGAGTGTCCTGCAATGCGCGCCAAGGGCTCTTCCACCCCTTCAAACTTTCCAATAGAAACACCAAACTGCTTACGAATTGTCGCGTGATTGCTAGTGACCCTGGAAGCAAGCTTTGCACCCCCCGCACTTTGAGCCGGAAGACTAATTCCGCGCCCGGCACCAAGAGATTCCATCAACATTTGCCAGCCTTGACCCGCACCCGCCAAACCACCAATGATCGCGTCTTCAGCATTCACCACCACATCTTTTCCGTGCATCGGACAGTTGTGGAATGGGATTCCTAATGGATCATGTCTTCGACCTAAGGTGACTCCTGGCAAATTCGCTGGCACAAGGGCACAGGTAATTCCAAGATCTTCGCCTTTGCCTAACAAATTCTCTGGATCACGCAATCGAAATGCTAAACCTAAAATTGTAGAAATCGCAGCCAGCGTAATCCATCTTTTGTTCCAATTTAAACGGATATAGATCTTACCATCATCGCCCTTAAACAAAACACCTTCAGATGTAATCGAACCCGCATCACTTCCCGCGGTAGGTTCGGTCAAACCAAAACAAGGGACTTCACGACCATCCGCAAGACGCGGAAGATACTTATCCTTTTGCGCTTGAGTTCCATAATGATTTAATAATTCTGCAGGGCCCAGGGAGTTTGGAACCATCACATAAATAACGGCCCCAATTGATCGGCTCGAAAGCTTTTGAATCACCGCACTGTGGGCCGCGTGAGAAAAGCCTTTTCCGCCATATTGCTTAGGAATAATCATTCCTAAAAAACCTTTGGATTTAATAAAACTAAAAACAGGCTCAGGCATGACCTTTGTCTTAAAGAACTCCCAATCATCGATCATGCGACAAAGCTCTTCAGTTTCGTTATCTAAAAAGGCTTGCTCTTCTGCGGTCAGCTTTGAGTAAGGCTGATCTAACATTTTCTTCAGATTTGGTTTTCCAGAAAAAAGCTCGGCCTCCATCCAAACAACTCCGGCCTCCAAAGCTGTTCTTTCTGTGTCCGAGATTTTTGGAATTAACTTTAAGGCTTTCATCACCTTCATGACGATATTCGAGATTAAAATCTTTCGAATCGGCGTGATGTTAAAAACTAAAGCGACCACTAAGAAGGCGATTAAAACCGGAGTGCCCGCTCCGAAACCAAGAAATAAAATGGCTCCAAGAAGGGTCCATAAAATAAGTGGTGCGCCAAGATATCCCAAGGTTAACACGGCAAGGACAGAGCCTGCGATTGCCCAGGCACAAAACTCGGGCGCCATTAAAAATCCACTGAATTCTTCTAGGCCAAACATACTGGTCCTCCTCAAAACAACATCAACGTCGTCCTAATATTGTAAAAGGCCTTAGTGGAATATTCAATCAATTGATTGAATATTTTGATCTTATGATTGATAATACGGTACTGCTCAACCTTTCCGAGGAGCTAGGGCGTGTCCTCATTTTGCAGTCTTTCTAATTCGTTTAATTTTGAGTCGGAGCTTCGTTGCTCCTCCTCGAATTGCCCTTGGGCAGTCCTTCGTCGTCGCGCCTCGCCCCAACTCAAACTAAAACCAATTCGAAAGACTGCAAAATGAGGACACGCCCTAGACCTTTGTCCAAAATGAAACGCAAAACAAAAGGGTCTCAATCTGAGTCATCCGGAAAGGCTCGGGAGGCTTTGATTCAGGCTGCAAAGACACTGTTTGCAAGAAAAGGCCTTGCTTCAACCACAATTCGAGATATCGCAAAGTCTGCAAAGCTAAATTCGTCTTTAATCAGCTACTATTTTGGTGGCAAAGAAGAGCTCTACAAGGCTTGCATTTTAGCAATTGGTGATTCGCAATACACTGCGGCACGCGACCTCCTGCGGGACCCCAAAAGCCCAGAAGAGTTTCGTCTTCGGCTTGGGCTTTTTATCGAGAACATGTTCAATTTATTTATTCAAGATCGCGATGCGGGGCTGATTATTGTCCGAGAACTCGACCGCAGTCACTCCCCTGCCGAAACAGAGTTTCGCATGGGCTTTTTAAGAGTCTTTGATCTGATCATTCAATACTTTAAATCCGCTCAAAAACAAAAAATGCTCGCTAAAGATAAGGACCCCTTTATCCTTGCGAGTTTGCTTTTTGGTGCACTTAGCCATGTTATGCGACTGGATCATCTTAAGGAAGATGCCTTCCAAAGATCGATTAAAAATAAATCCGAGCGGGATAAGGTTCAAAAACATCTTCTTGATCTTTTTTGCGCTTAATTCGATCCCTTAAGAGCCCCCTCTTGTTCGGGTCATTCGCCCTCAACAAAACCCATATCCCCCAAGCAAATACCAAGTCTAAATCAAGATCATTGCTCGAAGAGCAAGGGCCGGGCTTTACATCCTTAAAATTGATTGCTTTGAGAGCAAAGACTCATAACAATAATAGCAGAAAGAAGATCCCCAATTGCGAACCCTGGAGTCACCAATGAGAAGCACAAAAAAATGGATCTTACTCGGCTTTCTTCTTAGCCTAAGCACACAAGCAGTGGCTCAAGAAACTCGCTATCAAATTCGAAGCGCCTCAGATCAATTCACTTTGGTGCAAAAAGGGAGTGATATCTTTTTATCTGATCAAAAGATTCAACTTAAAACCCTACAAGAATTCTTGCCGCTTCTTGATCAAGAGTTTTTTGACCCTTGCGAAAATTTGCCCGGCCGACCGGAAGTGCAGCTGACTCGAACGCAAAATCAAAAAAGCGAAAGCTTAGATTTTTTTATTCAAAAGCGGACCGTCCGAAAAGGCAGCAAATGTCTAGTGATTGGAGGAAATGGGATTCTTTACGTCCCTCAACATCGAAGCTGGTTTATTGGCCCCGATCAAGACGGCTTAAAGTTTAGCCAGCGCATACAACTTGAGATCAACGACTCACTAAAAGTCGACGCTCAAAAAAAGGGAAGCGAATGGGTTTCGGCCAGACCCGAGCTTTCTGTGGACTGGGATTTCTTTTACCGCTTCATCGCCTCTTTAGAGAAATTTGAAGTTCAGTATCGCTTGGCTCCTCCAGAAAAAAGCGCAAATCCATCTTTTAAGATTAAATCTGGATCTTCTTTGTTTGAGTTTGTTCTGATCTCGGAAGGTCTTTGGGCATTAAAAAAACCTGGCAGCAAATGGCTTGTCACCTCGAAAGAATGGACCTTCTGGCAAGATATGAATCCCTCCATCTGGGAGGACCGCTTCGCCTCCCAGATCTCTTTTTTGTTAAATAAAGGAAACGAGACTAGTGCAAGAACCGGCACGCTTCAGAGTATTGGCAGCTCATGGACTCGGTCGATCAAACTGGCCCTTCACAAAATTGTTCTCGATCCTGAGGAAGAAGATGATCTAAAGTTTAGAAGCCTTCAGATTCTTCGTACAAAGCCCAGCAACGAAACCTTTCAGATCACCCTTCAAGCTCTTCCCCATTTAAAACGCGACGATCTGCTTCAAGAGGCGACGAGTATCTTAAGAATTAAGAACCCCAAAGGGCCGGTCATTCGCGAAGTCAATGACGAGAAACGCGAGGAAAAAATTCGCACCTGGCAAAACTGGTGGAGACAGCTTGATCAAAAGTCTAAAGTCGATTGAAGGAAAAAAGCTTTGGTCTTGGGCTCTCTATGATTGGGCCAATTCCGCCTACGCAACCACAGTCTTAGCTGGTTTCTTTCCGCTATTTTTTAAACAGTACTGGAGCTCAGATCTTGAGCCCACTTTAAGCACCTACTACCTTGGTATCGCAAGTGCCGCCTCAAGTTTACTTCTTGCAATCTTGGCTCCGATTATGGGCTCGATCGCGGATCAGGGTGCCCATGTAAAACGATTTTTATTTGTCTTTATTTTTATGGGTGCAACGGCAACCGGCTTATTTTATTTTGTGCCCCAAGGGGACTGGCTAAACGCGCTGATACTTTACGCGATCTCAGGATTCGGTTTTGCGGCGAGTCTGGTTTTTTACGACGCCCTTCTTTTAGAAGTCTCACCTCCAGAAAAATTCGATTTTGCTTCAAGCCTTGGCTACTCCTTGGGTTATCTCGGCGGAGGTCTTTTATTTGTTATCAATGTTTTGATGTACTTATCTCCTCAGACCTTTGGACTTTCCGGACCGGCTGACGGAATTCTTTGGTCATTTGTCAGCGTCGCTATTTGGTGGATTCTATTTAGCATTCCGCTGTTTGTATTTGTTAAAGAACGGCCCAGAAAAACTCTTGCCGCCGAAAAGCTTGGAAGTCTTTTGGCGGGCTGGAAAACTTTTATCGAAACCTTTAAAAAAATTCGTCTGCACCGGGAAGTATTTTTATTTCTTCTGGCCTACCTCTTCTACATTGACGGGGTAAATACGATCATTCGTATGGCCGTAGATTTCGGAATGGCAATTGGCCTAGAGCCCGCAGACTTAATCAAAGCTCTTTTGCTTGTTCAATTTATCGGATTTCCTTCAGCCATCGCCTTTGGATACCTTGGAGAAAAATTTGGACCGAAAACAGGAATTTATTTGGCTCTTTTTGTCTATGCCGGAGTTAGTTTTTTAGCTTTGAATATGAACTCAAGCTTAGAATTTTATTTAATGGCTGCGGTGATTGGACTTGTTCAGGGCGGGATCCAATCATTAAGCCGATCTTTTTTCGCACGGATTGTCCCGCAGGAGCAAAGTGCTGAGTTTTTCGGATTTTATAATGTGCTTGGAAAGTTTTCAGCCATTTTAGGCCCCTTAATTGTTGGCTGGGTCAGCTACACCATGAATAACCCTCGGCTGGGGATTCTTTCAGTTTTGATTTCTTTTGCGATCGGCGGAGCCCTTCTCACTTTGGTGAAGCCTCCAAAAAAGTTGGGTAAGACCTAGTGGTGAAATCGAGAAGTCGAAAATGATTCGAGTTTTCTTTCGCAGTCTTGGGGTCCTCTCAGTATTTTTTTGCTTGTCCCTATTTTCTGTAAATTCTCTAGCGCGAGTATCGCCAGACATTAAGTGGAAAGTCCTAAAGACCGCACACTTTGAGATTATTTATGATTCAAAACACAAAGCGCTCGCCCAACAGTATGCAAATTATGCCGAAGAGTCTCGAAGGCTTTTGCAGGGCTCATTTAGCGAGATGCCCAAAAATACGATTATGGTCATCGATGATTCGACTGATCTTTCGAATGGCTCGGCCACCCACTTTCCCTACTCTTTGATTCGAGTTTATCCGGTTCTTCCCAATTCTTTGGACTCCATTTCTTATTATGGAAATTGGGGCCAAGAGCTGGTACTTCACGAATACACCCATTCACTGACCTTTTATCCGGTCCACAGCTTCTATCGTCCATTCTATTGGCTCTTTGGAAGCATCGTTCACCCAACGGCCTACCTTCCGCGCTGGTGGATGGAGGGGCTTGCCGTCGAAATGGAATCAAGACATTCAAAACACGGACGCCTTAGATCTCCGGGCTCAAGTGCTACTCTTAGAGCCCTAGTGCTTGATGAACTTTTGCAAAATGAAACGATCGACCGCATTAACGAAAGTTCGATTCCTAGCTACCCTTACGGGCAAAGGCCTTATCTTTTAGGAGGAATTCTTTGGCATTCGATGATGAGCCGCACTAACTCAGACAAACTCCCCGACGAACTTCTTCAAGACCACTCTAGGCGTCTGCCCTTTTTATTAAATACCCCTTATCTTCGGCGCTCCGAAATTCGGTACCAAGATTTGCTTCAACAAACTTATGAAGATCTAGAACAAAGAACACAAGCACAGGTCGAGCGCATTCAATCCGTTGGAGTCGATAGCAGTAAGCCGCTCTTTGATAAAGAATATGGACACCTCAGTCCGACTTTAAGTCCCGACCAATTAAAACTCGCCTTTGTTCATAGTCGAATCGACGCCCCCGGCGAGCTGATCCTTGTCGAGCGGGCGGATAAAAGTCAAAGTTTTGCGCAAGGAAAGCGCACACGCTTGACCCGCGGACAAAATCTAACCCGTCTAAATTGGACTCCCGATTCGAAGTCTTTGATCTTTGATAAACTTCAGGTCCATAAGCGGGACTCTTTATATAATGACCTGTTTCAGTTTGATCTTGAAACAAAAAAAATTCGAAGACTCACATGGGGTGCAAGAGCGCGAGAGCCAAAGCTTTCTCCAAAGGGAGACAAGATTGTCTTTGTGGCCAGCGAAGCCGGTCGGACCCACTTAATGATGTATCAGTTTGCAAACCAAAAAATCTCAAGGCTGTACTCCCCGCCTTTTCAATCTCGAATCTCGAGGCCAGAATTTGTAAGAGACCATGTTTTAGTCTTTTCGGGTCGATCTCCCGCAGGGCTTGAGCAGTTATTTACACTGAATCTGGCGACTAAAAAACGCGGCCGGGTATTGCGCGAGTTCAAAAACACCGGACAAGCACAAATGACTTCTGAGGGTTTAATCTTTAGCTCTTACGACTCTGGAGTTTCAAACCTTTACCTCGCAGATCAAGATCTTCAGTCTGCGACAGCGATGACCAATTCTGTGACCGGAGTTTTGCAAGGGGAATTTGACCCGGCCCGCAGAGAGCTTATTAGCTTACAAATCACAGGCTACGGGCCCCAACTTCATATTACCGAGAACCCAAGGTCTTTCTCGCCCTTAAAAATTGAACCTTTGCAAAAACTCTCACTCCCCTCGGCCCAAACAAGAAGCCCCGCTTTGCAAAATACCGAAGTCGAAGAGCGTTCGTATTATTCGATGAAGTACTTGCTGCCTCGCTACTGGATCCCCTTTATCTATCCCGTCGAAAATGGAATTTTGTTTCAAGGAAGCACAGCCAACCAAGATCCCCTTGGAAAAAATAGCTATCTGATCGAAGCGGCCCACGACTCATTGACCAAAAAATTATCCTACGGGGTCTCTTGGCTGAACCGCTCGACCCCAATTGATATTTCTTTAAGTCATGCGCAGTACAATGAATTTTTGGCAGCCACATCTCAGACCCTAAGCAGTAGCTCGAGCGGAGCTTCTTTTGGTTTTTATATTCCCGGTCTCAGCCATCGCTTTCAAGGAGCGCTTGGAGGAAGCACTGCCGAAACTGAAATTCTTGGCGGGTCGATAAAACGGCAAGGACCCAATGCCAAATTAAGTTATTCGAATATCGGCGACCCTACCTCCCTTTACCGAGGTGGATTTCAATGGTCTTTAGGCTATAGCAATTATTTAAAAAGTGAGACTCATCTTGGTTATGAGCGCTTTCAAACTTCACTTCTTCTTCAGTGGGTTGATCTTTTTCCCTTAAGACACTCGCTGACGACACAGTTTAAGGGGGCACTTTCCCCAGAGATGCCATTTAGTCTTAGCCCCATAATCGGAGAAAAATCTTTGGGCGGAAATTATTTGGTCAATCTTATTAACACGCCCTTTTTAGTGCGAGGTTATCCTTCGGCAGCCTTCGTGGGACGAAAAATGCTAAACTTTAATACGGACTACCGCTTTCCTTTAGCTGATATCTACAAAGGAAAAGGATTTTTTCCATTATTTTTTAAGGATCTTCAAATGGGAATTTTCGCAGACGGAGTCATGGTCGACGGAGCCTACTTCGAAACCCTTCTGCCTGGATACCGACGAAGTACACTGAGTCGAAGCTTTTGGTCTTCAGGAATTGAGTTCCATCAAAAGACCACCGCAGCCTACCAAGTGCCACTGACATTCACGCTAGGTCTTTATTATGGCTTTAATCGCGAAGCCGGCGGAGGCTTTATGCCTTTCCTTTCGATCGGACTACTTTAGACAATCCACGGGGCGCCTGCCATTCGAACACCCCTAGTTATAATTTCCACAAATCTGCGGCATGCAGCAAATCATTGACCTCCTGAAATTGAACTCGATGTGTTCCTAGGTAAAGTAGGATTTATGGGATCAAAATTGAGATTTTTTATGAACTCCGGCGCCGGAGTTGGGGCCGATTTGTTGCCTAACTTGCTTATTTTGAGGTTTATGCGCTAGGCGTACCCCAATATCAGGCGTAGCCCAATATCAGGCATACCCGTAAAATTGATTGCGCCCGCGAGCCTTGGCTTCGTAAAGCGCATGATCTGCTTTGCGCACCAGAGCCCGAGCATCGATTTCATCGCCGCCTTTATAGACCGAGTAGCCTAAACTCACGGTCAGCTTGATTGAATTCTCACCGTCTGTGAAAACTTCGTTTTCAATATTTTTTCTTAAGCGCTCGCAGAAGGCTTCGGCGCCCTTTCCATCGGCTTCGGTCAAGACTACTAAAAATTCATCCCCACCATATCGGGCGGCAAAATCGATTTCACGCATGGTCGCTTGAATCACTTTGCCCACTTCTTTTAAAACAAAGCTTCCAAAAAGGTGATCATTAGTATCGTTAACTCGTTTAAAATGATCCATATCCAGCATCACACAAGAAATCGAGCGCTTAAAACGTTTGGCCCGCTTCAGTTCATAATCAATTTTTTCGTACATCGAGCGCATATTAAATAGGCCAGTAAGATAATCGGCCTCTACCATCTCTTGTAGACGTTCATTGGCTTCAAAAAGCTCTTTATGGAGTTCATTCGTGCGAAGTGTGGTTTCGATCCGTGCGAGCAGCTCTTCGACATTAAAAGGCTTTCTGATATAGTCATCCGCTCCAGCCCGAAGAGCCTGGGCAATCAGTTCGGGGTCGGTTTGCCCACTGATAAAGATCACAGTGACATAGTTTTTTTGAAGCCTCAGCTCACGAAGCATTTCAATACCGGTAATTCCGGGCATATCCTGGTCCGTTAAAACCAGATGAGGCTTAAAGCGATTCACTTCAAAAAGAGCCTCCTGAGCCGAAATTGCACTTTGAATCTCATAACCGGCCTGAAGAAGAGCAGAGCTTAAAATACGTAGTGATTGAGGATCATCTTCCACAATCAATATCTTCTTCTTGGTCAATCATCCCCCTCGGATCCCTTGATTGTACCTATCCACCTGATTTTTCTCAATAAATCCGTATATTTGGGAGCGACCTATGTCCAGCTTCGACTTGATTTTTAGACTCGACCAAGAACACATATGGGTTTTGAAAGTAAAAAGGACCGGGCCGAGGCATTTAGTAGGACCTCAAATTCAGCTGAAGTTTTGTCCTGAGTGGCCCTTAGAAGAATTAAATAAAGAAATTCAATCTCTTAGAAGGCCCCCGGCGCCTATAGGCTTTGAGAGCCTATTTTAACAAAAACGCATTGAAGTTCCCCCATTTCTTATGTATACGAATTCCTTCGCAAATTGATTGGCAGGGACTTAAAGCCGTCCCGAACAAACTGAGGTAACGGAATGTCAAAAAAGAAGATCGGTAAAACAGCGCGATTTAAAATTCAACGACGAGTCGGCGTTGAACTTCCAGGCCTAGGAAAAGCGGGCGCACTTGAGCGCAGACCCTATCCTCCAGGAGAAAACGGAAACAAGCGCAGAAAATATTCTGATTACGCTCTTCGTTTAGAAGAAAAACAAAAAATTCGCCATCACTACGGCCTAAGAGAAGAACAACTTCGTCGCTTTATTCGCGATTCTAAAGCCGGTGCAGGAACAAACTGGGTTAAAAAATTAATCGGTCGCCTTGAGTGCCGTTTGGATAATTTGGTTTTCCGCCTTGGATTTGCACCAAGTATTCGCGCTGCTCGTCAGCTGGTCAGCCATGGTCATGTTTTGGTCAACGGTAAAAAGGTCAACATTGGATCTTACGTTGTTCCACAAGGTGCAGAAGTGACTTACTCAGATAAAGCTAAAGAAAATCAAATTGTACTTCAGGCTATGAATTCTCCTCGCCTTGAAGTTCCTGATTACCTTCGTAAAGAAGAAAAAGACGGAAAAGGTCTTGGAATCGTTCAGGCCGTGCCCAGTACTGAGCACGTCCCATTCCCCTTCGATGCGGGATTATTCACAGAGTATTACGCAGCTCGAAAAGCTTAGTCGCTTTTATCACAGCTTGCGATTTAAAGAGGGCCGAGAAGGCCCTTTTTAAATTCTGCCGTTGGTGGATTTTTTCCGATAAATACAGCCAAAAGATTCTTTGAAAAAGCCGCGCCTTTGATTTCGCCTGTCGACTTTTTTCGGCCTGCAACATCGACCATGACTTTGTCTTTATAAAAAGTCAGGGTGATTGTTCCGTCTTTAAGAATATCCGAAGTCATTTTATTCAGTTCTGCTAAAGGCTCTTTATATTTGTCACATTCAGAGATGCAGTTGTCGAACATGCCCTTCTGCCAGGCCGCAATCATGTCCTTGCCATCGACCCTTCTTAAAAAAGTCATAACAACTCGTTTTGGATCTTCTGAGTTTAAGATCTTCTCTGCATCCGCACTTTTTTCTTTCAGGTACAAGGAGCCCACATAAACCTTAAAGGTCAGACCAAAGCGGTCCACTTTTCGAATTCCCATTCCGTTTAGAAGCAAAGAGGTGCCCTCAACTTCAATTTTGTCTGCGGATTCTACGCCATCTAGTTTTGCAGCGTTTAGATTCGGCACAAGGCCAAGTAAAAACAAATAGACCAATACCTTTTTCATAGGATTCTCCCTTAAGTTGTTCAATCACGGACGACTAAGAATAAGTAAGTCTAAACCATTTTCTCGTGTAACTTCAAAATGAAATCGCTTTAAAATATCCTGTCCCAGAACAGCCTCACAGGATCTGCAGGCTTCAAGCTCTGCGTCGAGACTGACCCAGCTTCCTAAAGAGATTTGTTTCGACTTGGAGTCCGCGGAGGCAAGCCCTCGGCTTAAATCTTTCTCGGAGGCACAGGCCCCGTCGAGGCAAAAGTCTTCAGGAAGCTGACTCTTGGCCTCGCTAATATCCGCTTTGAAAAAATGAACTCTAGAATTTGCACCCAGACGCAAGGGAACTAAGAATACCTTTGGGCTTAGACCTAAGATCCGAATCTTTGACTTCGCCAAATTTTCCTCCGGATCAATTTTTCTTTCAGAATGACTGATGACCTCAAGCTTACTGCTCCAGAAGGGATCGTGTTGTCCACCCTGACGATGGATTAATCCGCCGATCAAAGACAAAGCCTCTTCTTCGCGATTGACCAGTGCAAGATAGTCGACAAGATCGTTTGCGATCACCACATTAGCGGGCTCGCGGCCCAGTGCCGAGTACAGCCACTGAATGCCTCGGTCCCATTGACCGATCGAGGCTAAAGCTTGCGCATAGCCTCGCATCACGTCAACCGCCTGTCCGCCACCATCAAAGTAAGAACGAAAATGTATAATCGCTTCTTCATGGCGCGCAAGTTCGGTTAAGGCTAAAGCAATGTTGCCCTTGGCCCCGCGATGCATGGCATTTTGTGATAAAACTTTATCGAACTTTTCGACGGAACATTCAAAGCGCCCCAAGGAGTTGCAGATTGCGCCGAACTCCATTTGATCCTCAATATTAGAAAGTTTCAAAACATCCTTCAACTGAAGCCAGGTCACTTCAAGCGTATAGGCTCTCCACGAATAAAACTGCCAACACACCAATGCCAGAAGAGTCAGCTTTAGATAGGGCTCTAGGTAGCCATAGAGGCCGTTAAAATATCGCATAACTATATTATCCGGCAGTCTATGGACAAGCCACAAGTGATCGAGCTGAATTTGAGACCAAGGTCGCTTAGGGGGCTTAAGTGTTGGGCTTTTGTCCAGAGCACCGATCTTGCATAAGAGTTGGGTCTAGCGCCGACCTTGAAGGCTCAACATGAGGACACAGATGGAAAATCAGAACACCGCCAACCCTAAAAAGCCCACACATTTTGTCTTTATCGAGAGGCAAAACAACTGCCCGCTTTGTAATACCTTGCTCGAAATTAAGACCGAGATTTCAGATGAAGGACACAACCTGCGAGAAGAAGCCCATTGTCCCAAGTGCGAAGTCCTCGCCCGCGTCAAAGATCACACGCTGAACTAATTTTCCGTCAGATTTATGACGACAATTTTTTGACAAGGATCCAATCAAAAGCTGTAAGGATTGCCTTTAAGCCTAGGGCTGAAGTTATGGCAATCCTGTTTTTTATCGCATCTAAGTCAAAGAGACCGAGAATTTTCCCAGTCACTAATCCTTGGAGTCTGGACTTTCCTTTTCTAGTTTGGGCGGATTTCGACAAGCTTTCGAGTAGCTTAAGTCTTCAAGCTCAGCTTCAGATTTTCCGCTAAAAAAGTCAGCGATTGAGTTTACAAAGCATTCAGGCTTATCGACTCCGTGACCCGAGTGAATATCGAGAAGCATAAAGTTATCAGGAATCTCTCGGGAGATTTTCAACATCGCTTCGTAAGTCGTGACGTGATCAAACAAACCGGAATACAAAAAAGTTGGTGTCTTAATTTGATGAAGAAGACTTGTGTAGTCAAAGAGCTCTCGCTTGCCTTCAAACTCCGAACAAGAATCTAACATGGGTCCAAAAATTTTAAATTCGCCGGCAAAAATCTCTTCAAAAGCAAAAATCTCACCACAGGCGATGGACCTCATCATCCAAGGCATAACAAGTTCTGAAATTGCACTCGGTAAAATTTTATCTGTCTGCTCTGGAGTCAAAGAGGCCTCTGCCTGAATAAGCTCTTCCATTTTTTTTGGAATTTCAAGCTGTCGTCCTTGGTATCCATAAAACGGACTGGCAGTCCATTGCATAAATCGTTTTGCTAGATCTGGATTACGTAGCTTTAAGGCCTCATAGGGTTGTCGAAGACTTGGGATGGCATCAAGCACAAAGTTTTCGTATTTCAATTGAGCCCGAGAAAAATCTTTATACGAAGAAAAAGCTCCCCAAAGATACAGCTTCTCGATGGAGTCTGGATAGAGCAAAGCATAGGTCTGAGACAGCATTGTCCCGTAAGATCCACCCCACACATAAAACTTTCCGTCTTCACCTAGAAGGTGTTTTCGAAGAAGATCTATATCCGAAGCCGCTTGCCTCATGTACAAACTCTGATAGGGCTCTTCGCCTGGAAAAACTGATCGTGAGCAGCCCACTCCGCGATGATCCATCGCAATGACATTAAACTCCTGGAAAAACTCGGGCCGAATGGACTCGATCAAATTCCCCACTGCATGAATAAACAAATGATCTTGGCCGGGACCGCCAGGAATAAAAATCGCGGTTTTTTTTGTCTTATCAAAGGGCCGAATCGATTCAAAAAATACTCTCAGTTTTTTTCCTTCGTATTCTTTCTGAAGGGCCTCGTGAAGATTTAATCCGGGAATTCTATCAACTTTAGCCACCGAAGCCAGATCATGAAAAACGGGAACGCGAATATAGTTTTCGGAAGTCTCGGCTGGACATTCCTTATCTGTAGAAGTCCACATCGGAGAATATTGAGATGCCCCAGATACGGAAGCCAAAAAACTCAAGACCAGTCCAATCAATAACATCATAGTTCCCTCACTTTTAAAGTGAGACTGGGTTTAGCCTGCAAGAAATTGTGTCTCAAGCCTGATCCCTTAGATGTAAGAATTTTACGTAACGCCTCGAGTTCCACTACCAAGCCAGGTCGCACAAGCCTTTATTGAGTCAGTTTCTGTGATGATCTTAAGCGAGATTCGCTGGGATCCCGAAGGCGCAATAGGCCGGAGGCCATAAACTCTTCGATGATTGCTTTTAGATAAGACTTGTCTTTTGATCCATTGGCTTTAGACCAAAGCTCTAACAATAAAGTTTGTGAGAAGACCCTTCCCAAAGAGACCGCAAAGCCCCGCGCAAGACTCTCTAGCACTTCTGGTTTCAGATCTTTAAAGTTCAGCGCGTAGGAGGACAAAATCTTCAGGCTTTGCTCAAGCTCTTCGACAAAATGCAGACCTTCTGCTCCGAGTTGTTTCTTGGTCTTTACAAGACGAGAGTTCATATTGTTAAAACAAGATTTTAAGGCCTCACCTTTAGACAAAACCCTTAAGACATCTAGACTTAAAACGTTGCTTGCCCCTTCCCAAATTGGAAAAACCTGGGCATCCCGAAACAAAACAGGGATTCGAGAGTCCTCAATATACCCAAGGCCTCCAAAACCTTCCAAGACCTCGCTAGTCACGCGAATCGCAGTTTTTGCGGTACTTAATTTCACTATCGGGGTCATTAGTCTTAAAAGATCTGCTTCTTCACTGCTGGCGGTCTTGCATTCTTCTTTGCCCAAGAGTCCAACCACAAAAAATGTTAAGGCCAAATGGGCCGAATGCTCTGCAAGCTCTGCCGAAAAGGTCGAAGCAAAGGCGGCCTGATCGACTAATTTTTTTCCGAAGACATTTCGTTTTCTAGAATAGTCCTGAAGAAGTGCTAAGGCTCTTTGGGATTGCCCCACAGAACAGATCGAATTGTAAAGTCTTGTGATATTTAACATGGTCGCAACGGTTTTAACGCCCTTGCCTTCTTCGCCGACCAAATAGGCTTTTGCATCCACTAAACTTAGCTCTGCTGTTGGAAGAGCTTTGGTACCGAGTTTGTCTTTCAGCCGATTCACAGAAATCCCGTTTAGCTTTCCGTTTTTATCTCGCATCTCGACTAAGAACAAAGAAAGTCCACGACTGCCTTCTTCAGCGCCCTCAATTCGAGCCAGTGCCAGGGCCATTTGGCTGGTCGTCGCCGAAGAAAACCATTTTGTGCCAGACAATAAAAAACAATCTTTTTCTCGGCGAGCCACCGTCAAAGTCTGACTGACGTCAGATCCGCCGGTCTTCTCGGTCATCCATTGGCCAGAGGTCCAAAAAGTTTTGGGATTGCGACTGACTAGATTTTTGAAAGCCTCTTTGTGTTTTTCGCTGGAACCATAGACTTCTAAAACTCGTGCAGCGCCATCCGTCATAGCCAGTGGACAAGAAAAAAATGCCGAAGAGGGATGAAAAAGATAAAGTTTTGCAAACTGATAGATCCTTGAAGTTTCACCAAGTGTCCGCTCAAATCCGAGAGCGACGAGGCCCTCTTCTGCAGAGATATCATTTAACCGCTGCCAAGCTGAAGAAACCTTAATCTCGTCAATCCTTCTTCCAAAGGGGTCGTAAGGGACATGTTGAGGCCTTTCGTTCTCAGCCTGCCATCCAAGATCCTCAATTTCATTTAAGACTCGTCGAGAGAATTTTTTAAGATCTTCATCAATAACTTTAAAATGAGCCGAGGACACACTCTGCTCTAAAATTAACCGCAAAAGAGGATCTGATTCGTATGGATTCTGCAATATTGGGCCATCTTGAAAGAAGTCTGTCATTTTTCACCTCAAAACAAATGCGCTTGAGCTTGCAAGTCCGATGAAGTGAATTGCAGGCCACAAACTCTAGGGCTTAAGAACTTATCCTAGGTGGAATCCCTTAAAGATCAAAGGGCTTTGCGTCGCGAAAAGATCATGCTCGAGAAGGCCCGACTAGCGGCTCCGTAGCCCGCAAGGGCAAAAAGTCCCACTAAAAAAGCGCCCAAGAGTGGAATCCATCGAAGAGCTTCAAAAATAAAGATCCCCAATAGAGCAAACATCCAAAGCTGTTTCAATTTTAGTCGCGGCAGCTTTGTGGCCAAAACCGTCGCCGACTGAACATAGCCATAGATCGCGAATAGAAAAATAAATGAAAACTGAAGCGGAAGCAGTGGGATGCCCACAATAGAAAGTGTCAACATCAAGGTCAGTGGGATGATCAAAAGCAGAGATAAAAACGCAAAGCCTAAACTTCTAAAGGGGCTTGAAGCTAAATTTTCTCGAATCTTGGACTGAAAGACCGGAGCAAAAAACTCACCCAAAAACCAAAAAATCAAAAGAACCATCACTTTAACTACGAAAAAAAAGATCACCGTGGGAGTGCTCGAGAAATACCGATTCTTTTTCTCTCTCAGACTCTGCTTTAAGAGGTCCCACACATCATCCCCTAAAGGAATTGCCACATCGGATCTTTTTCCATCCACCTGAGCTGCCGGATCGATTTCAACTTGCCCACCGAGATTGATCATCTCATCTGAAATCTTCGCACTCGGCCCAATACGAACCACCCCGCCAAGTACAACTAAGCGCTCAACATGTCCTAGAATTTCAGCAGAGCCCCCAACGACCAAAAGCTCAGAAATACTTTCATCCTCGCGAATCACAGTGTGACCGCCCATCACAACGCGCTCGGATCCAGTAAACAACCTAATTTGATCCGCCTCTTCTTCGAAGGCTTCTGCTTTTTCATTACCCGAAGCTCTTCGGGCCTCAAAGCGAATGATATCTTTAAGCTCTTTAAGACTTGCGTCTTTTCTTCGACTTAATTTTTTCTTTAAATTATCAAGGGCCTTGCCTTCGATCGTCAGTTGCACTTTTTGATCTGTGATCACTAAATGAGAAAGCTCTTCGCTGACCAAGAATTCTGTCTCGAGGGATTTAAGTTCATCCTCAGGAAGATCCAGGCCTTCGGCCCTAACACTGACTCTTCCCTCACCAATTTCAATCAAAACCTTTGGAGGAACTTTGGATTGGCCCTGCTCTTCACTGAAAGCCAATAAGGGACATAGAAGGATTGTGGATAGAAATATCCGCGCCAACAAGGTCTTAGAAATAGGCATAGGTCATTAAGAAATACTCAGAGTCGCTTTCGTTGTACAAAGCTCTGACTCGACTGTTACGGTCGTTGACCCGTGCAGAATAAGTCACCCCGCCACGAAAACTAATCCCACCAAGTCTTAGACTTGCTGAAGTCGTCATTTCAAGAGCGCTTGTCACTTCAGGATCAATATTTTCTGCATCAGATCCGTAAATCCAACGATGCTCGGCTCCGACAGATTGGGAAATTCCAAAGTCAGGCGTAAGCCGCTTCGAAAGCTCAATCAATTGTTCGATCTGGGCCATTTGGTTTGCTTTCACATTGAAAAATTCATTTCTGTAGGTTTTTTGAGTTTGTACAAAAAACTTTGGACGAAGATGATAGGCCAATTCTATTCCATTTCCGAAGGGGCGGTTAAAAATCATTCGAGCCTGAAGCTGAGCCAGTTGGCGAGTTTGCTTACTGTGCTCTGCATTCGGGTAATAGACTCTAAATGCCCCAAGAAGACCAATATCTCCAGGAAGAAGGGCCCAGCTATTGTGAGAATATTGAACGTATATATCCCCCATCTCAACACTGCCATCTTCGTAGCGATCCATAAAATTGTCGCCCGCTCCTGCGATGTAAAACTCCGGACGGATAGAAATTTTACTATTATAATTGAGGCGGTAATCAAAACTAAAATAGTTATAAGTTTCGAGCCTGGATCGGCCCTCTCTTACTTTTTCAATTCCGACACTTGACCAGTTAAAAAAAGCAACACCCCAGGGGCTTCTTCGCCTAGAAATTCGGTTGTCTTGTTCGGTAATGGGGATCACAACTGGAGAAGTATTGTCGGACTGCACAACCGGTGGCGGCTCGATCTCTATGCGAGAATCTCCCGCGGAGGAATCTAGGTCCATATCCTCTTGTGCCGAGGCGAAGTGAGAAAGGAAAACCGTAAGACTAAGTGTGATTAGGAACCTAAAGACTCGCGCCATCATCTCAAACATCCCATCCCCTTTTCGCAAAGTCCCATCCCCCGGGACCCAAAATTTCTCCCATGATTCAAATGCCCTTGCAAGGCAAAAACCCCCAGTGAATTTTTAGATTTGTGTCAGGGGTGTAAATCTCTGGAAAAATTGGCAAAGCCCTGTATATCTTAGCCCTCGGAGTCATTCATGCTCCCCAAAAAAAGGATTCTTAATGAAAGCTCGTCTTCATTTTTTTGTTGTCATTTCTCTGCTCGTCTCCTTGGCCTCTTGTACGACGGGCAAAAAGCATTTTGATTCTGGTCTGGGAGAATCAACAGACCAGGTTTCAATCATGGCCTACAATCTGGAGAACTTGTTTGATACTGAATTTGATGAAGGGACCGAAGACTTCTCATTTCTTCCACTGACTCTTAAGGGGACTCCCGAACATACCAAAGCCTGTAATGCCATGCGCTCCCCGCGATATAGAGACGAATGCCTCACCCATGACTGGAATGACAAGGTCGTCGATCGTAAGCTAAGTCGCCTTGCGGACGCGATCCTACAGGTAAATGGAGGGCGAGGACCCGACTTGTTGCTGGTCTCTGAAGTTGAAAATATCAAGATCCTTAGAAAGCTTTCTGAGGAGTACTTAAAGCCTGCGGCCTATAAGCATGTCATCCTAATTGAAGGCTTTGACCCCCGCGGGATCGATGTGGGAATGCTTTCAAGGCTGCCTCAAATTGGAGAAGCCAAGCTTCACAAGATTCCTTATGTTGGAAAAACAGAAGAGGACAAGGTCTGGGCTTCACGATCTCGAGGTATCATTCAGGCTGATTTCACTCTTCCTGATGGCCAAAAGCTAAGAGCTTTCACGGTGCATTTTCCAAACCCCTCAAATCCAAGCTACTGGAGAGGGCAAGCCATCCAGCATATCAATAAGCTAAAAAGAGAAACCCCAAAAGAATATCTAGTGGTGGCTGGGGGAGATTTTAACATTTCGACCTCGGATGAAAACAATAATAAGTTTTATGAAAAGCACCTCGGTGCCGAATGGATCGTCTCCCACCTCGTCGGCTGTGAAGGCTGCCGCGGAACCAATTACTACCATAGCCTGCGCCAGTGGTCATTTTTAGACTCTCTTCTTTTTGATCCACGCATGAAAGAAGATGGGGGCACCGCAAACTGGCACCTGGTCAATCGCTCGATCCGAATTCCAAATGAAAGTCGATACCAGAAGAACCCCTGGCTTTCGCCTGCAAGATTCGACGAAAATAGACCCACAGGAGTCAGCGACCATTGGCCGATCTTGGCGGTTATTCAAAAACGAAGTCTAAAAGTTCAAGCGGATCCAGAATAAGATCCTTCAGATCTCGCGATTCGGGGGCAAGCCCTGCCCCCAATATCCGATCTCTAACATCCATTGGGACAAAAAACTCAAGTTTACTTGGGTCGAAGTTTTTCGGGGACCCATCTATGTCCAATGGCCAAATCAAATCCAAAGTTTTATGAAATCCTCAAAGCTATAGAAGTCATAGCCTTAGGATAAAAATTGAAGCCTGAGTTTTTGGATTTCTAAACCGAGCGCTGGTCGATTCAGTCGAATTTGCCTAAATAGGCTTAAACGCCCATTTAAAACTAGCGCGCAAAGACCAAATCGTAAGGAATAAAGTTTCCGTATGGAGAGGCCGCTTTTTGTGTGCAATCCATTCGAGGACCCACCTTAGCGACTTTGCCGTTCGAAACTTGAGAAGCCGACAATAGCAAAGGATCTCGGGTCGAAAGTTTTGGCGCTCGAGGTTCGGAGTTTGAGTAACTTAGAACTCTTAACTCACCTTCAGCAATCAAACATTGAGGATCAAAGGTAATTATCCCTGACAAATTCTTAAGGTTCCCACTTCCGGTCGGAGCCCCTGTTAGATTCAAAATATAAAGATTCTCGAAGCTATTTTTATAGGCCCAGCTACTTCTGGAAAGTTCTCGGTGCTCGACTTTTTCTTTTTTCAAAAAGTTAAGTTCGTCCAATGCAAGAGCGCCTTCACTCCAAAGACCCGAATAGTTGACTCGCTGCTCGAAAACCCCGGTTCTCTGGTAACCTTGATCTTTTTGAATGTGAGTGCCCTCAGCCTGGCTTCTAAAATGGCTCCGGAAGGTGTTGGAGCCAGCCTCTGAAGTCACTAAATCCAGATCCAGGCTTCGCTCTTCGGCGTCAACATGGATCGTTCTCTCAAGCCCGTCCTTTGCTCTAGTTCTAAGAATGGAAGAAATAGGAACCGAGGTCCAATAACGCAAACTCAAAACTTTTCTGTTTTGAAAGGCGCAAACCTCTACAGCAACAGCCTTTGACCGAGCGCTAAGTTTTTGCTGAGTCTCTTCACATGTCTTCTCGATCTGGGTCTCTGAAGATGCGGCTTCATAACGAATATCAATTCGTTCTACCCCTTTAAAAAGACCTCTCATTTTCTCGCCATCGAAGACTGCAGTTTCACAAGGGTCCCCGTTTTTAGAAAAATGAAGCTCGATCTTTCGCGACTCTGCTTTATCTTCAAGCACCCTTAGAATTGGGCAACCCGAGCTGTCCTGAAGAACTTGTGGATTTTCTGCGAGAGCCATTAATCGAGGAATCAGTGACGTGTAAGCGAGGGAAAAATTCGCGTAATCTAAACCGTCAATTGCACTTGTGCTCAATGGCCGAACTTGGCGTTCGGTAGTTAAAACGGGGTCCTTTGGAGCGCAAGACGAGAGCAGAAAGAGCACAAAAACTAAGCCCATCAGTCCAAAAGTTTTTTTCCCCATCCCCGTCCCCCTTTGAAGGCCCAAAGCCTAAACCGTGGGAACTCAATTTGTCTAGACGACGCATCGAAGATAACCAAATTTCAACAATTTGGGGAAAAGCCATAATGCCCGGCGACTAATGCGGAAGCCCAAATCCCAGTAAAAAACTAGGGAAATAAAGAATTATTAAGCAAAGCATTTACAAAATACTGAAAGTAAGCGAGGGCCAGGGCTCCGGATTGGGCACAGGACGACTTGCCTGCGAGGCTTTCTTCAAAAGAAAAGCTCGGACCCGAGGTCTCCCCCGGCCAGGATCCATCGAGGGAATGGCAGCTTACCTGACGACTTAAAGTATTCAGTTCAACAAAATTATTTCGATCCATCAGCCAGATACCTCGCGGAGACGAGTTCACAACCCTTGCGTGCTGGCCAGAATTAAACAGACTTTGCCCAAAATAATTTAAGGGCTCTCCCTGAACACCAAATAAATCTAAAAGAGTGGGAACCAGATCCACATGCTGAGACACTCTCGATCCAGAAACACCCGTCCAATCCATCCCCTCTGAATAAAACAACAGGGGCACACGGTAAACGCCAGACTGCGTTTGATACTTTGGAGTATTAGAAAGCTGAGTGTGATCTGAAGTGATCACAAACAAAGTCTTTTTAAACCAGTCCTGCTTCTTGGCACTTTCAAAAAACCGAGCCAGCGCAAAGTCCGTATAGCCAATGCTTGGATGAATCTCGAGTTCGCCTAAAGGAAATTTCCCTTTGTACTGCTCTGGAATTTTATAAGGGTGATGAGAACTTAAGGTAAATATGAAGCCAAAAAATGGCTGTCGCGTCTCACCCAACTGCTCAGAAAAAAATTGAAAGAAGGCTTCGTCATAAATTCCCCACTGGCCGTCACTTTGGCTGGGGTCTGGAAACTCCGAAAGGCCGAAGTAAGATTCAAAACCGGTTCTCGCGGCAAAACTATCAAAAAACATCGAACCATTCTGAGCTCCATGAAAAAATGAAGTCGAGTAATCCTGTTTCTTAAAAATTTCGGCCAGTCCCTGAATCCGATTGGATTGAAAGTTCGAAGTTAAAAAAGGTTCTTCCATCAAAGATGGAATTCCCGACAAGACTGCAGGAATAGCTTCGATCGATCTTCTGCCGTTCGAGAAATGGTTTTCAAAAACTAAGGATTCTTTTATTAAGCTATCCAGAAAAGGCGTATAGCCCTTTCCGGAATTAAAATGGCCGACATACTCAGAGCCAAAGCTTTCAAGTAAAATAATAACCAAGTTATAGCCTTTAAACCGTCCATGCCAATGAGACACAAATTGATCTTCAAATTTTAAAACTTCGAGCAGCTCTTCCGCGGAGGAATATTCTTTCACCGGCTGCAATCTTGGACCTTTTTTACTGGTTAAGAGCGTAAAGGTACTATTCAGCGTCAACAGGCCCAACTCTTGGCTACCGTACTGGAATGCATTAATGGGTTTGATGGGTTTTAACTGAAGTCCCCCACGCATTGCTAGGACCGAACCCGCTAGGATGATCAAAGCAAAGATGACAGATCTTGAGGGCGACAGTCTGTTAAGATCTTTTGGGGCTGTGTTGCGATCGAAGAAATAGAGCAAAACCCCTAGGAAAATCAAAAAAAGAGAATGGGGCCAATAAGTACTTAAAACACTCCAAGAATGCTGTTGAATATCTTCCCGAATCGAAAAGATATCCCAATTCACCCGCTTTCCGGTAAACCGGACCAACTCAAGATCAGTGACGTTCGCCCCGATAAAAAAGAAGTTCAGCGCCCAAAAGCAAAAGCGATTTAATTCCTGTAAGACTGGATTTAATAGTATCGCCAAAGGTAAAAGTGCCAAAATGATAAAGGGGGCATTTAAAAAGGCAATGGCCGATAAATCAAAACGAAGGCCCAGATAAAAGGACCGAATAAGAGCAAATGCTGATTCTTGGCCCAGCGCCTGCCAGTGAAGGACCAAAAATGCGAATCGAATCAAGCTATAGACAAGCAACAAGCTCGCAAGACGAAGTCCGAGTTGGCGAATTTGAAAAGAAAACATGACTCAGAATTTAAAGCTTCTGAAGGACTTAAGTCAAAAGGTCATTGTCAGACTACAGGGCATTTGTTAGGTCTCCTGATATGTTCATATGAGGTCCCCGTGCAACTTGAAACCATTGCCATTTTAGAGTCTTGCTACAAAGAAAAATTTGGGACCCCCAGACAAGGACTTCTTTCACCCAGCAGTCAGGCCATTGTCCGCATGCTCCCCGAGTACTCCGACTTTTCTTTTATTCAAGATCTAAAGCTATATTCTCATCTTTGGTTGATCGCTGGATTTCACCTCAGCTTGGCGTCAAAACATTCCAAAATTCGAGTCCCACGAATGCGTGGGGGCCGACTTTCGGTTTTTGCGACCCGGTCTCCTCACCGCCCAAATCCTATCGCACTCAGTTTAGTTAAACTTCACTCTATCGAAGAGGGTTTCTTGCGCGTGTCTGGAATTGATCTGGTCGATCAAAGCCCCATCTACGATATCAAACCTTATATTCCCGAATATGATCTTCAGCCCGAGGCAAGCTCTGAGCTGCTCACTAAAGACATACGGATGGAGGTTGAATTTTCAGAGCGGGCGGAGGCTCAACTGGCGGATGAAGAAAAAACACAGCCCACCAGAACCTTACGACAGTTGATTATTGGGAGTCTAAGCCAAGACCCTCGCCCCCTTGCTTACCTCGAAAAGTACCCCGAGCGAACCTATGGCTTAAGCCTTTACGATAAAAATATTCGCTTCACCTACAAAGAAAACCGCATCTTTGTCGAATCTATTGATTTGCAAACAAACGCGGACGAAGCCACAACAAGAAAAGAACCAGGATCAAACTAAGAGGTCCCATATGAAGGGCCTTAAAGATCCCAAAGGCCTCCGTTAAAAGCCCTAAGGCCGAATGCATAGCTACGACCACTAAGGAGCCAATTCCCACCGTGTAGGCAATGACCGCCGCACTCTTTTTCAAAAAAATTCCAGATACAAACTGCATCGCGAGGGGATAAAAAGGGCCCAAGAAAAATCCAGTGAGGGATAAAAAATATGGGGACCCGTAAAGACCAATAAAAAAGCTAATTGTCGAAAGCACAAGTGAAAGATTTAAGATCTTCCCATCGGACCAGTTTGAGAATCTGAAAATCAAAAACAAGAGTCTTCCCGCAAGAAGACCCAAAAAAAATGTCGCAAGAAGATAGGTTCCTGACTCTAAGCTCCAGCCCAATTCTCGAATGGCATAAAGGGGGATACGGGTGGAAAGAGAAATTTCTGCAATCATATAAATTGAAATCGTTAAGCCCAAGTAAAGTCCATGGCTTAAATCTTTAGGACTAAGTGTCTCTCGATTGGACCTTAAGCCTTGCAAGAGGTCTTCTTTAGAGAGTTTCAGATTTTGTTTTTTTCCAAAAGTGATGAAGCTAAATAGCGCAATGCCTGCGGGAACCAAAGAAATCCACATAAAGGCCGTCCGCCAACTCCACTGCCAACTAAAAAAAAATCCGGCCAAGATTGGACTTAACAGGGCCGCAAAGCCATACATACTATGCAAACCTGAAAACAAGCGTCGTCTTAAAGAAATATCGGGAACCTCTTGAATACTGACATTCTGAGCCACAGTCACCAGTCCAAAGCCCGCGCCAAAAAGGCCACAAAATATTAAGAGCGAAAAAAACTCCTTCATTTGACTCATTAAAAAAAAGCCCAGGGCCATAAGCACTAAACCGATACGCAAAAGATGAAGGCTTTGAAACTTTTCAATTAAATGACGACCCAAAATCGCGCTAAAGAATGCACATAGAGAGGCTAATGCAAAAAACCAAGAACTCAGAGAGTCCGAAAGCTGAAATTCATCGATAATTAATGGAAAATAGGGGCTTCGAACATTGTCCATTAGGCCCAGAGCCAAAAGACTTAAATAGGCGAGAAGAATCAAAGCTGTCGGTCTTAGCGCTGACATTTTGGGCACCAATAGCTACTTCTTTGAGCCTGAATTTCTGTGCGAACCTTAGATCCACAGACTCGGCAACTTTCACCCGCCCGACCATAAACAAATAGCTGATTCTGAAATGCACCGGCTTCTCCGGATGCGGACCGGTAAGACCGAATCGTGCTGCCTCCAGAGCTTAGAGCCTCCCGAAGGACCTCTTGGATAGATCCCACCAGATTTTCACAATCCTTTTTACTTAATTTGCCGGCTTGTTTCTGTGGTCGAAGACCCGATCTAAATAAAGCTTCGGCCGCATAGATATTGCCAACGCCCACGACAATTTTTTGATCCATAATAAACACTTTAACCGCAGAAACTTTTCCTCGAGATTGCTGAAATAACTTTTGAGCCGAAAAGTCCCCTTCGAGGGGTTCAACTCCCAAATGGGATAAAAATGGATTTAAGTATTCTTCACCCTTGTTCTCAATAAGCAGTAAACCAAAACGCCTGGGGTCATTGTAGATCAAGCGCCCTTTCGAGGTCCGTATTTCAAAGTGATCATGAAGTTCACTTTCAGAGCCTTTTTCGAGACGCCATGAACCTGTCATTCCAAGATGATTGATCAAAACATAAGGTCCACAATCCAAAAGAAGATATTTCGCCCTTCTTCTAACCGCTTCAAGCCTTAGACCTTTAAGTTTTGAATTTAAGAGCTTCGGAAAAGGTTTACGCAGATCTTTTCGGTGAAGACGAACTTCGTCAATAGCAAGTCCCCGCCCAATGATCTGATTAAGACCCTTACAAACTGTTTCGACTTCTGGAAGTTCCGGCATGGCCATTTAAGTACTTGGTTCCATTTCCCCTTTCAAGGTATAATTCTGGGGAGGATTAAAGATGACAGAACTACTCAATCTCAGTGGCTGGGGTGTCGAAACTAAACATATTGTCGCAAATTTTGTGACCTCCCTACTTTTTTTAGGGATTGTAATGACCCTTCGCTACTCCACGATAAAACTAGTGGCCTCGTGGAAACTTAAAAACGTCGAAGACAAAAGGCGTTGGATTGTCCATATCCGAAATTTTTCATTCTCGATTTTGCTTCTGGGTCTGGTCATTATTTGGGCGGCAGAAATTCGCACTCTTGCGATCTCGATTGTGGCGGTTGCAGCGGCACTGGTCATCGGAACCAAAGAAATATTATCCTGCTTTTTAGGGGGCCTTTTAAAAGTCAGTAACAAACTTTTCGAGGTCGGCGACCGAATCGAGATTCAAGGTAATCGAGGGGATGTTCTGGATCACACCTTTCTAGTCACAACTCTTTATGAAGTGGGTCACAAAGGTCGCCTCGAGAAATATACCGGACGGGTTTTAAAAATTCCAAACTCGGTGTTTTTAACCCACCCGGTAATTAACGACACCAATTCTGCTCAGTACTGTTTGCATACGATTCGAATTCCGATTCCTGCAAATCTTGACTGGGCCAATGCAGAAAAAATACTTCTTCGAGCGGCCCATGACGAGACCAAGGATTATATCTCTCATGCTCGACGCTATTTGACTTTGCTCGAAAATCGGGACGGGATCGAAGTCCCGGGAGTCGAGCCCAAAGTCTTTTTAGATATGACCGAAAGGGGTGGAGTCATGCTTCACCTACGAATCCCAACAAAGTCGAGTCTAAAGGGACAGGTCGAGCAAAACATCATGCGCCGATTCGCCACTGAATTTTATCCTGCAAAAATGGCCGAGGCCTAAGACAAAGTTATTGGCGTGAGAGTCACAACCAGGTTATTCTGGATCCTATGGGAATCAACCGACCACTGCGCACTTTAATTTATTTGTTTCTTCTGAGTGCATTGGTGATCAATTTTCAAAACTGCTCGCCCTATTAAGAATTCGTCTTTCTTTTATTCGAAGGCGTCCACCTTTTTAAAAGAAGTGCGTTAGACACGACACTTAGGCTACTAAAGGCCATCGCCGAGCCGGCAAGAAGAGGACTTAAAAAACCTGCTGCCGCCAAGGGAATTCCAACCACATTGTAGATAAAGGCCCAAAATAAATTCTGCTTTATCTTTCGATAGGTTCGGCTTGAGATCTCGATGGCATCAGGAATTAATAATGGATCGCCTCTCATTAAAGTGATTCCGGCGGTATGCATGGCCACATCCGTGCCCGTCGACATCGCAATGCCCACGTCAGCTGCGGCGAGTGCTGGGGCATCATTCACCCCGTCTCCAACCATCGCAACCCGTTCTCCCTTAGACTTCAAGTCCTCAATAATTTTTGCTTTCTCTTCGGGTAAAATTCGAAACCTAAACTCATCTAATTTTAATTCTTCTACGACTCGACGAACACTGCCTTCGTTGTCTCCACTAAGCAGTATTGTTTTAAGACCCAATGCCTTTAATCTTTCAAGACTGGGCCGAGAACTTGGCTTGATCTGATCTGCGAAGGACATGGCCCCGATGGCTCGACCCCGGTCCAAGATATAGGAGATGCTATCGCCCTCTTCCTCGCAGTCCTTCATCCCTTGCTGAAGTTCCAGAAATTCTAGACCCTGCCGCTTAAGATACGTCTCGGTGACCAAAGAATAGATATGACCTTTGACTTCTCCTTGAATCCCAATCCCAGGCAAGGCTTTCACGTCTTGCGCCGTAAACAGTGAAAGTTTTTGTTCTTTAGCTTTTGCTAAAGTGGCCTTCGCCAAAGGGTGTTCGCTGAAGGCCTGAAGGCTTGCAACAAGTTGAAGCAGTTCATCTGGCGCCATCTCGGGGCTCATGATTTTTCTAAGTGCGGGTTTGCCTTCGGTTAAAGTCCCGGTTTTATCAAAAGCCACCAGAGTTAAGCTATGGGCCATCTCGAGTGCCTCGGCATCTTGAATTAAAATTCCAGCCTTAGCTGCGGCGCCAGTCCCAACCATAATCGCCGCAGGTGTTGCCAGCCCCAAAGCACAGGGACAAGCGATGACCAAAACCGATACACCGTGGATTAAAGCCACTTCCCAATCTCCCCCCGAAATACCCCAATACAAAATGGTTATGGCAGAAACCAAAATGACGACAGGAACAAAAATCGCGCTGACTCGGTCCACAAGTCGCTCAACCGGTGCCTTGGCAGATTGTGCGTCTTCTATCCAACGGATAATTTGCGCCAAACGACTTTCTCGACCCAAAGCTGTAGTTTTAATCAACAGGACCGAGTCGGTGTTTACAGAACCTCCGATCACAAAGTCTCCAGGTGACTTTTCGATGGCTCGGCTTTCTCCGGTCATCAAAGACTCGTCTAAAAAACTTCGGCCCTCAAGCACTATGCCATCCACCGGAAGCCGCTCTCCTGGACGAACTAAAACTTGGTCTCCTAATCTTAATTCATGAAGGCTTAGCTCTTGTTCGACTCCATCCCGCCGGACAAAAGCGCGCTCGGGCCGAAGGGCTTGTAAGGCTTGAATCGCCGAAAGTGTCTGCATCTTTGCTTTTGTCTCTAGATATTTTCCAAGGAGCACTAAGGTGATAATCACAGCAGCACTTTCGAAATATAGATGTGCTGAATGACCCAGGTCCTGCCCAAAGCCCCACAGATAAAGGCTTAAGGCGAAGGCCGCCGAAGTTCCCAAGGCCACTAAAAGATCCATATTTCCGCTTCGATTTTTTACGGCTCGCCATGCAGAGCTGTAGAATTTTTTTCCGAGCCAGAACTGAACCGGGAATGCCAAACCAAATTGAAGCCACGCAGGGATATGCAAAAAAACTCCGAATGGCTCCAGAAGCATTGGCAATACCAAGGGGCCCGACAAAATGAATCCCCACCGAATTTTTGACTTCAGGGACTTCAACTCATTTTCTCGTTCTAAGGCTCGATTTTTAAAAGATTCAGATTCATCATTAGCTAAATCCGTAGAAACCAGCTTCGCCGTATAACCTGCCTTGTTAACCGCAAGGATCAATTGATCCGCCAATTGATCTGTAGAAACTGAAGCCTTTATTTGAACTCGAGCCTTTTCCGTCGCAAGGTTCACTCGCGCGTCCTCAACTCCATCGACCGAAGCCAAGGCCTCTTGAACTCTCGAAACGCAAGAAGCACAAGACATCCCGCTGATCTCGAAATCTTTTTGAATGGGAGTGTTCATGGGGCCTACTCGATGGGTTTAAGAAGATCTTCAGAAGATCAAATTCCTCCCAAAATGTCAAAAGACAGCAGGCCTGATCAATCCAGCTAGTAAGTCATTGGCCGATCACAGCCATCTTTCTTTTTTTGAATGGTCATTTCCATTTCCGCAATCAACTTCTCAGCCAGAATGGTCTCAATCGCTTCTTCTTGGGTGATTTCGCCGTTCGCCAAGGCATGATAGACTGCTATTTCTAAATCCGGCCTCTGCGCTTTGACAGCGACGTGCTCAGGCCACAAGTTTTGATCTGAATTATTGCCTCCAACGGCCAATGGGATCAGATGATCGATGGTAAATCGATCTCGACATTTTTCGGGGATAGAATATTGGTCATAAATCTGCTCTCTCCGACTCCAACTCACATTGCGTTTGCAATAAGGAATACGCTCTTTGTAGCGGAGCTGGTCAAAATCCGGATCTTTCTGATCGCACAAGTCTCCTTGTGTGAGGTCCGAACTAGGTACAAGTGGATATGCAGATGCGTCAAAAGCGGCTAGTGATAAACTTAAAAGAATTGTCTTTAAAAACATCCTCTTCCCTCCTTGCTGGATGAAGTTATGCTTTCAAAGAGATGCGGAAGTTGCAAAATTTTTACTGTCTGAATTCTGTCAATAATGCCGCAGCGGGCTGTTAGTTTGTGGATAAGATTCCCTCCTCCCACCTTGACTGACTTAGAGCTAAGCTTCAGATTAACAACAATGACTCGCACCCAAGCCGCCACTCCCAAACAAGAAAACTTTTTTTTAAATATTGGCTTTAATGTCTTTTTGCCTGTGATTGTGCTGGAACAGCTTAGCACTCGAATGGGCGAGCAAGGACCACTGATCGCCCTCATTGTGGCAGTGTCATTGCCTTTGGGCTATGGAGCTTATGATTGGATTCGGTTTCAGCGAAGAAATTGGCTTTCAGCCTTGGGCTTTGTGAGTGTGCTTTTAACTGGAGGCCTTGGGCTATTTGAGTTGACCGGAATTTGGTTTGTTGCAAAAGAGTCGGGCTTTCCACTCATTTTAGGAATTGGGGCATTGATCTCGGCCTTCAGTAAGAAGCCTTTTATGGAAGCCTTGTTTTTTAATCCACAGCTTTTAAGCGTTGAGCGAATTCAAGAGCAAATCACTCGACTGGGAAAAGGAAATGAGCTTAAAGCCCTATTTAAGCGCTCGACCTTTTACTTTTCGGGTTCATTTTTCTTAAGTGCGGCTCTGAATTACTGGCTGGCGGCAAGGATATTTCTGGATATTGACGAAAGTCTTCCCGCTCTAGAGCGCAAGACAATTTTAAATCAACAAATTGCCGAGATGACCTGGAAAAGCCAAATTGCAATTGTGATTCCCTTGATGGTTATTTCTATGTTGGTTTTGGGCTTTTTTTTAAAACGACTAAAGGATCTCTCTCAACTGAGCCTAGAAGAACTTATGGTCAAGACCTCTAGCTCTCAATCCTCTTCGACATAAAGCTTTAGCTCCACTTCTGGAGGAATTTTTCTAGCACGAGCCTCGGTCCGCTGAAGTGCTTCACGACGGCGAACATAAAGTTCCCGCTCTTTTTTATGAGCCTCTTCTCGAGCTTTCACCTGGCGCTCATATTCTCGCTCGAAAGTAGACATGTCTGGAGCTGCTTTTCTTTCACGAATGTACTGCAGCCTTGCCGCCTCAGCTTCACGTTCGTACCGGATACGTTCTCTTTCAATTTCTTGTGCGCCACTTCGCCTGAGTCGGTGCCAGGCCTCAAGTTCTCGCTCTTGGACAAAAAAATCTTCGTAACGCTGATTTAAAAGCTCAAGAAGACGTTGAAACTCAGGATCACCTTGAATCGCCAAGGCCGAGCTGCTCCAGAAAGTAAGAACTGTCAAAATTAGACGCATGAGTTCTATTTTCCACGAAGTTGCGCGAATTGTTCACCCCAATTCGACAAACTCGACCAAAATCCGGCCCCAAAGTCACAATTCCCTCGACGCGGGCTGGAAGATTTTTTAAACAGTCCACAGCGGAGGTTATATGGAGTTCTTAGCAGAGTTAGGCCAATTCGCGGGTAAGTCTCTTTTTGTCTTTTTAATCATTGCGGGAGTGATGATTCTTCTTGCGGCACTGGTGATGAAAGCCAAGCAGGCCCGAGAAAGCCTTGAAGTCGAAAGCCTTAATGAAAAATTCGAAGCCTTCGCAGAAGCTCTAAAACCCATTATTTCGGATGAAAAAACTCTTAAAGCTGATTTGAAGGCCAAGAAGAAGCTTGAGAAAAAAGAACGAAAACTGGGGGTGCAAAAGCCCCATATTTTTGTCATCGATTTTACCGGAGATCTTCGAGGCCATCAGGTGGACTCTCTTCGAGACGAAGTTTCAGCGGTTCTGGCAGTTGCCAGACCAGGAGTAGATCAAGTTCTTATCCGTCTTGAAAGTGGCGGCGGAATGGTCCATGCCTATGGATTAGGAGCCTCTCAACTTCTTCGCCTTCGCCAAGCGCAAATTCATCTGACCGTGAGTGTAGATAAAATCGCAGCCAGCGGCGGTTATATGATGGCCTGCACCGCGGATCAAATCATTGCAGCACCTTTCGCAATACTGGGCTCCATCGGAGTGATCGCTCAAGTGCCAAATCTTCATCGTCTGCTAAAAAAACATGATGTCGATTATGATGAAATTACGGCCGGGGAATTTAAACGAACCATCAGCTTGCTTGCCGAAATCACACCCAAAGGAAAACAAAAGTTCCTAGAACAAATCGAAGACACTCATTTGTTGTTTAAAGAGTTTGTCCAGGCGAATCGGCCGCAGTTGGACCTAGATAAAGTCGCAACTGGCGAATACTGGTTTGGTGAAAGAGCGAAGTCGCTACAACTGGCCGACGAACTTATGACCAGCGATGAGTATTTGTACAAAGCCAAAGATCGAGCCCAAATTCTAAAGATCAAAGTCATCCAGAAGAGAAAACTTTCAGAAAAATTATCTGAAGCAATGAGTGCTTCGGCCGATCGATTACTTTTAAAGTGGTGGCAGCGGCTTTACGAAAGTCGATTCACCGGATCGATCTAGGGGCAGTCCTTCTTCATTAGGATCAGGACGAGCCCTAACTTCCCGTGCTTTTTTCGACAAGAATCTCTGACTCTTGAGTCCAACTCGAGGGCACCGCCAAGGGACCCTTAGCACCTTTTAAAGTTTTCAACATTTCAGCACTAGGCTCGAGTCTAAAGTTTTTTGGACTTCCGATGAGGTTCCAACGAAGGGCCTTAAACTTTCCAATATCGACATCAATCCACGACTTAAATTCGCCCGACTGCCAGCCCCCTGCCGAGGCGAAAGAAATCTGACCCATTCGGTCTCGAGCATTTAACTTTTCCCAAGATCCACCCGACTGACTGATTCGAACTTGTCCCGAGATTTGATTTAACAAAAGAGCTTCTGCACTTTCTTTACTTTCAATAAAAAGGCGACGAAAAAGTTCGAAATAAAGATGCCCCTTTGAAAGACTCGCCGTGCGCGCCTGAGCCTTACCTGAGAAAATTTCTTCCGCGAACTGACCTCTTAACTTAAACTCTTCAACCAACCAATCTTTCCCTTGAACCTTCTTTGACCCAAAGACCCCATCCCAAAACACCAGCTGGCCGCCTTGGAATTTTCCCTGTCCATATATAGAGATAGGCTCAGCCTGTCCGCCCAGCATCAGCTCTTCAATGCTGGGATCAAAAGAAAGCTCATCCACTTTGATTTGAAACAAAGCCTCTGAAAAAGAATCCCCCATGTTAAATGAAGCAAGCCCTTTAAACTGCCCACCTTTAAGATCGACTCGATCAATCAGCCCCGAAATTCGTCCGTTCTCATAGTGAAGGGCCAAATCAAGTTCAGAAACCAGCTGCTTGGATAATATGCTTTGGTTCGAAAAAATAAACTCTAGACCCGCAACTTGCCCGCGAAACTGCAGATGATTTTTTGCCTTTAAATCGAGTCTGCCTGAGATAAAGCCTTGGCGGCTTAAGATGCCCGTCGCACCTTCCCGGCCGAACTGACTGAGCAAACCTGCAACATCCAGATCCTTGAAATCGACGTGGAAAGATTCAAAATCAAGGGGTCTTAGGAAGGGTCGAAACTCAGCCTCTCCGATATTGATTTTACCATTTTGGCCATCTAAGCGACACAGACTCAGTTTTAATCCCGACTTGGGACTGTCCCACAAAAATCCATTCAGCTTGGCCTCACAGTTTAACCAAGTTTGAAGCGGCGGAGCTTTGCCGGGACCCCTTGAAGATGTTAAACCTCGTGCTCGCAAAATATTTTCGCTGACATGATGAATCGGAATATTTAAGGCCTGCGCCGAAGAGATAAACTCTTCAGTGTCGGTTCGAATAGATCCCTCAAGACGAAGCTCACCTTCTCGAATTTTTCCAATCGATTTGACTTGAATTTGACCCTGATCAACTACGACACTTGAGTCCATGGGAAGATCCGTGTGCAGAAAGTTCGACTCTTCCATAAGCCTTAAAGTAAATCGAATATTTAAAGGCTGAGAAAGATCCTGAAATTGAGTCGAGAACTGAGTCAAATTTAAGCCCGGCCGCTCTTGACCCGGCCACTGGATATCCACATTTCGAATCAACAATGCCTGAACAAACTTCCCAAGGACCTCTCGATCTTTCTGCCAGCTTGTCGCAAAATAGTGGGCTAGACGAAGTTTTGGCTTTTGTTCACTGACCTTCACTAAAGAGGTTTCTAAGCTCTTCGAAGAAGAAACTTCTGGGGCTGCAACTGGGTTCAGCGGAAGTCCACAGTCTTTATTTTTAAGCTGAACTAAAAGTTGATCACTCTCAAGGCGGCCAACACGAGTATGACCACGAAGGAGGGCCGTGAACTCCACTGGAATGAAGATGTTTTCCAAAACGAATTGATGATTTAAAACACAAGAGTTTCGATGGGAAATTTTCAAGCGATGAACTTCAAGACCCAACTTCGGCCAAATCCCCCTGGATAAGACAGCCCTTGCCCCTTCGGTTTCAAACCGAAAAGCTTGATCGGATTTTGAAAGCTCTCTGTCGATATAGTTTTGAACTTGAATGGGAGAAAGTAGGACGCGAACCGCCCCACCTAAAAAACCAGACAGAACAATTCCTACAATAAATGCAGGAAGACCGAAGCTTCGATCAGAAACACGTTTTTGGGATTTTGACTGAAATTCAAGTTTGGATCCCTGCCCCTGCACCTAAGTCCCCTGGCGATGTGATTCTAAGAAGGAAGTCGATCTTTTAAGTAAATATATCTACTTAAAAGAAAACTTCAAAACCTCAAATTCCTTTTCGCCTTTTGGACTTCTAAACTCAACGACATCACCCATTTTTTTTCCGATAATACTGCGAGCCAAAGGTGAGAACACAGAAATTCGTCCTTGCTTCACATCGGCTTCGTCCTCTCCGACGATCTGATAGACGACCTTTTCTTCAGACTCTAAGTCCAAAAGCTCGACGTGAGCCCCGAAGATAATTTTATCTGACTTTAACTGAGAGGGATCAACGACTTCTGCGTTGGCCAATTTTCCTTGAATGTCTGCGATGCGAGATTCAATAAAGCCTTGTCTTTCTTTGGCTGCATCATAGTCTGCATTTTCACTTAAGTCTCCATGGCCACGCGCTTCTTCAATCGCCTTGATCACTGAAGGACGCTCGACTTGAAGAAGATTTTTTAGTTCGGCTTCCAGCTTTATCTTGCCTGCAACCGTCATAGGCTGCCTGTCCGTGCTCATTTTTAAGCTCCAAATTCGGTTAAATTAAAGGGCAGCATTATATTAAAATCTTTGACGCAAGCAACAATAAAAGACATACTCCCCCCTAGATTACTAAACCATCAGAATTGCTCTATTATTTTAGGCTTTTATGAAACTCAATGCGACAAATACAGCAATCATAAAGCGCCTCCTCCTGGGCCGCAGCTCAAGACCTCTCCTATCGATCTTAAGCCGAGTTGAGCCCGTGGATCTAGCCTCACTTATTACCCATCTTCCAGAAAGAGAAAGCTTGCTGCTTTTTGAGGCACTCACGCGAATCCACCGTGCCAGTGAGGTCTTAATTGAGGTTCCTGAGCAACACCTCTTTAGAATTCTGGATAATCTAAGCCCCAGTGCTTTGTTGAATCTATTAATTTATGCAGCCGAAGAGGATGCCGCTTATTTTTTGGGTCTACTGACTGAGGACCAAAAACAAGAGCTTCTTCTTCAGATGGAAACTCCGAAACGAAATCGCATTCAGCAATTTCTTGATTACCCGGCCGGATCCGCGGGTCGCATTATGCAGACCCAATTCTTTTCGATCCCAATTGATATGACAGCGGCTGAGGCCATCGACCGGATTCGCGCTAAGGCGAATGAGATTTCGATTTATTATATTTTTTGCGTCAATGAAGACAACAAACTCGCCGGAGTTGTCTCGTTAAGAGTCCTTGCGACCTCTGCGGCAGATAAAAATCTTATGGACCTGGTTAAAAGAGATCTTGTCACCTGCACTCCGCAAACTCCGGCAAAAGAGGTGGCGAAACTGGTCGCACGATACGACTTTGTGGCTCTTCCCGTGGTTGATCCCTCTCATCGCATGATCGGAGTCGTAACGGTTGATGATGTCCTGGACATTATTCAGGAAGAGGCTACGGCCAATATTTACGCCTCTGCGGGTCTTCAAGAAAATGACCGGGTGTTCACTCCGGCTCTGCAATCGATTCGAAATCGCATGCCCTGGATGCTTTTAAATTTGGTCTTGGCCGCACTTGCAAGTTCTGTGGTGGCTTTATTCGAAAGAACCATGACCGAACTTATCATCCTCGCCACTTTAAAAAATATTGTGGCTGGGATCGGAGGCAACACCGCGATCCAAAGTCTGACTGTGGTCACCCGCGGGATTGCAACGGGTGACTTTAGTTTTATTTCGAATGCAAAGGCCATCTGGAAAGAAACCATCGTCGGCCTGACCTTAGGCACCTGTGCAGGAATTTTAAGTGGGATTTTTGTCTACCTCTGGAAGGGTGATCTTCTGGTCTCCTTCGTCATTTTTACCTCGATGGTCCTTAACTCTTTGGTGGCTTCTGGTTTCGGCTCGCTTGTTCCCATTTTATTAAATCGAATGGGTCGAGACCCCGCTGTGGGAAGTGGCGTGATCGCGACAATGATCACCGATATCTTTGGCTTCTTTTCATTTTTGGGAATTGCGGCCCTTGGACTTCATCTGGTTGGACGCTAATGGTCGATCCCGCCTTTAGCCGAGGCTAGAAATACCTTCGGCTTTTGAGATCTTGGCTAAAAAATCCGACAATACATCTGGAAAACAACTATGTACGATACACCTAAATTAACACCCCTTGATGTCGCCGGCTTGATTAAGAATATCAAAGCCTCGGAATCCATACTTCTGACCACTCACAAACAATGTGATGGCGATGGACTTGGTGCAATGCTGGGCCTTTACCATGCACTTAAAAAAGTCGGAAAAAAAGTGCGGGTGATGACAGTCGATGCTGTTCCAAAAAAGTACGAATTTCTTGAGCCCAATAAATATATCGAAAACTTTGAAGGTCCCCATCAGCCTATCCAAAAAACTGATTTGGCTCTGATTTTTGATACCAACGATCGACGCCTCGTCGAACCACTCTATTCGGCCTTAGAAGACCAGTGTCGCAAAATTTTATTTGTTGATCACCACCCAGTATTAAACCAAGGGCCCGAGCCAACGCCAGAATCATTCATCGATACCCGAGCGGCCTCAACTGGAGAAATCTCGTTTAGCTTGATTAAAGAACTTGGAATTCGGTTGGACGAAAAAATTTCGAAGTGCCTTTATACGAGCATTGCATTTGATACTCAGCTTTTTAAATTTGTAAAAAGCTCTCCCTCTTCGCACCTCATCGCTGCGGAATTGCTCGGGCACTTGGTCAATCCCACGGATATTCACCGCCATCTTTTTTCGACCCACACCATCGACAAGGTGGCCTTCCTCTCGAAGGTCCTAAGCCAAATCGAATACTTCGGCGACGGCAGAATTGCAGTCCTAAAGCTGAAAGCCAGTGATCTACTTGAGCACAACATGGATATGGATGATTCTAGAGACGTCGTCGACATGATTATGAATGTGACCAGTCTTCAAGCCGCAGCCCTGTTTCGTGAAGACAGCACCAACGAATACAAACTCTCGCTTCGAAGTAAGGGACAAATTGAAGTGCTGGGAGTTGCAGAAGCCTTTGGCGGGGGTGGACATATGTTCGCTTCTGGCGCTTTGATATTAGGATTTTACACCGAGATCAAACCAAAAGTGGTCGACCTCCTTCTTTCTCGTCTTGATAAACAATCCATTGATCACGTCGAGACCAAGCCCACAAAAACAAAAGCTCGTCACAAATAGAAATTTAGCCAACTAGTCGATATTTTAGAATAGCCTCAACATCCGGACGGCAAGTCCCGCATGAGGTCGAAGCCGAAGTCCAACGACTCACTTTTTCGGGAGTGTGAGCACCTGCAAAAATAGCCGCTTCAACTTTTGCAAGCGGAACGGCTCTGCAGTGACAAAGCTCTTGGTCCGTGAAGGGATTTTGCCACTGACCTTTAATCTTTAAGAGGGCTTCTCTCATCATCAGTGCGAAAGCCGAATTTCCATCTGGCATTTTAAGTTCATCCAAGGCGCCAACCAGATTTTTACGCCAAATCTGAAGACTTTTTAAGAAGTGCAAATCCCCAAGGCCAATTAAGGACGAACTTAAAATCTGCCCTGAGGCATCGACTTCAATCTCGAGACAAAGCTCTTCTCGTCCTGGAATTTTGATTTCAACTCGCATCCTAGCCCCTTGTCCAAGACTATTCGGCGTCCTGTGCGAGACTCTGAAGGTCCTGAGGAAACTCACAAATAAATTCTGAGCCGAGCCCCATTTCACTCCTAAGTTGCACTCGACCCCCGTGGCGCTGCATAATGTGCTTTACCAACGAAAGTCCAATTCCTGACCCACCGAGCTCTCGCGACCGAGCCTCGTCGATACGATAAAAGCGCTCAAAAAGTCTTTCATGATGCTGTTTGGGAATTCCAGGACCGTAGTCCTTGACCTTTAAAATGGCCACCTTTCCGGACTCGTCAGATTCCCAATGAATCTCGATGGGCTTTCCCTTTGGAACGTAGCGAACTGCATTTTGCAAAAGATTACCGAGCACCTGCTCGACACGAGGAGCATCGGCCTCGAACTCTTCCAGGCCATAAAAAACTTTGACCTGATGATCGCGTACATTCACTTGGTTTAAAATGCTTTCAGTAAGATCCCGCGTGCTGACGACATTGCGAGAAAGCCTTGCCCCAGACTCTAAAGAGGATAAATCCAGCAAGTCGCCGACAAGCAAAATCAGTCGATCTACATTTTTTGAGATAATCTCTAAGAATTCAGAAATCTGATCCATCCGACCCGACTGATAGTCGAGCTTAACAGTTTGTAAGTATCCTTTGATCGAAGTTAAAGGAGTTCTTAGTTCGTGAGAAACGTTTCCGACAAATTCGATCCGAATCTTCTCGGCCATTTTTAGTTCAGTAATATCGTAAAAAGTTGCCACCGCTCCATAAAGCTCTTGATTATGCTTCTTTCGAAGTGGGACAACTGAGACCAAGAAGTCCGAAGCTCCTTCCTGAAGCTGAAGATGGACCTCTAAGCGACTTGAAATTCCCTGAGAAAGACATTGGTCGTAGGCTCGCAAAATTTCTGGAGAACGAACAAAGTCACTGATCACCAAAGAGGCCGGTGCACTTTCGCGAACGCCGAACAGCAAAGCAAACTGAGGGTTAAAAAACATCGGAACCCGATTTAGATCAACCGCCAAAACAGCTTCGGTCACGGAACTCATTAAAGTTCGGAGTTCGGTTTTTTCTCTCGATAGGCGGATTGTTTTTTCCTTTAAATCAGTCCCAAGTTTGTTTAAGGCTTTTTCCAGTTCGTACCACTCTCCCGGTTCGTCAAAAGCCAATTCCTGCGGGGAAATTTCGACATCTTCAAACGGAAACCGACTAATGCGTTTAGTTTTTTCAATTAATCGTCCCAAGGGGACCACAAGGCGTCTTGCCATCAGAACCGAGACAGCAACCATGATTAAAAAGGAGCTCGCTAAGGCCCAGAATATAATTAAGCGTCCAAAAGCCCTTGTCTCATCAAGCAGATCACTTCGAGAATCCAGCCAAATTAACAAAACTAAATTAAGGAAAATAAGATATAGACCTGTGACCAAAATCTGTCGGCCTAAAAACCAACGCCAAAGTCGAAATGGAAATGCAGGCTCTTTTTTCATTCTTGTCTCAGGGGCTAAGATTCAGGATTGTATTTGACCCTGTAGCCGACTCCTCGAATGGTTTCGATTAGATCTGACCACACGCCGAGCTTCTTTCTTAATCCAAAGATATGAGTATCTACCGTGCGTCCCACGACATTGACCCCTTCTCCTTGGATTTGTTCAATTAGCCTTTCTCGAGATAAGACCTTGCCCTGATTCTCCATCAGGCACTCCAATAAACGAAACTCTGACCGAGTTAGATCAATTTTTTGCGCTCCAACAAAAGCCTCAATACTTTCTAGATCTAAGACGACCTCTGCCACTTTCAGTTTAGAGCTTTTGGCTTCGCTAGATTTTTCGGAGGTGAGAGCTAACCATTCTTGTCGTCTAAGCAGGGCATTCACTCGCGCCATAAGGACTAAGGTGTCAAAAGGCTTTGTCAAATAATCGTCGGCTCCGGCATCAAGTCCCGCGGCAATATGCTCGGGTTCAACTTTTGCGGTTACAAACAGAATTGGAGTTCTAAGTGTCTTTTCGTGGCTTCTCATCCAGCGCGTGATTTCTAAGCCACTGGCACCAGGAAGCATCCAGTCCAAGATCACCAAGTTGTAAGTGTTCGCTTGGAGCATATCTTGAACTCGCTCTCCGCTTGCAACTTCATCCACTTCAAAACCTTCTCGGCGCAGATGAAGAAGAATAAGCTGGCGAATCTCGGATTCATCTTCGACCACTAAGAGGCGTTTTTTTTGATGATTCATTTTAAACTCCTAAATCGGCTAACCTAAACTGGATTGATGTCCGTGACGAACATCGTCTCCGGTCATGATAAAAATAACTTCTTCAGCGATATTTGTTGCATGATCCGCAAGGCGCTCAAGATTGCGCGCAATCAAAATCATATCCAAACCGGCTTCGATGTTTTCAATTTTTAAAGACATCAAAGATTTAATCTCCGAAAAAATCTTGTCGCGAAACTGATCCACTTCATCGTCACGATTTAACACTTCTTGGGACAGCTTTACATCCCCCCGAACGAAGGCGTCCAGTGAAGCCCGCACCATTTCCCGAACCGCTTTAGACATTTTCTCGAAATCACTAAAGGAATAAGAAATGGGCTGCCGCTCGAGAAAATCTTTTCCGTTGTGAGACATGTTCACCGCCTGGTCTCCCATGCGCTCAAGATCTGTATTGATTTTAATAATCGCCATAACCAAGCGCAGGTCTCTTGCCACCGGTGCTTGCTTTGCAAGAAGATTTAAGCAGGCCAAATCAACTTCCATATGAAGTTTGTTGACCTGGGCTTCTTGATCATGAACTTGTTTAAAATCAGCTGAACGTCTTTTCAAAATGGCCTGACAGGAAAGCTCGACGGCCCTTTCTACACAACCACCCATTGATAAAATTAAAGTCTTCAGACCCTGAAGCTCTGCATCAAAATGTCTCGTCATAAACTCCCCTTTTGCTGTCCCTGAAGAATCTTTATCGCTTCTGACTGCTCTGTCACCGATAAACTTCCGTAGCCAGGAGGAAGTCGCTTTTGCCCTTTTGAGAGGATAAACTGAAGGTAGTTTTGAGTGAAAGCATCGGGTCGCGATGAGAAGGCCAGATAGGAAGTAAAGGTTAATGGGTAAGTAGAATCTTGCGTAAAGGCACGATCTGCACTTTGTTTTCCCTTCGAATCTTGAATTTCTGCAAGCCGAAGACTTCGACCCAAAGCGTAGGCCAGACTGACGAAGCCCAAGGCCCCTGGGTTTTGCTCGATCAGTCCGCTAACCCCATCCTGTCCATCGGCTCCAAGCCCAATTCGCAGGGCCAAGGCCTTTGGGTTTTTATCCGCCCCTTTTTTTAAATTCTCTACAGAAAGGTACTTTAAAAACTCAGAGTTTTCCTCACTGCGCTTAGAGTAAACCGGAAGAATATTTGTCGCTTTTAGACTTTTTAAAGACGGATTTAGCGCGACAAGCCTTGAATCTGTCCAGCTTCGCAATTCGCCTTCGAAAATACTTTGAAGCAAGGCCGGAGTCAGAAGCAGCTTGCCCGAAAAATTAGGCAAATTGTAAGCAAGCACCATTGCTCCTCTAGCCACAGGCACCTTGGACAAGCCGGTCTCCGTTGCCAAAGCTAAAGAGTCTAAAGACAGCAGCTGAATCTGCTTCTTTTTAAGGCGATCTAAAGCGGCCTTTTCTCCCACAGGGAAAAACTGACCCGTCTCAGAGCCTCGGTCCCGAGCAAAATCGTTCATCCATTGGCTATGAAGCGGATAAGATCGCATCGATCCAGAAATTTCATCCGCTCGCAAAGAGTCCCCTGCAAAGAGAATTAAACTCAGAAAAAATCCGAAATGAAACTTCAACATAGACCCCCCTTATACACCTTTAAGCATAGAACTCTCGTTAAGATTTTGTCAGTGCATTTGTCACAGCCATCCTTAAAGCCAATGAACCGATGACCCCTAGCCAGCGAGTATAATTTGTCATCCGAAGAGAAGTTTGTATACTGAAGGGATGCATCTAGGAATTGTCGACTTAGGAACAAACTCTGTGCGCTTTGCGGTTTATGAAACCGTGAGGCGAGGCCAAGTTCTTTGTGTTTTTAAAGAAAAGCTGATGCTTAAGCCCGGCCAAGGGGTGTTTTCCGAGGGACGCCTCGAGAAAATGACGATGCACCACATTCTGTTGGCCTTTAGCCATTTTAACGAGTTTATTGCCGGAGAATACGGCTTTTTGCCAGTTTTTGCCTATGCAACGAGCGCCATGCGTGAGGCACAAAACGCAAAATCCTTTTGTCAGCTTGTCTTGCGAAAAACAGGGATCAAGATCGAAGTGATCTCCGGACAAAAAGAGGCTGCATTAATTGCCTTGGGCGTCAAATACCGCGAACGACGTCTCCCTAAGGAATCTTTATTGATCGACATCGGGGGCGGCAGCACCGAGATCTCGCACTTGAAAAATGCGCACATCAAGACTTCGAAGAGTTTGCGTCTGGGAGTGGCAAGACTTCAGCAGCTTTACCCTCTTTACGAGCAGACCCATCTAAATCCCACGGCCAGCATTGCCCTTAGGGAACATATTCGATTTCATCTGCGAACTTTTCAGCCCATGAGCCCAGCCCCAATCGCCATTGGGACTGCCGGGACAATCAAGGCCATCTCCCGACTGATTGATTTTTACATTGATCCCCTACCCAGTCCGAAGAAAAAAAGAAAAAAGAAAAAGAGCTCGCGCAATCAAGGCCTACGCTCATTTCGAACTCAGTTTACTAAAGACCACCTCGAGGCCTTGATCTTATTTTTAGCGCCAAAAAGCTTGGGGCAACTTCGCGACCTGAAGGGACTTGAGCCCAAACGGGCCGATCAAATCTTAGGGGGCGCAATCCTTCTTCAGGAAATGCTGAACCATTTTAAAATTTCGGTTATTCGAATTTCCGAAGCCACTCTTCGTGATGGACTTGTGGTTGAAAGTCTTAAAAATATTTAAAGCTTGGGACAAACCATTTTAAATCGAATTGCCCCCGCGAAAACTCGAGTTCGAGCCAAGAAGCTTTTCTAATCTCAAGATCCATTTTTAAAGTCGAATGAACCGCAAGCGGGATCCAATCCCCATGAGAACAAGCCACACACCAACTCGGCCCCTCGTTTTTAAACCACTCCAAAAAGTTCTCAATTCGGGTTTGCAACTGGGCAAAGGATTCACTCGGTTCTTGTTCAACTAAATCCGCACTCACTTTGACTTGCTGCTTTGATATGTCTGCAAGCGGTTGAAGGGTCTCAAGACATCTTTTCTTCGAACTCGAAAGAAACAGACCCGATTCCACATCCCAATTCATTGATTCTTGCCGTTTTCGAAAAAACCGAACCAGAGCCTCTGTTTGTTTATGCCCCTTGGGGCTTAAACCATTGTCCTTAGAGCGAATCTGAGTGTCTCTGTGTGCATGTCGGATCAAAACCAGTGTTTTTCCCATAAGGGTCCATTCTAAAGCTAAGAGCCGCAAGAATGAAGAGAAAATATTCACAGACGCTTTGATTCGTGCTAGTCAAGAAACCAAAGTTTCGAAAAATCTTAAGCCGGGTGCCTTGTGACAAAATTAAGCGTGAATGTTAACAAAATCGCGACACTTAGAAACGCTCGGGCTAAAAACACGCCGAATGTCTCTGCCCTTTCAAAAAAAATCCTCGAATGGGGTGCCCACGGCATTACGGTTCATCCTCGCCCAGATGGAAGGCATATTAGAAGTGAGGATGTTTTAGTTTTATCAAAGCTTTTGATTGATTTTAACTCGAAGCAAAGTGGACCTTCACGAGAATTTAATGTCGAAGGCTACCCTTCAGAGGACACTCTGAAGCTGATCGAAAGCTGCAAAGTAGACCAGTGCACTTTTGTGCCGGACCCCCCAGAGGCGATCACTTCAAATGCGGGCTGGAATTTCGTAGAGAACGAAGAGCTCTTAAAAGCTGTAGTCCTTCGAATGAGAAAACAAAGTATTCGTGTTTCTTTGTTTTTAGATGTCCTTAAATTCAATGATGCGCAGCTTGCAAGCCTAAATCGAATTCGTCCAGACCGCATCGAATTTTACACCGAGGCCTACGCAGATTCCTTCGGAACATCCGAGGCTCAAGAATGCCTCAACAAATATCGCTTGGCGGCAGATAAGATCTTAAAACTGAATATTGGGCTGAATGCGGGTCACGATCTCAACCAAAATAATCTTGCCAATTTTGTGCAGGCTTTACCCGAAGTTGCAGAAGTATCTATTGGACATGCTCTGATTTCAGAAGCACTCGAGGAGGGTTTAGAAAAAACGACTAAAAGCTACCTTCGCGTTCTAGGCTGGGCTTAGACGGTGGCCCGAGCTGAGATTCATCTGATTCCGGCACTTAAAGACAACTACAACTTTGTCATTCACGACCTAGAATCCAAAAAAACCTGTGTCATCGATCCCTCACTTTCTGAACCTCTGATTCAGTTCTTGGATCAAAAAGCTTGGTCTTTGGATCTGATATTAAATACCCACCACCATTGGGACCACACGGATGGAAACTTAGGTTTACTTCAAAAATACCCAAAGGCATCCCTCTATTGCAGCGAATTTGACCTAAGCCGGATTCAAGGGGCCCAACGAGGACTTAAGCACAAAGAAACCTTTGCTCTTGGAAGCCAAAAATTTGAAGTGGCTTCACTTCCAGGTCACACCTTGGGTCAGATCGGATACAGTCTTCCATCTGAAAATGCATTTTTTTGTGGAGACACTTTGTTTTCAATGGGCTGCGGACGACTTTTTGAAGGAACACCTGAGCAAATGTTTGAAAGCCTAAACTGGATTAAAACTCTCAATCCTAAAACTCAGCTTTATGGCGGTCACGAATATAGCGAAAAAAACTTTCAATTCGCCATCCAGTTTGAACCCAACAATCAAGATCTCATTAAACGTGGCCACGAAGTCCAAAGCTTGAGGGCAAAAAATCAAGCCACCGTTCCCAGTTTTTTAGAAACTGAATTAAAAACAAATCCCTTTTTTAGATGTGATTCCCAAGAAATAAAAGCTTCTTTGAAGCTGGAGTCTTCAAGTCCCATCGAAGTTTTCACCGAACTTAGACGCCTTCGAAATTCTTTTTAAAGACGGTCGTATTTTTTGTTATTCGAACGTGCTGCATCGACAGGGTACTTCAGCCCATTCTTTTTCAGTTTGGACTCAAGCGATTTCATAAGATCGAAATTGTATTTGTCCGAAAAACGCAGAAGAAAATAAAATACGTCTGCAAGCTCATCGGATACTTTGCTGCGCTCTTCAGAAGAGGATAACAACTTGTCGCACTCCTCCTCACTCTGAAATCGAAACAACTCAAGAAGTTCACTGGACTCGGTGACCAGTCCAATTGCCAGATCCTTTGCCGAGTGGAACTGATCCCAATCCCTGGCCTCACAAAACTCCCTAACCCAAGTCTGCATCACTTCGAGATTTTGTCCACTTTGGTCCAAAGCTGTCCCTCCGACGAAGGTCTAAAAGTTAAAGCTATATCAACTTGTGGGCTAAATTCTAGTGTCCGGCCTTGCAGGACGCCTTGCCGCAAAAAGCTTAAGCCAAATCGGCTCGACCAAAGCCAAGCTTTGGAGAGTCCAGAATGTGAGCCTTTCCTTATGAAATCATTCAATAAATCCGATTTCTAATATGTGGAGGTCCTCTATGCTTGATTACACAAGCCGACTCTTGACGGCTTTTATTATTTCTACCTCATGCTTTCTTGCTACGGTGCTGTGGTATCGATCGGCTCAAAAGCAGGATCTGGGGCAGGTTGGAAAAACTCCGATTGCGCGACTTGATGCTGTTGTAAACGAAGTTCAAAGAAAACCGCTGGCTCGGGTCATTTGGGAAAAAGTTTCTAGAGACCAACAACTTTACTCAGGCGAGGCTATAAGAACTTCTTTGTCTTCGACAGCTCGAATTGTGTTTGAAGATAGTGGCACCATCATCGACCTCGAACCCGAATCCCTCGTCGTTCTTGAATTAAACTCGCTTGATTTTAAACAAGGAAATCTACTGGTGAAAAACTCTGGCACCGGTCAAGGCGGCGCCTCTTCCCTTGTTTTGAAATCTGGAGACAACCGTATTGATCTAAAAAATGCAGAGCTAAGCCTTTCGAAAACTGAATCCGGCTCGGTCGACCTGGAAGTCTTTAAAGGGCAACTTGAAGTTCAACGCGGGACTCAAACCGTGGTCCTAGATAAAACCAAAGCCGGAACCTTGTCTGAGACCGGCCTAGATATCACTCAAAACAGAATTCAGGTTCGCTCTCCCCTTCCAGGCGACTTGCTATATATCAACGCCGAAAAACGTGAGCCCATTTTATTTCAATTCGAAAAATTGCCCGCAGGTTACAAAGTATTTTTAGAACGAGGACCCAATAGAACTCGACTTGGACGAGTTGAGGATATTCCTGCCGAAGGACCAAACGGAGAACTTAAAATCCCCTTAAAGGTTGGCCGCTACTACTGGCGCCTTGTTGCAGAGTCCGAGGATCCGAAGCTTGAACGTCTTGAGTCTTCGGTCTTTCCTTTGATCGTAGAGGCAAAGTCTGCGCCCCTCGTCTTGGAGCCCATAGAAAATGCTCAGCTCGTTGTACCAGCGCAAAATCCAAAGATCGATATCCGATGGGCATCTCGCTCCCAGTTCGAAAATTTTTTGGTTGAGTTCGCCACAGATCCGAATTTAAAGACTGTGATCAAGCAAGAGTACGTGGATAACAAACTTAGTTTCGCAGAAATTCCACTGACTCAATCTGGAACTTTGTACATGAGACTCACTGGTTTCATAAAAATCAAAGACAAGCTCGAGCCCGTCAGTAGCGAGATTCGAAAATTCCAACTAAAAGTTGGTATCGACTTGATCCCACCAAAACTTCGCTCCCCCTTGCCTGCGCAAAACATCACATTTCAGCAAGTCACAAATCAGGGGCTTTTGCTCTCTTGGGACGAGGTTGCTGGAATTGAAGATTTTCAGATTACTATCGAGGCAAATAAAAAAGACGGATCTGAGCTCTTTCTAGAACAAAAGACCTCAACAGTTCCTTTTCGTCTTTCTGAAATTCCATCTGGGACCTATTCTTGGTTTGTTCAGTCGATTGGTCCAGATAAGAAGATCTCCGCATCTTCTGAAAAAAGATCTTTTACGATTTCAGATATGCCAAGGCTTGAGTGGGCGGATTCGGGAGCTCGGCAATATCCTTATATTACGCCGCAACCTAGTCTGATGCTTGGATGGAAATCGAGTCCGATAGCCGTCAGTAAATGGCGCTATCGTTATGCCCTAAGCAGCCAGATGAAGGCCTCAACCCCTTGGCTTGAGACGAAACAAACTCAATTTTCTGCCCAGCTCCCCGAAGACGGGACCTACTCTGTCGAAGTCGAAGGTCTAGATGAAAAAGGTCGAACGATTTCAAAAACAGATCTTCGAGAGATCCAGGTTGTACAAAAGCCCCTATTGCCCGGACCTCGCTTTTCAAAAGACCTCCCCGAAGTTCTTCAGGCCGATCGCCGTGGAGACCTATCCCTTCAATGGGAAAATGTTGAAGGGGCAAGTCTTTACCGCATTTTCATTAAAGATGAGTCCGGCCAAGAAGTTTTAAGAGAAAGTCCATCGGATCGAAATATCGCCTCGATAAAAAAGTTAAAGCCTGGAAAGTACAAAGTACATGTTCAGGCTGTTGATGAATACAAACGGGATGGTGCTGAGGGCGAGGTTCGGGATCTCGAAGTTCCCAAAACGAGCGACATCAAAGCTCCAACATTTAAGAAGTTAAACGTGAAGTAAGAAGATGAATAGGACCAGGACCAAACAATATTTAGCAATGATCATCGCGCTCGGATTCGTCTTGAGTTCGCGGCCAATCAGTGCACAAAACCTGGTTCGCAAGGTCAACCTTGAGTGGGAGGCCGTTGAGGACGCCTCCCTTTATGAGATTCGGATCACCAGAAAACTGAAAGGGGGTCTAGAAAAAAAGGCGGCCTACTTTAAGGTTAAAAAATCCCTTTGGGCGGCAGAGGTTCGACCTGGACTTTATCAAATGGAAATCCGCTCTTACGATGAACGAGGAGTTCCCGGGGACTGGAGTGAGCCTACGGATCTTTGGGTTCGCATTCCTTCTCCCGATGGGCTTGTCCCCAAAATGGCCGCAAAGATTTTGTCCAAAGAAGTCCGCGAAGATCAGCTCGAGTTTTCATGGTCTCCTGTAAACGGGGCCGAGAAGTATTTGTTTGAAATTGAAAATGAGTCCGGGGACTTCAAAAAAACCGAAACCATTCCATCCACAAACTTTAAACTGCGCTTGCCCGTCGCACAAAAGTACAAATGGAAGGTGACCTCGATTATGCCTGAAGGAGAACCTGGCGATCCTCCGGAAGACTTTACCAATTTTAGCTATATTGGAGCACCTATTGAGGACCCTAAACTAATTGCTCCCCTCTCATCTATCGTTCAAGAGCTGACATGGGAGCCAGCCGCTTTCGCTGAAAGCTACCAGTATGCGCTTCAATTTAACTCTCAAGGCCAATGGAAAACCATCGAGAAAAAAACAAATGTTCAAGAAACGAAAATTCCATTTGATCTTGCTCGTCCCTCAGGAAATTACCGCCTTCAAGTTCGCGCATCGGGACCTCTAAGACAAAATTCTAAAGTTGCAAACTTAGACTTCGACGTAAAAGGGGGCTTAAGAGATCCCGCAGCAATCGAAAATGCAGTTTTAAAGGAGTCTTTAGAAAAGCCTACAAAATACTACGCCATTGCCTCGTATTTTTTGTCTCAAATAAGCTATCTTGGCCCCACGCCAGAGGGTTCGTCTAAGTTTTCAACTGTAGGAGGAACCGGACGTCTTGGACTTGGCTATCAAGCGCTCAATTCTCCCTGGGGCGCCTTCGGAATTTTGGATATGAGTGGCTTTACTTTGCAGGGACAAAATTTTACCTTTGGATCGATTGAACTTCATGGAACTTGGATGAGTGATTCATATGGACGAGGCAAAACGACACTTGGAGCAGGAATATTCGTTAAATCTCTGCCCGAGCTTCAGGGAAATCCAACAACTGGTTTTACCGGGGTCAAAGAGGCAAGTACGACCGGACTTCATGCCGGCGGAAGTTACTGGATCCCCTTGTCGGCAACTATTGGTTTTAGCGCCAACGCCCGGGCTTACCTGGGCCTTGATGGTGAGGGACCAAGGCAAGAAAAAGTTGAACCCAGTCTTTCTCTTCAATATGGGATACTCGGGTCTTATAAGTTCTCACGAACTTTAATGGGCTATGCGGGTTACGCATATCGTGCAGATCAAATTGTCTTTAAAACTCGAGCCGAGGACTTTCCCTTTGCCCCCGCTGGTGGCAATGCGACAATTAAAGTCGACGGTCACTATCTAAACATGATTCTTGAGTACAGTTTTTAAGGAACGCCATTCGTAGAATAGCCATACATTGTCACACCTGTGACCGCAGTTCCTCCAACTCCGTTTTCGAAGTTACAAGTCCCCGTAAGCACCCCTTCTCCTTGATAAGCGCCGAAGTTCGGTGAATAGATACACTCCTCACCCGAAGAACAAAGACCATCTTCATCCCCGATTTCATCTCCTAAAATTTCGACAGCGTTCATCAAATGGGTTGTGGTCGCACCCAAAAAATTCGTGGATTGCATGCTTCGATCTCCATGAACCGCCGCTGGGCAGACCGCTGCCACAGTAAAAGGGTCATTGTCAGTCACTCCATCATCCGAACGATTCGTTAAAGGTCCGCTCGCTCTTAGACGGAAATCAAATATCCTACAGCTTCCTGAAACCATACAAGTTGCCATATTATTCGAAAATAAAATCATATTTGCACCTAGAGATCTAAAGTAATTATCAAATTGACTCCAATTTAATATGGGGTCACCCGTCGCCGTGACATTCGTTATTGCAAATACACTCGAGCCATTGTCTGCAGGATTCGAAAGATCCTCATCGGGCATGCCCAAAAGTCCCACGAAATTGCCGGGAATTACCGCAGTGCTAATGGGATAAAAACCTGTCCCCACATAACTTGGATTATTGCAACCCGCAGTAAAAGCAGTTCCTATACAAGAATTTGCTGAATCCATAATGTGGTTATTTGAAAAATAAACCGAATTTGTTCCGGCCGAGTTAATACCGACTCCCGACTTTGAGCTACTGATTGCGAACTGGCTAAAGTCCGAAGTAGTCAGACTACTCAAATTAACTCCCCAATTATTTCCGCTGGATAAAATCTGATTTGCATCGATCCCAGATGAGCCGACGATTCGAAGGCCCGCTCCCATGTTCTGTAATAAACTTAGGTGGTGTAAGGTCGAATTCCCCCCACTATACTGAAATTCAATCCCATGATGTGAAGGAGAGCTTTGCCCATTATTTGCGATTAAGGAGTTGATCACTTGATTTGCCGTAGTGGATTGGTAATTTCCGTCAATGAGGACTCCACTAAAAAGTCCGTTGGTCACTTTAATTCGATACAACAGATTGTGACTACTATAGATGTGGACTCCGATATTTCGAGCGGCATGGATGTCGAGATCTCGAATGACATTATAGTCTGAGCTATCCGTCGTTGGTGATCCAATCACCAGACCCTTAAAACTAGATTGCACAATTTTAACTCCAAGCAACTTGTTGTTTGCCGAATTGCTTGAAAGAGTAAAGGCCGTACAAGAAGTACAGCCGGCGGTCGAAGGACCCTGAATACTTATATTCTCGTATTTGTTATAGCTTGAGGATTGATTCGATATCCCCATTCCCATCATATTCGTGATTCTAACTCCTCGAATAAAGTTGTAGTTCGAACCAGTTAAAATCATCGCAATCGCATTCGCGGTATTAATACTACTTCCAGGGTAATCTAGCTCGAGAATGCGCCCCTCACTAAATTGGTAAAACCGAAAGGCCCATGAAAGACCCGAGGTCGCAAGATTCGAAATCTGGACATTTTTTAAAGTCGATTTTCGGCTCGAGCCAAGGACAACCCCAGCCATTGCCACTCCGCCACTGCCGTCGAAATGCCCTTCAATCCAAAGACGATTTGCGCCGTTACCAAACACAAGGCAAGAATCACTCCCCGTCGTTCCGAAACTAATGTCACAAAGACCGGGCAAGGATGGAGAAGCATAGACCCGAATTGCTGGATCCACCAATATTGAAGCACCGTGGGCCGTTGCGCTAATTCGAAAGCCTCTCGAAGAGGTGTGATCCGCGGCATTGCGAACCACTTTAATTTTTTCCGCATCCGCCGGTCCGACTTCGTAGATTGCCGCATTCGTTGAAGTCACTTCTTCAATCAGATTTGCCCAAGGGGTCGAAAGAGTTCTTTGTCCGATAGTCCCCAATCCCCCACTTACAATTATGCCAAAGGGTCTCCAAGATAAAATTGAAAAGTTAATAAGATCCGCAAGTCCACGCTCGGGTTTTAAACCTCTAGAGAACAATCGAATATTTCCCGCATCGGTTCGACACTCTGACCAATCGAAGGCGTCCAAAGTGTCTTGCACAACAAGATCTCCTGGACAAGTTCCACCAAGGCCACGCACTCGGGCCGTTAAATACTCAGCCCCATGAACACACTGGGTATCATTAATGACGTCACAAACGACATTTGAGAGCGCAAATTCATCAACCACATTTTTGCGGATATACTGATTCCAGTTCTGCGCATTCGAATAAAGAAAGCGAAAGTCCTCGATCACGACGACTCTAAATCTGTTGCCACTATATGCAGGAGCACTAAAGTTTCCGTACATATCTTGGGCTCGAACCCAGGTATAATATTCAGTCCCAGCGCTTAGATTAAGACCTGCGGACACAGTTGCAAATGGAACTGAAGTTCCAGAGCCTGTATTGAACCAAGACGTATCTGGTACGGCTCCGATATTTGTCGTAGAAAATGCAATTTCATAATTTAAAATGCCGCTTAAGTCCGCCGAACCGCCAAAGTTGATCTCTGGGTTTTCGGACTCACTTCCGTGAAAGAGGCTGGTCGCGATTCCCGTCGGAACTGAAGGAGCGGTGGT
>CAYMDP010000008.1:12957-82552 GCA_964389375.1 uncultured Pseudobdellovibrionaceae bacterium | reverse complement strand
TTTGATTTTAGTTTTGATTTTACTTTGGGCCCACCCTTGGAACGGTTGGTTTGCGGCAGTTCTTTTTATTCTTGCATCGATTACAGATTGGCTCGACGGATTTTGGGCAAGACGGTTTAATGCTCAATCCACAATGGGTCAGTTGATGGACCCCATTGCCGATAAAATTCTGGTTCTGTCGGCGATCGTGATGCTTTTGGACTTAGACCGAGTGGATCCGATTATGGTCTTTCTCTTGCTCTCTCGAGATATCTTCATCGGCGGACTTCGATCCGTTGCCGCAGCCAATCAGATCATTATTGCGGCAAAGCCCTTTGGAAAGTGGAAAACGGCACTTCAGATGACGGGAATTCCCTGCCTGCTTATTGGACACCCATTGTTTGGACTCCCTCTTCAACAATTGGGCTATGGACTGATGTGGGTCAGCGTGCTTTTAAGCCTAATCTCTGGAGTCCAATACACCTGGGGTTACTTTCAGGGCCGAAAGAAAACTTAAAAGCTTAAAGCTGAGCCAAACTTCATTTTGTCGCGCCGAGCCGATGTCCTACGGATCTTCTTTTGACAAGGCCTTTTAATCCAAGAATTATGGGAACCCACGATGGAATATTTTAAATCTAATTTGTGGGAAATCCGCAAATCTTTAGCACTGACCTACCTTGGCGCCGTTTTAGCGCTGGCGCACATTCTGACTTACGCCAACTGGCTGTCCGAAGGAAGTGCTCCGCTTAAATATTTTGCGCAGAGCACTCCGATGTGTTGGTCCCTTTGGGAATCCTGCCAGTGGGTTAGATTTCTTCCGATGGCGGCCATGGAAATTTTATTTCAAACCTACGTCGTCCTAGCGGGAATTAGTCTTGCACTGTTTTTGATTACCCGAATGGTTGGACTAGCATGGTTTGTTTTGATGCTCGCTTTCAGCTTAAATGTTTTGTTTTACTTCCAAGACTTCCGTTTAAGCTCGAACGAGCAATACCTTTTGATCATTCTTAATTTTTGTTTTCTCTTCATCCCCAATAAAAAGACTCTAACCAAATTTTTGATTATCTCTTACAGCGTTTGTTCGGGCCTCTTAAAGCTTTATCCCCAGTGGATGACCGGAAACTGGTTTGAAGAGCGCATGACGATTCATATTAAACTTGGAGAATGGTTGGCAGCAGTGGGTTACCTGGTCGAAACCATTGCACCGGCCGCTTTGTTGTTTCGTGATGCGCGCTACTTCCTCTCGGGTCTTGCAGCGATGATTGCATATCAGGTGTTTTTATGGACCACGAGCAGCTTTTATTCTCCGGTTTTGATGCTCGCTTTGTTGAGTTATTTTATCGCAATCGTCATCGAGGATCGAAAAACCGAGACCGAGTTTGTTTACCAATCCTATATCCGACCTGAACCCTCTAAAATGTGGGTCATCACAGTCTTGTTCGTCTTTTGGTTGGCTCAGGCCATGCCGATTCTTCCTCTTCAAAACCCGATCTTAAATCGCCTTGGGCATATTCTTTCTTTAGATCACATGGCTGCAACCTCTGAGTGCCGAATATCGACCCATCTGATCTTCAAGAATCATATCGAAGAGGTCTCTCTTGAGAACCGTTCAGAAAACAACTGCGATGCCTATATGCGATTTTTGGAACTGAAATCTATCTGTGCCGACAAGTCTTCTGACCCGAACTTTCAAACTGTATTTGGATCTATGCAGGTTCGAGGAATTAAGGACGTCAAGTTTAAGACCGCTTTTGAGATTTCCGATTTTTGCTCGGCCTCAGTCAGCTTTCATAGCCTAGGAGCGAACACCAGTGGATTATGAAAATCGAAAACGTGCCCCCTGGTATTGGGTCACTTTGTTCCTGCTTTATATTACCGGACTCGTCGTTGTTTTATTTTTGATCGGAAATCCCTATCTTTATTCGACCTCTCAGTTAAGGTCACAGTTAGCCGGGGCTAAAGATGATCATCCAAGCCCACGACCCGATCCTGAAAATCAAATTTCTGTATCTTCCTTAGGCGATCAGCAGGGCATCTACCGCCAAGATTTAAAACGCACAGCCGTCGAAGCCAACGCCGTCACCAAAGATCGCAAATGGGTCGAGAGTTGGAGCAAGCCGATTTTAGGAGAGCAGCCTGACTTTAAACCGGACTTCTGGGCCTTTGACGGCAGCGGAATTTATTTTGTAGCGGCTGAGCTAGGACATATCTGGGCCACTGACTTAGAGGGCCGTCTAAAGTGGACCGCAAAAATTCTTCTTAAAGATCAAGACGCATTTTTAAATCCAAGCCTCGATAATGGCCTGGTGTATTTTGCCACCCGACTCGGAAGAGTCCTCGCTTTAAGCAAAGAAAGCGGACGCCTGAAGTGGGAAATAGAGTTAGCCCAAGAAGTGATCTCTAGCCCGATACTTCTTGAAGATCATTTATACTTAAATATAAAGCCCGCCATTAATTTGCGTTTTAAACAGTTAAAAGAAGAAACCGCGAAAACCAAATCAACTATTGATCAAAAACAATACGCCATTGCCAGATTGAACCGCTCGACCGGAGAGCTTAAAGAACTTTCTGAACTTTTTGCGATCAAGGCTCCATCGCAGATGAACTACGATGATAAAACGAAAAGCTTGATTCTGACTTCTATTGATCGAGTCCTTTCGATGGAACTCGAAAGCCTTAAGCTGAACTGGCAACAAATCCTTCCTGACGAGATCTTGGGATCAGGTTTGATCAATGAGGATCTTTTGATTGTACCGACCAGGTCGGGCCATCTGACGGCTTTAAATCTAGCTAAAAAAGGCGCTGGGGTTTGGGATGTGGACTTACAAAGTCCAATCCTGGGGGCCGCGACCCTGTTGCCGGCTTTTGACCGCGTCGCGATTATGACCAAAGAGGGTGGCTTTTCGGTTGTGGATGTTAAAAAAGGCCTTCGGGTTTATCGTTACACTTTGACCAACGATCATCCAGTCAAAGAAGGATGGGCCTCTAGATTAAACGGCCGCATGATTGAGCTGACTGGAATGAAGTGGCATCACAAGGGTTGGACCTACTGGGTCCCTTGTGCCACAGCAAATATCTGTATTCATAATCCCGAAACCGGCCAGCTGATTGAAAAAATCAAGACCTCGGGCCGAGTGGTTTCTGAACCCCATTTTGATGAGAAACTGTTTTATCTGGTCCTAAAAGATCAAGACACTTTCCGGATTGCCCAGTACATGGAAGAAGACGACTTCGAGCGCCTAAAAAAGCAGGAAAAGGCGGAAAAAGAGAAGGCGGAGCGTGAATCTGCCTCTCAGAAGGGTTAAAATCAGCCCTCGAATTGAGCACCTACGCGGACTTCGGCCCTTCTCTGGGAAAGGCATTTGACAAGCCCCCCGGCCCAGGATTAAAAATATGAACTTCTTAAGCGCGGGAGTAGCTCAGTTGATAGAGCGTTGCCTTGCCAAGGCAAAGGTCGCGGGTTTGAATCCCGTCTCCCGCTCCATTTTTGCGCAAGCAAAAATCCTCTATTTTCCATTATCGATTTTCGCCCAAAAGGCCAGCGCTAAAGGACAATCTTTCGCCGCGCAAAAACGAAAATCGAAATTAAAAAGTCAAAAATAGAAGAGTTCGAATGTCGGTCGACGAGATTTTGAGTCTCCGAGAAGCTACCGATCGGCCCGGAAAAGAATTCGTTTTTATCGCAAGCCCTTGTCAGGATTCGACCGCGCGATTACCGCTTCACAGTCGTTAAATTCGGCGAATCTTTTCAATTCTGCCTTAAACCCCGAAGGCAGCTTTCGGCCATTTTCTAGATGCATTGAATTAAGAATTAAGGTTTTGTTTTTGCGGTCCGCTTTGCAGTCGATGCGACCAATCGCTTGGCTTCCCCTGAAAACAGGCAAACAAAAATAACCGTGTTTTCGTTTTTTCTCGGGCACATAGCACTCGATTTGATAGTCAAAATCAAAGAAGGTTTTTAGTTTTTTCCTTTGAATAATCAGATTGTCGAAGGGCGAAAGAATAGAAACTTTCGAATCCAATTTTGTTTGGTTTTTTAAAGTCTTGGGACTTGCGAAGTAAGGCTCGGACAGCCCTTCGATTTTAACTTGCTGAAGCTCTCCATCGGCCAGCATGGATTTTAATTCTTTCTCAACGCGGACTTTGACATTGTTGCGGCACAGATATGCGACTTCTGCAGCATTGGCTAATCCGTGGTGCCTTAGAGTTCGATGAATCAAAAACCGAGTGCTTTCTTTTTCTGAAGGCATTGACGTATCCACCCAATCCGGAATCACTCGCTCCGGAAGATCATAGACTTTTTGAAAGCCTTCACGCCGACTAATTTCTAAGTGGCCTTCCATAAACAAACGTTCCAAGGCTTTTTTTGCGGGCTTCCAATCCCACCAACCCGTCCCCTTCTTTTTATTGTTCTCGAAATCTTTGGATTGCAGAGGGCCATCTTGGCGAATACGTTTTAAGACCTCTGACATCAGTTTGGGATCTCGAGGAAACCAGTTGCTTTCTTTTTTTCGAAAAGCTTCTTTCATCGGCAAGGTGTAGCGATAGTCCTTCATTGGCAAAAATGAAGCCGCATGGGACCAGTATTCAAAAACTTTGCGCTTTTTGACTAGGTCTGCCAATGCTTGAGGCCGGTAATCTTGATTGCGCGCCCAAAACACATGATGGTGCGCTCTTTCGACCACCGAGATCGTATCAATCTGTACGTAACCTAAATGCTCGATAATTTCCAATGGAGACAGCGCTGAGCCGCCCAGTTTTTGGCTGGAAAAAATGATATGACCTGCATCTTTACGAGAGAGTGATTCCATCTTTTAGCTAAGCTCTCTGCGAAGGATTCCATAGATTGCCTCATCTACGGGTGATCCGTTGACTAAGTAATGTTCACGAAGAAGACCTTCTTTAATATAGCCGCTTTTCTCGAGGGCTCTTTTGGAAAAAAGATTTTGCTCATGAACAAAGGCAATAAGCTTTCTTAAATTTGTAAACTCAAAGGCGTCTGCGGTAAGCTTCTTAATAATTTTACTTGAGAGCCCCTGCCCCCTGCTCTCGGGAAACACACCATACCCAATTTCAGCGGTTAACATGCTTCGGTTAATATTCTGCACGCTTGCGGTCCCGACGACTTTGTCATTAAGCGACACAAACCATAAGAATGCGTCCTTCTTGTCAAAGTCTGCCCAATCAGAACCCGCCTCTGCGAGACGCTTCTTAAGATCCTCTAAAGATTGATTCAGTAAGGGATTAAATTGTCTCGTCACAGGATCATTTCTGTATTCGAAGAATAGTTCGGCATATTGAGGGCTTGAGGCCAAGAACTGAATTTCCATCCATGCACCTCTAGCCTCTTGATTTGACTCTGTAAAGAGAACAAATCTGATTGAGCTTGAATTTGCCCTCCGAACTCCGGCGCCTGGGATAAGCGCTGCCTTGGATTTGAAAAACATGTCCAAAATAAGCTCCGCCTCTAGATCTTCACCAGAAATATTTTCATAAGGGGTCAACTCTCAGGTTGAACATGACTTGAGGCTTAGAGAGTTCTATTTTTCGTCCCGATAAGATCGGCGAAAATGGGGGTTGTTTCGGTGAGTAAAAGGCTAGAATTTTTTTGCTTCTTCCTATTCTTATTGGGACAAAGTTCTTACTCCCTTCAATTTGCGTTTGAGCAGCAAGACCCTTTAAAATTCGAAAGCCTCCGGGCCGAGCCTAAAGACATTTTTATTGATGAAGAAGTAAACCTTTTTGATCTGTGGGCTTATCAAAAACAAGTCTTCGATCAGCTGCCAAATCTTCAGGCCAAGAAGCAGGCCTATATCGATGCCAACCATTCTGACCTTTATGCATTAATGGCCTACCAACCGCGCTTAAATTCAGGAAGACATTCTACCTTGGCAGGCTCGGTTTCTTTTTTAGAGGCCCGGGAGCTTCTTCAACTTGCCCAATTTCACCCCATTTCTAGTCCCTATATGGTTGCGAACTGGGATCCGGAAGGAAAAATTGGATTTTGTTTTGGCAGGGCCATGTCGGTGGATCTTGAGGCTCGCTTTCGGGGGCTTGATCGAAATTCAATCGGTAAAGCCTGGGCGGTGGGCCCCATGAAACTTGGAACTTCCGAGTGGGGCTGGCATGTCACAAGTCTTGTTTTCTCTAAAGAATTTGGATGGCTTGCAATTGACCCCATCTATAATGATGTTGTCCCAATTGCAAATTGGGTCGAAAACATGTGGCAAGCCAATGAGGCCGCCATGCAAGAAGCCAAATATCATCAAGCCCCCCAGCATCTTCGAGTCTTCTTCACCCGAAGCGGACGCTTCGACCCCTCTGGAGTTTCGGAAGCGCCACTAGGTCGCCATGTGCAGGCTCAAATAAAGAGTGATTTTTATAACGGCTATTTTAGTGCCCTCATTGAGTTCAATAAAACGATCAGTCAAATCGCTAGACAATTTCTAAACTCTGCCGACATTGACCAAAGCACCCGTGACTTTTATTCACGAAAACCCGGCCAATTGCGCCCAAGTTCACTGATTTATCTGGCCTTGGATCCTGAATTCATGGAAGAAGCCATCGCTCCACTTCGCGAGGCCTATATAGAACAGGTCGGATCCATAGAGGCTGTGGAATATGAAGTTCCAAGCCCTCGAAGCCCCTAAGGCACTAAACGCCCTCCATTTGGCGGACATTTCTGAATAATTGATGTCGTTTGTCATAAAATTGGTGTACCTATTGGGCCTAATCACGAGCTCGATCCAGTCGGTCACCCGCTTTCAGCTCAGCATTAAAATCTCAATAAGGATTGTCTTAAGTTGGAAGTTCTAAGCTGTAGCTTTTGCGCAAAAAATAAAACCGCCATTCGGTGCGAGACCTGCCTCGAAATCACCTGCAAAGAATGCTCTCACTTTATTGACGAAGGCGCCGTTGAATACTCCTTTATGATGCCAGAAAGCTTAATGCATAAAACCTTTTGTCCCAGTTGTTACAACCAAAAGGTCCATCCACAGCTTGAAGAACTTGAAGCCATTCTAGTCCAGGCAAAAAACATTGATATCTACGAAATCGGCCAAAGCAAAGAGACCCGGCTGATGCGACGAGGAGAAAAGCCCTATAAAATTGAAGGTGCCGGGAGCCGCGACGAAGCTCAATTGCATCTGGCTTTTTTGGCGGCAAAAAAAGGCTTCGATACATTACTGGATACTGATATTAGGGCCCAGAAACAAAAAATGGGCGGAAGTTACTCAAAAAACATATGGAGCGGCTCTGCGGTGCCAGCAAAACTAAAATGACCCTATTTAAAGACCTCGACCTGATCGACCCACTTCAAAAAGCCTTAATCAAAGTTGGCTACGACACACCCACACCGATTCAATCTCAGGCTATTCCATTGGTACTTGAGGGATCAGACCTTTTAGGAATCGCACAAACAGGGACCGGAAAAACAGCTGCCTTTTGTCTGCCGATCCTGAATCATCTGTCTTTAAAAAAAATAAATCGAGAGCCTCGCTGTCCACGGGCTTTAATTCTTACTCCCACTCGAGAGCTCGCCATTCAGATTCATGAAAGTCTGCAGACCTATGGTCAATTCTTAAGTCAAAGGTACTCGGTCATCTTTGGTGGAGTTGGGCAAAATCCACAGGTACAAAGTCTTCGAAACGGCGTCGACGTCCTTGTCGCAACTCCTGGAAGACTCTTAGATCTGATCCAGCAAAAGCATTTGCGATTAAATAAAGTTGAGATCTTCGTCCTAGACGAAGCTGATCGCATGCTGGATATGGGATTTATGCGCGATATCCAAAAGATTTTGCCTCTGCTTCCTTCGAAGCGACACAATTTGTTTTTTTCAGCAACTATGCCTCCAGAGATTCAGGCTTTGGCTTCGAAAATTTTGGTCCAACCCAAAAAAGTCGAAGTCACTCCGCCGGCAACGACCGTCGAGCGCATTCAGCAGCTGGTGATGTACGTTGAAAAGAAAAATAAAATGGATCTTTTGGTTCACTTACTTAAAAGTAAAAATTTAACAAAGACTCTTGTTTTTGTAGGAATGAAACATGTTGCCAATCGTGTGACAGAAAAATTAGAAAAAAATGGCATCAGCGCACAGGCCATTCATGGAAATAAAACTCAAGGAGCCCGTCAGAAAGCCCTACAAGCATTTACTCAGGGCAAAGTGCGAGTTTTGGTTGCGACCGACATTGCTTCACGCGGAATTGATATCGATGGCATTAGTCACGTCATAAATTTTGATCTACCCAATCTGGCCGAGTCCTATGTTCACCGCATTGGTCGAACCGCTCGAGCCGGCGCTGATGGAATTGCGATATCTCTGGTCACAGGGGAAGAAAAATCATACCTGGCCAATATCGAAAAAGTGACTAAGCAACAAATCGAAGTCATTCGGGATCAGCCCTACCACTCCGAAAATGCCTTTCAAGCTCGTGTAATCGGTGTTGGAAAAGCCAAAGCCATGATCGAAGGGCAAAGCAGAAAACCTCAAGGACGAAGACCTCCTCGAAGAGGCTCTTGGGGTGCCAAGAAAAAAGGCTCCTCTGGCAGCCCACGGCGCTGATCTTCACAAAAGGGATGAACTCGCGCCTTGCCCTAGGGCACCTTAGTCTCTAACTGAGGGACAGATCTGGGGCGCTTGGCTCCGACAATGCCCAACACAACTTAAGTTTTAGATATTTTTTAAAGTACCGCAGAACACTTATTTTCGCGTCGAATTGGAATCTTAAGTCGCGATCCCTTTGTTCTAAAATTGGCCGACATCGTCACTATAGGTGGAATGCTCGCACCAAGGGAGAATCCAAGGCCTAATTGTTCCATAGTTGAAGTTATGGTTGGACCTCCGGGAAGATACCAAGAATCATACTGCTGTCGTGACAGTCCTTGGAATTCGGGGCTTTCAATAAGATATACGACTCGAACATTTGCAGAAGCAATAAGCGTTGGAAAGACGGCGCGGTCCGCGAGCTCAACGTCAAAAACCAGGTGACTCGCCCTGTAGCCAGAGCCCTCGTCACGAAGAAGCAAGCCAAAACTTAAGACCAAACCCAAGCTGGGATCACCGATATTCAAACCAAGAGGGCTCCAGCTTTCCGGCCAACCGGTAAATGCAACAAGACTTCCAGCAATTAAAACACTTTCCTTCGTAGGCTTTTCAATAAGAGCCCTTTTTAAATCTAGTTCAGCCGAAGTCGATAAAAGCACCGCCTTTATGCCCCTTTCCCCCAATTCACCAAGAGTCTCTTGGACTTCGAGAGGACAAGACGAATTTTCACGATTGAAGATGCGGCCGGCTTTTTTCTGTAGATAAAGAAAACATCCGATTTTTTTCTATGTGCGAACAGGGCTTTCTCCATATTCGCCAGAATCTCAGTTTTACGTCGAAGGAATGTCTCTTCAGGAGTAGGCAAGGTACTCCCAGCACCGATTGGCAATAGGAGCGCAATGGACAAAAAACAGCCCGTGATCCTCTGAAGCACTTGCTTACTGTTCTCTTAAGTAAAAGAAATCACGATAGTCCGATTTCAGAAGATATCGAGGTGTGGCTTTTCCATTCACGTTGGAGTCAACGCCCGCCATTTCTTTAACCAAATGTTCAATCTCAAATTTCAGCGGGCCCGTTTGCTTAAAAATACTAAAATAGGATTGTCCTGCACTATTCATATCAAGGTGAATCGCTTCATCACATTGGTAGGCTTGAAAAACTCGAGCCATCGAGTTGGGGGTCGCGCTACTGAAGTACGCGTAGATAAAGTAGGACTTTTGCCCCTCACGGACGAGGCAAGCCGCTGCACGGGGAGTTCGAAGCTTTGAATCGACACTTCCGGACCAGTTTCCAGCGCCCCAACTATTAACGAATCGACCGGGCACTCCCGAGGTGGTGTTCGTGCCCCCTTCGATCAGTGGCACACCATTTTGCCTAGCGAATTTAAGCGAATTTTCGTTGGCAAGCCCGGCCTGCCAGGTGCGAAGATCCACCTTGCCATTTTGGTCTACATAGATCGTCGCCAATGAAGGCTGTAGGCGACTTAAAACAACACCATCCTCAATAAATCCATAGTGGTGGCCTTTGTTGGCTTGGCTCAGTTCGCCGAACTTAAAAGCGCTGTGACGTCTTTGAAATCCGCCAGAAAATGTAGCCACAACTTTGGGGACAATGTCCGGACGAACAGCACCCACCCCAACAAATGGATCTAAACTTCCAAAACCATCGGGGCCCTGTGGGGGATTCCGGTCAACATGTTCTGCACGCGGAGACCATTCGACACCGGGGTGTTGCGTGCCGTGGACCCATCCAAGACCAAATCTGTCGGCATCCCAGGCAACGAGGTAGACGAGGTTACTTTGTTCTGCACTATCCAATTCCCCGACGCGGTCCTTGTGGGTTTTGAGAAGATTTTCATCGATCATTGAGGCCGAAATAATACTCACAGCAAAATCCGGAAAGTTTTTGGCCTGATACCAATGTCCGGGATTTAGCATGCCCTCGGCCTCCCCAGCGACTTGAATTCCCAAGTCCCCAGGTCGGAGTTTTGCATCTTTATATTGGGCAGAGATTTTGGCCGGAAGGAGCCCCTCCGGACCTGCGCCAGAGCCTGCACGACCGTGACCGGTCACCTCCGCAGCGGAACCTCGGTCTGGGCGAAATAATTTAACCGCATCCACGAGGCGCTCTCCGAGCTCTCCAAAGTTATCTCGAAGAACACTACTCCCCCACTCTACGCGACTCTGGTATCCGTTGGTTTTGTTCCGAATAAACACTCGGCCACCACACACACCAAAAAAAGGAAGGCTTCGAGATTGACTGACAAGTTTCTGGATTATTTGACTGCTCTCTAGGTCTGCACAACGAATCTCTTCTGACTTTTTATCGGCTCTAAGAACTACAATTTGGCCGCTTGGGTTGATTCTTAGGAAGTGGTCTTCAGCTGAACTAAGGTGAAAGCTTCGCCCTGCGGAGAACTGCAAAATGTATTCGGATCCATAGCCAGAATGTAGATCTAAAAGCTGAAACTGAGGCGCCGTCATCTTATTCAGGGAGGTTTGAATTTGAGTGAAATCCTGAGCCCGCGCTGAAGAAACACAAAGGAACAGGGTTAAAGCAAAAAAGCAGATGCGCTTATTCATTAAGGACCTCAAATCTGGGGGTAGATATAAATGTGACGTGATGCGTAACATTTGTGTTGCGTGGAGTCAAGCAGGGCTGTAAAAGACCTAAACAAAGATCCAAATGAATCTACTAAGCCACTAAGTATTCATTTTTTTGAACTAGAAGGAGAATTCTATGGGGCGAGGCTTCGGGCTGAAATTGGGGCTGCTTTCCTCTATTGCAATAATTCTTTTTAGCTCTTTAGCTTGGGCCAAAGATAGACATTATTGTGAGTCCCTGCTTGCCCAATACTCCGATCTCGACCGAACCCATCAAGAAGTTGCGGAATACCTGAACCGCACAAATCAGAAGCTAAGCTTAGTCATACCGGCCTATCGCGAGGAGCGTCGAATTGCGGCTTCTATTGATCGAATTCAAGAGTTTTTTCAACGATATCCTGTTCCGATCGAAGTACTGATAAGGATTGAGACCTCTCCCGATCGCAGCTTAGAACTCGCCCGTCAGGCGGCTAGTGGGACTGACTTCATCAAAGTGACAGACAACGAGGTTCATCGCGGAAAGGGTTATGCCGTAAAATCTGGAATTTTGCAGGCTCAAGGGGATTTCGTTTTTTATACAGATCTGGACTTAGCCACCCCTCTCGCAGAAATATTTTATTTTATGAAGATATTCATCGAAAACCCGGACCAGGATCTTGTGATTGGAAAACGTATTCGAGATTCGGATCAATCCTCTTTACGAAAACTGATGGGAAGAACCTTCCATGGACTTGTCGGTTGGATGGTTGGCTTACCGGGAGAGTGGGATACCCAGTGTGGATTCAAGGGCTTTAAATGTGAGGCCGCTCAGAACCTATTTCAAAGAGAAACCATAGATGGATTTTCTTTCGATATTGAACTCTTAATGATGGCTCAACGACTAAACTACCGAATTAAAAGTCAAGATGTTCACTGGTTTAATGATGGTGATTCGACAGTGAATCCAATTTTAGACCCGATGAAAATGTTTTTAGATCTATTGCGGGTAAATAAAATTGTAAGTCAAAACTTAGAAAAAAGGCCTTAATATGCGATTGATTATTTTTTTAACTCTACTCACTCCTTCTATTTCGCTTGCCGCCGAGTCCCCGGAATTTGCAAACAAGGTCATCCAAGAACACGGTTTGCAAGGAGAGGCGGCACAAAGGCTTAAAAATATTCTGACCCGAAACAGCTCTTTAACTCGCAACATCGGCACGGAAGACCCTGAGGTATTAAAGGGACCAAACAATTCATGGCATCCGGCCACGCGCACCGAATGTCGAATGAAAGTATTGGATACAGGAAAAATTCGCCAAGATCAGGATTATGAAAAAATTTGTTCCGCAAAATGGATGGCGCCAATTCCGAATTCGGTTGGTGGGGATCCACGCGATACAAAAGTTTGTGTGGATCAATTTGAGTTTCCTAATATTCCCTGCGAGTATCCTGTCGTTTGGGTTCCTTCCGCAACGGCCAAACAAATCTGTGAAAGCATGGGAAAAAGACTCTGTAATTCTCATGAATGGGAAACCGCTTGCGCCGGGGGCAAAAAAAATAAGGATTCTTATCGCTTTGACCTTCCGAGCCTTCGGGACCGGCGGTCGGTTATAAATTCGACTCGCGAAAAAGTATGGGCCTTTCAATGGCAAAATCAATTGGCCCATCAGAAAGATACCGGTGGCGGCTTATGTGGAATTTTTGATCGAAACGATCCGGATTTTTCTCCTCAGATCCTTGGACGCATTCATGAGATTTATGCCTCAAACGGAAAATCGGCCTCATGTCATCAGGGTCCATCTGATTTTCGTTCATGTGGTACAAACACCTGGCCGTCTGGAATGAAGCATGATTGTCGATCGGCTACAAATATTTACGATCTACATGGAAATGTTGCGGAGGTTGTTAGCTTTCCAACGGGTCCAAGCGAACTGGCGCAAACTTTGTCTGTCAGCTCAAGTGGTATTGCCGAATCCGTAAGTGCTAAAACCGAAAGAAAGGGCTCATTTTTTGTAGTCCGAGATAACAAAACCTACCCCGACGATTGTCTAGTTCGCCAACCCTATGAACATTTTAAAGATGTTACGACCGACACACAGCACTCCTATTATCAAGAGGGCTTTCGCTGCTGCAAGGATGTTGTTCCCCAGTAACTTCGTTCGGACTTAAGTCATAATTCATTTGCCAGAAAATAATCCCTCAATCAGAATTTTACTTTTGAGGGTTTTAGCAGATGCGAGTGTCATGGATCGGCGCTCTGGCAATTGCCGGCTTTGTATTATTTTTCTTTAACCAGGGATGGGCAGAACCTACGCAATGCTCATATTCTTGTCCGGCCGACATGGTCCCAGTGTGCTCTAAAAATATTCAGATTTGCGTAGACCGATTTGAGGTCTACGATAACCATAATATTCAACCACTTGGATATATGAATAGATTTTCCTGTGAGGACATCTGCCTCAACCAGAACAAACGCCTTCTAACAAATTCCGAATGGGCCTTAGCCTGTGAGGGAACTCCTCCACAAGCCTGTAACATCTATCGTGAAAGCCCTGTTGTAAGAATGTATCGAGCTCCCGATCCATGGATATTTCAAGGTGTGGATTGCAAGCAGGGAGAAAATCGCTGGAGTCGGACTTGTATGAACGACCCCAGACTAAATCAACTACCAGACAGTTTGTCCCAGCCAGGAGAATTTGAGGGCTGTGTTTCTCGATTTGGCGTCTATGACATGGTTGGAAATCTTGGGGAATGGGTGAACTCCCCATCTGGAACATTTAACGGCGGACTTTATCCAATGCCGAGATCCTCGTGTCAGTATACTACAACGGCTCATGGACCAGGATATTCAGACTATTCGATCGGATGCCGATGCGGGATGGATCCCTAAACCCTACAGACTTAAGTTCCGCAGAATGTTTTGTGAACCACTTGTTCTGGGCGAGGCGGAGTCATATACTTAAGTTTTTCCATACTAAGTTCATATGGCGTCTTGAAAGACTCAATTAATTCGATCATTTTAGAAAAATCGAGCTGATCTTCTCCGGCTCGAATGGCCTCTTCCACTAAATGATTTCTTGGAATCAAAACCGGATTCGCGGCTTTCATTCTTGTAAAGAGCTGATCTTCACTTAAGCCTTCGTCTTTAAGTCTTAGCTGCCACTTCGAAAGCCAGGTCTTAAAGTCACTGGACTCCATCACTTCATTAAAATCAACAGTAAGGGTCTTTATCTGATCGCTATAAGCTGCACTTAAGGTCCCACCAAGAACTAAAAAGGTATTGGTAAAATCCAAACCTCGTCGATGCATTAAGTCGAGAAGCTCTTGAATCAAAAGCCGATCCTCAGCAAAACCTTTTTGAAGACCTAATTTCAATTTCATCCATCGAAGCCATTCACTTTCAAACTGCTCGGGGAACAAATTCAAAATGGATTCGGCCTTCTGTACACCCGCAGATTCATCTTCTGACAACAAGGGCAACAAAGCCTCTGCCAGCCGAGTTAAATTCCAATGGGCTATGCCTGGCTGATTCGAGTAAGCATAACGTCCCCGAACATCAATCGAACTATAAACCTTGTTAAAATCAAAATGATCCATAAAGGCACAGGGGCCGTAATCAATAGTTTCGCCTGAAATACTAAAGTTATCCGTATTCATTACCCCATGAATAAATCCTAGACTCATCCACTGGGCGACAAGCTGGGATTGAACTTTTAAAACGGACTTTAATAACTGTTCTGCTTGCTCGGACAGAGACAGATTCAAGGCCTCAGGAAAATGACGTTTTAATGCATAATTCAAAAGAAGTTTTAAGGACTCATGATCGCCTCGAGCCGCAAAATACTCGAAGGTGCCCACCCGAAGATGACTTGAAGCCACTCGGGTTAAGACTCCGCCCGGCCTTAACTCTTCTCGCTGGACGGATTCTCCTGTTAAGACGGCGGCAAGACTTCTGGTTGTGGGCACACCCAAAGCCCACATCGCCTCACTCAGGACATACTCTCTGATCACTGGACCCAAGGCAGAGCGACCATCACCTCGTCTAGAAAATACCGTCGGCCCCGAACCTTTAAGTTGAATATCCCAATTTTTTCCCGAGGCATCTTGAACCTCACCTAATAAAAGAGCCCGACCGTCCCCAAGCTGCGGCACGAAGTTGCCAAACTGATGACCTGCATAGGCCATCGCAATCGGCTTAGAACCCTCTAGAAGCTGACTGCCCGAAAAGATCTGCGCCAATTCATGTTCAGAGGTCTCTGTAAAACTTAAACCAAGACTCTTTGAAAGCTCATGGTTAAATTGGATCAATTTTGGATCACGAACAGGTGCCAGATCCTGATCTTTGTAAAAAGCAGAGGGAAGTTGAGAATAAGAATTGTTCCACTTGATCTGATCCATTCGACAATTCATACGTCAAAGAGACGAAAATAACTAGAACAATCCCTCAGCCTTCCCGCCCAATGGATCTACACACAAAAAACGGCCTCTGCTTGAAGATAAACAGAAGTTAAAGGGGACCTAAATCAAAAGGGAGCGAGGAAAACTGACTCTGGCCTTTCGCCAAATCTGAGCGACTCAATGGATTTAAGACTCCAAGGGCCGCACGAAAAGTTAGCTCTTCGAATTCAAGTGAATTCCTTTTTCGTAGATTCGATCTAGTTTGGACTTTGAGATTTTAAAATAAAATCCGATCTTCATCATTTGATTCAAAAAGGCCTGACGAAAGATTCCGTTTTTTGTAAATCGAATGCTCGAAGTCCAAACGACATAATTTAAACGCTGAGGAGGCATTTTTTTGCGAAGCTGCTGACAAAACAAAGTGTCCTCAAAAATTGGCACCTCCGGAAAAGGCAGCTCCCCATCAGAAAACAAGGCCTTGCTGGCAAAAAGACAATGATCCAAATAATAGATTGAACGCAAATCGCCGCGGACAAAGTTTGAATACCAACTCGTAAACTTAAGCAAGAAGTGGGAATGATCAAAGGCGTGAGTTAAGGCTCCCCATCTAAGGTCATCCGAATGAGAGGCCAAAAATTCGTAAGCCTCACGAGGCACAAGGCTTCGAGGATGTTGAAAAAATAAGAGCTTGCCCTTTGCCTGCTTGGCTCCGACATTTAAACGCTGTGCGCGATTGGAATTAAATAGATGAATCGGCTGAATTCCAAACTCCCGAGCCAGCTCTAAGCTGCCATCTTGGCTTCCACCATCCACAAGAACGACTTCACAATTAGGAAGACCCCGAGTCACAGTGAGGATCTCTCGCAAAAAACCAAACTGGATTTCATTGTATGTTGGAATAATAATACTGAGTTGAATAGACATGCAAAAACATTCCCCTCTTGCGAAAGTATGGCTCCAATGCTAGCCTTTTTCCACTCTAATCTTAAGGAGTATTCTTGAACCGCTTTGAAAGTATTTTGAAACAAAACAAAGTTCAACTTCCGCCACTCTCGACCGAAACTTTGCAGTTGAATATTACAAAATTATGCAATCAAGCCTGTCAACATTGTCATGTGGACTCTTCTCCAAAACGCACCGAGATGGCCTCAGACGAAGTCTTATCCGCCTGCCTGACTGCGCTTGAAAGCAATCAAGGAATTCACACTTTAGACATTACCGGTGGGGCTCCAGAGCTTCATCCAGAGTTTCGAAATTTTGTTTCTCAGGCTCGAAAATTAAACAAAAAAGTGATGGTTCGTCACAACCTGACTGTCACCTTAGATCCACATCCGCAGACTAAGGCCGAGATGTCTTGGCTTCCTGAATTCTTCGCAGAAAATCAAATTGAGCTGGTTTCTTCTTTGCCTCACTTTCGCCCCTACCTTACAAACAAACAAAGAGGAAACCAAGTCTTCGAAAAAAGCATCGAAAGCTTAAGACGCCTGAACCAAGTCGGCTACGCACAAAGCTCAAGCCCTCTTCAGATTCACCTGGTCTATAATCCCGTAGGTCCTTATTTACCTCCAGGCCAAGTGGAACTGGAAAAACAATATAAAGAGACCTTTGATCGAGAGCACAAGGTTCAATTTAATCAACTTTTTGTTATGACAAATCTGCCGATTCATCGTTTTAAAACAAGCCTGGCTAAATCCGGACAACTTGAAGATTATATGCAAAAGTTAATTTCTTCCTTTAACCCATCCGCCGCAGAGGGCGTAATGTGCCGGTCCATGCTCAGCGTGTCCCATGAAGGCTATATTTACGACTGCGACTTTAATCAGATGCTTGATCTAAAGTGCTCTAAAGATTCGGGCCAAGCTTTTCATATTCGGGATTTTAATCAGGATGATTTTCTAAAACGAGACCTAATTTTTGATGAACATTGTTTTGGTTGTACCGCAGGAGCTGGAAGCAGTTGCGGTGGGACCACGACTTAAACCCCTCTTAAGGAGAAGACTATGAGCAAGTACTATAAAAACGACGACCTAGGTCGCTTCGGAGAAATCGGAAAATTCGCCCCCCACCTGGCAGAAAAGTTTTTTGCCTACTACGGAGCAGTGACTGGAGAAGACGGAGCCCTTAGCAAAAAAGAAAAAGCTCTGATTGCTTTGGCCGTATCCTTTGCAAAACAGTGCCCCTATTGCATCGATGCCTATACGACCCAATGCCTAGAGACCGGTTCTGATCCCGAGCAAATGACAGAAGCCCTTCATGTGGCCGCTGCAATGTCCGCAGGAATTGATCTAGTTCACGGCGTTCAGATGCATAACCACCTGAAAGACAAAAACGCCCTTTAATTTTTAAAGTTAGCTTGGACCTGTCTTCAGTTCGACAGGCCCAATTGGGTCAGCTAGCCAGCAAGGGCTTTGTTGGCCTTCTTAAGTCTCATAGAGAGGGTTTTTACCAAGGCTTTTGCCCATGAGGGGCGCGTGAAAATCACTTCATCCAAGGCACCATTCGGAATTGCAATCAACTCGACCTCGGTAATCGCCTGAACGGTTGCGGATCTGGGCTCATGATTAAAATGACCCATTTCCCCAACAAACTCTCCAGGAACGATTTCTCCAAGCATGACCTTTTCGCCATCTGGGGATTCGGAGTAGGCCCTTAAGCTTCCCTTTTTAACAATATAGGCAATCTCTGTGTGATCCCCTTCTTTAAACAAGAAGTCTCCGGGAGCAAGTCTTCGCAGCTCGTATTGTTCTTGAGCGTCCACTCCGCCATTTTTATTTGGAGATACAATTTTTGAAACACACTCTACGACAGAATGTTCTTTGTCCGGCTCAGTTAAAAACTGAACTCGGCCCGAGGCGACTTCCGAAGAAAATTTATCGTGGTCGGCCACATAGGCCATAATGATTATTGAACAGTCTTTGTTCTTATTGCTTTTTAGAATCTTTTGAACAATCTCAAATCCCGAGCCTTTTGGAAGGTACTCGTCTACAAAGATTATCTTCGGAGAAAGGTTATCGATTTTATCCTTCGCTTGATACCAGTCACCCGCGTGAAAAACAGAAATGCTCTGAAAATTCTTAGAGATGATTTCAGTGCAGCGCTGAATCCGCGACTTATCGCCACTGATTACTAAAAATGTTTGGCGCTTGTCTTGGGCCACTTTATCACTCCGTCTTGTCTCAAAATTAGACTTAAGGCTCTTTAATCCCTTTAGTTTTCATCGGCTTTTTCGAATTGTGACTGAAGTCTTGCAGGCCCAGACAGGCCCCTATTCGTCAGAATTTTCTTATGAACATCTTATAATGAGACTCGGGCCTGTCCTCAATTCGAAATGTCCGGTTGCAAAACAAGGCCTCAATGCTAGACTGGCTCTCTATGAAGGCCTTCCTCGCAAGCCTAATTTTAGTTCTTGGATTGACCGCACAGGGACTTCAGTCATTCAATTTTGAAGGCCTCGGGACCTCAAGCCTAAACTTAAAATCCCCCAAGCATTCTTTAAAGTGGATGGGCATTAAACCCTCGGATATTTTTGCGCAGACAAAGCTGCAAAGCCAATTAAAAAGCGGATTCTCCCCCTCCCCCATTTTTAATTTAGAAGTCTACCTTTCTAAAATTCTGGCCTCTTTAAAAACAGATCACTTGCGCAAAGCCTTCTTTCGACCACTTTTTATTTTGCTTTGCTCTTACCTTCTATGAGTCTTGATCCTTTAGGAACTAGGCTATAAACCAATAGTATTCTAAGACAAAAACCTATCGGTCTAGCCTAATAGCCTCGTGCAAATTTATTTCCCTATTTAAATTTTTTCTGTGCCTCAACTCATTTTAGACGATGTGCTAAAGGAAATATTCTATGTCAGACAATATACTTACTGTCCTGTTGATTCTCTCCATGATCCCAATCACAATATTTTTAAAAAAATTCTTCGAAAGCCTAGAGGACAAAGAAGAAAACGAAGCCCGGGAAGACAAAAGGCCAAAGATCTAAAGTACTAAAATATTCCCACAGGATTTCACTTGAATCTGTTTTTTATGCTCTCGGATCCATTTTGCCAATTGGTCCGGGAGCTTTTGGCTAATAAAAGCTCCAACATGCCCTGAGGGAACAATTTTTAACTTTGCGCTGGGAAGTCGTTTCGCTTCATCCGCAAAGGGCTTCATCTCGGTCAAAGAATCATCTTCGCCTGCGATGTAAAGCGTTTCAAACGCCATGCTGCCCGTCTGAACTGCAAACCAAAGCTTTCCAAAGTCAAAGCCGGAACTGGTCGATAAGGATTTTGAATCCACCCACCTCGTCATATCCTCCCGAATTTGCCGAGAGACTTTATGGGGCATTAAATATCGACTAATGGCTTCAATCTCGTTTTCATCAAGATCCCGACTTCCAAAAAGACCTCGATGTAAATTTCCTTGAACTTGTTTTAGGTAGCTTGCAATCAACCTATCTTGAATTTGGCCTATCGAATTTGGAAGCATACAGTTCAAGCCTTGAAAGCAAGAGGTCAGGGCCGGAACCATGTCCTTCATAAACAAGACCTTTTTGCTTTCCGCCTCGCTCCACATCTCATCGCCGATCATCGGCAAAGAAAACATCGGAACGATCAAGGCCGTTTCTCTTTGTGACTGAATATATGCGGCCTTCGAGAAATAGGCTTCACCCTTTTGGTTAAACCGAATCCCCAAAGATCCCGCCCGAACCTGAAGCCCTCCGAGTGAATGACCGATCACCACGACTTGCTGGCCTCCTGTTGCGGCAAATGCGTGATGGCGAATGGCCGGAAGAATCTTTAACATCCCATCGATGCCTAATTGATCCGAACTCGATCCCACTCCACTTTCTAAAACACCCAAACCCTGACCGGGAGGGTTATAAACGAAAACCCGAAAGCCCTTGTCATTTAGCGCTCGAATAAATTTACGTAAGTAGGGAAAGGAATAAGTATAGCCACCGACCAAAACAACCGGAACACCTTGCTCGGGTCCGATATCAGCCCCAACAACATCCAGACCTTCAGCTTGAAAGCGAAAGAGTCTGGCCTCTTCGATCAAGGGAGTTGGTTCTTCTAAATATAGAATGCGTCCTTTTTGACCTCGAGCCGAAGCAACAAAGGAGAATCCCAGGACAAGGCAAAGAAGGGGTAGGATATAAAAAAACTTAGGCATCACTTCTATTCAAGCAATCGTGGGGCCAGCTTATCTCAGGTCAAAGCCCATTGTTTTGGCCTAAAGCAAACTTGCGCTGCCAAGACTTCAGGCAGTTCTGAAATCAAGTTCATGACTATGAAATTTAATCAAATCGAAGAGGCCACAACTAATAGCCTAAGGCTGCCGTATCCGACTGTTCCCAAGCTCCATCGCCAAAGCCAGGGCCATTTTTGAAAAGGCCGCTGCATGGGTAAAATTAGAGCTCGCCGAGATTTTATCCTGCGGAGTGTGAATATCGTCATTCATATTTCTGGTCATGGCTTCAAAGGGCATCGCCGTTGGAAAGCCCTGACGATACCAAGAGGCATGATCACTACAAGCATAACCACAGCGATCCTCGACAAGACGTGCGCCAATGTAGTGGCTATTTAATTGGATAAGGACCTCTCTAAGCCAGGGACTCGTAAAATCCGTGATATTTGCAATGGTCAATTCACCAGATCCCGCATGAAGAACCATGTCCAGTTGAAGAACTGCAATCACATCTTTGCTCTCTCGCTTATAGGAGGCCGCAATCTCTCCAGAGCCAATCAGGCCGCCCTCTTCGCCCGCATACCAAAACACTTCGATGCTTCGCTCTGGTTGGCCAAGCCCCATTAATATCCGCAGTGCTTCAGCCAATGCGGCAGAACCGGAGGCATTATCATCAGCGCCCGGTGCATTCCGACTCGCCCCACCGCCAAAACCCTGGGTGATAGAATCTAAATGTCCACCCATGACAATGATCTCGCTTGGAAATGATTTGCCCTCAAGTCGCACTTTTAAAGAATTCTGTTTTGTTCGTGAGTGAGGAACTTGTTGAACACTCGCCCAGGAGATGTCTTTAAACTGATTTTTTAAACTGGTTTCGAAATCTCGAACATGAATATTCGGATCCTGACTTCTATGGTCTCTGGAAGGGTACGAAGAAAGCCAATCGACCTTAGAGCGAATTTGTGATGGATCAATTTTCCCAAGAGCTTCTTCAATTTCAGGACGCTTTTGAATTTGGCTTGTCAGTTGGCTTAAACTTTTAAACTTTCGGTCCTGTTCGTATCTTTGCCGCAAGGCTTTTAAGGGAGAGGAAACTTTGGTGGACTGCAGAGCCGGCTCACTTTCAATTAACTCAAAACCTGCACAGCGTCCGAGCTGATGATTGGCTTCAGAAATTTGCTCCATTTGACTTGAGTTGACTTCGGCAAAACCCACTTGAATCTCAGAGTCCTGATCCAAGATTTTTGCGCCGACTTTTTTTAGTAATGAAAGATCACCAAGGACCTTTTGCCCAGAGGGCTTTGCGTAAACACCAACAGAAACAAATAAACTTAAAATTAACGACAACATCCTGTCCTCCCCAATTCCCCTCAAAAGATCTTAAGCCCAGACCCCTCAAGTCCTGAGGCGACAAACTGAAGCAAGGCATTGAATCTAGATTTAGGTCGGGCGGTGTCCGGACAAAAGACGCACCAGAAGAGACATAAAATCTCATAAAACTGGCTTCATCAATGCCAGAGCCTCACAGAGGTTCCAGATATCGAGGTTCAAAAATGTTGCGGTAAAGAATTGAGGAGAAGGACTCTCCCCACAAATAAATGAATTAGAGCAATGGTGCAGCCCGTACTGGTCCTTACAAAGATTCTAAAAATTTCGAAATCTGAAGACGATTTCCACCACGAGACATTGTCATCAAGTCTTCAAGCTGATCACTTCCATCTTTGGAAATCAGTTTTGGGATAACCTCATCATAAGACAACTTTTCACCTTTGGCAGACTTTGCCAAAGCCAAGGCGGCCGTGACGTGAGCTGCAGCGTAGGCCGTTCCACTGACCACACCGTATTTATTTAATGGCTTCGTGGTCAAAATTTCTTCACCAGGAGCCGCCGTCAAAACATTTTGGTGACTGAAGTTAGACAGCAAAGCCTTTTTATCTTTGCTCGTCGTCGAGGCTACGATCACAATGTTATCAAAACTTCTCAGCATCTTTTCGAGTTCGTTGTCGCCAAAGGTTCCTAGTTCGTCTCCAGCTCCAACCACAACGGGGATCTTAAGCTTTTGAAGCTCTTGAAGATTCGCAGTTAGGATCGAAAGTTCTGCGCTGGCGACTTGAGGATTCATTTCGTAGCCCCCAATGCGAAATTGGGTATTCTGGATAAATATAACATCAGGCTTTACCTTCTTTGCGACCTCCAAAGCAGAGACTAGATTTCCAATTGAGGTTTGGCCGTTATCATTGATATAGCGAATCGGATACAAAGACACTTGGCCCATTAAACCCGCAATCCCAACTCCGTTGTTGCGTTTTGCTGCGATAATTCCAGCAACGGCCGTTCCAGCTCCATGACGATCGTAAGCAAAGCCATCACCATCCACGACATCGTATCCGACGACGTCATCGACGAGTCCATTTCCATCCTCGTCCTTTTGATTCACTCCAGGCTTTTCACCCGCAGCACTGTGAGAAATCTCGGCGCGATTGACATGAATCTGACCCACTAGGTCTTCATGATTGTAATCAATCCCAGTCGACAGAATTGCAACCTTAACGTTGTAGTTGCCTTGAAACTTTAAGTCCGAAAAAGTTTCTTTGCTTAATCCGACTTTTGCAAGACTCCATTGTTTGTCCAACATCGGATCAGCCCCCTGGCCCACCGGATTTTGATCGACGGGCATCGGGTCAATATAGGGACTTGGCTTAAATAAAATTAAGGTCTGCGTACAGGCCACCGAAAAAACTAAACTGAACAAAAGTCCTCCGAAGCCCAGGACCCTTTGACTTGTGATTTTATTGCTCGTGTTTTTCATATTCGTCCCCACTATTCTTTCTTCGCTTTATCATCTAAAAGGTAAGCCACTCGGTCGATACTGTAACCCTGAGATCCAAAGTTGTTGTAAATCGTTTCTCCAGAACCGGTCGACGTCGGCGCATCAATAGAACAACTGAATTTATCAGCGCCCATCTGCACAACCTCTAGGGCTCCCTTAGTTAGGCATGAACTTTCGCTAGATTCTGTCAGCTGAAGACCGGCAGTGAACTGCCGAACCTTAGAGTTCACAAAGCGCACATAGACTTTGTTTCCTGGAATCGCTGCAGACCAATGATCTAGGTCTTCAGTGCTTTCAACTTTAGAAATCAAGCGATGATTTTGATCGTAGATGTAAAGGCTATCGAAGGGCTCTTGAATCTGAACAAAATCAAAGTGAACGCGAATCGCTTTCGCTTCAGGAATTGAGATTTCTTTTTGAATGTCGACAAGCTCTTGAGTGTATCCACGCTGGTTGATCGAAAGACTCTTTTCGATCCATTGCGGTTTTGCACTTTGTCCAGAGGCTTTCATCGTCACGGCCTTATAGGCATTCACCCGACCATTGGATTCACTTTTTCCTAAAAGACCAGGCTTTTGGTCCGAAGACTGAATTAAGATTTGCTTCATCAAGTCCGGACGCTTTTTAAGACTGGGGTCAGCTGCAAGCATCAAAGCCGCAATTCCCGAAACATAGGGCGTGGCCATCGAAGTCCCAGACATCACTGCATAGGGTTGACGTCCTTCCGGAGTCTTAGCAACTGGATATGTGCTGATGATCTCAACCCCAGGCGCAAAGACGTGAACACTTTGATGTCCGTAGTTCGAAAAATCCGCCGCGTTGTCTTGATTGTCGCTCGCTCCGACACTTAAGATATTTTCTAAAGGCTGATTTTTGTGATCTGTCTTGTAGCCTGCAGGATAGCTCTTTTCGACGTCGTTATTTTTTCCGTCATTTCCGGAAGCCGCGACAAACAAGATGCCCTTCTTTTGAGCCTCAGCAATGGCCCCTTTTATGAGCTGAGACTCGTTCCCTCCCCCCCAGGAGTTCGACATAATGTCGACATTCTTGTTTGCCGCGTAATAAATCGCACGTGCAAGATCGGCAGAGCTTCCCCCTGCTCCAGACAATCCTTTTAAAGCCATGATTTGAACATTCCAATTTAGACCCGTGATTCCACGGTCATTATTGGCAGTCGCCCCTATACTTCCGGCGCAGTGGGTCCCGTGTCCATCTTCATCCATTGGATCAGGATCACCAAGTTGCCCGTAGTGAAGTGCCTTGCGATCCATTGAGGTGAAGTCATATCCGTAAACGTCATCATAATAGCCGTTTTTGTCGTCATCAACTCCAGGAAGTCCGCCGTGAAGTGGGGATTCCTTTTCGTTGATCCACATATTGTCTTTTAAGTCGGGATGTGAATAATCAACGCCTGTATCGATAACAGCCACGACGACTTGGTCCGAACCTTTTGTGACCGTCTGCCAAACCTTCATGACATCCATATCCGCCCCACGCTCTCCGGGAATCCCGAAGGGAGGACTTTGTCCAACGTTATTCAGCGCCCATTGCTTAAAGAACATTTGATCTTTGGGCCACTCGTGAAGATTTAAATTTGAAACCAAGTGAACCCGAAAATTCGGCTCGGCATACTCAACACCCGCTGTCTTGTTAAGCTCGGCTAAAGCTTGGTCCATGTCCCATTTTTTAGAATGGATTCGGACCTGATAGATATCCTGGCCTGGAATCAATGCGTAAAGATCTGCAGAGCTTCCCGCCTTTGCCAAAACCGACTCGATCGCTTGTTTGTCCCCCTTGACGACCATTTCGTTTTCTACAACATCAGAAGATTTATGTGCCGCAGCCTTTTGTTCGGGGGCTTGCTTGGTGCAGGCTCCAAGAAGGAGAAGGACCACTAAACTTAAGCTTAATTTTGCCATCATCGCAATAACTCCTCATTGATCTGTCTTTCTAAGCGCGCCACTCCAACTAAGAACACCTGACGAGAAACGAACTGCTCAAAGTTTTCAGCGGTCTGAACTCTGAAGATCTTTAAAAACTTCACGAAATTTTTCTCGAAGAGGTTCGACTCCAAAGTCAGACGACTCGTCACCTCCAGATTTTTTTTGTCATAGGATTTTGAAGCACTTATGCGAAAGGTTTGCTTATCTCTTAAAAGCGCGTCGACATTCTCGGCACTCGAAAAGCTTCCATAGACAGCAATCGGACCGCGAACTTTAAGGTCTGACTCTAGGGCACAATCTCCCCCGCCCCCGATTTGCGCTCCAGAGCTTTCATCATAAACCACAACTGCCCCGGCAGCAGGCGGCTTACACACCCGGTAGGATTCCGTCACTTCAAACATCATCCCCACACGGGTCGGCAAACTAAGTTGCACAAAAACATGGGAGACTCGATTCTTCGAATTATAGTCCGTCCACGAACTGCCAAGCTCGTCTTTTACGGCGCCTGGGGCAAAGTCAACTCCCGCTACGTAAGGATTCTTCATCAGGATGGGCTTTAGTTTTTCCAGTAAAAAACCACTCAAGATCTTATCTTGGGACTGGTTGCTATTGACGATTTCTGATGTCGCTCCAGCCGAGTTCGACTGAATATTGTAGTTTGTTGCGACTTGGCCAAAGGCACTTTGCGCAGCAAGTAAACTTCCTAAAAGTATCCCCGTTATCCCCTTCATCTTGTCGACCCTCCCGAGTTTTGAGTCTCTGATTGAGCAAGACACGTTCCACTTTGGAACCAGAAGGAAGAGGTCTATTTTTCTAAGTTATTTCAAATACTAAAACGGGTTCTAATGGCTCCCATTGGAAATGCTTTCAGTAATATTTACGAGCTTTCACAGCAGCTTTAAAAACAATTCATATGCAAAGCGCGTCATATCTGAGCGCGCTTTTACTTTAAAAAAAACTCTCCGATCCTGACTTGCACTTTTGGATCTTCAACTCTAAATACCCAGTCAACTTCAATCGAGGGATTAAGACATGAAACGTTTGTCGCTCTGCATAATTCTTCTCGGGCTTGTTCATAGTTCATTCGCAAATTCGGACCAAAGAGCCCGGCGAATTGCCAGCAAAGTTTGCATCGCGGATTCGGTCCGCGCCAATATGACCAGTGAAGTTCACTCTCGAATTGAATTCGACATCTTTCAGCAGGCTCAGGAAAAATCTTTGCGCAATTTGATCGGCCACGTCTATTTGACCCAACCCCACCTCGATCAACTTGCCGAAGGCTATTACTCTCTGTTTCAGTTTAAAGAAATCCTTCAGAATAAGAACTATCGACCAAGAATCTATTTGGACCATATTCAGTTCGCCCAATTTAACTCAGCCAAATCCAATAGCCACGATGGCGGGGGGATGTGGGGCAGCTTTATCCTAAAGAACGACTTCTCCCAGGCTCACTATGTCTTTAAAGCGGGAGATCATATCGGGGGCACCCTCGATTATAAGTGCTACTAGGCTGCCTTCTCATTTCGCGATACTTCCAAGGCCATTTAGAATCTCTAAAAAATTGAATAAGTCTTAAGCAAAAGCTGCGGCCCTAAGGCATTGTCTTTCATTTACTCAAATTGAAACGAAGGAATTTGTCTCAAAGTGTAAAACAGACCAACATCTCATGGCAAAGTGAAGTGAATCGACGAATAATCAAACATAGCCAAAATTCGTGGAGGACGTTTATGCGAAGTCTTTTAGCTACTTGTCTTATATTGAGTCACTTTCAAATCGCCTGCTCAAGCTCAAATAAGTACGATTATAAAAATGCGGATTGGTATAAAAGTTCTAAACGAACTTATTCATTACAGAATCAAAACTTCGAAGACGACTTTAGCGAAAGCGATAGAAAGCTTGCAACGATGAAAGAGCTGACCTTGACTGCAGGACTTCGATCGGTTGTGGGCGAATGCCCCGTCCGCAAAGCGCCAAATGATCAGGCCGAAATATTAAGACGAACAAGCTCCGGAGAACGCCTTCCGACTCGGGACAATGGTGGAGAGTGGTTTCGGATCGAACAACAATCTGAAAATAGCTTCGTTCACAAATCTTGTTTTCGGGATTCTTAAGCTAAGACAAAAAACAGTGCGCTTAATACCGCGACGACTCCAATTGCTACAGCCGGAATCAGCCAAGGTTTTTTGGCCCTTTCTACATTCGACCCTTCTACTTTGGAAGCCAGTGGTTTAGGCCCCTCTTGAATCTTTGGTTTTTGTGCGGGTACAGAGGCTTGAGACTTTGGAGCAGCCGCAGTTCTAACTGGAGCCGCTTTCACCGCGGCCTTAGAAACTACAGGCTGAGGGCTTGGGTGACTGGCTTGTACTTTTTTTCGAATGGGTTCTTCAGCCTGAGCTTGCGGCTCTGGACCCGATCCCAAAAGTTCGGCTAAGTACAGACGATCAATTTTAAAACTTTTTTGTCCAACATCAGAATATTTATGTTTTTGATCTCCCGATCCATAAGTCGAACTCTCAAGATAATTTTCAAAAGGAAAATCCTCGGGAATCGAAAAGGCTTTAGCACCTTGGCCCAAGAGGTTTGCATTAAAAGACCCAAATCCAAAGCCTTGAGTGACTGCCAATGCCAATCGATCCACTTTTTCTTCGACCTTTAGCTTAGCAAAACCTGGGGAACGAGCGGCGAATTCGGCCAAACGTTTTAACTCGATTTCAGTCAGCGAGCGAAAGTGAACCCCTGAAGATTCTGCGACAGTCAAATCTATGGCTTGAATTTCTGCAAGCTGGTCTTTTAGCTTTTCAACTTTTTCGACATCTTCCGGTGTGGGTTCAGCCAGGGCCTCAAGCCTAGAAATTTCGCTTTCAAGTTCGGTCTTTTTATTTTGGCTTTGTTCTTGGGTATTCACACTCTTATCCTCTCACAGATTCGGCCCCATGGACAAGAGCGAAGACCCTCAATCGACCCTCTTTAGAATGAGAAAGCGATCTTTCCGGTGATCCGATCTGCAGAAAACTGTCTCGAGATCTCAAGGCCTGCTTTAAGAAGGAGCAGATTCAATTCAACTCCAGCTAAAAACTGACTACTGGAGGCTTTGACCTTTGCAGAAGTCGAGGTCGTATAGGTCGAATCAAAGATATTTCCCGAAGAGCCCGAGAAGGACAACTCCCCTTCGGATTGAAGCATTCCAAGTCCAGCATAGGGTGTCACCAGAACTAGACTCTTACTAACAAGAAGCTGCGCCCCCAAAATTTGATTCTTAAACTCCAATTCTGTTTCATATGGATCCGGAGAGATCACTTGTTTAAACTTTAATCCGGTTTGATTCATATGAAATTTCACCGCAAGATCAACTGGCAAACCACTTAAAACCGTATCAGTCATCGTCCACTTTAGAGCTAAACTGAGAGTGTTAAACTTGAAGTCCTCAGATCCAACTGCTGGAACAAACAGGGCCTCTGCAGTCAGTCCAAGGGGAACGGACAACATACCTAAAATCCCACCATGAATCGCCTGATCGGCACTTGCACTCGCATCATAACTTTTAACAAGTTTATCCAACTCCGAAGTGCTGGTCATTCCACCCACAACTCCTAATTCAAACCCAAAGATTGTACCTAGTGCTCCCGCACCGGACACAGATGTGTGGGTAAAATTTGAAGACAGATCGGAAACAATTTTTTTAAGGTCATCCTCACTGACATTATCAAAGCCCAAAGACTGAGCTTGCGTCGCAGTCGAATTCAAAAGCAAAGTCAGCAGTAAGAGGCTTGTCGCAATTACAGTCTTAAACATCAGAATCTCCCTAATTAATTCATTTTGCGGTCCGTTAATTACAATCTCAGTTTTGATACGGGATGTAAACATTCTATAGAAATCTGCCCTCTGCTTAAGCTTAAAACTAAGCTTTCCTCGAGGTGGATTTCTCAGGCCATCCGAGGGGACCGTATAAGTAATTGAATTTATTAAAAATTTAGTCTTTGCGCAGGAAGGGCATGCTGCTTTACCCTGCCCCAATTTCTGTCAGACTCAGCCATATTAAATTTCTATGGGTGTTATTTACAATATTAATTTTACAAGGCTCGGACCCCTCAACTAAGGTCTCGCTCGGGATGTTCGTTAAAGGGGGATTTTATGTTGGGGAAGTACCTTCCACTGGTCGCTGTCGTTGTATTGAATTCGAGCTTAATGGCTTGCTCGAATTTTCTTGAATCAAGCCAAAGCCGTCACCCGGCGACGACCTCTTCAGGAGACGAGGCCCTCATCAGTGACCGTCCACAAAACCGCGATAAGTTTTTGGCGATCGTAAAACTCTCTCAGCCCGCCTTACTGTCTCAGGCTGTGCACTTACCAAACGGAGATCGCTTGATCCCGGATGAAGCAAAAGCCGCCATAGAGTTAGAGCAGGCCGAAGTCATACGCCAGCTTCAAAGCATTTCACCAGAAATTCGAATCGTGTTTCGCTACAAAATGATTTTAAATGGACTAGCACTTGTTGTTCCAGAATCGGTAAAAAATCAAATCCCGAACCTTCCTTCGGTTCGAAGCTTTGAATCATCGACATCATTTGCTCGCCCTCAGGTTCAGACCTCAAATCTGAAGGCCACTTCAAATCAAGATCTTAGCAAAAACAATTCCGTCTCTTTTATTGGAGCGGATCAAGTTCATCGTGAACTATTTGCCTTAAACAAAGATGGCGAACAGGTCCCTGTTGATGGAACCGGAACCCAGGTCGGCATCTTAGATACTGGGATTGATTACACTCATACAATGATGGGCGGCCCCGGAGACGCGGGTCTATTTGAGAAAATCAATCCATCTGAGGCCTCCGAACTTTTCCCCAACCAAAAGGTGGTTGGCGGGATTGACTTGACCGGCTCTGCTTTTAATTCTGCATCTGAAAACTTCGAAGAAACTGTGCCGAAACCTGACGCTAATCCAATTGATGAGTCCGGCCACGGGACTCACGTTGCAGGCTCGGTCGCTGGAATTGGCGATGGCATTGGCACCTACTCTGGAGTGGCCCCTCAAGCCAAGCTTCATGCGATTAAGGTTTTCGGCGCTGGAGGCTCAACCAGTGACATCGTAGTGATCGCCGGTCTTGAATATGCCGCTGACCCAAATGGAGATTTAGACCTTGCAGACCAACTTGAGGTTGTGAACTTATCTTTAGGTGGAAACTTCGGACAGCCTCAGATCCTTTACCAAGAGGCCGTAAAAAATCTCTCTGAAGGAGGAACGGTCGTTGTCGCTTCTGCTGGAAACTCTGGAGCCGAAGACTTTATTGTCGGCGCCCCTTCAACTTCGAACGAAGCGATCTCTGTCGCCGCTGCGATCGACGATATGCCTCGCAACTGGCGCTTTGGGGCCATTCGATTCTCAAGCGCAAAACATCCCTCTTTGATGGTGAAAGCCGTTGAAGGCCCGGCTTCAAAGCCGATTGCCGAATCTTCAAATGTAGAAGGTAAATTGGTGTACATTGGCCTTGCGGATAAAGAACTCTCAGATGTTTTGAAAAAAGAATTAAAAGGAAACATCGCTTTAATCGACCGCGGAGTGAATCCCTTCGTTGAAAAATTAAAGCGTGCAGAAAGCAGCGGGGCTATCGGCGCCATCGTCGCTAATAATCAGCCCGGCGATGCCTTTCCAATGGGTGGAGATGGAACTGCACAGATTCCGGCCAGCATGATCACTCAGGATCTTGGTCAAGCCATCAAAGAAGACCTTCTTGCGGGCCCCGTCACTGTGAACCTGACAACAGGTGAACTGATCGAAGAGCCAGAGCTTATTGATACACTGACGGACTTTTCGTCCAAAGGGCCACGCTCACAAGATGCATTGATTAAGCCTGAGATCACTGGCCCTGGAAACAATATCATTTCAGCGATGATGGGAAGCGGAAACAAAGGCGTCGCCCTTAGCGGAACTTCAATGTCAGGCCCTCACGTGGCTGGAGTTATGGCTTTGTTAAAGCAGTACCGCCGAGACCTGAACTCTCACGAACTGAAGTCGATGTTGATGAATAGTGCAAAATCCATCCACGAAAAAGACGGAAAGCTTTATCCGGTCAGCCGACAAGGCGCTGGTCGCGTTCAAACTTTTAAAGCTGCAACGACTCCAGTGGTCTTAAGTGAAGTCGGCTTGTCATTGGGTTTGCAACAGCTCAACACCAAAAAGTTGATCCGAAAAGTCGTTGGCGTGAAGAACATTTCTCAACAAGTCTTAACTTTAAGTTTGGATAGCTCAAGTCATCCAAATTTACATATCTCCGGCACACCGACTCTAACTCTTCAACCCGGAGAGATAAAGAACCTAAGCCTAGACATTTTGTTAACTGTTCCGGACAGTGACCAGCCCTTTCAAGAAATTGATGGCTTTGTATTTCTTAAGTCCGGAAAAGTCGAAGTCGCAAGGCTTCCCGTTTTAGCTCTGGCTTCTCGCTTGTCCAAAATCCAGGCCACTGATCTAAATGTTTTTGCAAGTGGCCCTGAGGACGGAAGCGATGCTGCGGCCGAACTCAGCCTGCGCAATCAATCCGAGCACGCCGGCGAGGTCTTCTTGTTTAACTTGATCGGAGCCGATCAACGCAAGGTAACCGGAGGTGAAGAGAATTCCTTCCGCAGCAGAGATTGTGATCTTCAAGCGGCTGGATACCGAGTCATCCAAAAAAATATCGAAGGTGAAAACACCACGGTTTTACAAATTGGAATCAAGCTCTTTAACCCAATGACGACTTGGCACTATTGTGAGGTTTCCGTACAGTTTGATGTGGATGGAGATGATCTTGCCGATCAAGAACTGGGTGGAATCTTTGCCGGCGGCGGAGATGGACAGCCGATGCTTTTTGCAAGCGCTCTATTGAACGCAAATAAGATGAGAGAATTGAGGAAGAAGTACGAAACGGATCTTGCCGAAGGAAAGCCTGCGGAATTTAATTTCGGAGAAGCCGTTGAAGACGCGCTTCCGATGCTCGCTTACCAAGGCTCGACCGTGGCTATCCTCGAGGCTCGGTTGTCCGCATTGAAACTTCGCCCTACTGGAGAGCTGGCCGTAAAAGTTGCCACTCTTCTTCAGGACAGCGACGGTATCGAAGCTGATGATTTTCTGCAGGATCAACTTCAGCGCTGGACTGAAATCGATCCAAGCCCGAAGGGTGCCGCGTTTTACGGAATGCCAGAAGTCATCCGCGTTGCTGGCGGCCAGCAGGGTCTTCTTAAGTTCACTAAAGGAGAAGGCCACGAAGCACTCTTGGTTTTGACTCCACAAAATGGATTTGTGAAAAGCAAAAACCAAATGGATTCTCAAGGAGTCATCCTTCAGCCAAAATTTAAGTTCTAGTTTTTTAGTTCTCGTCCCAATAAATTGGATAGAATTTTTGAAGAAGCCCGGTTTAAAATCCGGGCTTTTCTTTTTTTAAGAAGCCCGAAATCGAAGAAAACTTCTCCAGGCCGGAGGGATGCTAGCTTCAGCGACATCAAGACCTCGACTTGGTAGCCATTTAGGCTTTACGGGCTTGGTCAAAAGCTTCATTCCGGCTTCATCAGGAGTCCGATTCCCCTTTTTGTTATTGCAGGACGAACAGGCCGCAACGACATTCTGCCAATCATGAGGACCACTTCGCGACAGAGGCATCACATGATCTAAAGTCAGCTTTTTTTCGCTTAATTTCTTACGACAGTACTGACAAGTAAAGTTGTCCCGAATAAAGATATTCTGCCGGTTCATCCTAACTGCTAGACCGAAATAAGGTCGAATATAAGTCTTTAATCTTAAAACACTGGGAAGCTGAAAGGACTTTGAAGGACTACTGACATAAACAGGATGGTACTCGAGGATCTCGACTTTTCCTTGTAACCACAAAATCATGGCCTTTTGCCAGTTCACAATTTTGATTGGCTCATATCCAGAATTCAGAATAAGGGCAGCAGCCAGAGCTTGATTGAAAGCCAAAACTCCTTGTAAAACGCCTCTCTTATTATTTTCTCTCTAAATTCAAGGTCCCGCAAGTCCAGGTCCCCTTAGTCCAAGCCCAAAATTAAAAGACGCCTCAGTTTGAGACGTCTTCTGTGATTTATTGAGATTTGGAGGCCTTTTTAAAGAGTTCCGATCCGCTCACTAAACTTACGGATCACTTCCTTCACGTCTCGGATCTCACCAGCCAGCAAAAGCCCTACAATTGGATTCCAGCCTGAGATCAGCAAATCTAGACGATCTACGACCAGGTTAATCTTCGAGCTGACGCCGCGTAGAACCGTCTGCAGGCTAGATTCGATCACGTCAAACTTCTCCATCTGCTCCATCAGTTGCTGAAGTAAAAGTGCATGGGCAGGATTCGAAGAATCAAGCTTAGCAATGGCTTCGATCAGCTTCAAACGACCTTCTTTATACCCACCCAATCCTTTTTCAACGGCTTCTGCAATTTTATTAAGAAGTGGCTCTAAGGCTTTCGAAAAGATTCCTGCTGCACCAAAATCAAACTGGGAGCTGCTTTGATTTCCAGAGAAGAAATTCAGTCGAACTTCTCCGTTTTCATCCAAAATTTCTGCAATTGCGGCTTCGGCTTCAATCAAAGCGGATTCAGCTGCCGCAGCATCTTGTTCAATTTTTTGAAGGTCAATTTGAGGAGCCGGAAGCTCTGAGGCCGAATCACCGCGAACCGCCGACGAACCCGCAAAAGATGAAGGCTGTAATCCGCCCCCTCCGCATGCTGTCAAAAATAATGCTGATGCGACTAAACCCACAAGCCACATTTTTTCGTTCTTGAGTTGTTTCATAAATCCCCCGGATCGCTCAAAGTGTTGTAAATCTCTACCCAAGACTAATGTCTGCAAGCTCGAAGCCAGACCTACGGAGAGATCTAGGCCAAACTAGCCTGAAGAAACTTTCTCTTTGTGTTTAAACTCTCTCGAGTGAAAAAATATTTATCTATTTCTTCAGTTTGACGCGGCCCCGATTTTTCGCAGAATGGAACAAACCGAAGCTAGATATCCAAGATAAGTGGTTCATTCTAAAACAAGCGGCAGCTTTTGGACGACTTCGAGGCGATCAAAATCAAGTTTACCTGGACAAAGCTCGAGGAGTTCACAATAAAACGTTTAAGAAATTCGCAGTCAAAAAATTTTTCGCAAGTCACTTTGCAAAAACTCGGAAGCTAAAAAATTCTTGCCGTGTTTCATTTTGAGCTTAGGTCTTACTTAAAAACCTAATAGCCAGAGTACAAATAATAGAGGCGCTCCCGATCAATGGGGCTTAAAACATCCTTGCTAGGTCGGATCTCACCTCGTCCTTTAGAACGAAGAGTCTCAAGCCCGGAAGCCTTTTGAAAGGCCTGGCCCGAATAAAGCATAATGGAGTTAAAATCAAAATCAAAAACCGAGCCCCGATACTCGTGGACAAGAGAGTCCGGCACAATATGAAACTGAAGGTAGAAATCCTCTTTGATGTTGGGCCACAACACCTCTATATATTGATCTCGATCCTGACGAGAATGCTCATGGACAAAACCAAGAGCATGCATGATCTCGTGAAGTACGTCTCCCGAGCGGCAGTGCTTCGCAATAAGGATCGGCTGCTGTCCCCCAACTCGCCCCAGGTAAGAGGCACAAAGCTCTTCGTCAGCCACGAAGACCAAAACATCTTCTTCATCCTTAAAGGGCACAAGACGAATCGGTGTGTTTTTATTTAAGTACTCAATCGCCTCATGGATCACTTGGCTGTTTTGAACCTCAGGTTGAATCGCATAGGCTATGACAGGAGAGGGCCAAAGCTTCGAACGAGTGGGTTCATATATTCCTTCTTTCGATTTATGCTCGTCCGGAGTTCGCCCCAACAACACATCACCAAAAGCCACCGCATAACCAGACTTTGAAACTCTAAACTCAACAGCATCTTTATCTTTTAATTTGAAGGGGTATTGATTAAAATTTGGCTGCGCGTTCTGAGACGCCTCGACTTTTATTGGTTCGAGGGGACGGGCTTGAATCTGAATTGCGGGTTCATTTTTTTTAAGGGTTAGACGAGATTCTAAATCTTTAGTCACAGTGGGACTTGGCTCGGATTCAAGGACAACTTCAACTTGTTTTAACTTCGACCAATAAAAGCCGGCCCCAATTAGCAGAATGACAAGAAAACCGATCCCTCTCATTTTTTCTTCTTTGCAATAAGAATCGAAAAAAACTTAAGGCGAGAAAATACAAAAATGCGAAACAAAAAAGCGATCAAACTGCCCACAAAGGCACCGAATAAAATGTCTCCCGGATAATGAACCCCAACATAGCTTCGACTGTAAGACACCAAGCCCGCGTAACTATAATAGGCCACGCGATAAGGAGGATAAAAGGTCGACAGGACCGTGGCCATAGCAAAAGAGTTTGCGGCATGGTTGGACGGAAATCCAAAACCATGTCCTTGGCCAGGTGTTCGAAGGACAGCTGCAATCTCGGGAACTAAATTCGGTCGCGGTCTTTCGAAGAATGGCTTTAAGACCCGGTAACAAAATAGGTCCGTAAGCCCAATACATAAGACCAAGGCCAAAAGCACTTTAAATATTGAATTTCGTTTTTTAAAGTACCAGAAGGCCAAACTGAGAGGCAAAATTCCAAACTGAAATACCTTTAACTTTAAAAGATCACTGGCAAACACCATAACTGGGTCCAATAGCTCGTGGCTTAAGCTCTGATTGATCAGTAAAAAAAGACTGCGGTCTATTTGGTCTAAGCTAAAAATAAAAGACTCCACTCAAATCTCCTTGGATCAAACTAAATCCCTTTAAGGGCTTTAACAACTTCTTGAGGTCGGATATCGACAAGGCACTTCTGAAATTCTTTATTCACGCATGGACCTTGACCATGCTTACTGCAGGGTCGACAGGGAAGATCGATCTCAAGAATCTTTGTTTTGGGCCTTGATGGAAATCCAAAGGGCGCTGGACCCATCAGGGCAACACAAGTCTTCCCCAATTGCTCTGCCACGTGCAAAAGACCCGTATCGTTGGCCACCAAAGCCTGACTTAAAGAAACCACGGCCGCACTTTCAAGCAAGGACAAGTGGCCCGCCAAATTCAAAACACGGCTGGGATCTACTGCGACTAATTCTGACAAAAAATTATCCCCAGGGCCTCCGAGGACTACGAATTTTTGTTGCGGCATTTCTTCGATTAAGGCCTTCCAATGCGTCAAGGGCCAGCGCTTCAATGGGTAAGCTGCGGAAGGGGCCAGGGCCAAAGAATTTTCTAAATTCCAGGCACCAACTTTGAGTCTTAGACTTTCAAATACTTGTGGATTCAAAAATAATTGAGGAGCCGCCGGCGCCTGAACTGAAAGGCCCCACTTCGCAAGGGGCTCTAGCAAAGCTCTTTGCCCACTAAAGGGTTTTGGATAAAGGTTCCATCCAAAGCGAAACAAAAAGAAGCGTTTCCAGCGTTTTTGGCTTCGTCTTAAAAACCGAGTTTTAGAAAAAAGTCTTCTCCAAGAAAAAAGTCCATTCAATAAAAACGACAAGACATGAGATCTTAAGTTGTTGTGAGCATCGTAGATAAAGTCAAAGTTCTCAGCGCGAAGGTCTCGGGCCAAGTCGCGCATCGATTTAAAACCTTGGCCCTTACTGAGTGACCAAACCTTCTTCACAGCAGGATGACCCTGGATTAAAGGCTTCATATCCTCTCGGGTCACCCAATGAATTTCGGCACTAGGATCTGAGTCAAGAATTGCCCCCGCAACGCTAAGGCACTGCAAGACATCTCCGATACTCGAAAAGCGTAGGATCAAATACTTCGCCATGACTTTGTCTTAACGCGTTCGCTTGACCAGATTCAAGCGATAGTCGACGGTGACCTTGCTCCATTTTTTTGTCGGAGGAAACTTCATCTGCCTAAGATGATTCAATAGGCAATTTTCTAAGGATGAATTTGGTAATTCACTATCCTGAATGCGGGGGTCTAAAACTTGGCCCTTATCATCGACAGTCCAAATCAGACTCAGTGATCCTGACAGGCTTTGATCCGATTTAAGTGCTGTCGCGTAGCAAGCCTCGGCGACACTCAATTCTGAGCGATAAATTTCGATATAAGGATCGGCGCTGGTCCCCCGCTTATGCTGAAGCGCGCAAGAACTCACAAAAAACGCCAAACAAGCTCCAAGAAGAGAGATTTTCATTCGGACCTCCAAAGGCTGACAGATTTCCACTTTCGCGATTGAAGGTCAATCACTGACACACAGACCTCTGTATAGGCACTCGCACTTTTTTTTTAATTTGAGCCCATACAACTTGGAACTCCCTCTTAAGTCTGCTAACTTTTGAACTTCAATCGAAAAAGGAGCAACTATGATTCGCAAACTTGTATTTCCACTTGCGGTGGCCTTAACACTTTCAATGAGTATCTCTTGTGCCTCTAAAGGCAAAAAAGCAGCCGAGGGTGATAAAGCCGCTAAAACTGCTGAGGCCCAGGTCGACAAGGCTGCCAAGAAGGCCGATGCAAAAAAAGATGCTGCAAAAACAAACGCAGCTTCTATGGCCTGCACTTCTGGCTCTGACGCTCGAACCATTGCAGTGAATTCAAAAGACTCTGGCTGTGAAGTCGCCTATACAAAAATGGGAAATGAGGAAGTTGTTGCGAGTGGAATGAACGGAATGGATCATTGCAATCGCGTTCAAGAACGAATCGTCAAAAATCTTGAGTCCGCAGGATTTAGCTGTAAATAAGCTTTGCCCAAGTGTGAGGGGTCTTCGTCAGACCCCTTCACCCCACTGATCCTCTTCGACCTTCTGCTTGTCTGACTTATCATTAAGCTTCTTCAACAATCCGCTCAACATCGCTTTACGGTCATCTTCCGCTACGGCTCGAAACCCGGTCTCGTTGACATCTAATAGTTTGCGATCAATTTCGAGAATAAATCTTGAGGCCACAGCCGGTTGAGGCCGTCCATGCCGACGCCGCTGGCGAGACCTTGTCATAAGCAGTTTCTCTTTAGCACGAGTCACCCCAACATAAAAAAGCCTACGCTCTTCTGAGATATCAAGTCCTAAGCGTCGATGGGGTAAAACATCCTCATCCACTCCGACCAAGATCACCACTGGAAACTCTAAACCCTTACTTGCGTGAAGAGTCATCATCTGAAGAGAGTTCTCGCTCTCCTTCTCTGAGTCCGCGTCACGCAGACTCATCTTGTCCAAAAAATCCTTCAGGGATTCAAGGCTGCGTCCACCCTGCTCAGTAAAAGAGGCTAAAATCCTTCCGACGATTTCGACAACCTCCCAATGCTTTCCAATCGAATCGGCTTTTTTATGAAGCGTGCGAAGATAATCCCAATAGCCGATCTCTCGAAAGAACTCGTTCCATTCTTCTTGGATGCTTCCCTTGCCAGAAATAAGTTTGGTCTTTAACTTCTCAAGATCCAAAATAAAGGCGCGAATGGACTCTTGCTGCTTTTCACCGACCCCGATGCTCGAAGCCTGGCCCAATGCCGCCCAGAAAGAAATTTTACCTGCAGTTTGTGATTTCTGAATGACATCAAGACTCACATCCCCGATCCCACGCGCAGGGACTTGAATCACTCGGCGCAAAGACAACTCATCGTAGTAAAGAGCGGCTCGAAGATAGGCCATAACATCCCGGGCCTCTTTTCGATCAAAGATCTGAAAACCACCCGAGATCAGGTAGGGCACTTGATTTCGTCTTAAAGAGCCTTCGATCAAGCCCCCTTGAGTATTTGATCGATATAAAATCGCCATATCCGACAGCTGGTACCCCATCCGCTGAAAATGCCGAACCTGTTGAGGCACCTCATCCGCTTCTTCTTCTTCGGACTGATAAACAAAAAGCTCTGGCAAACTTCCAGCCTGAGTGGCGTGAGGCCGCAGAGTTTTTCCATGGCGGTTTTCATTCTTACAAATAATCGCATTTGCAAGGTTTAGAATTTCTTGAGTTGAGCGATAATTTCTTTCAAGACGAACGACACGACATTTTTTAAAATTTCTTGGAAAATGCAAAATGTTTTCAATTTTTGCACCCCTCCAACCATAAATGGCCTGATCATCATCGCCGACGACGGTGAGGTTATGCTCTGGACCTAAAAGCTCTCGCACTAGGTCCATTTGGGCCCGGTTTGTATCCTGAAACTCGTCGACCATCAAAAACTTCAAGGTCTCGAGTGTTTGGCTTTTTAGTTCTTCATTTTCTTTTAACAGCCTGCGTGGCCAAAGAATCAAGTCGTCAAAATCGACCACGCCCAATTGGCGCATTTTTTTTAAATATTTTGGCAAAAGAATTTCGAGGACCTGTTCGTAAGGCTCTTCGGTTTTTGCCTTCGTCTGTCCATCTTCTCGCCATTGGCTCATCATTTTTAAAAGACGATCCAAATCAAAGGCGTCTTTTTCAGAGTGGGTAATATCCCGAAGAAGCTCTTTTAAAATTCCGCCAGCATCGGCTTGATCGATGACACCAAACCTTGCGGGAAGCCCTGTATGCTTTGCATGGAGCTTTAAAAACTCAAGGCCAAAGGAATGAAAGGTCCCCGCCCACAGATCTTTGCCGGCCTTACCAAGACGTTTAGACACACGCTCTTTGAGTTCGCGGGCGGCTTTATTTGTAAAGGTCATGACTTTTATTTCGGAAGCCCGAGCAAGCCCCTCTTCGACCAAGCGCCCTGTGCGCGAAACCAAAACCGTAGTTTTACCTGAACCCGCTCCGGCAAGGATCAGCATCGGCCCTTCATTATGAAGCACGGCTTCTTGTTGTTCGGGATTTAGACCATTCAGCCAGTTCATGATGTCTTTTTTGGAAGTAGGGTTTGCCAATGAACCTTAACCAGCTGAGCTCGAACAAGTAAATAATATTCTACCCAAAAAGAAAATATGCCGTTAAAAATTTAAAATGCGCAAGGGCGCCAGACTCAAAAAAGGACAGATCCTAGGGTCTGTCCTCATTTCGCCGTGCCTCTAATTTGTTTTAGTTTGAGGTGGAGCGAGGCGCGACGACGAAGGACTGCCCTCGGGCAATTCGAGGAGGAGCAACGAAGCTCCGACTCAAAATTAAACGAATTAGAGGTACGGCGAAATGAGGACAGATCCTAAATGGACTTAAAAAAGAAGCTTGCTGAAGAACTGTGCGAAGTGGACTGGGCAGACTTGAAAACCCACTTGACAAGAGGATCTCTTGTCCTGGTCGACCACAACCTCGACATGGTCGATGTGGGTCTTCTTTTAGCCGAAGACAAAAAAGAAGAGGTCGAAAAATTGATTCAAAAAAATTGGATTAAAAAGCCAGGGCTAGAAGATGTCGAAGACTTTGAAGCTCGATCTCCTAAGTTCTATTTTTTAATCATCAGCCCCTTTGTTTTGATTCAAGATATCCACAATCCAAGGACTAAAGTCTAGTTTTAGGTCAAGATTTGGTCTGTATTGTACGTGAATTGCCGCCAACATAACAAAACTGCATAAACTGAAGCTCAGGAATCTCTGAAAACTATGGAGGGTTCATGAGACTTCACCTGCTTATTGCTCTGTTTCTGTGGACTAGCACTAGCTTTGCGGGCCTCAATCCAAAAATCCCCTATTACGGTGACGAATTTTATTCCGAGTTTTCTTTACTTCAGACTCAAAATCAAAATGAAGCCTTGGACGAAGTACTAAAAGACAAGCTCTACCGGATTCTTTCGCGCTTTCATATACCGCAGAATGGAAAAGGCGATTTGATTCTTGAGCGCTGCCCCGCAAATCAAGACTGCGTCTCTCACCAATATTTTTCTTATAACTCTGCCCGAAAAGAATTGTTTGGCACTCTTCACTTAAATAAAAAAGGCTCCAAGTATTTTATCAGCTGTGTCTATTGCAACATCGAATACAGTTCTGCTGATTTTCCAAAAAACCAAGGCCCAGGACCTGGTCGCACACCTGACCCACGAGTCATCAATGCTGAGCACACTTGGCCCCAGAGTCGATTCAATCGTAACTACGAGACGGGCTTACAAAAATCAGATCTTCATGCCCTCTTTCCAACGACGGCAAGCACCAACACCCAAAGGGGAAACTTGCCTTTCGGAGTCGTTCAAACTTCCAGAACATCGACTTGCCCCGATTCGAAACGAGGCCTTGCACGCAGGGACCCAAGCAGCCTTGTCTTTGAACCCCCGCGAAGCCATAAAGGAAATGTCGCTCGAGCCATTTTCTACTTCGCCACTCGATATCAACTCGAAATCGAAGATGGGGAAGAAGAAGAGCTAAGAGAGTGGCATAAAATCGATCCAGTAGACGAGTATGAAAGAACGCGCCACGAAGAGATTTTTAGAGTGCAGCAAGTTCGTAACCCCTTCATCGACCATCCAGACCTAGTCCAGCATATTCAGGACTTTTGACACTCCATTTTTTTTACCCCATGCTTGAAGACTGGAGGGCCTAAAGCTTCATGGCCGATCAGTCTAATCCAGATCAAAGCTGCTTGGTTTTATCCGGCGGTGGTGCACGCGGGGCCTTTCAGGCCGGCGTGATTCGCGCAATCTATGAACTTGCGGCTAAAAAAAATCAACTGCGAGTTTTTAGAACCCTAGCAGGAGTCAGTGCTGGCGCAATCAATGTCTCTCACCTGGCTTCTGGAATCGAAGATTTAGATTCGACAACGAAAGAACTTTGTGAAGTTTGGAGAAACATTCGAGCCGAAGATGTTTTTGAGACGGATTATGGAAGTGTTACCAGAAACGCTCTTAAACTGGTTCGCGGCGTCAGTCTTGGCGGTCTAAACTCTCGGCTTCGACCTTTAACTGTTGGATTACTAAACACAAGTCCCCTTCGAAACCTTCTATTAAAATCGATCTCATTTGATAAAATCCGCGGCAATATTTCGGCAGGACGTCTTAATGCTGTTGCGATCTCTGCAACGGATTATTCGACGTCTCTGGGAGTCACCTTTGTTGAAAGCGCACAGTCATTCCCAATGTGGAAAAGTGCAAATCGCATCAGTCTTGAAGCAAAAATCAATGTTGACCATGTCATGGCCTCAAGCTCGATTCCCATATTTTTTCCGCCCTGGCCTATTGAGGATCGACACTTCGGAGATGGCTGCCTTAGAAATATGGCCCCTTTAAGTCCCGCCATTCATATGGGCGCAAAAAATATGTTGATCGTTGGGGTGCGTAGACGGACAGAGATGGACCTGACTAATGGAAAAATTCTTCAGCCTTCTTTGGGCCGAGTGCTATCCGTTTTAATCAACTCGATCTTTATGGATGCTGTAGAAATTGATCTGGAGCGACTGACGATCATAAATCAGACGGTCGAGCAGATGAAGAGTGCAGGCCTTGAAACTCGCTATCAACCGATCCGGGCCCTTTATATCCACCCCTCAAAAAGTCTTGCTGCCCTTGCCCAAAGCCGCGAAGACGATCTACCCAAGATTATCCGCTTCTTACTTCAGGGCCTTGGGACTTCAGAAGAAACTGCTGAGCTTTTAAGCTACCTTTTATTTGAACCCGGATATTGCTCCACATTGGTCGATTTAGGCTACAAAGACGCGATGGATCGCCGGGCCGAAATTGAAACTTTTTTAGACCAGAGTGAAGCGCCTTCCATCCAGACCTAATCCTGACTCACTAGACTCAAAGCTATGATATAAACTGTGTCCAATTGAGGAACACCTTGGATCAGAGCACTAGTACGCAAAAATATTTGAATCGCGAAATTGGTCTGTTGAAATTCAACAAGCGCGTTCTTTATCAATCCACCGACGATCGAAATCCCATTTTAGACCGGGTCCGATTTTTTAATATTTTCCATTCCAATTTAGACGAATTTTTTATGAAGCGAGTAGGCGGCCTTAAACGTCAAGCCCTTGCAGGAGTTTCTGCCCATTCTTTGGATGGGCTTAATCCCACCGAGCAGCTGTCCCTGATCCGCACCAAAGTTTTGTCCCTTAACGAAGATGTCGAAGCCCTGTGTGAAAATCACCTGATCCCAGAGCTCGCCAAATCGGGAATTTTTCTTTTAGACTGGAACGAACTCACTGAAGAAGAAAAAGTTTGGGCAAAACAAACCTTCTCGGAAAAGATATTCCCCGTTTTGACCCCCATGGCTGTGGATATTGGTCACCCCTTCCCATTGATCTCAAATCTTTCGATGTCGTTAGCAGTTTCGCTGAAGGTTCCAAATGAAGAGGATCTTCTGTTTGCTCGAATCAAAATCCCAGAATTTTTTCCAAGCTGGATTAAGATCCCTGGGCCCGACACTGAATTTAGGATGATCAGCTGCCTGACCTTAGTGCGAGCACATCTTGCGGATCTATTTCCAAAGATGCAAATTCAAAATTCGATGGCTTTTCGAGTGACCCGCAATGTGGATATCGAGACCGATGACGAGGGTGCCGAAGACCTTCTGGAGATGATCGAAGAAGAAGTAAAACAAAGGCGTTTTGCCGAGATCGTCCGTCTTGAGCATGGTCCCGACGCCAACCCTTGGCTTTTAGATTTTTTAGTCGACGAGCTGAATCTGACCCCTGAAGATATTTTCTCCTCTCCTTTGCCCTTAGAGTTTAAACAGCTTCAGCCTATCGCAAGTTTAAGCCTTGCTCATCTTCGTAGTCGGCCTTGGACACCCGTCACTCTGCCACCCCTGCACGATGAAAATTTAAATATCTTTCAGGCGATTCGAAACTCAGACCTCCTGATCCACCACCCTTTCGAAAGCTTTACGACAAGCATTGAACGCTTTATTCGAACGGCGGCTTCCGACCCGGATGTTGTTGCTATTAAAATGACCTTGTACCGGACCAGCGAAGAAAGTCCCATCGTGGCCTCTTTGATCAAAGCGGCCGAAGAGGGAAAGCAAGTGGTCTGTCTGGTCGAATTAAAAGCGCGCTTTGACGAAGAGCGGAACATCTATTGGGCACAGGCCATGGAGAAAGCCGGCGTGCATGTGGTCTACGGAATTATCGGATTAAAGACACACTCAAAGCTTGCTCTCGTCGTGCGCCGTGAAAAAGATGAGTTTAGATCTTACGTTCATATTGGAACGGGAAATTATCATCCTCAGACCGCCAAACTCTACACCGACTTCGGTCTACTGACCTGTAAGCCCCAAATCAGTCGAGAAGTCGTCGAAGTTTTTCATTACCTCACTGGACGATCTTTAAAAACAGATTACAAAGAGCTTTTGGTCTCTCCAATTAATCTAAAAAGTAGTTTCTTAAATTTGATTCAGAATGAAATTGAAAATGCAAAACAACAGCGTCCCGCAAGAATCATCGCCAAGTGCAACAACCTTGGAGATAAAGACATGATTGAAGCTTTGTATGAGGCCTCTCGAAATGGGGTTCAAGTGGATTTAATCATCCGCGGTTTTTCTTGCTTACGTCCCCAACTTCAAGGTTTAAGTGAGAATATTCGTCTGATTTCGGTCATTGGTCCCTTTCTTGAACATTCGAGAGTTTTTTATTTTCGCAATGCTGCAGCCGACGAGACAGACGGAAGATTTTTTATCGGCTCTGCGGACTGGATGAGACGAAATCTTGAAGCCCGTGTTGAAGTGGTCACTCCTGTTGAGGAAGCTGCCAACAGAATGAAAATATGGGAGACCCTGAATACTCTGCTTCAAGATCAGCGCTCAGCCTGGGACATGGATCAAGAGGGGAATTACCACTTAAGAACACCTCAAACGGAAGAACAAAATTTGAGCTCTCAAGATCTTCTGGCCAAGCGAGCCGCAGATATTGCTCAGCTTGCAAAACAGGCCTTCGGTCAAAAAGTGATCCCCTGAAGTTCGAAATAAGTTTTAACCAGCAAAGCTGGGTTCTCGATATGGGGGCAATGTCCTAAAACTTGCAGCTCGCGGTATTGAACATCTAAAAACAAGGCCTGCCACTCTTTCGCAGAAGTTTTAGGATGAAAGGTATCAAACTCGCCTTGAATAATACTGACTGGCTTGTCCAGGCCCCGAAGCTGAGATTTAAAAGAATTCAAATCCTCTACCGGAGGCATCAACTTCCAAACCTGTGGATGAATTGCTTCTGCGGATTGAAACAGCTTGTTCTTTAACTCGTCCGAAACTTTCACCCCATACAGCATCGCTTGAAGGATCTGAGTCAACTCGCTGGAATCTTTGGAAAGTCTTTGGAAAAGTTCATTCACTGGGGCAAGCTTCAAGCCTCCAGACATCGGAAAAGGGTTTAACAGTGTTGCCGACTGAAAAAGATCTGGTGATTTTAAAATAGCCTTCAAACCAATCAAACTGCCCAAAGAATGTCCAAGCATACGGATCTCACTAAGTCCTAAGCCCTTACACAAAGCCAGTAATGCCGGAGCCAAAGTCTCAAGCGAAAGATCCAAGTTTGATTTTGGAGGAAAGCTTTGCCCAAAACCGGGCCAGTCAATCAATGCAATCTTCCCGGTCCATTTTTTGCCGACCCCCACCTGTCCCACTTCCGTCAAGAATGGCTCCCACCAGTCCGCGGTCACAAATGGCCCCTGAAGCAACAACAGATCATTCGGGAAGGCCCGAGGTAAAAGACGGTAGGCTAGGTTCAGATCTTTAAAATGAAAAATTGCCATGAAGCCCCTTGAAACAAGAGCATCCCACAATTGACCTTTAAAATGAACCTAATTTTAGTTAGCCTCTCTCACCATGAAAACAGCAAGTCATACGCTTCTTCTACCTTTGATCAGTTTGGTCCTTCTACTAAACTTCACCTTCGCAGAATTTGCATATTCAGAGTGGCAAGAGGGACAGTATGCCGACTTCTCGGGCTCCCGCTCTTATTCGCTATTTGTTCCTAGCACTTTAAGTAAAAATCCAAAGCTTGTCGTGGCACTTCATGGCTGCCTTCAAAATGGGATCGAGTTTTCGGAAGGAATTGCGCTGACTGAGGCGGCGACGAAATACGGATTTTATATTTTGGCTCCATACCAATCATCATTTTTTAATAGTCTATCTTGTTGGAATTGGTTTTACCCGATTCAACAACATCGAGACATGAGCGAAGCCGGATGGATTATTGGCCTTATGGACTCACTCAATTTGAATGTCCCAAGAAAGGACAGCTTTGTGACTGGACTTTCTGCCGGAGGGGCTGAGGCCTCTGTATTGCTGAGTTGTTACCCTGAAAGATTTCAAGGGGGCTTGATTCATGCGGGCGTTAGCTTTTCAGCTGCCCAAAATATTGTTGAAGGCCCGAAAGTGATGAAAGATGGGCCTAAGCGCAGCAGTGAAGAGACCTCGAAGCAGGCCTATTTTTGTTCGCGAGCCGAAGATAAAAAAGCCTTTCGTCCCCCATCTCTGACAGTCATCCAAGGATTAGCCGATCAGGTTGTTCATCCCTCAAATGCCCAACACCTTTTTGAACATCACACCTTGCTGGCAGAAAGATTGGCCCGGAAACAAATTTTGACGCCCGTTAAATCCGAAACTAAGCGCGAGGGAAAACGCTCATTCCAACAACTGTGTCTCGATTTTGATGCTGAAAAATGTAAGTTTAAAATGCTTTTAATTGAAGGCCTAGATCATGCCTGGAGTGGGGGCAAAGAAGATCAAAAGTACGTTGATCCCCTGCCCCCTTCATCTACGGGCCTACTTTTAGAGATGATGCAGCTTCGCCCCAAAAATTGATGCCTCGCAGAAGCCACCGCTCATAAGCCTCACCGAAAAAATCCGACTGTGGTCGAGACACAAGTATCTAGACAAATCCTGCCTCTATCCTTTACAGTTTTGACCAGCTTCACTTCATCCACTCACATACTTTTAAGGACAGCCATCATGACTGGATCTAAGCAATTCACACCCTTAAATCACCAAGCACCTCTGCCAATAGATAAACTGATTCTAAAAGAAACTCCTTCTGGAGAAGACGTAGTCCCCCTTGATGTTGTTTTTGTTGGGGCCGGCCCCGCGGGTCTTGCAGGAGCTATCGAACTTGCAAAGTTAGTCAAAGCAGATCCTGATCTAGGACCCATCGAAATCGGCGTTCTCGAGAAAGCCTCTCATCTTGGTGGCCACACTTTGTCCGGAGCCGTCGTCAATCCGGTCGCCTTTCGTGAACTTTTCCCCGAGCTAAAAGATTCAGATTTTCCATTTCGAAGAGCCGTACATCACGAAAAGGTCATCTTATTAACCGAATCCGGATCCATCCAAATCCCCACACCTCCAACCATGAAAAACTCTGGAAACCAAATCGGCTCTCTTTGCGAAATGGTTCGTTGGCTTGGTGAAAAGGCGGAAGGCCTTGGCGTGAATATTTTTACAAGCTTTCCGGCAGAATCTTTATATGCAGAAGGCAATAAAATTGTTGGAGTGAAGACCACGGCCGCGGGACTCAACCGAGACGGATCTCCTGGTGGTCAATATATGCCCCCAACCCAAATCAGCTCTCGAGTGACCGTCCTTTCAGAGGGAAGTCGAGGAACTTTGTCTCAAGCCTACTTGTCTTGGCAAAAAGTTAATTCTCGCTTTAAACAAATCTACGCACTGGGAGTGAAAGAAATCTGGAAGGTCAAACAATCTCCAAAAGAAATCATTCACACCCTGGGCTGGCCTTTAGCAAAAGAGGCCTTCGGTGGATCTTTTCTTTATCCCCTGTCGGACGACACCATCGCACTGGGCCTCGTCGTCGGACTGGACTACCGCGATCATCAAACGGATGTGCACAAGATGTTGCAGAAAATGAAAGAACATCCTTATTTCAAAAAAATCCTCGAGGGAGGAGAATGCCTTGAATGGGGAGCAAAAACGATTCCCGAGGGAGGCTATCATTCCATTCCCGAAAGTTTAGTCGGTGATGGCGTGATGATCCTTGGGGATTCTGCAGGACTTGTAAATGTCCCTGCACTTAAGGGAATTCATTATGCGATGAAATCGGGAATGCTCGCGGCGCGCGCTATTTATAAAGCGTTAAAAGCGCAAGATACGTCTGCTGCAGCTCTAAAATCTTACCAGGATGAACTTAAAGAATCTTACGTCTATAAAGATCTTTATAAAGTCAGAAACATGCGCCACGCCTTTAAGGATGGCTTTTACACTGGCGGCGTAAAATCTGTATTTATGACTTTAACTGGAGGAGCTTTTCCGGGAGACTCGAATCACGGTCAAGAAGATGCGGAAGATCCAAAATTTGTGACTCCACCCGTCTCTGAACAAAAAGTCGGATTAAGTAAAGTCGACGCGGTTTATCTTTCAGGAAATAAAACTCGAGATGACGTTCCTCAACATCTCACTGTTGGAAAAGATGTATCTCCTGAGATCGCAGATTTTTACGCAGCAATGTGTCCAGCCGGAGTCTATGAGCGCCAAGGGGATAAACTGATCGTAAATTCTCCAAACTGTGTAGATTGCAAAGCTACAGATGTGCTTGGACCTCGCTGGAATCCGCGTGAAGGTGGAAGCGGTCCGAACTACTCTCAAATGTAAATTGATCTTAAATGTGAAACATTTTTGTGGTGCTAACTTGAGACTTCGAGTGAAGAAAAAGTTTCAAGTTTGTGAAAGCGCTACAACTTTTTCCCTTCAGTAAATGCCCGCCGCTTAAGCATAAGGCATATTAATATTAGCTAGAAGCTTCGCTTCTGAAAACTAAGTATCCGTGATTGCTGATAACTCAAGTCTTGCGCGGCGCTGCAATTTTGCGACAGATCAAATTTTAGAATTCTCTACAATGTGGATAAGTTTACTCCCAATTTGGCATCCCCATTGCTGATGTCTCATTCATCTCTGAGGGGGGATCCATTTTGAAATCTATTTTTTGCGTCTTTATTTCGCTTTTATTTTTGCAGAGCGGCTTGGCTCACTCGGTGGTCATTGAGAAGCCACCCAAAAAATTCTTTGAGCTCTTAAACAGTCCGCCTTCCGGAAGATTTCAAGATGACATTGAAAATATGGAGCTCCTCAGTCAGTACCGTATCGACAAGTCTTTCGAAAAACTGGTTCAGTACTTAATCGAAAATATCCTCCCCTTAAAAGGCAAATCCACTCCTCCAGATGAGTTTCAAGATATCCTGATTCGAGAGTCCATCCGGGCAATTGGAAAAATCACGAATAAAAGTAGCGTGGACGCATTGATTTATTTAATGCATTACGTATCCGAGCAGCTTGCAAACAACCCTGCCCTCCCAGAATACCGAAAATTAATTGAAGACCTGGGCAATGCTGCGGCCGAAGATGAACGTCCCATTTACACTCTCGAAGGCTATGCCGAACTCCTAGAGCAAAAACCAAAGCAATCGGGCACTCTTCGTCTGCCGAATTCCAAAGTCGGCCCAAAGCCTCCTGCGAAATCTCCCCCATCGGGAGTGCAATCCGGAGATCAACTTTGGGATTGGGGATCAAAACGAATTAGTGAGATCCGAAACTATCTTGAGTCGCGAATTATTGGGCAACCCGAGGTCATCGAAAGTCTTGTCAATCTTGAACGCTCAAAGTTTTTATTCGGTATAAGCAAGCCCGCTGTTCGCGTCTTGATGGGGCTTCCAGGAAACGGTAAAGACACGACTGCTGAAAATTATGTAGATGCGATCAACGGAAAGGTCGGAGCCCACTCTGAACATATGTTCCGGATGCCCGTGGTTCGTAAAGAATCGGACTTATGGAAAGTCTTAGGTTCAGCCACCGGCTATATCGGTTCGGGAAATTTTCCGAGTTTGCTGAAGTTTCTGGTTGAGCATTCTGGTGGGCGCTATGTCCTGAAAGAAGTGAAGTCCCCTGGAGATAAAACCACCTATGCCATTGAAGAAAATCCAGAATGGATTGTTGGCGGACGAAAATCTTTGCCAGACATGGATGGACCAGAACATGCGGTCATCTTTTTAAATGAATTCCACAATTGGTCCAAAGAGATGAAGGATATCTTTATCAAACAAGCGCTCGAGAAGGGCATTTTTGAAGTCAACAACCCGAACGGCGGGTTGACCCATATTGAAGTCCCAGTCACCTTCGTGATCGCAACGAATGAGGGAATTAATCTATTGGCCCCAAGAGAGTTGAATGGACAGCGCTATGGAGAAACTTTGAGTTTCGAAAAGCTTATGGAAAATTGGACCCTCAATCACAAAAACCACCGGGCGCTAAAAAATGCCATGCAAGCGACAAATGGTGGCGTGAATACCAGAGGCTCTCGAGACGAGCCCGGTATTTCTGAAGAACTTTTAAACCGCCTTCACGATGAGCACTTGATCCTTCTTCGCCCCCTATCCCCTGAGGCCCTAAAGCGAATTACCGAAATGCGCCTTGCTGAACTTGCTGGAAAAATTTCTCAGGCTTCTCATCTGCTCGGCCCCTTAACAGTCGAATGGTCCAAGGAGCTTGTTGATTTCATTCAGAGCTATCACTACGAGCCAGAAGAAAATGCAAGGCCCATCGAAACTCGAGTTGAGGCCATCACCGAAATTCCTTTGCTTAAAGCCATCCACGAAGGATTGATCCCAAGGGCTCCAAATGGTCAGTCCCTTAAAGTCAGTATCGAAACTCTAAATGAGGGACCTTCGGTTTTGATCGTGACCAGTAATCGCACCCGCGAAGTCTTGCGTCTTCCGATCGCAATCACCGAGCAAGACCGTGAAAAACCAAAAATTGAGGATGAAAAAATTGATCAGATCTTGGCGACCGGATCTTCAATGCAAGAAAAAGTTTTTGGTGTTGATAAGATTATCGCTCAACTAACTCAAGATACACTGCTCAGCGAAGAAGATCGCAGGGCCCAGGATTTGACCTCAAAAGTTCCAAAAGGGGCAGCAAAGTCTTATATGTTCCTAGGAATGTCGTCGACCGGTAAAACAGAGACTGCAAAACGTCTCGCAGAAGCCCGATACGGAAATAAAAGTGCACTTAAGTTAATGGATTTCAGCCAGGTGCAAAGTGTTCGCGACCTTAAAGAAAAGGTCTTAGGCACTCGAGACCTTCAAGGAAATCCGGTTCACTCTGACTTTATGAAAGAGTACGATCGAACGAACGGACAAATGCTGGTCGTGCTTGATGAAGTTGCAAATGCCCCTCGAGACGTTCTAAAAGCGCTTTACGATGTTTTAAGAGAACCGATTGTCACAACCTTTTCTGACGGGATTGCCCGGCCGATGAATGGTGTAACTTTGATCATGACTGGCAATGCTGGGGAAGATTGGTTTAATCAAGTTCCAAAAGATATCCCAGAGGTTCAACAACTCGCGGCTATGGAAATTATCCACGAAGAAGTACAAAAGAATCGTCAAATGAGACGCGCCATGCTCGAGCGGCACTTCAGCTCGGCGATGATCAATCGAGTCGGCGAAAACAATATCTACGTCTTTGGTCCGCTTTCGTTTCAGGCCATTCGCCAATTGACTCAGTTAAATTTAGTCGAATCCATTAAAAAACTTAAAGAGTCTAAAGGCAAACGCGGATGGAATGTCGGCTTCACTGATAAAAATCAGATTCTTCATTTGATCGAAGGAATCGAGAACGCAGGATTCGTCTTGCGGGAGCAAGGAGCCTCGATCGATCGCTTTGTTAAACAAAGCTTTGAAAACGGTCTTCGTAATCTTTTGCTTCGAGAAAAAATTCCTAGTGGGAAAAGAATCGCAATTGAGGTTTTAGAAAAGGGGGATCAGCTTCGTTCACAGAAAAAAGACGGCCTGATTCGACGCGATCTAAAGCTGGCCCTGCATATCGAGGGCTATGAAAAACCCTTGGTTCTTGAGATTAAAGGCAAAGAAGATCAAGAGTCGCTTAAGATTCGCGACGAGGACCAATTGCTGACGGCCTTCCACGAAGCAGGACATGATTTAGTTCGCAAGGCCTACTTTAGCGACAAGACCAAATCCACCCGAATCTCAATTATTCCGGGAGTCACTCCTCGCGGGGATGAGTGGGTTTCGTATGCGGGTATTGCCATTTATAATTTTGAAGAAAGTATGGTGTATACACCTGAACTCATTTCACGTCAGATTGCCGTCTATGTTGCGGGCTTTATTGCTCAGACTTTGGTGACTAAGGGTGCACGTCATGATGCTGGAAAGTCCGATGATATGAAGCGGGCCACACGTCTGGCTTTAGACTCGGTGTTGCGTTTGGGACTTTCTGAAAAATTCGGAGTCTCTGCCGCACCTGAAGGTCTCAGCCCTGAGCAATACCTGTCAACCTTAAGTGCCAGCCAAAGAGATGTGGTGAACCAAGAAGTCGACCGCTTAATTCAAGAAGGAATAGCCCTTGCTGAACACGCCCTGCTTGCAAACTATAGCTCAAGCTTTATTCCCTTGGGACTTCAGTTGGCACAACTGGGAGATATGCAAGTTGAAGCTCTTGAGGCCTTCTACTCTAAACACCCTGTGATTGGCGAAAAGCATTCTGATTTTCGAAAGCGCTATGACAAAGCTAAGATCACCGGACAAACAAAAGAAAGTCCGGGGATTTTGGATCGAGTTCAATCCTGGGCTTCTCAGTTTTGGAGTTCCCCAAAAAGTTCTTCCGACAAAGCCCTAGAGATTATGAAAACAAGCCGTGATGCTGAGATCCTTGATAGCATTTCAAGACCCCAAGCCACCGCTGATATTCAAGCCCTAGTTCAAAGTCGAAAGACAAATCAAATTCAAGATATCAAACTGAGTTCAGATCTTGTGGTCTACTCAGACCTTTTCAGCCAAGCAGCACCCGACAAAGTGAGCCAAAACGAATTTGGCCGCCAAGGTGGGAACCCAATTTCTAATTTAGGTGCCGCTGCCCGATGTGAAGGGGCTTTAAAGTAACCGAGAGACTCTCAGTTTGATTACGACCTAGTTTGAAAAAACTAGGTCGTCTTTTTTTGTTCCTTTGATTTGGCAAGGCCCTGACCAGAGCCTAAAGACAAACGAGCGGCCCCAACAAGTCCGGCCTCCCAACCCAAAGCACAAAGCTCTACAGAGGGCATTAAATCGATTCCTTTTCTTCGGCGCTCGATGAGCTTCGCAAGACGAATTTTTGCGCGACTTGCAAAGTGCGGAAAGGCCGAGCTAAATCCACCGCCGATCAATATCTTTTCCGGAGCAAACAGCACCACAAGACTAGCCAGAGCTAAGGCCATTTTTTCGCTGTAATCATCGAAGGCTTGAAGCGCTTTTGGATCTTTATTTTTTGCTCTTAAGACCAAATTTTCTCCGGTCAAGCTTGGCTCATTCCAAAGAGTTCTTAGCTGAGCGACAAAATGGTTGGCTGACAAAAAAGCCTCCATACAAGCTTTCATTCCGCATTCACACAAGGGGGCTTCGCCTTTGACAAACAAGGGTGTGTGGCTAACCTCGGGATGAAGACCCCGACCGGCCCGAACAATTTTTCCACCCGCTAGTGCTGCGACCCCAACTCCTGTGCCCAAGGTCATTACGACCAAATTATCACAAGACTTTCCAGCGCCGATCCAGTTCTCGGCAAGAAGCGCCGCAACGGCATCATTATCCATATGAATTGGAACTGGAATTTTTTTAGACAAAGCCTCCACTAAAGGAAAAACGCCCCAGGTTTTGCCATTAGAAAAACGAAAGTTTGTTGGGTCCAACAAAATACCAGCCTGTGGGTCTAAAGGCCCCGCAGAGGAAATTCCAACAGACCGAATTTTGAAACCACGGGACAAAAGGTCCGAGTAGACCTCCTCCATTTGAACAAGCAACTCCTCAGGGCCACCTTCGATAGGTGCTAAAGTTTTGCGAAGCTCGGAGTACTCCCCACGGTCATCGACTAAGGCCGATGCGAGTTTTGTTCCACCGAGGTCGAAACAAAGGACCTTTTGCACAGCTAACTCCTTATTGAACACCACTCAATCAGAGTGGGCTTAAGCCCCGCTGTCAAGATCGAAGAAACACCATTGTTGGACCAACCAGCATAAGGCGTGCTATACCGAATGCAAATTTGCTTATAAAGGAAGTTCAAGTGGATTTTGATAAGTTTTTTTCAAGTCAAACTGCCCCTCTTAAGATTCTTGAGGCATGGATAGAGGAAGCGCGAGCGGATGCGCGGGTCAAAGAACCCACGGCGATGAGCATCTCGACCCTCGGAGCTTCAGGTGTGATCTCATCTCGAATTGTACTTCTGAAAGAGATCCAAAACGAAGACTTGGTCTTTTACACAAACTATCTTAGCCCCAAGGGGGAAGACCTAAAATTGAATCCCAAAATTGCGGCCTTGTTCTACTGGGACCCTTTATTTCGCCAAGTCCGATTCGAAGGAAGCGTCAAGCAAAGCTCTAGGCAGCAATCCGAAAAATACTGGAACTCTCGCCCTAGAGAGAGTCAGTTAAGCCAATGGATTTCGAACCAATCTCGCCCCGCCAAAGATCGCTTTGAACTAAAGAACCTAGTCGATCAGGCCCGAAAGGACTTCGATGGTAAACCCATCCCCTGCCCCGAACATTGGGGCGGCTATCAAATTCGGCCCGATAAAATTGAGTTTTGGATTGGCCAAGACAATCGCCTTCATGATCGCTTTGTATTTTTAAAACAACAGGAAGTTTGGAAATCCCAAAGACTCTTTCCTTAGGCTGTACCCGGCAAAATTAGTTTTGCTGGACACAGTCTAGTATAGACCTTGGTCCATTGTCTAAGCCCTCGAAATAGGGCCTAATATTAAGGTCATGCCAAATATTATTTTAATTGAAGACGACCCCAGGGTTCTCCGCCAGATGGAGATGTTCATCCGAGAGATGGGTGATGAAGAATACTCGGTACGTAGCTTTTCTTCGACCAAAGAGTTCGAAAGCACTTACTTTAATCCAAACTTAAAAGTCAGCGAAGTTAAAACTCAAGTCACTTTTCAGCACCCTCTCTTAGAGGGCATTTCTTCAGAAACATTAAACTGGCTCGTGGATCAAAATCTGTCCGATGAGCTGGCCTTTTCGGCGACACGATTAAGTTTAACCTTATCACTTTCGAATCTTCAGGTCAGTCAAGTTCAGCCCAGCCAAGGGGCAGACGCCACATTTTTAGGTCTTCCCTATTCCGAGCTGATGAAGGAGCCTAGGAAAATACTTTCTTTGATCAGCGACAATTCGATCAGTCAATTTGAGGCTGAGATCAAAAATGCCGTCGAAAAAAATCGGGGCCAGGCGACCCTGATTTTTAATAATCCAGGAAAAGGTCTTCACCTGATTAAGTTAAACTTCAAGTATTCGGCGGGAGCCGATATCTTAATCGAGCTTGAGGATCAAACCTCACGCCTGAAGCCCATCTTCAAAAAGGAACAAGAGCGTCGAGAAAAGGTCAAAACTGATCTCGAAAGTCTTCAGCTTGTTAAAGAAATACACCTGGTCGTTTTTAAACTGACCAGTGTCAAAGGCAAGCCCATCGATTGGGTAAAATCTTTGCGAAAAAAACTGGCCGAATTTAATTACCTCCCCGCAGAAGGCAAAACCCAAGTTGTCTTAACCAAGTACGAAGACGATAACATTTCAAAATTAGATTTAATCGATCCGGACATCGACGATTTAGTCTACTTGCCGCTAGATCGGCTAATTTTCCTACAAAAACTAGATATTCTTCTGTCACTTCCCGAAAAGCCCTCTCCCCGCTTTTTATACTTTCAGCAAGTCGATCTTCAAATTGAGATCTCAAAAATTACGAAGATCGAAAGATTATCCGATATTGGCCTGGCCATCCGAAATCCAATTCCCTTAAAGGAAGGCTTGATTGGGCATTTTTTCTTCACTCTGCCAGGTCAAAAAGATAACTTTGATGTCTTCGCCAAAGTCATCCGCTCCGATCCACATCCAGAAATGGAAAAAACCTACGTCGTTTATTTTTCTTTCTTTGGGGTCAGTCGTACTCAAATCACTGCGATCCGGCAGTTCTTATCAAAAAGTTCGAACTACTCTAGTTTTGTCAAAGATGATCGCGAAGCCTTTCGGTTTAACCCTGACGATGTTTTTTTAAGTGAACAAGAAAAGCGTGTGCGATCGGTTGCAATCATAGAAATGGATGAATCCATCTCGCAGAACATGGCCACAAGCTTGCGCTCGGACTTTGACTTGATCCGAAGTATTCCTGAAGGGAGCATGTCCTTATTTATTAAAAAATATATGGCTCAAGAGATCGCCTCTGGACCCAGCGAAGGGGAAGTCACCTTGGCGAGCAAAGAAGATCTTCACTCGGATCAACTTGCATTTATTCTGTCCAAAGAAAATTTTGATTTTAAGAGTTTTGGTGTAACTGTTAAGCCTGAAGAAAAGTTCTTAGGTTTTGACCTGGGCGAACTAGGCGGTAGCCCCCAAGCTTGGCGTAAACCTTTCGATACAGAAGAAAACCTACTGGTTTTTGAAGATGCCCTAAAGCTTGCCAGCACTGGTCAAACGATCGAAAAAAGGATTTTAGCAAAAAATAGCGAAGGTGGATTTCGGGCCCTCACGATTCAGTTTTCTGAAAAAGACTCTGAACATTTAAAAGTTCGCTTTAAGCCGGCCGAGATGCAGGATATTGCGATCCGCTTTCGCACCGAGCAACAACTCACAAGCCTCGATGCAATCGTGGCCAATATTGATCTGGTTCCTGGTGAAACCTTCGACTCTTGGCTGGATGGCTTAAACTCTATTGCCCAATCCAAAAACCTGCTAGCTGGTGGAACATCTATAAAATTGATTCTGACTTACGATCCAAATCGACCACCTGATATTCGCAAATACTCAAGACCTGAAGTCATCGGCCTTCTTCCACGGCCCATTGATAATCGTTTATTTTTATTTTTGATATCCCAAGCGACGGGACTCAAGCATAGCCTATATCACTTCGAGAATATGGGATGGCTTTCAAGTCTTTTTCCGATCCACGTCGCAAAACCGGCAAAGTTGGTTCAAATTGGAGAATTCGGAGCGGCCATTGCTCACCCAAGGCCGATTGTTCCGGGAACTGTTTTATTTCTTCGAGGTGGAATATTTGACAGCGCGCCGAACAGAAATCTGTGTGCTCGCTTTTATCACTGCGAAGAAGATCCCTCGGGTGAAAACGGCTACTTCTGTTCGATGCTCTACTACGGGATTGGAGATGGCTTTATGAAGCACGCAAGAGCGTGGTTTCGAGAAACCTATGCGGCCTCGAAAAAGGAAGAGTCCTCAAGCTAAAGACGGATTAAAAGGGCCAGGTCTTAGAGACGTATTCCTGAAGGTCCGAAACAACTTTTGAATGCTCATTCATCATACTTTGAACAACATCCAAAACAGATACAAAGCCAATAATCTTATTATCGTGCATCACCGGCATGTGACGAACCTGACGGTCCTTCATCAATTTCAGACAATCCTCTAGGGTTCGAGTGGCCGATATCCAGTACACATCTGAGGTCATCACATCGCGCACCAAAGTTTTATCAGCCGTTCGATTTTTTAAGGTCACTTTCCGAGTATAATCTCTTTCGGAAATCACTCCCACCAACTGAGTTCCCGACAATACGGGCAAGGCTCCAAGATCGCGCTCGGACATCAGCTTAATGGCGGTCAGTACAGAGTCTGTGGGTTTTACGGAGGTAAGGTCTTGCTTAGTTTCGGTCAATATGTCTAATACGGTCTTCAATGTGAATCCCCTTCCAACAAAAACGTACAACAAAGTCTCCTTAGTATACGCCGCTCAGATTGTTGCAGCAAATAAGAACTCCCTCGATTTAAAACTTCTCAGATTAGATCGCAGCTTACGTGGTTGGGTGGGTGTGCTTCTCGAATTGATACGGATCAAAATTTAACAGAATTTTGGTCTAGGCCCTAGGCCGCTTTAATCTTAAACCCGCAATGAGGGCAAAACTTGTGTTCACTCGAAATGACCCCTTTGCAATCTGGGCAAGCCTCGCCAGATTCCTCGGCGACTTCTTCTTTCTCTTTCATGTTCACAAAGCCTCGCTCGTTCCATTTGTCGATTTCAAAAATAATCTTCCAAAAAGTGGTCGTTTTTTTGAACTCCATCTTGTCAAAGCTTAAAAAACTAGTCCCATCGTCAAGCGTAGTCCGCTTTACAAATAAGCCCTTACGCTCAAGACTGTCCATATGGGTATTCTTTAGATCGATACGGTACTTGGTCTTTAACTCATCTAATAGAAGTTTAAAATCTACGCTGACGACACCTTTTCGATCTGGCTCTACAGGCTCAGCCACTTCACAAAGGGCTGATGCGACTTTTAGGGCCAAAGGATCTACATAAATGACTTCCGCACGACTGCCTTTATAATAATTGTACTGATAAAATTCAGCGAAATCTTCAATCATCTGAATATCAAAAATCTCTGCTCGAATCAGTTCTTCGATACCTTCTTCATTTTTTTCTATGACCAAGTCCCCATAACCAAGCTTCTTTAACAGATCTAAAACGCCTCGCATTCTTTGAAAGGATTCGCTAAACATACGAGAGGCGTAAAGCTTTAAAATGCCCCAATCGACAATGATATGTTTTGGATTCTCACCTTGCACTTTGCCAGTATGACGAGAAACAAGATTTAACAAACTAAAGACCCTAGGAATTGAAACCTGCGGACAAGGAGCCTTATCTTGTTCCATCTTAAAGGCCTGTAGAGCTTTGCGCGAGATCTTAGATTCATCCACCATGCTCTTTAACAAAAGCTTTACACCAGGTGCTGAGGAATTCATCTGGCCCTTGATGACTTCCATTCCCACTTCCATCACTTTGGTTTCTTGTAAGGCTTCAGCACAAAAAGTATGTCTGGTATTGGCGAAGAGTCCCTGCTCTCCGAGGACTTGATTCGCACCAAGAGTCACGACTTCGATCTTTCGACCCGATCTTTCAACGTTCAGAGCGACTTTTCCTGATTGGATAATAAAAAGCGTTTGGACGTTTTCGCCCTCTTTAAATAGGTAGTCGCCTTTTTTATATCGCTTGATATTATTCAACTTAAGATCCTTCTTCGTGCTTCAATCTCTTTTCGGATCTCTGGGGCACAAGTTAAGGCTACAATTGCATTTAGCTTTTTAAAATTTTTGCTCGGCCTAGACTTTAAGAGAGTCCAGTCCATTCAGAAGGCGGAGTGATCAGTTTTCGGGCCTTTGTATCAAACACGCCAAAAACAAATTCGGCTCGACAACAGTCGGCCCCATCAGCGTTCTTCATCACCTGCTCGATTTTTCCAACCTTGCCTTTAAAGCCCAAAAACCGAGATTCGATCTTAATCCACTCTCGATTTCTAAGCTCCCTCATGAATTTTAAAGAGACCTCTAAAATCACTGGCCCCTGGGCCTTGTGGTGAATGGACTCCAGGGTGATCCCCTTCTCGGTGATTAGCTCCCAGCGGGCCTCCTCAAAGAGGCTTAAGTAGGTGGCATTATTGACGTGGCCAAAGGTATCTAAGTGATGCTCTTTTATTTGAATGGGGTATTCATATGTCTTCATTGGCTTAATTCTGAAGGCTCTATTGCGCAGGGTCAAGACCTGGTTTAGAGGACGCGGACCTGCTATAAACGTCTGATGCACTTAAGGAGAATCTTGTGATTTGGGCCCTGGTCGGATTTGTTGGTTTATTCTCTGGTCTGGCAATAGCCTGGGTCGGCTCCTATGTTCATCGTAGAAAGCTTCTTTCTGAGGCCCAAGAAGAAGCCCAAGAAATCCTATCCCATGCCGAAGACCAAGCCCGCATTTTAGATCAAGAGCTCAACGAACAACTTGAGGATCTTAAAGAAGAAGCGGAAAAACAATTTGAGCGAGACACCAAACGAAAAGTCCAAGAGATTCATCAGGCGCAAAGTCGTCTTGCAGAAAAAGAAGAGCTGATTCAAGAGCGCATTCGATCTATGGATCAAAAAGTTCAAAGCCGGCATAGCGCCATTCAGTCTCGAGATAAAATGATTCAAGGACTGCAGCAAAGATTTGACGACCTTAAAAAGCGAACTGCAGAGATTCGGGAGCAACTTAAGTCGGCTCTTGTGCCCGCCTCTCAAGTTCAGTTGGATGAGCTAAAATCTCAGATGATCCTAAAACTCGAAGAAGAAAGCTCAACCCTTGCCACCCGCGCAGCCCAAGCCTTTGAAGAAGAGCACCAGTATAATTTAGAGCGCGAAGCGAAGCGACTTCTTCACGTGGTCTTAAATCGTTTTGCAAGAGCCTATTGTCCAGAGCGCGGGATCGGAAACGTCAGCTTTTCGAGCCTCGAAGAACTTAAACGAGTTGTCGGACCTGATCGAAAGAATTTAAACCTGATCGAAAAAATCTGCGGCGTAGATATTTCGATCAACGAAGAATATCATAGCGCCTCAGTCTTGGGTTTTGATCCCGTCCGAAGAGAGCTTGGAAGAGCCTGCCTTGAGCGCATGTCTAAAGAGCGAAATATTACTGAAAGTTCGATCCAACAAAATTTTGAGCGGATCAAAAGAGATCTCTTTCGCAAAATTGCCTCGGACGGCCAAAAATTGACCCGCGAACTAAAGCTTACCGGAATGCACGAAGAAGTAGTCAACATGATGGGAGCCTTAAGATACCGCTATTCTTTCGCACAAAACCAGTACTTCCATTGCTCTGAAGTCGGCTGGCTTTGCGGATTATTAAGCTCAGAACTTGGAGTCAACACAACGGATGGACGACGCTCTGGCCTTTTGCACGATATCGGAAAAGCCATGGATCACAGTAAAGATGGTGGACATGCAGTAATCGGAGCCGATTTTATCGAGCGCCACAACGAAGCTCCACAAATTGTTCATGCGGTCAGAGCTCATCACTACGATGAACAACCTTCGACGGATCTGGCCTACCTTGTAATCGCCGCGGATGCGATTTCTGGAGCCCGCCCTGGGGCCAGACGATCTACCATTGACTCTTATTCTCAGAAAATGGCTGACCTTGAGAAAATCGGAAACAGCTTTGATGGAGTGATGGCGACTTATATCCTCAGTGCCGGACGCGAAGTCCGCATCATCGTCGACAGCCGTCGTTGCGATGATATGGAAGCTTTAAAGCTTAGTAAAAAAATTGCGCAAAAAATCGAAGAAGAATGTTCTTATCCAGGCCTTATTAAGGTCACCGTTGTTCGCGAAACCCAAGCCGTCGAATTCGCGAAATAGTTTTGATCCCACCACCAGATTTCATTGGCAAGCCGCACTTTTCCAATCTCAAAAAAGTGCTCCGCCTCAGCCGTCGGACATTCTCGGTCGGCCCTTGAGATTACACATGATAACCAGGTTTAAATTTGGGCCGCCCTGCGAAACTAGTCTTCGGCGGACACTTTTTTGAGATTGGAAAAGTGCGACTTGCCAGGAGTTTGATTCAGAGGTGGATCAAAAAATTCGCTTTATGGGTGTTTTAGTAATGCTGCGAGGGTCTTCAGCACTATTGGCTCGTCTTCTTTTAGGTTTTCAAATTCAGTAAATAAAACTTTTAGGATTTCTGCGTAGGAGAATTTGTCTTTAAGCCCTTCTCGCTCTAAAAGAATTTGCACGTAGCGAGTGGCCCGATCAATCAGTTTTCCGTTTGTGGGCACGACATAGGTCATCAAGTTTCCTTGGTAACGACCAAGCCTTCCCATCACTAGAGTGGAGTGAGCATTTAGCATCATCTTTAGTAGAAGATGATCTATTAGCCCTTGATCTGCTCGCTTGAATTCAGTCTTTAAGGATTCAAGCCTGACTTCAACTCGATCTCTATCACTGAGCACTTCAATCACATGATGGGATTTTTGCGGCAAAAGGTTTTTACGAAATCCTAAAGCCCCTTTTCCGAAATCAAATCCTTGAAGATACTCTTTTGAGGCCTTCACGTGAATTTCTGGCCATTCAAGAGGACGCGGTCTTCTGCCCAGCAAAGCCGTCCAGGCCTCATCCGTCCCCTGACAATGAGGCATGTAAAGGTAAGTTAAAGAGGCCTTCGTCTTTGGAAATTTTTGATTATCAAAGGCGGAGAAGCTAAATGTGGGCGCCCTTTCCGTCGTATCCGTCATCACCGTCATCGCAAACTCGTCGGCTTGATAAAGACTGTGATCCCCATTTTGGTAAATTTTTGCTTCGGCTTCTGTTAAACTTGTCCAGGGATTTAAGTCTAAATTTAGCAAATGGCTTTTCAATTGATCTAAAATTTGAGCCCAGTCTTGGCCTTGTTTCAATAGCGCCAAACCAATTCCCAACATCAAAACTGTCGAGGCCTGCATCCGCGTACTTCCGGCGATGGCCATGGGGCCCACAAAAAGACAAATCGACTCGATCCTCGGGTTTTGCAGAACTCTTTTTGAACGCTCAACTTTTTCGATCAATATTTCGGAGGGGTTACAATAAAGGAAGAAGGGTTTTACTGAAGAGATTCTTGCGGCCTCTTCGGTTGCACCGATGACAAAAGGGGTTTCTCCGCCTTCTGTGGAACTAATTAAAAGATCACCTTCGCGAAATCCGAGCTCTTTTAAATGACGAGCGCCATAATCGGGAAAATCCTCAAAGCCCTCGAGCGCATGCACTAAGGCCACATCTCCACCGGCCATAAATGAAATCACTGAAGTTGAGCCCGGATGAGACTGATTCCATAGATACTCTAAATTAAGCGCCAAGCGACCCGTAGCGCCGCAGCCACAAATAAAAATGCGCCCACCCTCTTTGAGGGTCGATTGCACAGCCCGCTCGAGCCCCTTTAATTGAGGCAAAAAGGCCTCAAAGTGCGTAAGAGCCAGAACATCGACCTTTCGCAAAACGGAGTAGGCCTCAAGCAAGTCTTCTTGTGCAAGTCGAGATAAATCCTGGGTTAAAGGATGAGCTTGTTCCGTCACCAATGCGCCAAGATGATAGAGCGAGGCCTTTTCAAGAAAGGCTTGGGCTTTGTCTTGAGTCGTCATGGATTATTCCTTCAAACAAAACAGTTTTGCATTTGCAGGACCCTAACTAGAGGTGTTTAATGGTACGTGAAGTTTAGGTGTAAGTAAATGTCTTGGATTCCTCTCATTATTCTTTCTTTGGGTTTTGCAACGGTCTTGCAAGGTGGCTTTAACCGTCAACTTGCAGAAGCTTGGGGCCTCCCTCTGACGCTTGTTGTGAACTCGTTTTTTGTTTTAGCCTTTTCCTGTGTATACCTCGGCCTTGCATATCTGTTGGCTCCTCAGGACATCAAAATTCATTCAAGCACTGAGTTAGTCAAAGCCTTGTCCTGGAAAAGTATCCTCCCTGGACTTTTTGGATTTTTATTTATCTTTGGAATTCCTTTTGTTCTGGCAAAAAAAGGAGCCCTTCAGGTTTTTGTAGGATTGGTGGCAGCTCAGCTGATTGCGAGTCTGCTGTGGGATCATTTCGCTGAAGACATTAGTCCCTCGGCCTGGAGAGTGGGCGGAACCTTGCTCGCTATGCTTGGCGCTCTTATTGTAGCATTTAAAAGTTAAAGGAGAACATCATGTCTATTAGAAAAGTCGCAATTGTCGGAGGCGTTCGCATTCCATTTAGTCGCTCGATGGGAGCCTACATGGGAGTGAGTAATCAGGATCTGATGACTTTCTCTCTGCAAGCCCTAGTGGATCGCTTTAATTTAAAAGGGGTCGAGCTAGGCGATGTCGTTCTTGGTGCGGTGATGAAACACTCCTCGGATTGGAATATGGCCCGCGAAGTGACGCTTGGGACTTCTTTATCCCCGAGGACACCGGCTTTTGATTTACAAAGAGCCTGCGGAACTTCTTTAGAAGCTGCGATTCTGGTTGCCAATAAAATTGCCATGGGCCAGATCGAAGCCGGAGTGGCTGGTGGTACAGACACCAATTCAGATCTTCCTTTTGTTTTTAGTCGAAGCTTCGGTCAAAAGATGTTGAAAAGCTTTAAGGGAAAAACCAGCCTCGAAAAACTAAAGCCCTTATTGAGTATTCGACCTAAAGACTTAAAACCTATTTCTCCGGCCGTCATTGAACCTAGAACAAATTTAAGTATGGGACAAAGTTGCGAACTGATGGCTCAACAATGGAAGATTTCTCGATCCGCCCAAGATCAATTGGCTTTACAAAGTCATTTGAACGCGAGCCGAGCTCAGGAAGAAGGATTTTATAAGGATTTGTTGGTTCCCTTTAAGGGCCTGGATAAGGACAACAATGTTCGAAAGGATTCAACTCTAGAGAAAATGGCGAAGCTACCGCCTGCTTTTGAACGCAGCCAAAAGGGAACGATCACTGCTGGCAATGCCTCTCCCCTAACGGATGGATCGGCCTGTGTATTGCTGGCATCCGAAGAATGGGCCAAGCAAAGAGGCCTTCCAATTTTAGCCTACTTTAGTCAATCTCAAGTTTCGGCCGTGGACTTTGTAAAAGATGAAGGCCTTTTGATGGCGCCCGCCTATGCGGTGCCACGCCTGTTGAAGCGAGCAAATCTAAAACTTCAGGATTTTGATTTCTACGAAATCCATGAAGCCTTCGCGGCACAAGTACTTTGCACACTGGAAGCCTGGAAGTCTCCTGAGTTTTGCAAAAATAAACTTGGCCTCGATGCTCCACTCGGCGAAATTGATTTTTCAAAACTGAATGTCAAAGGCGGTAGTGTGGCATTGGGACATCCCTTTGCTGCGACTGGCGCAAGAATTGTAGCCTCGCTCGCAAAGATGCTTTCACAAAAAGGATCGGGACGAGGTTTAATTTCGGTCTGTACCGCCGGCGGCATGGGTGTTACGGCGATCATAGAAAGGAACTAAGCTTTGATGAAAGAATCTAAACTTTACCCCATCACCGAACCCTTCCAAACGGGACGCTTAAAGGTTTCGGACCTTCACGAAATCTATTTTGAAGAAGTCGGAAATCCTAAAGGGCCAGCCGTGGTATTTTTGCACGGGGGTCCAGGCGGAGGAATATCTGCAACCTATCGGCAGTTTTTTGATCCAAAGTTTTACAGAATTATTTTATTTGATCAAAGGGGCTCTGGGCTTAGCACTCCCCACGCAGAACTTAAAGAAAATACGACTTGGGATCTAGTTTCTGACATCGAAAAATTACGCGAAAAATTGTCCATTGAGAAATGGATCGTATTTGGCGGAAGCTGGGGCAGCACGCTTGCACTAGTCTACGCCGAAACTCATCCTGAAAAGGTTAAGGCCTTAGTTTTAAGAGGAATCTTTTTGTGTCGCCCTCAAGAGATTAAGTGGTTTTACCAAGAAGGGGCCAGCCGAATATTTCCAGATGCTTGGGAACACTATTTAAAACCAATTCCCGAAAGCGAACGCAGCGACTTTGTTGCCGCATACTACAAAAGGCTGACTAGTTCTGATACTAAGGTCCGCTTAGAGGCGGCAAAAGCATGGAGTATCTGGGAGGCCTCGACCTCCAAATTAATCCCAGACTTAGATCTAATCGAAAAATTTGGCGGCGATGAGTTTGCTTTAGCCTTTGCACGAATCGAATGCCATTACTTTACCCATGGCATTTTTCTAAAGAGCCCCAACTGGATTTTAGAGAATGCAAAACAACTTCGCAACATTCCAATCGAAATCGTTCACGGACGTTATGATGTCGTGTGTCCCATAGAAAACGCATGGGATTTAAAGAAACAAGCCCCACACGCAAAACTACATATAATAGAAGATGCAGGACACTCGGCTTTAGAATTTGGCATCGCAAATAAGCTAGTCGAGTTGATGGACGAGCTTAAAAGTTTATAAGACCCCATATCTATAGATGCGGTTTTGAAATCAAGGACACCAACTGTTCGACAGTTTTTTAAGCTTGCTGCGGTCCGCATCGAGAATCGGTGCGACTTTTGACCCCACGACTCGACTGGCCAAAACCTCAGATCAAAAATTTTCATACTTGAGTCCATTTCTGTTTTAAAAAAAACTGATCACTTTTTATTCACTCCAAGCCTTTAGACATTTCACTGCAGGTTTTTTATGCGCATCACAGTGAGATTTCCTTGTGCGGCAAAAGACTTAAGTCAGCTCGATAAAGGTCTAGCGCAGGCAAAATGTCAGGCACTGGTCTTGCTCATTAGTACTAGAGATTCTGTGTGGGCAGAATATCAAAACCTTAAAGGGTGGTGTTTTTATGTTTAGCAAGAAGCTTGTTCTTTTAATCGCTGCTGCTCTGATGGTGGGCTGTTCAGAAGTTGCCTTTACTCCAGACGATCCAAATGTCGGTGGCGACAACGGCGGAGAATTTACCCTAAATGAAAAATTTCGAATTGATCAGGGGATGTCCGGAAATGCGGTCGATATTTTATTTATCGTTGATAACTCATATTCGATGATTACCGAACAAGAAAGACTTGGTGAACGTTTTAATCGATTTATTTCAGAGCTTCGTTCAGTAAACTGGCAGATTGGAATTACCACTACAGATGTGTCCTCAGGGTCATTTGGTGTGCAAGGTTCACTTCTCACTTTCGCGGGAACTAACAGCACAATCCTTCGCCCAAACCAAGCCAATTATGAGCAAGCCTTCCGGGAGACCATTGTTCGAAGAGAAACGTTGAATTGCGACCTAAACGGAGGCACCTGCCCGTCTGGAGATGAGCAGGCGATGCGCGCAGCTATCCTTGCAATGGATAAAGAAAAAGGCGCAAACGCTGGCTTCTTCCGTGCTGGTGCAGATCTAGCTGTAGTGGTGATTAGTGACGAAGACGAACTCAGCAACGCGCCTGTTGGTGCAACTCACCCCAACGAAGTCATTCAACATGCAAAGAACATTTTTGGTTCACAAAAGAAAATTACCGGCTACGGAATCATCATTAAACCAGGCGATCAAGCTTGTTTTGATGCTCAGTATTCGAGCGGTGGAAATTACGGAACCTATGTCAGCCTTTTCGCAAGCCTAACAAGCGGAGTGACTGGAAGCATTTGTGATGTCGACTACTCTTCAACCTTAAGTACAATCGGTCGCCACGTTCGCGATCTAATTTTGTCTATCGAACTTTCTCAAGATCCAGATCCAAGCACAGTTAAAGTGACTTTCACTCCAGCTGTTGCCGGCTTAAAATGGTCAGTCGATGGTCGCAAGGTCCGCTTTAGTGTAGCTCCTCCAGATGGGACTTCTGTTGATGTCAGCTACCGTCTTCATAAGTCATCGACTGAAGAGACCAGCACCTTAGTCGTCGGTCAGTAAACCATAAAGTACATTCGATTCTCGATCTCAGGGGCTCCGCAAGGGGCCCTAATACATTGTCCCAGACTTAAGGTTTCTGCCCGCTACTGACAGCGATTCGGCTATGCAGTGTCCGTCCGGTTTTCAGCTTCGGCATAGAAACCCGCAATTGCCTGTACCGCCGAATAAAGGTAGTCTGGCGGTCATGAAAAACAGTCATAACTTTATCTCTGACAACAAAGCCCTCAGAAAAAATGCTCGCAGAACATTAATTGTACTGTGGATCTCTTTTGTGATGATGATGATCGAAGTTATTGCGGGCTATTGGACCGGATCAATGGCGCTTTTGGCGGATGGCTGGCATATGGGCTCTCACGTCGCCGCCCTCTTGATCGCTTACTTAGCCTACCAACTGGCAGGCTCTGAATCCATCAGTCGTAATTTTAATTTTGGCGGCGGAAAAATGATCCCGCTTGGTGGCTATACGAGTGCGATCTTCTTAGGCCTGATGGCCCTAGTGGTCGCCTGGGAATCTGGTGAGCGTTTTTTAAATCCCTTAGATATCAGCTTCGATGAGGCTCTTGCGATCGCGATTCTTGGACTGGTGGTCAATCTTGTCTGTGCCTATATTCTAAGGGATGGCGATGGCCTTGGGGCGGCTCACGGAGCCCATGCTCACAGCCACGGCCATGGATCAAGTCATGGGGCCCAAGGACATGGATCCTCTACAAGCGCTCAAAATGTGGATCACAACTTACGAGGCGCCTACTTTCATGTTTTGGCCGACGCTTTAACTTCTGTTGCGGCAATTTTAGCTCTGATTGCTGGAAAATATTTTGGAATTATCTGGATGGATGCGCTGATTGGTTTAGTCAGTTCTGTCGTCATCATGAGATGGACCTACACTTTGGTTAAAGATACCGGCTGGGAGCTTTTAGATGGGCACGCCAGGGGCTTAGATTACCAGAACGTAAAAAAACGCATCGAATGCGAACATGTACAAATTGAAGATTTACATATTTGGACGATTGCGCCTGGTGTTCAGGCCTGCGAACTTGTGGTCAATTCGGAACATGCCCACGGAATAGAGCATTTCAGAAAAATCTTAGCTGACGAATTTTCTTTAAATCATATTGTGATTGAAGAGAGAACCTTAAGGAAATTTTAAAGAGCCCCGGTCGAAGACTTCACGAGGCTCTAGGATAAGATCTATTTTTTGCCGTACTTTTTGTAGAACTTCTCAGCTCGTCCTTCTGTATCTAGAAGTCTTTGCTGACCTGTGAAGAAAGGATGAGATGCACTTGAAATCTCGACCTTTACACAAGGATACTCTTTGCCATCAAGGTTGATTGTCTCTTTAGCTTTGACGGTAGATTTTGTTAAAAGAGTAAAATCAGATGAAACATCTTTGAAAACAACTTCTCTAAATTCTGGGTGGATATCTTTTTTCATAGTTCTACTCTCTCTTTATTGGGCGAATGATCGGCCGAAAATTTAAGGTCCAGAAACTAACATCGCTTAATGCGCCTGGCAAGATGATTTAGAGGTTCCGCCTGCTCATATTATATAAATAATTTCAAATAGTTACAGGTCTATGGCCCGGACTTCCCCAATTCATGAAGGGGATCGCCCAAGCCTCGGCATTACATGGACATATTTTTTTTGCTTCGGGATCCCTAAAAATCACCCATCTGCAAGGCCGGCCATTGTGACTTTTTAGAACGAATGATCCCTATAATCCGCCCGTCACAGTGAGGCGTGCGCAGCATTAAGAATTTTAGCTATGAATCCAGGCCTCGCAGGATCGCAATCCTGCGAAATAACTCCTTCGACTCGACTCGCCCGAAGTCCAATTCTTGACCAAAAGGCAGTGTCACTATGAACCTGGCCTCTACCTAGGCCGAAGAGACCTTTAGAGAGGTCTTCAATGAATACTCGACTTTGGCTCCTCACCTTTTGTATGTGTCTCGCCTCGACTCCGTCTTCGGCCCAGATGCTTGAAGACTTTGCGCTCGAGATGGAGGCCGCCCTGACTGGTCTTCCCCAAAAACCAAAAGCTTCGACCTGGACGGCCAGCGGAGCTATCGAAGGTTTAAGTTTAAATTGTGATCCGCGAACTTTCGAAGCTCAGTTTATGAATGAAGTGAATTCGGATAGCCGTCGCGTTCAAATTTTAAGAAATTATCTGGCTCATTGTAGCCCAGAGCTTAATTCTAATTCTAATTCTAATTCTAATTCTAATTCTAATTCTAATTCTAATTCTAATTCT
>CAYMDP010000008.1:9134-12857 GCA_964389375.1 uncultured Pseudobdellovibrionaceae bacterium | reverse complement strand
AGAGGAGTTTGGCAGGATCTTGATCAACTTCAAGCTCTTGAGAATCGAATTTCAAAAACCGCAAATCTACAGGTGTTTAAATTTGTCACTCCACAGGGAAACCACCTTCGAGGCCGCCTTGCGCTTCAAGCGGATCAACACAAGCCCTTCGTGATCTTAGTTTGTGGATTGTTGTGTGAAGGGACAGAATCAGGGCTTATCCAAAGTTTGTTTTCTCACTTTTATGAAGAAGCCCAGTTTCATGTTTTGATTCTTGAAAGCATTTCTTCAGAAGCTTATTCGATCAGAAACTCCCAAGCCGTGTTTGGTGGTTTTTCAGAGGGACAAGAGCTTTACCACTTAGGACGCTGGCTAAAACTAGAAAGCTCCTTTCGCTCAAAAATAAATAGCCTGCACCTTGTCGGTAGTGGCCTTGGTGGGCAATCGGTTCTTTACGCCGGTCTTTATAATGATTCAAACCCCCTCAATGACGAGTTGAAAGCCTTCGATAGTGTTATTGCTCACCACCCGGTGATCGATTTAAAAAAATATGTGGAGCAAATTTTCCAAACATTCCCTTTGTCACAATTTTCTCGCCCCTTGGGCCAAAAATTTTTGGATCGACTACAAAATCGAGTCCCAAAAATAGTCGAGCTCCAGCAGCGAATCGGATTTCTTAACAATCCCAGTTTTTTTATGGGCGAATTAATCAGTGCAAATTTAAGCCATGCTAACTCAAGTCAATTTCTACTCCCCTTTCGTTTTTCAGGAGTTCATGATCAGAATACCTTTTGGGACAGAAATGATTTTAAAAATTTCTCTCGTGGTTTTAAAACGCCGACATTGATCTTAGCCTCCGAAGACGATCCTTTTATCAACTTTCAGGATCAAGTCGGGGCTCTTAAAGTCCAACATCAAGAAAAATCCGGATCACTACAGATTGTAAGCCTTAAGAATGGCGGACATGCCACTTGGACGCAAAGCTTGGGCTGGGCAAGCCACTTCAGAATCTTAAGATCTTATATTCAGTCTCACAGTTATGATTTTGTGATTAAAAGAGAAAAACATCGCCTAGCTTGGAACTTCGCTCATCTTCCAATTCAATCCGGCGACCGAATTTATTCATATCAGTGGTCGGCTGAGGAAGGTCACACTCAGGCTAAGCTAAAAATAAAGATTCTTCGAAGTTCCCTTGATAGTTGTAGGATCAATTTAAGCCCAGATGGATCTAGAAACTCCCTCCAAAATGAAAAAAATCTGCCACAAGATTGTTTCCTTGAGCAAACCGAACATATTCCACTTTCAGAGATTGGAAAGTCCATCGCATTAAGCCCCTTTGATGCCGAAGCTCTAACTAAAAACTTAAACGCCAACTGGGAAGTCCACGGCAAGCGCGGCCACTTGATCGAAACCAACCAACAAGCAACTCACTTCCGCTTCTGGTAGACCGAAATGAATGCCTTCAATAATGAGTTTTTGGGACTAATCAAATAAAAAATTCTCTTAGCCCGAGCGGAACATCGCCTTCAAATCATTATTCGGGTTTAACCTAAAGAAATTAATTGAGAGAGATTTAAATTGAATTCTGGTTTGAAGGGTTACCTACCTCAATCGAGATAAATCCCAAAACGACAAAGCTTTCGATTTCTGTACCATTCAATTCACCTGGCCCCCGAACGTAGTTAAATTTAATTAGGGGGACACCGTTTAAAATGGGGCGTTCCGCTTGGGCGAAGGCATAAACGGATCGAGAGGGCAAACTAGGTTCATTTATTATCATTAAAGTACCTCTTACGACCTCCGGAACTACCGCGTGAAATCCGAGGACATTCCCATTTTTATCGAGCTGTGCGGTAAAGAGAATTTTCTGAGTCTGTTGATCGGGTGAAAGGTCCCCAAGGGATTGATTGGTAAAACGTGAAATTTGGACTTTGTCAGTTTCTAAAGCCACTCCAGTAAGTAGACTTCCCGTGATTTTTACATTTTGGGTTAGATGGTCTTGGAACAAGGTATCAAGTGCACTAATCATTCGGTCCATATCAGCTCCTGTACCGTCACCATGAAAGTGAGATTTGACGATGTTTTCAAGCTGACGCTGAGGACTATGCGGAAGTTCAAGTTCATTTTGCATTGCGATGACCTGCAGGACATTAATTGCACAAACCGCCCCACAGATACCTAGCCTTCCCGGCAAGGTATTCACATTTACCAATTGCCCCCTCTCCCTTAGAATTTCCCACTTTTGAGAAAGGCTTAGTTCGCACACCTCTGCCGCAAAAAGGGCACCATGTGACAAAAAGATTGCCAATGCTAGAGGCTTGATACGCAAAAGAGTCAACAACTGAATCATAATCAAGTTCATGAGTGAACTGACTACAAAAATTGTACCCATTTAGATGATCAAAACGCAAAAGGTGCCCGGCACCTTTTCGAAAGCGAAAAGGCCGCCAGATCTTCGAATCTCTATCATATTCACGGGAAAAAATTGAGCACCCCATCTTTGCACTCCGACGTCGGAGTTGCTCTGCAGCAAATGATCTTCAGACTCCAAAGATGCATGCAAAAATTAAGTTGGCGGTCTATTTTAAACTTCTCAAAAATTCGAAACTTCGGTTAGAAACCGGTTCAATTCCTATGATCTCAGTCAATTTAATCTGATCAACTTGGAAAGACCCATCCGACATCTTTTTTACTTTTGGCAAGATGCTCTTTTTTAAGGAGAGCACATAACCATCCCTTGTCGGTAGGCCTGAAAACAAGCCAACAACTTGGTCTCTGTCGGCAGAACGCTCTACATGGACGTTAGCTGAGGGCAAGCCCAACCATCTCATAAAACTCTTTAATCGTTGGTATCCCGTCAGCATCGCATAATCATCACCCACATTTGCAAGAATGCTAATTTCAGTGGGTAGGTCTTCGGAAACATAGGTGGGCTCACTAAACGACAAATCTGAATCTTCAAGGGCCGCAATAATATCTTGTAAGCTAACTTTTGTTTCATTTTGGATTAGGCCGCCAGATTCAGATGGCCTGATCACATATTCCAGCACCTGAGCAAAGGCTTTCATAAATACTGGGTCATTTGATGGATACTTGCCGGTCAAAAGCTTGAGTCTTTCTAGAACAACTCCCTGCGCAGAATTTTCCGAAGCCTCATTTGAGGCTAAGAATGCACGACTTTTCCTTTCAAATGGATCATCATTCAATTCTTCTGGTGAAATGTTTTCTTTCAAGAATTTTTGTCCACTCGGATGTTCCCCCGTGATTTTTAAGACGAGCCGAAGGTGAGAATGTTTGCTCTCTCCATTTTGAAGTAATTCTACGAGCTGCTGATGAGCAATCCCAATATAGGCAACAGAACTATCCTCATAGTCAGTCCCCTTATCAAAAAGCTCATAAACTTTTTTACAGTGAGTTCCTGAACAAACTTCTGGCTTCGCAAGCCGCAAGGGATTCAAAACTTCATGACAGAGCAGCACGGATTTAGTCTTAGGCTCTCCCGGAGCAGCCAGACTTGGAAATGAAAAGATGCAGACTCCGGCAGGGATCATCATAAGGAAAAGTGACAAAAATCGTCTTATTTCGAATAAAGTCTTACTCATGAAGATCCTAAGCTTATGATTATAGTCCGCGAAAGAAGAATGCATTTGGTGTGCCACCGATTAGAATGGCCAATTTTTGCTCCACTTTCGCTTGGTTAGTCAGCCAACAGTTGCTATCCCACTCCTCGCTTCACTTATCTAG
>CAYMDP010000008.1:0-9124 GCA_964389375.1 uncultured Pseudobdellovibrionaceae bacterium | reverse complement strand
AGGCTGGGGGCATTGGCATGCTTTGCAATAAGTTGGCTCGAGGTGTCTTATGCGAAATTTAATTTTCTTAACTCTTCTCTTTCCGAATCTCTGCTTTTCACAGATCCAAGGAGTCGTAGAGGACGAAAGATTCTTCACCAAAACTATTCTTTCAGAATCAGTCGAAGTTAGAATTGGAGAAATTAAGATAGGCACTGAGGGGCAACTGATAACCTCAGGACTTGGACCATGTTCGGCTCTGGCCATGCGCTACGGCAATAAGTTTCTGCTCACTCACGTATCCCCAGCTGATGAAGAAATAAAGATTGTGTCTGCTATAAACGAATTTATAAAGGACATCGAGAATCTAGATAGAGTTGAAGTATACGTATTACCGGGATGGGAGATGTCTACACTGACTTCCTCAAGAATTTTTGGCGTTCTCATGGACACGGGGCTCATAAAACAGGCCATATTTTTTGAAAGAATCGCGAACCCATTTGATACATTTGGCATAAATAAACATGGACCAATTTACATCAAAAGTGAGCGAAGACCCAACTAATGCGTGAATTCAATCGAATACAGCCTAGTAATCGCAAGGCGCGATTTTTTGGCCTTGGCCTGGGCAGCTTTCGGCGAAGCTTGCAGGTAGCCTAAATTCATCGCTCCACTTTCCGTCTGCATTACAGCGCTTTCTATGGCAGCTGACTTGAGGCAGATCGGTCCTACAATTCTTTTCGCCCTTAGGATTATTTAAACAAGTCCACAAACATTGATTAAAGGCCCCCGCAGGTTCTTTACAAATCTTAGAGCTCGATTTTTCTGCGCTGGATTGAGTGGCCACAGATCTTGCCTTCGATCGATTTGCGCGCGCTAGAAGTGTGCTTTTTTCTAAAGCTTCAATTTCTTTTTCTGACATTTTAAAGACCGGGGTCATAAAGCCTTCTTTTGCAAACTCCCCCAGTTCTTCTGATGTAAACACCGATTTTGAATCTGGAATGGACATGACAAAGCTTGCACCCTGCCCCTCGAAAAGATCGACCTTGTGGCGATCATCAAGACTTGCAAGCAAAACGTGACCAGATAAAGTTTCGACTTTGGACTCGACTTTATTTGTGCTTGGATCAAGGGAATAAGACACAAGAAAATCTGTTCCTCGAACTCCTGCCACAGCCGAGCGAGTTTTTACCTGGTAAGAACTTTTTGCGCCCTCGTATTTTTGCTGAACTTTATTTCGGACCTTCCCGTGAATTAAATCAAGCACGGCTCGTTTATCTTTTTTGCTGTCCGCTTCGTATTCATCAACTTTAAGTTTTGAATCAGATTGCAAAACAATTTGGTTTCCGTCTTTAAAATCGACTTGAGCCTGAGCCTCGCCCTTGGTTTCGAGAGTGTCCTTTTCATAAACAGGTGTACCAACCAGAGCCTTTGCAATTTTTCCGTCAGGACTTTGAAGAGAGACCGAACCACGAACAACTTTTAAAGCACCTACTAACTTTCCGCGCTCTTCGACTTGGGCGCTTGCAGGAAGTCTAAGTGGCGCTTTTGGCCTCTCACCCTCTGGAGCCTCTGCTCGAGTTGGGCTTTGTGAATTGGCTTCAACTTTTGCACAAGTACTTGGAGCTGGATCTTTGGGAGCGCAAGTCGGTCGCGCACAAGATCTCACTCTTGCTCCTCCAGGCCCACAACGTTCGGAATAAAAAGTGACCCCTTGTTCATCATGGCAGGTATCGCAATCCAGCTTAGGGCATTCGCAAGAAACTTCGGTAGAGGCCAGCGCAAGATCGAAATGAAGTGGTGAAAAATACAGTAAAGATACTAGTCCGGCCAAGCGAAGTAGGGTCACCATAAACGCGCCACCTTTGAATTAAAATACACGTTGCTACAAGTAGTAATTCTACCCTATCCCTCCTTGCTTCTTGAGAAATTTTTAATTTTGAGTTGATTTGATTCACCAAGGTCCCGACCCGAGACAAGACTGAATGCGACAAAAGTCCGGGGATTTTCACGCGTATCAATGTGAGACAAGCCAACTCCGGCGCCGGAGTGGACTACGCAACCAAAAGGTACGCCGATACTTTTTGCAACTCACACGGTCGCAGAAAGTATCGGCGTACCTTTTGGAGGGGGTGCGGGCGGCTCGTCGGGATTATTTTTTTAGTTTTTCGAGTTCCCAAAGCTTGGCGAATTTTAAAAACATCGAATAAGCGGCACTGACCGCGATAATGAATCCTGGCATTCCATCGATGAATCCGCGTTTAAGAATATAGCATTCGACAAATTTAGAAATGGGCTTGGTCAGCAACATAAACAAAGAGAAATTTTTTCCGCGAGTGCGAAGATCTTCGGCCCCAAGGCTTGAATACTTGTTATTGGTTTGCACCTGATCACTAAGGTCCTCAAAGACCCAATGAAGGATTGGAGACTTTAATCGGACAATATTTGGCGAAGAAATCTTTTCGTGGACAGCGCCTTTTTCCCAGCGGCTAGTTTTTCGATTAAATAAACGAATCTGACGGTCCGGATACCAGCCGCCTGCCTTAATCCAACGGCCTAAATGATAAGACATCCGTGGGATTGCGAAAGCTGAAGCCTCTGCATTAGACAAATCTAAATTTTTAATTTCTTCAGCCAACTGAGGAGACAGGGCTTCATCAGCGTCCAAGGATAAGACCCAGTCATGCTTCGCAAGATCTGCCGCTCTTTGTTTTTGGTCACGAAAGCCTCTAAAGGCCTCGTTAAAAACTCGGGCGCCCATTTGAGTCGCAATTTCCCGGGTCCGATCTTGACTCTCACTGTCTAAAACCAGGATATCGTCTGCAAAATCCACAGATCGAATACAAAAGGCAATCCGGGCCTCTTCATTTTTAGTAATGATCACAAGCGAGATCGGTGTTTTTCTCATGGCGCTAGATTTTCAGGGCTTTCCCCACTTGTCAAACGTGGCGGCTTCGAAATACTATCTGAGCTCTCAATTTTCAGGAGGCCTCATGCTTAAAATCCGTCTTGTCTTCACTTTTTTAATCACATCTGTGATCTTGGTCCTCTTTTCGACAAAGGCCCTCGCCTATTATTCGACCATTGATACCGGAGAGCTTCTTCCGACCGACACCTATCGTGCAACCGTAGAAACCCAGTTTATAACTGATCCCAATAACGGAGTTAATTTTGTCGGCCGCTTTGACGGCGCAATCGATGACGAAACCGGCTACAGAGCATTGCTCGGTTTTGGGGAAACGGATTTTCACGCTGGAGGTTTCGTAAAGTGGATTCCGATTCCGGATCTTGATAACCAACCCGCGATTGGTGTTTTGGCTGGAGTTCTTTATGCCGCGGACGGAAGCTTGGACATCCTAAGCATTCGCCTTCACCCCTTAGTGAGCAAAAAATTTGAGCTTGAAGCAGGAGTCATTACACCCTACGCGTCTCTTCCATTTGGAATTCAGTCCATCGACGGAGATACAACATTGCCCCTGCAACTTGCAGTGGGAACTGAATACAAACCAAGACAATTTGAAAAACTTTATTTTGGAGGCGAGCTCGGATTTGATCTTGCCAAGTCTTACACCTACTTTAGCCTCTTCGCCGCGATGAATATCGATGAAGAAGGGATCTCCTTTCGTTAACAAATAAAAAAGGCATCAGATCCTGATGCCTTTTTTTGCATAGCATGTCTTTCTAATTTTAATTTACGTCCTTATAATCGGCGTCGATGACATCTTCGCCGTCTTTTGACTTTGCCTGAGCCTCACCATCTGAAGCCCCAGCCCCGCCGGCATCACTCGTTTTGGTCTTTTGCTTTTCGTAAAGCTTCGTACTGACGGCATGGCTGGCAGCGGTCAACTTCTCTAGAACTTCTTTAACTTCAGCCAAAGCTGGGCTTGCCTGAGCTAAGACCGCTCTAGCTTTATCCACTGCTTCTTGGGCTGACTTCGCATCAGCTTCATCGATATCGGCTTTGTTATCGCGCAAGACTTTTTCAGTTTGATAAACCAAATTGTCGAGCTCGTTCTTCTTAGTGACCATCTCTCGCTTTTGTTTATCTTCTTCAGCATGAGACTCGGCATCATCGACCATGCGCTTGATCTCGTCTTCATTAAGACCAGACTTCGCAGTAATCTTAATCGCCTGCTCTTTTCCAGATCCTAAATCTTTCGCATTCACATTTAGGATTCCGTTGGCATCGATATCGAAAGTCACTTCAATCTGAGGAACTCCTCGAGGGGCCGCAGGAATACCGACAAGCTCAAAGCGTCCTAAAGACTTATTGTCCCCGGCCATTTCACGCTCTCCTTGAAGAACATGAACATCCACACTGCTTTGGTTATCTGCAGCTGTCGAAAAGCTTTGGCTTTTTCGAGTTGGAATAGTTGTGTTTCGTTCAATCAATTTTGTCATTACTCCACCCAAGGTCTCGATCCCTAGGGACAATGGAGTCACATCAAGTAAAAGAACATCTTTAACTTCGCCACCCAAAACTCCACCCTGAACTGCGGCACCAATCGCCACAACTTCATCCGGGTTGACTGAGCGGTTTGGCTCTTTACCGAAGAATTCCTTAACGGCTTTTGCAATCGCAGGAATTCGAGTTGAACCCCCGACCAAAACAACCTCATCGACTTCGCCGGGCTTAAGGCCCGCATCCGCCAAAGCTTTCTTACAAGGCTCAAGCGAGCGCTTTACAAGATCTTCGGTCATTTGATCAAATTTTGATCGACTTAATTTTAAATTCAAGTGCTTCGGACCAGAAGCATCCGCCGTAATAAATGGCAAGTTGATGTCTGATTCTTGAGCCGAACTTAACTCGATCTTTGCTTTTTCAGCGGCCTCTCTTAAGCGCTGAAGAGCCATCTTGTCATTTTTAAGATCAATACCCTGATCTTTTTTAAACTCAGAGATCATCCAAGTTAAGATCGCTTGGTCAAAGTTATCACCACCCAGGTGAGTGTCCCCGTTGGTCGCCTTCACTTCGACGACATTGTCTCCGACTTCAAGGATCGAGATATCAAAAGTACCACCCCCGAAATCGTAGATCGCAATTTTTTCGTCTTTCTTTTTATCAAGACCGTAAGCAAGTGCCGCAGCCGTTGGCTCGTTGATGATTCGTTTGACATCAAGACCTGCAATGCGTCCCGCATCTTTTGTGGCTTGTCTTTGAGCATCGTTAAAATAGGCCGGAACGGTAATGACCGCTTCGCTGACTTCATGGCCCAAATAATCTTCAGCTACTTTTTTTAGTTTAGATAAGATATGCGCCGAAATTTCTTCAGGGGTTACATCTTTACCCTTGATATCAAAGACACAGTCGTTGTTTGAATTTTTCTTTACTTTGTAAGGGACCAAAGTCAGTTCATCTGACACTTCTTCAAGGCGTCGACCCACGAAGCGTTTTGCAGAGTAAATTGTATTTTCTGGATTCGTCACGGCCTGGCGCTTAGCGATTTGTCCAACAAGACGATCGCCGTCTTTGGTAAAGGCCACAACCGAAGGAGTCGTTCTTGCGCCCTCTTCGTTGACTAAAACCTTGGGCTCTCCGCCTTCCATAACAGCCACCACTGAGTTTGTGGTTCCTAAATCAATTCCAATAATTTTTCCCATGATGAGTTCTCCTTCTGATAATCCAATTCATTTACAATTTTAATTTGGGTTCATTTTGATCCTCGTCAAGCTGGGCGAGGAAAAAATACCCCGGGATAAAAGCAAAGGCCTTTATTTAAATAGGCCTGCTTTGCCCTTTTTAACACTTTCGCCTTTAATTTCAGCAATCTGGCGAAGCAGCTCTTCTTCTTTTTTATCTAATTTTTTAGGAAATTTGACCTGCACCTGAAAGACCAAGTCTCCAGAGCGGGCGGATCTTAAAGAGGGCAAGCCCTGGCCCGCAAGCTTAATCAAGTCCCCGTCCTGAGCCCCTTTGGGGATCTCGGCTTCGGTTTTTCCGCTTAGGGTTTCGACTTCGATCTGGGCCCCAAGCAAAGCTTGAAGATAAGAAATTTCTAAAGGGGCAACTAGGTGCTCATCTTGACGCTGAAATTTTTTGTGCGGACGCACGTAGATTTCGACATAAAGATCTCCCGGGCCCCCGCCTAAATATCCGCCCTCGCCCTCACCCGTCATGCGCAGTTGAGTTCCGGTGGAGACACCTTTTGGGATATTGACAGAAAGTTTACGATGAACTGGGCTTCGCCCTTTGCCCTTACAAGTTTTGCAAGGATCGGTAATGATTTGCCCCTGACCTCGACATTTCGGACAGGCTTGGGCGACTGAAAAAAAGCCCTGCTGCATAACAACTTGGCCCGAGCCCCCACAAGTAGAACAGGTCTCGGCCTTTGCCCCCTTGGCAGCCCCACTGCCCGCACAAGTGCCACAGTTTTCGTCCACGTCAAATTCGATATCGGCTTCTTTACCCGTTAAAACTTCTTCAAGATCTACTTCTATTCCGTAGCGTAGATCAGATCCTCGGCGAGGGCGGTTACGCTGGGCCCGTCCGCCACGAGCTCCACCTGCAGCCCCGCCAAAAAAATCTCCGAAGATATCTCCAAAGGCGCTAAAAATATCCGAGACATCATGAAAGCCTTGGCCCGCACCGCCGCCTCTTTGCCCGTCCACTCCGGCCATTCCAAAACGATCATAACGAGCGCGTTTTTCTTGGTGGCTTAAGACTTCATAGGCTCTTGCGGCCTCTTTAAATTTGTCTTCGGCCTCTTTGTTGCCGGGGTTTTTATCTGGGTGAAACTGCATAGCCAGTTTTCGGTAGGCCTTTTTGATGCTGTCTTGATCTGCGTCGCGAGAAACGCCTAAAACCTCGTAAAGATCTTTATCCATGAACTGGGCCTCAAATGAGTTAGATATAAAGCTCTCTTAATATGGGGCTTCGATGAAGTGTGTCAAGGCCCGGGACTTCGGGTCGGATTATTGGCTTTTGAGTAAGTCCTCAAGGGCGCGGATTCGGGCCTCAACATCTTTTATCGCCAAGGGATTCTCGAGGGTCTTCAGATAATCTTTAAGGACGGCCAGGGCAACCTCGGCTTGGCCGCTTAAAGTTAACAGCCTTGAGGCCAAAGACCTTAGCCAGTAAGGGGCCCCATTATCTGCAGCCTGAATCAAGAGTTCTGCTGCGCGCTGGGGATCCTGTTGATCGTAAAGATAGTGATAAGCCGCGCGGTAGCTTAGGCTCCAGTCCTCTGGAAAGTTTAAAAGGCCTCGATCGAAGATCAATTTTGCGCCCATAAAATCTTCGACAATCACACTTAAAGTGACTCCTCCGGTGATGTAAGCAATGCGATAGCGCGGGCTTAGTTGAGTGATCGAATTCAACATAAAATAAGCCCAGCTATAGTTACAAAGTTTTTTTGGCTTCACCTCAGCTTCCGAAAGACGCTTAAGAACCTCGGCCTTTAAAGAATCCAGTTTGGTTTCTGAGCGCGCGAAACGCTCTTCGAAGGTTTCGTAGATGGCCTGGCTTGGTTTATTGCAGGTATCGAAGTCTTGAATCAGTCTTAGCCATAAGATATCCGCCATAAAATCGGAATAGCCAAAACTAAACAGCTCTAAGTGAGGAGGCGGCGTGGGCCAGAGTCGGTTTTCTTCTTTTTGTTTCTCTAAGGGCGGACGGAAGAAGCTGGTTAGGGCAAATGCAATGACTGCGACAAGTAACAAAATAATCTGGGATTTATTCTTCATTAAGCAGAGTATAAAAAAAAGACCTGCCCTTGGGCAGGTCTTTTTGCTGAAATCGGCGCAATATTCGCCGCTCAGATTAAAATCAGATTAGTTACTGATATCAACAACAGAATTCAGGATCGTTTTATCCTGATCGATCGTCCAAGTGTCAACGCCCGCATCTCCATCGATGTCCCCTTGAGCAGAGGCTTGAAAGGTCACCGCAGTCGTTACGTTGGCACCCGCAATCGCGCCCGGTGCAATTGGGCCTCGGATTACGTTACATCCGTTGGTCGGAGCTGCAGGAGCTGCAGAACACCAAGTCTGATCCGTTGCAAAGTTCACAGCGGCAGCACCAGCGGCAGCACCAAAACCTTGATAGTTCACTGGAGCTACGATACCCGCTGCACCAAAACCAGTTTCATATCGAAGAGTTCCTTCTGGACGATATCCAACGTTACGGAAATCCGCGAAATACTGTTGCCACTCGTTGTAGAATGCTTTTTGAACCGTATACAAACCAGATAGGTTAGTACGCGCCTCAGCTTGTCGGCTCTTCGCCTGAAAACGTTGGAAGTTTGGTACGGCAATCGCAGCCAAAATTCCGATGATCGCAACCACGATCATTAATTCAATCAACGAGAAACCTCGTTGATTCATAGTATTCTTAGTCATAGTTCCCCCTTTTGGACGTTCCAATTTAGTTTGGATTTTAAAAACCATTTTTTTAACCTCTTTATCATTCCCTAGAAACTTCAAGATGAGAACCAATTTATTTGGCTTCCGGACCTTGAAGGCTTTAGGGCTAAGGTCTAGCTTTTATCAAACCCACTCGAAACAGAATACCCAAAGGCCAGCTTTCAAGAAAGACCTAAGGCCACAGCTAACCAATTCCCAACACCTGTGTCTCAATCTGAGTCCAAAAATTGACAAATCTCAAAAGAATCCCATCATAAGGATTAGGAGTACAAAAACTGATGATTCATTTTAATGCAGATCCAATTATGATGGCCCGCCCCCCTAAAGAAGAGGAAGAAACCTCAGGCCACACGATTACTCAATATAAACCGAAATTAGCAAAGCCCAGCTTCTATAAGGTGCTTTTACTTAATGATGATTTCACACCCATGGATTTTGTGATCTTGGTTTTAAAGAAGTTCTTTAATAAATCAGATGCTGAAGCGACTCAGGTGATGCTCGAAGTCCATCACCAAGGCTCAGGTCTAGCCGGCGTTTATACTCACGAGTTGGCCGAAACAAAAGTTTATCTGGTTAATGAATTTTCTAAGGGCAATCAACACCCACTTAAGTGTACAATGGAGAAGGAGGGCGATAACCATGCTTGATGCTAAGCTCGAACGCTCCCTTAATTTTGCCGTCGAATCCGCCCGCGATCAACGCTTTGAATACGTCAGCCTCGAACATGTTCTTTTGGCCCTTGTACAAAAAGATGATGATTCTAGAGAGATCTTAAAATCCTGCG
>CAYMDP010000007.1:0-92084 GCA_964389375.1 uncultured Pseudobdellovibrionaceae bacterium | reverse complement strand
AACCATATACTCTGGATGCTTGTCTTTTAAAGACTGTGGAATTTCATCCTTCTTAGAATGAGCTTGAATTGGAGTCACTTTCGGAGGAGGCGCTGAAGGCTTGTGATTTTTAAGCTTTTCTGCGATTGGTCCAAACTGAAGGAGCATCACCCAGTCTGATTTTCCTTCATCATAGATGTAGTCTTGCATCGCAAAATCTTGCGCCTGAACTTTAGAAACAATCTGTTCTAAAGAAAATGGGCCCAGCTGATTTCCTTCATGAGAGACGTAATATTGACTCATAATAAAGTTTCCCTTTTTCGTCGAAGTCCTTCGTCGCAACTCTTCAGCATTATTCATCGGAATGAGACAGACCGGACTTAAGCCTTTGTTTTAATATTCCTTTGTCATTTCCGTGGCCTGTACTAGTCCGATGCACTCAAAGTGAGACTTCATGAAAACTGTCGAACTCTTTCACGCCAGTTTTTGAATCTTAGGATTTACCCTGCACAAGAGATCGACAAAAAGGCCCAACTTCGGGTATGTTGTTTTTTGTATGCAGAAAAATCTAGACCCTAAATCTCTTCTAAAACAGATCTTAAAAATGGCCTCGGATGCCCCCAAAAGCGCCCCCCTTGAGACCATCTTTGACTTAGATTCGACCCTTTATTGCGTGAGTTTTCGGACAGAAAAAATCTTGCATCGACTTGGGGATGAACCGGAGTTTCGAAAGCAATATCCTCAGCAGGCCGAATTACTAAAAAAGGCTCAAGGAGTCCCTCAAGATTGGGGCATTAAAACCATGCTGAAGAGACTTGGTATTCAGGCGGATTTGGATTTTTTTGAGACAGTCCGTGAATACTGGATAGAACACTTCTTTTCGAGTCAGCACCTTCACCATGATCGGCCCTATCCCGGTGCGGTTGAGTATCTTGAGGCTCTTAAAAAATCAGGAGCTCACATCAGATACCTTACAGGGCGGGATCGCCCTCGCATGGGTGAGGGCACCTTGAAAAGCTTAGATCAGTGGGGCTTCCCATTAGAAAAACCTGAGTATCTTATAATGAAGCCCCAAAAAGAGTTGGACGACTCCGAATTTAAACGCGAATTTTTTGCCAACCTAAAGCCTTCGCCTTCTTCAACTTGGTTTTTTGAGAATGAACCGGTCATCGTAAACAAGATCCTTGCCGCTCGACCTGAAGTAAAGATTGTTTTTATGGATAGTGTTCATTCCGGCCGCGAGACTGCACCAGAGCAGGTTCACCGGATAAAACTTGAATACGTTTTTTGATAATACGACTTCACACCCAAGCCATTGGATGTGGTGTATGTTGGCAGTCTCGGCTTTTGAGTAGACCACTTAGTTTTAGGTGGGATCGGGCTGGTTACTGGAAGCTATTTTGAAGAGCTCGGATCTAGCTAAGCCAAGTGATGCCATCATTAAGGCATGCTGGAACTCGCCTTGATCAAGGCGCAAGAGAAGTTCTGAAACCGAGCAACACTCAATCTCCATTTCTTCGAAAGGATCTCTCTCGAGTGCGTGCGTGGCTTCGCAATGCTCTGCTAAAAAAACATGGATTTTGTTGCTTTGAAGCGCAGGGTTTGGATAGACGAAACCAAGGTTCTTCCAATGCCTTGAGGTCATTCCGGTTTCTTCGCGAAGCTCCCGTTGAGCTGCGGTCAAAGGGCTTTCTTTTGAACCCGGATCCATCGAGCCTCCGGGCACTTCTAAGAAGTCCTCACCCGCTCCGTGCCGGTATTGCCTCAACAAAACGACTTGCCCATCGGATCGAAGAGCCACAACCTGCACCCAGTCGGGAAAATCGAATTTGTAATACTTTGGCATCTCAAGCCCAGAAGAAGTTAAACAGCGCTCAACCCGAAATTGAATAAACCGCGACTTAAAAAGGATCTCAGAAGCTAAAACTTTCCACTTCATTCCAAATCACCATCCTGTTTTGACATGACAAAAGACCTTCGATCATCTTAGCCTGAGTCCATGTCATTTTAGGTTATCGCCACTTAGATTGGCAACCCAGAAGACCGAAGCCCCGGGGCAAGACACCTCCTTCAAGAGACTGACCTAATCCGAAATTATTCGGGAATTTTTGGGAAGCAGATAGGCTTACAATCCAAATGTAGTTTCAAAGAAGTCGCACCCTAGGAATATCACTATTTTTTCCAGTTTATATTTTTTTGAGCATAGGTATATTCATAGACTCTATCTCCCACTTTCACTTCTCCCACTTCAAGAAGTGTTCTTTCGTCAGTATGCCCATCAAATGCAATTGGACTAAATCGACGAGAAAGTAAACCCGCTTGGACGGGAAGATCATCCCAAAACATATTCGGCGCCGCCGTGACATACTGACTCAAATTCCGTTTAGGATCCTCGGAGCGCGAATAAAGAATATAGGGCATTCCGCTGAGTAAAATCGACCCATCGAGTTGCGACATCAACTCAACTGAAGCCGCTCTGGGGACCAACCGACTGCCTTGACTCTCTGAGATGCAAAGTGAAATGTTGGCATCTTTTAGATCGTAGCACTTTGAAATAAAGTCATTCGAGATCGCTGCAGACTCTAGAGTGAATAAGAGAGACAACAGAACTGCTACGAACAATTGGGTCTTCATGGTATACCTCCTTTGTATTTCTGTTCAATGTTGTGCCGTTATATAGTCTTCGGTCCCTTTTAACTATCAACCCCAGGGGTGGATTTTGAAAAACGTTGGCATATGCATTAGAGACAGCGAAGGCACTGTCTTACATCAGAATAAGACCTGTAACACCCTCTGCGGAGACCAAAGGGGCAAAAAATGCACCCAAGGGTGTATAGCGATCTACAATTCAAGGGTTAAAAGTAAAGACCTTCATCACTCCCACCTTGTTCGCAATCAGATGATCAAAAATATACACTGCGACTTAGTATTTTTAAAAGACAAGATGTCCACAGCAACTTTTATATTAATCTCTGATAATGAACACAGGGACAATATAGCTGGCTTACAGTCACTGGGTCTAACAAGGCGGGAAATTGAAATTTACGATCTAGTCATGTCGGGCATGACGAACGCTGAAATCGCGGACTCCATCTTTATTTCCAAGTCCACACTAAAAACTCACATCAATAATATCTATAAAAAAATCAGCGACTCCCCAAAACACAAACAATTGAAACGGTTCTAATTTAATAGAGAAACTAAAACATCATCAAGGCTTGTAAGTAGGCAAAGTTGATGATTCGGTTTCGCTCATTGTTTTCGAGGAAAGCTCCCGGATTAAAACTAGCCAAACCTAACTGATAACTGAGTTCCTTTGATTCCTTAAATGACCAAATCAAATCCCATTCGGTTCCAATGGATTTAGAACGATTTGAGCTATTCAATCCGATCTCGATCCCAGAATAATCGTAAAAAGGAGCGGACCGGTCCGTCCTTTCAAAAACAAAATAGGCTAGCTCCAACTGAGAGCGAGTTGAAGTCGGAGTCTCAAGTCTAAGCTGATAGCCCTGTATATTCCGCCGACTAACAACATCCGTGATTCCAAGCCACTTGTGGGCAGTCGGAAAAAGTTGGTTGAATCCCTTCGACGCCATAAACCCATTTAAGGTCAGTCGACCGAAATCTTGCATCTTCAAACCGACTTCTGCATCGATCTGAAACTCATTTTGTTGATCCACGTCCTCATAAGTTGCCTCGACTCGTTGACTTAACAGTTCACCCGTCCCCTTAGATCTCAATCCAAGTGCATAGACATCGACCCGATCAAGCTGAGTGCTGTCATTTAAGTTCAGGAGATAAACATCAATTTCACTAAATATTGAAGGATCTAATCTTCCACTCCAATACATCCCATTTAGAACTTTATCCCCCAAGCCCGAAGTCACTGTTCTATCGACAAGACGACTGGAGAATACATCCAAACGATTCTCAGCAATTTCCCAATAAACCTTGGCCGCATCGAATGAGCGACCGACATGACTCCAAAACAATGCTCCTAAAATCAATTCGTCACCGTAAGACAGTTCGAATCGCCCAAGCATCAGATGAGTCCGTGAACCCTCGACAATCGGCGCACTCATGTAGGCTTGATGAATAAAAAGCTTGGGGTTTAGACTGCCTCCACTCACCGCGGTTCCCCCCTCTTCTTGACCCCATATATGGGAAAACTGAGGTTGGAGATAAAAAACCTTTTCTCCTTTCCGAAGCCTCGCCTCAAGCCAGAACCGAGAGCCTGTGAATGATCTATAGTCTGGAATAGTTTTGTTTAAGTCTTTGTTCTCCTGCTCTTCATGGCGAACTCGTCCACCAATACGATAGTCGAAATCAAAGGCTCCGACTTGATTCGCTGTGAATGTCACTAGAAACAGAAATGGACAGAAATAATTTTTAAACACTGCAACTCCCTAAATGAGCCTTAAAAGGTTAATCGCTACAACGCCCACAACAGCTCTGCGTCCCAGGTTTGTCGATCAGACTTTCTTTTCTGATTTTGGCTTGCCACTGATCAGCAGCATATGAGATCTCCGAAACAATCAGATTCTGAATCCCAGATCGAGAGACTTCAAGAACAAGCTCCTCAAAATTTTTACTCGATAAAAGTTGAATTTCTTCTCCAGCCGAAAGCCCCTCGATCATCGAAAACAAAAGCCCATTTACGAAACGTTTTTGGAACGAATCAATGTGAATTACCGACATCATTCTTAAAGCCCTCCAAGAGTTGTACTCAGAATAAAACAATCTTGGGCTAAACGAATATGATCTACATCATCATCTAACTAAAATAAATTCACACGCACTTACTAGACCCACAATCTAGACAAACAAAACACCCCTCTTCGATCCTCATATTGTGACCTTGGCAATCTAGGCACTCCAACAATTTGATATTTTTGACGTAATGCTTAAGGGTTCTCGCAATGGCTTTAGAAAACGAATGAATTGTGCCCTCACTTTTTAACAACTGGCCGACAACAAACTCGATATCAGCACCATGCCTAAGTGCTGTGGAAATCATCCGAGTGAGCGCCTCTTGTTCATCTGATTCAAAAAACTTTCGAATGTCTTTTAATACCCAGCCTTCGCTTGTTTCGAGGTCGTATACCCCTGATCGCTGTTTAATTAAAACACCCTTGTTGTTGTTCTTAGGAATGTGCAGTTTCGTTTGTTTCATTGCAAAGACTTCATAAGGCCTTTCTTGAAGGAGGCCTACCAATACGATCCAAGAGATTCCATTTGAAGTGACCTGACGAATATCACAGGCCAAAGAGTTTGGTCTAGGAACGGCCTTCGAGTTTACGAAAAGATCCGAGTCTGCGTTTGGTCCCGCAGGTGAGATCGAAAGGACACTGGCCATCGTTCCCTCTCTATAGGTCGTGCACCCCTTGATCGTCCCAGTTTCGAATAGCTTTTGATAAAGACCCTTGAATTCTTCATAAGGGTAGTCTTTGGGTAAATTCACTGTCTTTGAGATCGCTGAATCAACATACTTAGAAAATACTTTCATCGTATTAACATGATCGTCGATCTTTAACTGTGATGCGGTGGCAGCCCATACGGCTTCAGTATCCCATTCATTGCTGGATTTAAGAATGCGAACGGCATAATCCATCACGTGAGATTCTTTTAAGAGACCTCGGTGCGAGTCGATCTTCCAAACTTCATTATTCCACTCTGTTCTAAGAAGGCTTTCATCTCCCTCCTTAATCCAGCTCCAGTTTTGATTCGCGGCTTCGCTTGAACAACTTCTATTTTGCCAATTTATCACTTCAGGAAGAACAAGGCCTTTCGGAGGAAAGGGCTGGACGACGGTTCTGACATACTCTGAGGAAAAAATGGGTTCAAGACCACCAGATACATTATTTGCCAGAACACTTGAATTTCCAGTGGGCTGAATAGAGATTAAGTGACTATTTCGAAGACCATATTGCTTAATTTTTTCTTTCGTCTCTTCACGCAAGTTTTTGACGAAATTTCCTTCAAGATATTTATCTGAATTATAGAGCGGAAATACTCCTTTTTCTTCAGCCAGTTCGGCAGATGCGGAGTAGGCAGAGTTCGTGATAAACTCGCAGAGCTCCTCGGTCAGTGCAATCGCCTCCTTAGATCCGTAGCGAACTTTCATCATCATCAAAGCCGAGGCATAGCCCAATACGCCGAGTCCAATTCTTCGTTTTCCCAGCAAGTTTTCTCGATTTTCGCTTAAAGGGACCTGGGTCATGTCATTGACGTTATCCATAAAACGAACCGCTACAGGGATTAGCTCTCGTAAGGATTCGTAGTTCCAACCATCACGACTGGGGTTAACAAATTGTGTAAGGTTGAAAGAGCCAAGAAGACAGACCCCTCCAACTGGAAGCACCTGTTCCCCACAGGGGTTTGTCGCCTGAATGTATTCTTCGTAGAAGAGATTATTCCAGCGATTTATAGTGTCTACAAACAAGACTCCCGGCTCGTTTCTGTTGTAGGTGGATTTCATAATGAGATCCCACAATTCACCCGCGTCCTCGAACTTTCGATAGACTTTTACGGGCAAACCACTGGACTTCCAAGCCTCGAGATTGCCATCCCATTTTTTTGAATAATGTTCGGGACTTTTTTCGTAGTCCGGAAATTCCAAAGACCAGGACTGATGATTTTTTATGGCCTCCATGAAGGCGTCCGAGACGAGCACCGACATATTAAACTTAGTTAGTCGTCCGGGAGATTGTTTGGCTACAATAAACTCTTCGATATCGGGATGCCAAACAGACATGGTGACCATCTGTGCGCCCTTTCGAATTTTATTTTTTCCTTTGGAGTTCTTCTTAGCTTTTCCACTTCCCGCCGTAATCACCGAGCTTTGTGTGTCCCACATTTCTAAAAGCTTCACTGCTCCTGGGGACTCACCCCCGATACCGCCGATATAGGCCCCTCGAGGTCTCATAACGTTCGCACAAAAGCCATATCCCCCTTCAGATTTTAGAATCAGGGCCTGTCGCCTGAGTTCATCGAGAATACTTTCCATAGAGTCCTGGTTTTCTCCTCGAAAGCCACTTACGAAACAATTGATATAAGTTGTTCCTAAAAGTCCCGTTCCCGCATTCGATGTGATGCGTCCCCCTGGGACGAATTTAAAGCTCTCGAGTAGATCCAAAAATTTTTGCGTCCAAAAATTCCGTTGTTCTGGAGCTTCGACACTGGCCAGATTCTCAGCGACTTTAAGATGTCTCTCGTTGATATCTTCCATTTGACCGAATTGATAGGTCTGACAAAATACTTCTTCAGAAAATGGGTCGATAAACTCGGTCGCTCTTTTTTTGATAACCGCAGACGCAGATCTATGCAGTGACTCCATTTTGATTCTCCTCTCTCTTATAGACCACTTTTTATAAAACTATATCGACAAGAATTAAAGGCCTATATGATTTAAGTCATAAACCAACCAAAGCGATCGATTTGAGCATATTCAAACGATTGAGTCCGCGACAAGAACTGGGACAATTTATCCTTCAGCACCGTCCACTCTGGTCTGAAACAAGATCGGCAGATATTGATAAGCAAGAAAAAGATAGGCCAGAATCCATAAAGTACCCGCCAAGCCGATCATCGATGTCCACCTTTCTGGCATTAGCAGAGCTCCAAATACGCGAATAAAAGCCCCCAGGGTCATCATCAGATATCCAACAAGAATCAATCTAGAGGCTCGAATTGGACGTCCTGTATGCCCCAAAGCCACTCGGCTAATCATTCCATAGATAAATATTCCAATAACTCCAAAGCCAAAGGCATGTGCTCCAAATGATGGGGGTAGACCAAAGAGTGCTGACCACCCACTTAGAATAAATCCAACGGGGATAAACAAGTATCCAACATAAAGTATCCAAAGGATGGGGATTCGAAAACTACGCCATGGCTTCCAAACCAAAAAACGAATAATAAACATGGCTCCACAGAGCAAACCAAGGACACCAATCCCATTATTCTCGGGAAAGAATAGGAAACCTATAGCGAATGCGATTATACTTGGGACTAAGATGGGCTCAAGAAATGGCAAAGGATCCACTGACAGACGATTTAAAGCTCTCTGAGTAAAAAACGGAATCACTCTTCCGGCAACCAATGCGACTATCCCCACGATAGTATAGATCGAAAAATGCAAAGATTTCAGCTCAAGATGAAGTTGAAATTCCTTCGATAAATGAAAAACTAAATTGGCTGAAAATAGTAGGAAAAACAAAATAAAAAATATCCAATTCTTTTTTTGCGAAGGCACTCCCAGCTGTGGCTTAAGGGACCAGGCAAGCATCGGATAAAAAAGTAGATCAAAAATGGGAAATAGAACTGAATCGGGGGCAATCCAAGCAAAACATCGAGCCAAAAGCCAAACCCCAACGAGACCCATCAATGATCGGCCATGAATCCCTCGAACGCCTGACCAATTTTGCGAAGCTGTAAGAATAAAGCCCGCGATGACAGCTGTCGCGAAGCCATAAATCATTTCGTGTCCGTGCCAGGTGATGGGATTATAAGCGTATCCCCAACTGAGTTGGCCAGTCTGAATCCCCATCCAAAACAAAACAAGTATTAGACTATAAACAATCCCAAATGAGAAAAAAGGTCGAAATCCCAACCTCCAAAACGGATGATTTATCATCTGCACTGACCTCCAAAAATTCGAGCCCTGAACCTAGGTGAATTATGAATCACTAAGGTAAAAATTCAGTATGATTAAAATCACACAAGCCGTGAGTTATTCTGCCGAAGAAATGATCTCAATGATTTTATCTTGCCTTAAAACTGTGATCTGTTGATCTTGAGTCTTGATTAGACCGCTTTTGGCCCACTCACTCATAACTCGAATCACAGACTCAACCGTAGCACCCACACTCTCGGCAATTTCTTTTCGAGTCAGAGGAATACACAAGGTGGAGTCCTTCTCGAACAAATCCTCTTGTCTTTCCATGAGGTTGACAAAAAAAGTCGCGATTTTAACGTTCAAATTGGTTTTCGCTACGGACATCTGGTTATGCATCATGGTCATTCTAGTCGAGAGTAGATTTTGAATTTTGAAAATGAGGGTGGGTCGATCTTTCCAGGACTCTAAGTAGTTTTCGCGGGGTATCTTCAGTGCCCTCGATGGTCCCATGGAAATAGCAGAAACCGGGTAGCGCGGGTTGGGCTGCGCCATTATAAATGCTCCAATGACGTCCCCAGGAAGAGAAAAATGAAGAATGGTATCATCTCCACCAGGAGAGGGCCTTGAAAGCTTATAAGCCCCGCTTAGAACAAGATAAAAAAAATGTGCAGAATCACCAAAATTTGTCAGCTTCTGTCGGTGTCCCGTTAAAGCAATCTGAGCTTCAGAACACAGCTTTTCAATATCCGAAGATTCAACATCCTCAAAAAGCGAGAAGGACTTGATTTCTGGGAGAACGCCCTGCTCTTTTAAAGTTTTCGACATCGCTCTACCTTAACAACGAAAATCTTCCGCGACTAATGAAAATCCGAGAAAAATAAAAATCCTTCGAGATTACGGATTATTTTATTCGAAGCGCGGATTCGATAAAATCTGTCGGATCAGTCGACAAGCCCTCAAGTTTTGCTTTAACAAGCCCGTTACTATCTAAAAGGGTCAAGACATTCGAGTGAGAGAAATGGCCGTCATCCAGTTTTCGATAACTAATCCCCAGCACCACCGAAAGCTCCCGCGCATCTTGTTCTGACTTAGGGGCTAAAAAAGTCCATTCTTTTGGATTCAGATCACGCGTTTTCATATAGGAAAGTAATTTGTCTGCCTTATCTTTTTCGTAGTCGAAGGATGCTAGCACGAATCTCACATTCTTAATCCCCTTCTCTTTCATCAAATCTCGAATAACCTGCATCTTCGAAATGGTCATCGGGCAGGCATGGGGACAACTCGTATACACCATACCAATGACGACTGGCCCCTTATGAATCTCACTGAGTCGAACATTTTTCCCATTTTGATCAAACCAGGAGGTGGGAAGCTCATAAATTGAGACACTTTCCGCGAAAACCGAAATCACCACAAAATACAGAATAAAGACTATTTTTTTCATAAATCCCTCACGCATCTAAAGCCTAGGTTCCACACGGTATTCGATCCTTTTAGACTTGAACGGAATGCAAAACGCATAAAGGCTGCATAGTTTTCTTTATCCGAACTCGACATCGCTCCGGCTCCACAAAATTTATCTCTGTTGAAGGAGGAGTCTTCTCGGCTCTCGCCGGAGACAAATGATGAATTAAAATCCTCGACCCATTCCCATATAAGACCATGGATATCCCAAACGCCATATTTGTTCTTGTAAATACTCCCAACGGATTTGAGTTTTTGTCCTTTCGGCTCTCCATACCACTCGAGAATACGTCTCAAAAAAGCTGGATCTCGATTCGCATCTTTCATTTTTTCTGAAGCTGCAGCGACATACTCCCATTCATTCAGACTTGGAAGACGCATCCCACGACTTTCACAATAGGCCCTCGCCGCAAACCAAGACACATGAACGACCGGTTGAAGACTTTCGGCGATTTCCGTTGAGTAGTCAGATAAATAAGTGCTATCCGCATAGACCCGAGGTACGTTTCTTTTTTTCCACGCAGGATTCGTCTTAATAAAACTTGTGAACTGTTTATTTGTAACCGCCTCAGTCATCATTTCAAAGGCCTTAACATTGATCAGGGGTACATCGCCTGCCGAAGCCTTATCTTTTACCGGCATTAACCAGATCGCTTTTAATGACCCACCTGGTATACGAGCAAGGCTTACATCGGCTCCACTGGCCTCCGCCGCTTGAGCCAATATACCAAACGCCAATGCAAGCCATAACCCCACCTTAGTGCCCTCCAGTAGGACCCGCTCGCTTTGGTACAGCTTTTACTTCAGCAGGAGATACGACTTTTTTACTGTTATCCCAATTTTGATAAATATAAGTTAAAACGTTCGCGATATCTTCATCCGACAGACCCAATGAAGGCATAACCGCATCATACAGATCTCCATTCACAGTAATTTTTCCGGTTAAGCCATTTTTTACCGTATCAATCGCTCGCGTTTTATCTTTGTTTAACCAATCGGATGCAGCAATCGGAGGAAATGCCCCTTTGATTCCCTTTCCGTCAGGTTGATGACATGCAAGGCAATTTTGCGCATAAATAGTCTTCCCGAGGCGCAATTGGTCCTCCAGACTCTGTGCCGTTGCGATTTGTTCTCTTTCTGGAGTCTTTTGTATCGCTCCACCTTCAGGATGATAAACATTGTCTGCGGTTTTCCCTGAGTACACGAGCTTATCCTCTGGCCCTTCGACAGTCATAATTCCTAGAGCCCCTTTATTGAAGGTGCGAAAAATTGAGTGATCCACAAGAACCAAATTCCCTGGAACATCCACTTTATATTCAACAATTGCCGCCCCACCTGCGGGAACAAGCGTGGTTTGAATATTGTGATCTTTTTGACTCCCACCTTCTCGATGAACCGTATCAAAAATCTCTCCGATAACATGAAATGAAGATACTAGATTAGGACCACCATTTCCGACGAATAGACGTACTGTTTCGCCAACTTTGGCTTTTAAAGCCTTATCCCCACTCAAGGATGTCGCAGAACCGTTGAAAACAACATAAGTTGGTCGCTCATCAATTGCTTTTTCCATATCGAAGGGCTGATAACCCTGAACTCCGAATTTGCCTTCAGTATAAAAATCTCCTTGCATAACATAGTACTCGCGATCGACCTTTGGAAGCCCGCCTCTGGGCTCTACAAGAATCAACCCATACATTCCGTTCGCAATATGCATTCCAACCGGAGCCGTCGCGCAGTGGTAAACGTAAAGCCCAGGATTGAGCGCCTTAAATGAGAAAACGCTCTCATGCCCAGGAAGCGTAAATGAAGCCGCAGCACCTCCCCCGGGTCCTGTCACGGCATGAAGATCAATATTGTGAGGCATTTTTGATGAAGGGTGATTACGTAAATGAAACTCTACAAGATCTCCTTCTTTAATCCGAATAAAGCTGCCCGGAACCGTTCCACCAAAGGTCCAGAAGGTGTACTCGACCCCATCTGCAATATTCATCTTTTTTTCAATCACATCCAATTTCACGATCAGCTTTGTATTGTGCCTTCTGGTAATCGGTGGAGGGACCTCGGGAGGAGAGGTTAAAACTGCCTCTTCTTCACCCTTCAGCAGTCCCGCGTTCGGACCAAATTCCTTTTTACATCCCACCAGAAAGCTGAGAGCCATCATAGCGGCTGCCATCCAAATCACTGCGTTTTTCATTGCCTGCTCCCTTTTTGATAAACAATTTATATTGAAGGCTAGCAGGTTTTTCCTATCGAGCAATATGATATTGATCACATTCCAGCACTTAATTTGGGCACATTTACAGAAAACCCTGGTCCAGGGATAAGCCCCTCTTGGACCATTGAAGAGGACGACTCTTTTTGAGGCGACTTAAAAAGGATCTCAGAAGCTAAAACTTTCCATTTCATTCGGTATCACCACTGTGTTTTGAGATGACAAAAGGGCTTCAATCATCTTAGTTTGAGCCTATGTCACTTTACGTTGTCGCCACTCCGATTGGCAATCCAGAAGACTTAAGCCTGAGGGCAAGACGCCTTCTTCAAGAGGCCGACCTAATTATCGTCGAAGAAGCCAAAGAAGCCCGTCGATTGTTAAAATCCCTAGATCTTCCTCTGAAGCCTATGAAAGAGCTCAACGAGCACTCCAGAAAAGAAGATCTGTCCGAGCTGATCGAGGATTGCAAAAACAGCAATGTCGCATTGATTTCAGACTGCGGAACCCCTGCCTTTTGTGATCCGGGCGCAGACCTGGTGAAAGCCTGCCGGCAAAACGGCGTCACTGTTCACTCGGCCCCCGGCCCCTCAAGCCTAATGACTTTTTTAAGTTTACTCGGCGAACGCCTCGATCAATTTTATTTTAGAGGTTTTTTACCCGCAAAAACCGAACTCAGAGTCGAGGCCCTTAGAGAAATCAAACAAAAGCGGCAAAATACAATTCTGATGGATACTCCTTACCGAATGATCAAATTACTAAACGAACTTAAAGATCAACTCGGCGACCCACAAATCATTTTAGGCATCGAACTTTCGATGGAAAACGAAGCCATCTATTCCGGAAAGGTCTCAAAAGTCCTAAAAGAACTAAAATCCGAAAAAGCAGAATTCGTCCTCTTGCTTAAGCCCTAATCTTATCAAAGGGCTAAATTTCAGTCCACTTAGCCATAAACAAGTGCGTAATAGCCGGCACTGACTCAAAGTGGATAAGATTTTTACCTCAAATTCATATCTATTTTCGTACAAACTTTTGACAGATCTTTCGTATTTATAGGCCCCCTATCGATTGAAGTCGATGGATGATATAAAGCGATAGAGACAGGAGTTCATATGAAAAACAAAATTATAATTGGCGTTCTTACTACTCTATTCGGCGCGAGCAATTTATTCGCAACAGAGAGCTTACCAATTCAATTGTTAATTAACGTCGGGAAACTACAACTGCGGGGAGAGATCCCAATGAGCGCCGACGGAGATAATTTCTTGGAAAACCTCGTGATGAGTGGCTACTTCATAAGAAGCGTCGAATTTCCCACTAGCAACAATAGTCGACTTAGCAACTCCTGCGAAATTGATGTTCTCCTACACAATACTTTGTGGTCGAAAAAGCGTCCGAAAGCTCAACCACAGTGGCTTACCCTAAAGTATACACTTGCAGAAGTGCCAACGAGCAGCGATCTCTACAAAGCTACGTATGGCGATTGCATAAACCAAAGAGACGGAATGCAGTAGTTAGACAGACTCAGATTCTCTGACACAGAGAATCTGGAGCCAAGCACCGGAGAGACACCCATACGCAGCAGGAGTCTTACGGACAGCTATACCTCTTTGGCTAAAACTAGGACCCCTCTAGAGGCAAGATTTGCCCTATTGCGGTTTAATTCGTTTTTCTAAATTAATCTCGCGTTTAAGCGGACCTCCCACAAGCTGGAGGCGCTTTCGCCGAAGGCGAAATGTGGGCGAGGGCAGGAGCCCGAGTCTGCTTAAACGCGAGATTAATTTAGAAAAACGAATTAAACCGCAATAGGCCTCGAAGCAAATTACTTGCGGAAGTGCTCGAGGTAAAAATACCGGTCGAATTGCGGATGATAACGAGTCCAACTTTGTCCTGTCGTCAGCTCTTCTTTCATGAACTGAAGAATCGTATTCATGCGGCTATCCAGGTCATCAATCATCGCAACGACAACCGCCTCCGGAAGACTAGGAAGTTTAGGCGATCCATACTCAAGCTTTCCGTGATGACTTAAAACAATATGCTTTAAGACGTTTAACAAAGCCTCTGGAAACTCTTCGATAAGGCTTGCCTTCTTATCAATGACTTCACAGGCGATAACCATATGGCCAACCAGGCGGCCTTTATCGGTATAGTGGATTCCGCCACCAAGACCGAGTTCCCAAATTTTTCCCAGATCATGAAAAATCCCGCCGAAAATCAGAAGATCCTTATCCAATTCAGGGTACTGCTTAGAAACAGCCTCAAGAAGATTGCAAATCGAGAGAATGTGTTCGATTAAACCGCCAATATAGGCATGGTGAATAGTCTTTGCCGCTGGAGCCACCAACAGACCCGCTTTGATTTCTGCATCTTCAATCACGGACTGAGTCAGCTTACGGATGAAGGGATTCGACATGGCCGACACGATTTGGCTTAGGCTCTCATAGGCTTTCATTGGATCTTGACCTCCATGGGCCACATAGTCTTTAAGCTCGACCTCATCAGTCGATGCCTTTTTGATATCGTGAATGACGATTTGTTTGCGATTTTGAAAGACATGGACATGACCTTTCACGCGTACGAAATCACCAGACTCAAAAAGCTTTGCGCTTTCTTCGACTTTCTCAAATAGTCGTCCATTCAATGATCCGCTTGAATCCCGAAGATTAACCGTCATAAAGGGTCGGCCGTTTTTATCCGTACCCATGTTCTTGTCGGTCGATAAAAAAACACTGACGAAGCTCTCTTTTTCATCAAGATCTTTAATGTATTTTTTTGATCCCGAACCATTTGAAGTTTCGATAAACACTCCGCCATAAAAACTGATCATCTCAGCGCACCAAGTTCTTCAGATCGCCTTGAAGCCAAGTCTAGCAGGGCTTTTCAGCATTTCAAACAAAAACGAGCCGATGACTCATCTTCACCAGTTTCAAGTTTATATTGAACACTGTAATTCTGGAAATCTTGAGTCTTTGAATGTCAGTGAGGAAAGGTAGAGCTCGCCTTCCTTGACTTGAAGAAATACGAAGGTCCCAACTAGAAGTCCCAAGTGACGCGCATCGGCCGTATATATTTTTTGAGTTCCGGAAAGAACATGATCCTTAAAAAAATTTGAAACTTCAAAAATATGACCACAGGAATCACCAAGGACCTGGTCTCCGAGGCGTCTGGATTTTGCGCGTGGGACAAAAAATACCCGCAAATTGGATCCCACGGCCTGCCCCGCCAAAAGAAGTTCGACCTTCATGTAAAATGCACCACGACGATCTGTTAAAATCGAGGCTAAATCAACCTCTCCCCCACCCCTTGGAAATGAGAACTGAGTTGGGGCCTTAAGGACACCCTCATTCGCTTCCCGAGTCAGAACTTTCATGTCAAAAAACTTTCGAGGAACTTCAAGTAAAAGCTGGCTTTCGGTTCGAGGATCTTCGGGAAGCTGATTTCGCATATCTTTAAGATATATGTCTTCAAGCTTTTTGGCCAAAGACTTGGGGATCTGCACAGTCTTATCGGTGCTTTCAACTTCACCTTGTTCAAAGGACAAATCCCAACTGGTTCCGGATTGAAAGCAGCCACTCACAAAAAACAAGGTCAGACAAATCAGGAGAAGTCTCAAATTCTACCTCTCCAACATCTGAAATCGAACTAAGGGCTTATAGCTGACCGAAAAATTCGCTGCTTCATTTTTGAATTTTACGTAATCTCCATCGATCTTCATCTGCCTAGCATATTCGGCAAGACCGACTGTGGCTTGAAGCTGATAGCCTTCTCGATTTTTTAGCTCGGTCCAGCGCTCTCTCACACAAGGCCAGTCCTCAGACTGAGAGCAGAACCGAGCCTGAAGCAAAATTGGCAGAGAATAAATTTTGTCTCGATTTAGCTCACTGGCTTTCCCAACTGCAAGTAGAGATTGGTCCGGTCGATTCGCTTTTTCCAAAACGAAGGCATAGGCCGCAACGACTAAGGCATCGCGCGGGGCTTGAAGTATTGCCGAATCGATCCATCGGCTGGCCTCTTCCACCTGACCATAACGAGACAGACAAACAGCTAAAAAAGCCGAAAGTTGTGCTGATTTTTGACTGCGCTCGTAGGAGCTTTGACAAATCGAAGCGAAAAAAGTCGCATCTAAAAATTTTTGAAAAATCAGTGGGTCGTGTCGATGGTCCCTTGTTAAATAAGGATCCGAATCAAGGGCGCGGATCATATCTTCTTCCATACCCAATAGGTCGTTCATATAGTTGCGCACGTGGGCCCGAACAAAATAGGCCTCTTGTCGGTAATCGTAAAACTTGTCAGCAAATTCTGTTAATCGCTTCTCTAAAATTCGAAGCTGCTCGATATTTCCACGAGGGACTAAGTCCAAACTTAGTTTAAGTCGCATCATTTGGACCATTGCATTTCGATTATCACTTTGCCGAGCCCGATCTAAAAGCTTTTGCGCTTCAAGATTGTTTTTTTGAGTTTTTTCAACAAAGGCGAGATTTACCAAAGCAGGAACGTGGCTTGGATTTTCCGCCAAAGCCCGAATCGAATTTTGTTTAGCAGAAGCTAGATCTAGATCGACTAAATCTGCAAGAGCTAATCCCGCAAATGCATCTGCAAGATACTTTGCCCCTCGTTCGGCATATTGGCTTAAGAAGCGTCTCCCCACCAGAGTTTGCCCTTCTTGAGAAACCAATAGAACACCTAAGAAATAATCGACATCTTCAAATCGCTGATGCTCTGCTTCGACCCGTTTAAAATCTGATAAGGCCTTAGAAAAATCACCAAGTTCATAGGCGGCGACGGCGGACTCAAAGTAATCCCCTGAAACCAAACTTTGACCGCGTCTTTTTTTCTCCATTTGGTCCAAAAATACAAAACCTATGGCTGAGAATAAAATAAGGCCGGTTAAAGCCCACAAAAAGCCAGTGGTTTTTTTGACCTGCCGATCAATCGATTGGGGGCCTTGGCGAGCCGACTGATAGCGCGCATTGCCTGAATTTTGCTGTGAGAAAGCTTCGATTCGATCTTCAAGATCTTCATAAACAATCTCAGCACCTGGCTGAGCTCCCAGCGCCTGAATCTTTTCAGTTAAGTCGTCACGCACACCTTCACCCAGAGAGCTTGTCATGGTTTGTGTGAATGATTCTGCGGAGGTGGTCAGTGTAAGTTCACCGGTATCCGGATTCATTGTGGCATCCCGAATATCTGCGATGATTTTTGCAAAAGCGGGAAGATCTTTTAAAGAGGCCCATCGGCTTCCGGGCTGAGAAGCTTCATCAATTGTTGCGAGCTCTCGAGTTTTTAAAAGTTGACCGATTTCATCTTTTTTAAAGGGTCCGAGGATGCGTCCGTTACTACGAACCAACCAGTTTGTGCCGCTGTCTTTGGCAGAGCTTTTCATTTAGTGACCCCTCATCCCTCTATGGTCACTCAAAATGGAATGGCTGTCACGTTGACGCTTGATATTAATGGAGAAAATGGCGTCTTCGAGTCAGGACTAGCTGCACGCCAAGACGACGGGCGGTTGCGATAACCTCCTCGTCCTTAACAGAACCTCCGGGCTGAATTACCCAGCGAATGCCGGCCTCGGCCGCGCGCTCGATGGAATCTGGAAAGGGAAAAAAGGCATCACTCGCCAATACGGCATCCGAAGCCGCAGAATCAGGATGAAACTTCTTCCACCGAGTGAGGGCTTGATCAACAGCATCGACCCGATTGACTTGACCCATTCCCAGTCCCAAAGTCTGGCCAGAACCAATGACGGCGATCGCATTACTTTTTAAATGAGCACAGACCTTCCAAGCAAGACTTAGGTCCTTTTTAATCTGCTCGCTTGGTTTTTGATCCCCAATCACTTCCCAGCTCGGATCCCAATCTAAAACCTGATCCGCAGACTGCACCAAAAAACCTCCGGCAATCGACCTAAACTGCTGAGTGGTTTTAAACTCTAACATCTGTGGCCAAGCCAAAAGGCGCAGATTTTTTTTGCTCGAAAAGAATTCTAATGCTTCTTTAGAAAAAGAGGGCGCCAAAATGCACTCCAGAAAAATTCCAGACAAAGCTTTTGCATCCTGCAACTCAACTCTACCATTGAGGGCCAAAATTCCGCCGAATACACTGACCGGATCGGCTTGAACAGCGGAAAGCAAAGCCTTTGACAGGTCTTTTCCGACCGCCAATCCACAGGGGCTATTGTGTTTGACGACGACACAAGCGGGGTCCGAGAATTCACTTAAAGTTGCAAAGGCAGAATCTAGATCGAGAAGATTATTGTAAGAAAGCTCTTTGCCTTGAAGCCGTTCAGCTTGGTGCAAACCCAAACGAGATCCTCTGAGTCTGTACCAAGATGCACTTTGCTGAGGATTCTCCCCATACCTTAGGGGTTGAACCAGGGCTCCACCAAAACTTTTTTTCTCATAAAAATTCTGCGGAGAAAGGGCCTCGGTAATCATGGCATCGTAACTGGCAGTAAGGCTAAAAACTTTCGCACTTAAAGCTTTGCGCCCTTCAAGATCCGGTGGGTTAGCCAGAACTTCTGAGTAATCCGCGGGGTCACAGACCACAGTCACTCGTGAATAATTTTTTGCCGCAGCTCGAAGCATCGAAGGTCCACCAATGTCAATTTGCTCAACTTGTTCTTCAAGACTCGAATCTTTTGCAAGGGTCTCTTCGAAGGGATACAAATTCACCACGACTAAGTCGATGGGCTGAAGGCCTCGCTCTTGAAGTAATTTAAAATCTTCAGCTTCGCCCTCTCGAGCAAGCAAAGCCATATGGACATTGGGGTGAAGGGTCTTTACTCGGCCACCCATCACTTCGGGAAACTGGGTCAGATCGGAGACATCTTGGACTTCGAGACCGGCCTGGCGCAAATGTTTTGCCGTCCCGCCGGTGGAAATAATTTTAAGACCTTCTTTCGCGAGAGGACTTAAAAATTCGACCAAGCCGGATTTATCCGACACACTGACAAGAGCCGTTTTAAATTTCACGTTCATCCTTTAAAAAGAGACTCTGGATGCCAAAGTCTTAAGGTCGTCGTTGGTGATAAAAATTCCACCCCCGACAAAAGCACTCCCGGACTGATCTTGGGCAGAAAAGATATTGTCTCCACCCGCAATCGCGTAAACGCCTTTGAAGAAGTTGTAGCGTACAAAGGCGCGTCCGTAAAGATCGCTGAAGCCAAAAAACTCTGTAGATAACTGAAGGCGTCTATCAAAAAAGTGATAGTCAAAGCCGACTCCACCAGAATTTTCGATAATTCCGCCCTTAACCGTAAAATCATAGAAGTTTTTCGCAAACAATGCTGAAAACTTCACCCGATCTTGAAAAGTCACAGTCTTTTGTTCGGTCTGTACCGGGCCACCATTTTGACTGACCTCAGTAAATGTTCTTCCCTTTAGACCAACAGGGTCATCAATAACCTGGATTTCGTAGTACCGATCAAGCCCCGGCTGAATCTTGATCCCCAAATAGGATTTCGTCAGATCCGAATTGGCCATATATTCCGAGTGAAAATCGATGCTGGTTTCCATCACATCCGCGCCACCCAAAAACTTATTCACGTTGGTGATGGCTGAGTTTAACTCTTCAACCGTGGTCTCGTCGTTGATTAAGCGACCGATGGTCCCTTCTCCCCGATTGATCTTTTCGGTGATTTCTTCGATATTACGAACTGCCGCTTGGACTCGAGAAAGGTTGTCTTCGTTAAGATATCTGTCGAGGTTAATCGACAGGTTCTCGATCCTGGACATAATGTTGTTTAACTTAGACTTATTTTTATCTGTGACTTCAGCGAGATCCTGAGTGATTTTTTCGACGTTTAAAACAATGCGGCCAATCGTTGTTTTATCTGATCCGTGCTGAGTCGCTTCGTTTAAGGTCTCCATCAAAGAATTTAAAGACTTAGAAACTCGGCTGATCTCTTGAACGATATTGTCGACTCCACTGGCACCACTTTCTGCGGGCAAGGAACTACCAGATGGAAGAACGGGATCTTCAGGCTTTCCCGGTTGAATTTCGACATGGCGGTCCCCTAAAATTCCGTCAGCCTTTAGGGCCACTCGGCTAGATGAGGTGATTGGAACTCCACGATCAAACCTAAGTTTTAGTTTGGCTTTTCCATCTTCTAAAATAATGTCTTCAATTGTTCCAACCTTGATACCTGCCATTTTTACAGCACTGTTTTTAACCAAGCCGCCGGCGTCATCTACGACGACATCGTATTTTTGTCCGCCAGAAAAAATTCCAGGCCCTTCTGACACCTTTAAGGACATGTAGCCAATCAGTCCTGAGACCACCACCACAAGCATTCCAACTTTAAATTCAGGTGTGGCAAATAGATTCATGCCTTCTTAAATCCTTTAGCTAAAAACCTTTGAATCAGCTCATTGTTCGAGTTCAAAAAGGTCTCGGTTGTTCCCGACAATAAAACCCGACCCTTATCTAACATGATCAGGTGTTCGCCAAGGTTAAAGGCTGCAAACATGTCATGAGAGACAATAACCGAGGTCGAACCGGGATGATGGGCATGGGTGTCATGAATTAAATTATCGACCATCTCTGTCAAGATTGGGTCAAGACCCGTGGTTGGCTCATCATAAAGCAGGACTTCCGGGTCCAAGGCTAGGGCTCGGGCCAAACCGACTCGTTTTCGCATCCCACCGCTCAGTTCTGAAGGAAGCTTGTGATGGTGCTTGTCCTCAAGACCCGAAATCCTAAGCTTTTCCGACGCGATATCCAAGATGTCGTCCACGCTAAGCTCCCGCCGATGTTCACGCAAAGGGAAACACACATTCTCTAACGCAGACATATCGTCAAATAAAGCCGCGTACTGAAATAAAACACCCAGTTTGCAGCGAAAGCGCATCAACTCTTCTTCAGTCATGGTCCATAGGTCTCGACCAAGGACTTGAATCAAGCCCGAGGTGGGTTTCACAAGCCCTAGGATATGTTTTAAAAGAACACTTTTTCCTGTCCCACTAAATCCAATAATCACAGTGATTTTACCCTTAGGGATTTCTAAGCTGATCCCATTTAAAATAAAATCCTTTCCGTCGAAGGTCTTTCGCAGGTCGCGAATCTCGATCGCATTTTGAAGGCCTAATCCAGACATCTATTTGATCCCCGACAATACGTAAAAAAGTCGAATCAAGTTCGTCATAAAAAAGTTTAAGATAATAATTAGGACCATGCTGTTGACGACCCCTCGATTGGTGGCTTCACCAACCCCTTTGGCGCCACCTTTTGCGGTAAAGCCCATGTGGGTACAAATCGTCGCAAAGGTCATTCCAAAAACTGCAGCCTTTATTAAACCTTCGTTAATATCCCGAGGATTAATCCACACCTGGATCTTGTCCCAAAATATCGCCTGGTCGATTCCAAGCATATGAATACAAAGAACGTGGGCTCCCACCATCGCGATAAAATCAAAAACTCCACAAAGCAAAGGCATGGTGACGACCGCCGCAAGAATTCGTGGGGCAATTAAAAATTGGCGCGGATTGATTCCCATCACCTCAAGGGCATCGATCTGTTCAGAGACTCGCATGGTTCCAAGACGTGCGGCCATGGCGCCGCCAGCCCTTGCGGCGACAATAAGCCCGGTCAAAACGGGACCCAACTCCCGAGTGATTCCCAGAGCCACAGTTGGACCAACAAGATTTGTCGCATTGACTAGCTTAAATCCCAAATAGATCTGATAAGACATCGCAAGACCGGTAAAACTCCCGGTTAAGATAATAATCAAAATCGATTTGTTTCCGATGAACTCCATATGCTTTACGACTTCATCAAAACGATAAGGGCGTCGGAATATAAGCTGAACGGACTCGTAGGCAAATATGAGTGCACTTCCGGTCATGTGAAAAAAGTCGAAAATGGCTTTCCACAAAGACAAAAAACCTTCGTCTAAAAGGCGGTTTAATTTTTCTCGTCTTTGGGACCAAGTCATTAGCATCAAGTATCCTTATAAACTCTCGGAAGACGTGCCGTCATTCGCGTGACCACTTCGTAATCAATTGTCCCGGCCCAAGCTCCGACTTCTTTTGCAGAGGGTCCCGCTCCACCAAAAACTTGTACCTGTCGACCGACGGGATCAGAACTGGCGCAATTGGTTAAGTCCAACATCGTGTAATCCATTGTCACTGTTCCGACAATAGGAACTCTTTTCCCATCAAACAAAACTTCTCCTCGATTCGACAAGTTCCGCGGAACTCCATCCCCATAACCAACAGGAATAACCCCGATCACTGAATCCCTTTTCGCTGTCCATCGCGCAGCATAAGAAACCGATTCACCGGTCCGAATTCTCCGCATATGGCTGATCTCAGTTTCCAAAGACATTATAGGATGCAACGAGACAGAATTCATTTTAAGTCTTGAGTTCTCGCTAAAATGCTCAATCTCTGGACTCAAGCCGTAGAGGGCAATCCCTGGGCGAACGCCCAGATCAGAAATCGACGGATGCGAATGACTCCACAAAGACAGAAGACCCGCACTATTTAAGGCGTGCTGTTTGCTGGAGGGAACCGATAAAAAATCTCGCGCCTCTTCAAAAAGCTTTAATTGAGATTGCGTCTGCCCCTTTGGATTTCCCGCATCTTCGCCATGAAGAAGATGAGTACACAAATATTCCAAATTTAAAAATGGAGAGGCCTGCAAAATCTTTTTGGCCTGTTCTAGCTCCTCGATTGAAAGTCCAAGTCGAGACATCCCCGTGTTAAGTTTTAAATGAAATGAAAATTCTTTTCCAAATTTAGAAAGTGCGACCAAATCCTGGAGCCTCCCAACCACTGGGCTTAGATTTTGACTCAAGTACAAATCAAAATCTTTGGGCGACAAGGAAGCAAAAACTAAAATCTGAACGGAGCGAAGAGCCGGATCCGAGCGCAACTCTAAGGCTTCTTCAAGTAGAGCCACGCCAATCGATGTGACGCCTTCGGCGACAAGACAACGAGCGACTTCTTTGGCACCATGACCGTAAGCATTGGCCTTAACCATTGGACAGAAAAAATTTTGCGCAGAAGTCAGACTTTTAAGCTGCCTTAGATTTAGGCGCAACTGTGCGAGATTAATATTCACCTGTGCATTTCGCATTTTTACTCTTACTCCCGAGCGATAAAATCCGCGACAAAGCCATCAGAGACACGGGCCAGACCAACCTGGTTCGAGCCCTCCTGGCGAGAGATGTCCAATACGGATCTGGCTGAGGCAATCAGCTCGTCTCCGTCATGACAAAGTGTTGGATACTCACTGACCGCCACACTGACCGTGACTTGACCAAGTCCCGATATGAATTTCGAAAAATCTGCCGATGAGATAATACGGCGCAGTCTTTCGGCCTTAATAATGGCACCTCGCTTAGACGTATGCGGAAGTAGTAAGCCAAATTCATTCACAGAAATGCGTCCTAAAATATCGTTAAGACGACTATGCTTCTTGAAAATTTTTGCCAATATCCGAAGCAATGTTTTGGAATCATCTTGACCCAACTTCTCGACCATTTCTTCGAAATGATCCAATGACAAAACAACCAAGGAGGCCGGATAGCTGGTTCTTCTGGAGCGGGCGATCTCTTCTTCAATCTTTTGCTTAAAAGTAAATTGATTCAAGACCTCGGTGGCCTGATCGAGCAAACGATTCGAGTGCAGCCGCTTCTCCATAATGAGAGATTCAAGTCTTTGAATCAAAGCCGCGTAGGTCACTCCCATGAAATCTCGATCTAACAGCTTCGGATCCAGAAAGATAAAAACTAAACCCAAAATATCTTCAAAAACATCGACGACCAAAACATGATACTGGCTGGCCCCAAAAATGGACTGGGCCATTTCGCGAATCAATCCGATCTCTTCAGGACGCCTTAACTCTTCGGTCCGAATCTTTTTTTCGGATCGATTCAGGTCGATTCCGATATTCTGCATAGATTCTGGCTTTACATTTAATCCCAGACGCCCAACGAGCATTCGCCGGCCCGCCAAAAATTGAAAATAAGCCACAGGGGCTTGGCCATTTACGAAATTTAAAGTTCGGGAAAAAAGTTCGATGCACTCTTCATTGGTCTTGCAGCGATACAAATTTTCTAAGTAAGTCCTCAGGCTATCAGAAGTTTCACTTAAGACCTGCGATTGACCATCAACATCCATTGGCCGCGATGCTTTTTTGAGGCTCGCTTCATGCTTTGGCTCTTGGTCCTCGAGTTCTTCGACAAACTGCTCTTGGGATTCCGTCTCAAGTTTGCTTAAACGAAGCTTCAGTTGTTCGTTGAAATAAATTTGATAGTTTAATTCAGCGGCGCGATCCACCGATCGAATCAAAAAGACTGGGTTGGTTAAGGGCATCACAAAATAATCGTAAACCTGATCCCCAATAAGCTGGTGAATTTGTGGGCGATCTAAATCCGTTCTTTCGCACAACAGAAAAATTTGGGTTTCTGGAAGAATCGAATTGAGGTCGTGAATCGTATCCAAAATCGGATTTGCACTATCTGCGTAATTGAGAATGACGAAGTGAGGTGCATTGACCTCAACTTCTTTTTTTAGATCTTGAATGGTCTTAAAGCTAAAACAAGTATAGCCAACCGAGCTTAAGACTGCGGCCACCGGAGATGATCGCTCAGGTTGAGTATCAATAAGATGAATAATAAATGAAGAGCGATAATGCTGGATCTTCAAGAATCCGACCTCACTTTAGGGCGTCGAATCACACTGATATCTGCATCGACTTCACCCTCGTCCTGGCCCTCTGACACCGGACTAGCTGCAAGCCCCGGAACTTCACCAATTAAAGTGATTTCATCAAGACCTGGAGCCGCCGGAAGCTCATCCACCTCACTGCCAACCAAAGGCTTAAGTTTATTTAGATCAACTGCCTCGGCCGACTTCTTTTTTTCAATCTTTTCGGTCATGGGAATCTGGACCGAAGTTTCTGTGGATAAATCTTTGGCTCGAGGTTTTGAACTGGCAAGCCCTAAGACAGGAAACTCTAAACTGACCTCAGTCCCTAGTCCCGGCTCGGACTCGACTCGAATCTTTCCACCCACCTGGCGTATGACGCCTTTTGCGACTGTTAAGCCCATCCCCGAAGCCTCATCAGACGACTTCGCACTAAAGAAGGGGTCAAAGATCTTCGCTAAAATCTCTGGGCTCATTCCCTCCCCGGTATCCTTAATTTTAAGAATGACCTTGTCTTCGCCCTCGACAAGACTCACCGCAATTTCTTTTTCGCCGTTTGGACCTAGAGCCTCAACTGCGTTTTTTACAATCTCTTCTAAAGCGACACGAAGCTGAGCTGGATCCGCCTGAATACTTGCGGCACTTTGTAAATCTTTAGAAAGCTTAATTCCCTTCTGAGCAATATCCATTTTAAATAGAGCCAAAACTGAAAGAAGAATTTCTCTTAATTCAACTCGTTTACTTTGTGATTCATCGCCAGCCACAACTTTGGCAAGGTTTTCGACGGCTTCTCTGGCTTTTCGGGCTTCACGTTCAATCACAACGAAATGCTGTTTCAGTGAATCCTCTTCAGACTTCGAGCGCGCAAGTTGCGCATGCCCCAAAATTGCGGCCAAAGGTCCCTTTAAAGCTTGAGCTAAACCTGTGCCGACTTGCTGATAGGCCTCAAACTTTCCATCTTCTTTGGGTTTAGACTCTTCTTGTGACTGAACCATTTCAGCCCCTTGAAGTTTTTCAATGACCTCTTTCATCCCATACAACTCGGCAACGTAAAAATCAGGTGCTCGCAAAGGACGCCCCATTGCAAGATCGATCAGGCTTTGCTGAAAATAAGCGTAAGCTTTTTGAAAAGGCTCAAAAAGAATATTCGCTGCTACAAAAGAGATCAGTCCCGCTGCAAATAGCCCCAACAAACTGAGTCCGATAAAAGACCAAAGTCCCGGAAGCGGGCTTGGAGAAGTTCTTGCGCTAATCGAGAATAAATTTGTCTGTGGAATTTTATTTCCAGCCACCAAAATATTTTGATCCAGCAGGTTTTTAAATGCTCCATGTATTGATAAATTTCGGTCTCTTAAAACAGAAGCCACGACCGGGTGATTCTCAAGAGAGGCCCCAACATACTGTTGCTGTGTGTAGGCATAAGCAAAGCCACGATCATCCACTAGAATAAATTCGTCTAAATTCATTTTCGAAACTCGAGACAAAGAGCTCCAGGCCGTGGGACTTAAAAGTCCCCAAACAATTCGATCCTGCCCCTGAGGATCTTGGGCTTTACTAAGAATCGCAAAAAGAGGCAGACCTTGTGGATCTTGAAGGCGTGCCCAAACAAGAGACTCTGCTTCAAGCCGAGCCAAAGGAAGCTGACTTAGCATTTGCTCAAGACTGCCCGCAGGCCACCGGGCTGTCAGCCCCGGTTTTAGAAAACTTGAGTCAATGACCCAACTCTGTCCAGCTCCAAATCTTAACTGAGAGGCTGCGACAAATGAGGATCTTAGAAAATGATCTGCTTCTGAAAGATTTTTTCCCTGATCCAAAACAATCACAGAAATTAATTCTGCGACCAACTGTTCAGACTGAGCCTGAATAAATTCAGAGACGCTCGCATTTTCAGTTTGAAGACTTAACAGTCGATCTTGAACTCGAGCACGACTCGAAATGAGGTTAAAACCGACGCCAAGAATCAGCGTTAAGAACACAAGACCCAACATCAGGGCCCCGAAGAGCTTTTTATGCATGCTTTTTCACCTTCCCTGGCTGCAGCGATAAAATCCGCACTAACTAGCTAATCTTATTCTATTTTTAGGAAGCTTCCAGAGGCAAGGACCAGAGTTTCGTCGAGGCGCTTTACGCGCTGCGCCCTTAAAGATCTTCAACAGAAACTGGCGCCAGGAGATCCCTCAGAGTAGATTCCACGCAAATGAAAAGCTCTGTTGATTTTTTAGTAATCGGATCCGGACTTGCCGGCTTGGCCCTCGCCCTTAAGGTCGCCCATCGAGGGCGCGTTTTGATTTGCTCAAAGGCTCCCGTTGAAGTTACGAACACGGCGATGGCTCAAGGCGGAATTGCCGCGGTCATGAGCGAAGAGGATAGCCTTGAAAAACATGTCCAAGATACCCTCGTCGCAGGAGCGGGCCTTTGCCAAGAACAAATCGTGCGCATGGTCGTCGAACAAGGACCAGACCGAATTCAAGATTTAGTAAATTGGGGTGTGCGTTTTGATTTAGCGCAAAACAAGGCCTTCGCACTGACTCGCGAAGGTGGCCACAGTATGCGAAGAATCTTGCATTTTGCCGATCATACCGGGCAAGAGATTCACTCTCGACTGCTAGAAGAAATTAAAAAACATCCGAATATTGAAATTCTCGAGAATCAATTTGCGATCGACTTAATTACTTCTCAAAATCTGGCTCCCTTTTCGGTGGGACAAAACCGCTGCCTTGGCGCCTACCTGATGGACAGCCAAAAACGCGATGTCTATGCGGTGAAAGCAAGAACGACAATACTTGCGACTGGCGGAGCGGGAAAAGTCTATCGCTTTACTTCAAATTGGAGTGGCGCAACCGGAGATGGAATTGCGATGGCTTACAGAGCCGGGGCTCGCGTCGGAAATTTAGAATTTATGCAGTTTCACCCGACCTGCCTTTACCATCCACAAAGCAGAAATTTCTTAATCTCGGAAGCACTTCGCGGCGAAGGCGGCGAGTTGATCAATGATCAAGGCGAAGCTTTTATGAAGAGCTCTCATAAACTTGGAAGCCTTGCCCCTAGGGACATCGTTGCCCGATCCATCGATGCAGAAATGAAAAAGACTGGTGCAGAATGTGTTTACTTGGACATGACTCATCTTTCTCGAGAATTTTTACAGCAGCGTTTCCCAGTCATCTTTAAAAAATGTAAAGAGCTTGGAATAGACATTTCGACTCAAGCGATTCCCGTGGTTCCGGCTGCCCACTACCTCTGTGGCGGAGTGATCACAAACTCAAATGGAGAAACAGACATTCATGGACTTTTTGCTCTCGGAGAAACGGCACTAACAGGGCTTCACGGTGCAAATCGCTTGGCTTCAAATTCTTTATTAGAATGTTTAGTCTTCGCGCACAATTCAAGTGAATGGATTTTATCACACTTAGAGGAGTACAACTTTGTCGACCAAACCTTTGATCTTCCTCCCGTGCATCAAAAAGAAGACTCTGACGAATTGATCGTGGTGACTCATATGTGGGACGAGATTCGGCGCCTCATGTGGAACTACGTCGGAATTGTCCGAAGCCAAAGAAGACTTGAACGAGCAAAACATCGCCTAGAAGTGATTTCGAGTGAGATCAAAGAATACTATTCTAACTTTCGCACTCACCCTGACATTGAAGAGCTAAGAAATATTGCTTTGGTGGCGAAGTTGACCGTGGAATGCGCCTTAAAGCGCAAAGAATCCAGAGGAATTCACTTTAATATTGATTGTCCAGAGACTCATCCAGAACTCGGAATCGATTCGATCCTGAGGTAACAGTTCCCTTTTCCCGTCTCATCGCATCAGAAAGATTTGTAGAATCTTTCTGATGCGATGAGACGGGAAAAGGGAACTGTTACCTCAGGCGCCGCCTTGACCGCCACCGGAAAAACGAAACAACAAGGCAAAACCGATAAACAAAGAAGTGCCCGGACTTGAGGCAAACTTCATATCTGCGCGAAACCAAGTCGCTCCCCCAAGAAGGGACATAATCCCTCCACCGAGGTGTCCACCAAAAACGATGCGGTCTCCCTGACCTACGCCCGAGTAATTCACTGCATCTCCCCCTAGATAAACAAGGGCAACAAGTGACTCGATGGGAATATCAAAGCGAATCGACAGCTCCAAATTCTTCCAATTTGCGCCGTGGCCGTTGCCCACAATAAAACGACTTTCTACAAAACTGACTGAAGATAAGCGATAGCCGGCCTGAACTCCCCCCATCCCGGTGACTTCAGTGACTCCGGGTATTTGATTCGGCAGCAGGTTGCCCAAAAGAATCCCCGCCTCATAGCCAACATTGGCTCCCGTGACGTCGCCGGCCTCGTCTTGCTCTTGAGCAAAGGCGAAAGAACTTACAAACAAAGCAGCGCACACCATTATCCAACGCATCAGACTTGACCCCTTTGAGCTATCTTCTAATATTAAACCCATGTTGCAAAGATTTGAAAGCTCCTTTCGAGGATACGACGAAGCCGAACTTTTTTATCAGATTTGGCAGCCCGAAGGGGCTCGCGGGACTATCGTCCTGACTCACGGAATTGCCGAACACTCTGATTGTTACCATCCCTTCGCAAAACGGATGGCCGACGAGGGCTGGGAAACTTTTGCTTGGGATCTGCGCGGACACGGTAAGTCCGAGGGAAAGCGCGGATTCGTTCGCAACTTCAACGAGTATGAAAAAGATCTTTTTCGTCTGTACGACGAGGTTCAAAAAGAGAGAAGCTCTTCTGGACCCACCATTCTTTTTGGTCACTCGATGGGCGGCTTGATCTCGGCACGAGCAGTTCTTGAATATGGACCTCTCGACATGAAAGCCCTTTGTTTAAGCTCTCCGGCCTTTGGTCTGGCTCTTAAGGTTCCAAAAATCAAAGATCAGGTGGCTCGAGTGGCAAACCGTTGGCTGCCCTCTTTGACTCTTCATAATGAAATTCGCTACGAAGATCTATCCCGCGACGAAGACATGCTAAAGCTTTACCCTTCGGATCCCTTAAGACATGACAAAGTATGCCCTGCCATTTACCTTGGGATGCTTGAAAGTTTCGAAATGTTTAAGGCTCGAGCGAAAGAAATCCGCATTCCGCTTTTGATGCAAAGTGCGGGTAAAGACAAAATGGTCAGCCTTGAAGCTTCGAATCGTTTTTACCAAAACGTGGGCTCCGAGAAGAAAGAAATCCACATCTATCCAGACAGTCTTCACGAGATTTACAATGATTTGGATCGCGATCTTGCATTTGCAGATTTAAAAAAATTCATTAATTCTTTCCTGGGGCAAAAATGAGAATCTTTGTATTGATGCTTGGTCTGGTCCTATCTAGTTGTGCTTCGACTCAAAAGGGCTCGATCGAAAGACGAATCACCGACTCAGAATATAAAGAGATCACGTCGGCCTATACCCAGAATAAAAAGAAGTATGATGGCTTTTACAACCGCTTTGATGCCTCAATTATTTTCTTAAATACAAAGGTCCAAGAGGCTGTCCTTAGACGACGGGCGGATTTTCTGCAATGGAACCAAGACGAGTACCTGAAAGAGCGCGAAAAAGGTTTTCAAGAAAGCTCGTCCTCAACACGCTTTTTCTTAAGTTTCTTTACCCCGGATCGAGAACAAAATAATCTTCATGTTCCCGCCAAGTCGATTTGGAAAGTGTACCTTGAAGTTGATGGACGGCGCCTTGAGGCCAAGATCCGAAAGTTAATGACGAGTCCCGCAGATTTGCACAATACCTACCCCTTCTTTGGTCGTTTTCACACTCCCTACGAAGTTCTATTTGAAATTCCAACTTCAGTCTCTGAAAGAACCCCAGTGCGCTTAATTGTGACAAGTTCTCAAGGCAGCGCCGAATTCGATTTTAACCCTTAGCCTCTCAAGAGATGGGGCCACTGAACTTATTTCCATCAACTCCTAAACCCTCAAGATACTCCCCACAGGATCTCCTAGTCTTTTGTCAAGACTGGATCCGCTGACTGGATCTTTACTCTTTAATGTAGGTTTCGGTAGAATATAAGAAGCCTATTGAAGGTTAAAAGTTTGTCATTTGCCTAGTCATATAAGTGCTCGGCCCAGCCATGGAGTAAGAGATTATGAAAATCTTTGTTTTAATTATGCCCATGCTTCTCGCCCCTCTTCAATCCTTTGCGCAGCCGAATGATGGAGTCGTTAATAGAGCGCTTTTCAATAGAGAATTCTTTGAAATCGACAAAGGCCGACCAACTCTTACCCTTAGCCCTGCAGAAATGAAGAAGCTCGATGCAAAACTGACCCAAGTAGAAAACCGAATTTCTCTCGATCTACCTAAAAACAATTCTGTCTTTATCAATTATGAGAAGGACACAAAAATCGAAGATCAAGTTTGGAGACTTACAGAAGGTAGCATAGATAAATCCCCTGAGAATAAAAATGTTCTGGCATCCACCACGACACTCTATCAAGACGGCATTCGCAGTAAAACGTTATGTCTGTCTTTAGACACATCAGAATCCGACGGGACCTCTTTGGATTGTGTTACGGCGACATCCCGGCTCTGCGAGAGTATCAAAAATAATCTTCGACGAAATAGAATTGACGCAGTTGGAGCCAAAAGAATCCAAGACCTCGCTGGCCAGTGCCAGTATCTCTCTCAACTTGTAACCAAACTTTACGCGGACCCTCAGTTTCCCAATCAGTACGACGAGGTCGTAAAACAAGATCTTGCTGCGATTGAATTCCAAATGAAACAGACCTCTTTAAAAAAGAAAGACGCCGGATTCACACACTCAGTCTTAGAATCCCTAGGCCTCTCGTCTGACATTAAGGTCAAAGGAAAAAAGGCTGATGATCTTGCAAAAAGCCGAGGTCAGATTAAGCAAGCCAATCTTGACCTAGCTTTGATGGGAGAATTGATTGCCACTTGCAACGAGACCAAGTTCGGAGAAAAAAGAGCCTTCGGAAGCAGCTCTTCTTCCGGATCTGGAGCCACGGGCCGCAAGTAAATCACGAGACCCTAGCATTGAGGTCTTTGTTATCAAAACCCTAATTTGTGGTCGACGGCTCAGTAAAAACTTTTTTCAGCATTGGGAAAATGACTGCGCGCTGAATCGGTTTTTTGATTCCACTTTTTCTTAGCGCACGAGCATAAATATCAAGTTGCTTCATAGCTTTTTCGAGGTAGCGATCAGATCCCGTTTTGTAATCCACAAGCCAAACCGTCTCCTGATCTTCTCCCCAAAGGTCGATCTGACCTTCGATAATTCTTGAGCCCTCTAAGAGCTGAAAGCCCCACTCGACATGACCCGTCTCTAAGAGTCGCTTCAAAGGAGGGCTCTTTAGATTTTCCAAAAATTCCTTCAGCTCCAAAATCTTTACCTCTGGCAAATCCAGCCAAGACTTCGCAAGGTCTACAAAAGCCAATTCAGACTGGTAATGCATGGACTCCATCAAGCGATGAAACAAGACTCCCTCGGCAGCCCGTCTTAAATCTTCCGCGCGGACCTCATTTGTGCGTCCCGATCCCAAAGCGGAATCCATTTCCTCTTCCAAAAGCTGACTAACACTAATTCTGCTTAAGATTTCTGGGGCTTCCACTTCTGATTTTGGGAAAGGCAGTAAAGGAACATCGCTTTTTCCATCAAGTGAAAGCCACTTCTCAGGGTTCCAGGGACCAGAGTCCGAGAATACTTTATAATCCTTAAAATCTTTTTCACCTTCTATATTTAACAGCCACTGAGATCTTCCCATCCAAGACTGGCTATCGGGTTCACCGGCCCAAGTTAAACAAAGGCTTTCTTTGGCGCGAGTCATCGCCACATAAAGCAATCGATCATACTCTTCTAACTCGCGAGTCTTAAAACTCTGAAGGGCAAAGCGATCCACTAAACTTAACTTCAGCTTGCCTTCTTCCTCAGATTTAAAAGCTAATCCCCATGAGCCCGTTTCTTCACAATAAACCTGAGGCTGCCAATTGTTATGTTTTGGTCCCTGATCACACCTTGGGATAATGACATGCTTAAACTGCAGGCCCTTAGAGGCGTGAACGGTCATTAAGTTAATACAGTTTGGCTCCATCGAAGCCACGGCATCACTTTCGTCCGATTGATCCAGGTCCCTGGATTTTTTTAAATTTGGATCTAGAAGACTCAGCCAACTTAAGCCCGGCATTTTTTCTTCTTTAGAGACCTGAACTAAGAGTTTCCAGAGGTTCGACTCCCGTCGTCCCGTCGGATCATGAAACCTTGCGAAATCAATCAGACCACATTCAAGCACTGTTTTTTCAAAACTTGCTGCAACTCCAATCCGATCTCGATCATGAAGAATCTGAGTCAGTTTTGTTGCCGCCTCAGGCTTACTATCAAGTGATTCCACAAAGGACCAATAAGACTTAAGGCCACGCAGTTTGGCCCAGTCCCTTAGCGTTTGATCCGGCACCCGAAACCAAGGCGAACGCATTACAGACAATAAATTTAAATCGTCATGAGGATTTAAAAGAAATTTTAAAATTGCCAAAGCATCTTGAATCTCGCGTCTTTCATAAAATCCCGAAGCGGCATGGACATGGGTGGGCAATCCAAAAGACTGAAGGCTTTGCGCAAGCTCCATCAAAATGCTGTTTTTTCTAGAGAGAATACAGATCTCATCAAACTTTGCACCCTGCTCCCGAACTAATTTTAGAACATGGTGAACAATACTTAAATTTTCATTTGCCCGCGGATCGGCTTCTTTTTCGAGCAAGGGGGCCTTATATAGACTGACTGCGGGTCCAGAAAAATCCGTGTCTTTCTTTCCGGGACTCATAGACACAAAATGATCGGGACTCAGCTTAAGAAAAAAATCATTAAAAAACTTTAGCAGTGGGGGGTTGGACCTAAAGTTCACTAACTGAGTCTCTGTTCGTCCGCCACTCCGCTTTAGACTTTCTTCCCGTTCAGTAAAAACTTCGCTTCGCGCCCCTCGAAACAAATAGATACTTTGCTGAGGGTCTCCAACCACAAAGCTTTCACGCTTTCCAACTAAACTTTTTAAAATCTGAACTTGTAAGGGACTGGTATCTTGATATTCATCAATCATCCAATAGTCCCAGTCTGCTGAAAATGCCTCAGCCAGCTCGGGGGAGCTTTGCACGATCTCTAAAGTAAAAAGTTCGAGGTCTCGAATTTCGAACTGCCCGGTCGTTTTTTTATACTGCGAAAATAACTTTACAAATTTTTTTAAAACGGGCTCAATTTCTTGATTTTGCTGAATCCACTCGATCCATTTTTCAGAATTTAAAGTCTCGCTTTCAAGTTCCGCTTTAAAATCTTTTAAAAGTTTCATCAGATCCTGGTTTAGCTCTTCGCTAATCTTCGGATTTTTTGCAATCATCCTGGGTTTTGAAGGCATAGCCTCGATGGAGCTTTGGGCCTTTTTTTGAAAATCTTCAGGGCCAGCCTCTATAAGATAGTCCGCGACTTGAGCCAACACTCCCGCATAGTCACCAAAGTCTTCATCATCGGTTTCGGATAAAATCCGTTTAGAGATCGCCTTAAAGCGACTGACCCAGTCTAGCTTTTTGGTTTCGAAGACTTTCGAGAAAATACCCTTGTCATGAGACTTCAAGTCCGGTCGCTCACACAACAAAGCTTCATACCATCTTCCAAACTGCACCCATTGAGAAAGATCAAAGGTTTCAATCAAATCATCGCGAGATGGATCTTCTAAAAAAATATCTCTAAAGATAGACTTTGCCTGCCTTAAGGCCTCGGACTCAGAAAGAACGCCAAAGTTGTTATCTAGGTTTGCAAGATGCCCATAGCGTCTTAAAAAAAGACTTAAAACCCCATGAATGGTCGAAATATGTAACTGACTTCTAGAAGACACAAAATCGAGCAAAGCTTCTTGCTTTCGATCAAAGGCATCTATGACCAAACGCTCTTTAAGCTCTTGAGTGGCCTTTCGAGTAAATGTGGTCACAACAAGACGTGGGGGCTTTCCGGTTTTCTCGATAAAGTCATTCGCCAGATCAAGAACCGTCTTGACCAGCCGGCTTGTCTTTCCGGCCCCTGCACCCGCTCGGACGACAAGGGACTCTAGCTGAGGTGAGTCGCTCGACATAAGCCCCTCCATGAACACTGAAAACATTGGTTTTTATCTTTAGGTTTAGGCGCAAATACGCCCTCACCCATTTGCTCAACAATCTGCGAAATACTGAGCTCAACTTCGCTTAACATTTTTAATTTCTCTTCTTCCGAAACCAAATAACCCTTTCTTCCCTCAACCGAAAAAAGTTCGCTCTCTGAACTTTTTAAAGCGAAGCCCTTTTCTCGATTCATATCCTTTAGACTTAAATAAACGGCCGCATCGACGGGTCGGGCCCCAAGCTCGTGGCAACCTCTTTCAATGGCCAAGGTATATAAAGCAAGCTGAAAGTCTCCGCCTTGGTTCCAGGACTTAATGTTTCTTAAACCCGCACCTGAGCTTTTGTAGTCGATCAGTACGAGGGATTGATCTTTTCCCTCATCAATTCGGTCAATGAAACCCTTAAAGGCGGGGCCTTCGGGTTGATTCTCTGGAACCAGGCGTTTTTGTTTTAGGCTCCAATTCCCATTGATCGAGGCTTCTTTCGCTACAGTTTTAGTCAGAGGAAATTTTTCGCGCCAGGCTTTCTCGAAAGCCAAAAAATCATAAGCCAGTTTTTTATATTTTTTCATAAAAAGAGGCTTTAGCTTTGGCTCGCCCATAATAATTTTTTCGGACTTTAGACAGGACTCAATAAGCCCCTCAAGTTCACTCTCACTCGGGTCAAAGCGAATGGGCTCGGTCAAAAGTACTTCTAAAAGGGCATGGGCAATTTTGCCCTTGGTCATATGATCTAGATCTAAATCAATATTTGGAAGGTCCGAAAGTCCAAAGAGTTTATTTGCAGCAAAAACAAAGGGACACTCATTATAGTTTTCAAGCTGAGAGGCAGAAAGGGAAAATGAGTAATCTGCGGCAAAAGAAGGCAAGGCCTGAAGCCCCAGATCTTGTTCGACACTTTGAAGTAAGACCTCTCGATCCGCATGATGTTTTTGAGCGTGCAGCTGAATCCAATCCCAGCGAGTCAGACCTAGAGGATCGAGTTGCGAAGAATCCTTCCCCATTTGCCTTGCGCACTCAAGCCACAATCTGGATGGGGCTTGCGCGTCTCCCTGAAAATCACTTTCAGAAAAGCTTAAAAATGCATTTATACCTGGCTTCTCTAAAATCCAGCGGGCTTGCCATTCTTGATCCGAACAATCTGGCGAAGACAGCATAAAACCAAGATCCTGGTGAATTTTCTCGACATCTCTAGTGGACAAACCGGTGCCTAGGACTCTTCTTAAGCTCGATTCGGTCGCGCCTAAAACAAATAAAACTTCGCAGTCCGCAAGTTCTGCGGCTTCCAAACTTAAAAGCTGAATTCCGCTTGCGTCAGCAGCTTCGATTTCGATTTCTGACTTCGCTGCAATTCGTTCGAGAACTTCAATCCACGCTCCCAGCTCAAGCTGAAGACTTGCAGGACAATCCGAAAAAAAGTCTTGAAAAAATCGGTTTAAAGACTCGGTGGGTTCTTTTTTCCACAGGCCCAGAGCCCAGGCGACAAACTGATCTCGTGACAAGGGCTCTGAATCCAGGTGAATGCGCGTGCGAAATAATTCTTCGACTTTTTTATCGCGAGCCAAATCCTCAAAACCGTAAACATTAGAAAAAATCTGACGAAAGCGATCGAAGTTTAAGGCTTGCGGTTGAGCTTCCGAAAAAAGCGAACTCTCAAGGTCCGAAGAGCTTAGTCGACCAGAGCAAATTCTTAGGTCCGACAGCCAAACCGATATCAAGGGAAGACTTTGCATCCGAAGCACTTGGCTTTTCTGAACGGGAAATCCTTCAACTCGAAAATAATTTCTTAAAGCGAGCCAGTAGGATTCAATGTCTTCTGCCGCGACTACAATCCTGTCTGGCCGAGTGCCTGAATCAAGAAGCTCTCGAATTTTGGCAGTCAGCCATTTCACTTCAGAAACTTGAGTGCGAAATCGAAAGGCCTGAACACCTTCTAAAATTTTTGAATTTGCTGCGGGCTTTTCGTCTGCCGACTCTTGCAAAAGCTTGTAGCTTTGCATGGGTCCCCGAAGAGCACCGGCCCACTTCGCCTCAGGTTGAAATATCGTGAGGTCTTTTTCCTGACTTTGAGTCTGAAAAATCCGAACCTCTGCAGGAGAAAAGTCGATGCCCAAATCGACGCGAAGATCACGATTCCAAATTGGGCAAGAGGCACTGTGCGCCAACAACCCCTTAATCCAAGTGCCTGGAATCAATTTTTCATTCTCAAGCCAGGCCCATATTTCGTGGGCCAGGTGGGCCCAATGGCCCCAGCGCAAAGCACTTTCAGGATTTTCTTTAAGCCAAGCCCCTAAAAGTTCGATTCCATCTGGCTCACTTAAGATCGGCAAAAGTTGCTGAATATATTCAAAAAGTAATTTCACCGCTCCTGGATTTTTTGCCCATTCGTTAGAGCTCTCTTTCATTTTCTCGCGAATTAGAACTTGAGCAAGGTCGCGACTAATCACCCTAAAATCTGGTCTGGATCTAAGCAAAAGCTTTCGCCATAGTTCGCTGGCTCTTAACACCGCATCTTCTTCTAAAAAGCCATGAACTTTTAATAAGCGTTTTTGAATTTCAATTTTAGATTTTAAATCCGCCACGAGCCAGGTTTGGCTTTTTGGATTAAAGGACTCAAGATGATCCAATTTGGCATTTGGATGTGGAATTTTTATGATTCGCAAGTTCTGTCTAGCGCCGCTGCTTCAATCTCTTTCCGCCCCATACGGAACGACTTCCACCGCCGCCGCTACCTCCTCGGAGGCCACCACCAAAAATTCCGCCCGAAGAACCTGGATCAAAACCAAACTCAAGAGTCAACTGAGCCACGTACCTGCGATCTTCAATCTGACCGGGATACTCCCCGAGTTCGACTCCGTATGTCGCCGCATCAAAACGCAGTAGACCCAAATTCACTCCAGCACCCAGAGTGTAATATCCTTGATGGAAGCCCGCTCGAATATCCAACAGGGGAAGTCCAATTTCAACCCCCAAGTTCAGCTTTTTTCCCATCTGAAGTTCAGGTTGATTCAAATAGCGAATATCAATTGCTGGACTGATCGACAAAAGCGGCAAGTCAATATTAACGGCGGCCCCGACACTCATTTCATCTACATCTGAAGGTGGGCCCTCAAGAAGATCATCGGCTTTGTACTTTGTGACCCCCACGTTTTTCCAAACAAATGAGAACACAGCTTCGATTGGCCCCGGAGTTACAAAGTTCGCTCCAAGATCCATTCCGTAGCCCGTTCCCTTTTTTTCGATGTTCGAGGTGATCGCATCTGGATCAAGACTGCCCACAAAGCTTGCACCAAAGGGCACTCGAGATCCTGTTCGTTGTATGTGCTTAAGTACGATACCCATTTGAAAGATAGGCAGAATCGGAAGACTTGCTCCCAACACGTAACCAAAATCGTTAATCACATTAATGTCTAGATTCGGGTAAACCGGATTTTCGACCAAAACACTTGCGTCCAAATTGTCATAAACTGCAATTCCAAAATTGGGCATACTGAAGGCCGACTTTGCCCCCGCCCCAAGCCAAATACTTTTTCCGTAAAGAGACCTTACAGTCTCATCAAAAGAATCACTATCTTGAATATCTTCGACTGTATCAAGGATCTGTTCACCACTTCCACCAACTTTGACATCGACAATGACCCAATTGTATCCCGTGGTCCGAGCCAGCCCCGCTGGATTATAAAAAAGCGAATCCGCATCTTTAACAACTCCAAAATATGCATTTCCCATTCCCAGGGCTCGCACTGAAGTATTTGCGTCAAACAGTGCAAAGGCTTCAGCAAACCTAGGCTGAATACTAAGCCCAATAAACGCGATGCAGATTAGAGATCCAATCCTCATCATGGACAAGCCACCGCACAGGTTGCGAAGTCGACTCCCGCTCCACAGGTTCCAAGTCCGATTCTTCCGCCGGCAGAATCATCGCCGATGACTCCACGAAAAAGTCTTACCTCGTCTGCAGTGAAATCTGCAGGGCTCGTTCGGTCACAAACCGTGTCGTAGGGAGGTGGAAGTGAGCACAGTCCCGAAGGAACCAAACTGGGATCAAGGACGGTCTGACCGCTGATCGCCTTTAGTGCCAGAAGAAATGAATATCCAAAATTACGCACATCGGCCTCAACAATTGTCGAGCACTGATCAAAGCCACCGTCCACGGTTCCGTCATCATCTGCATCGGCGGTACTTTGAGCCAAGACCGTTCCCATCTTGGCCATGTTCAACAAAAGCATCAGAAGATTTTCATCTCCTGTTCGAAGTGATTCATCCACAGAAATCGATTCGATCAAATTTTCTGCATTTTGACAGGCTGTGACTCGATCTGCGGTGCCTGCGACATAGGTACTTAATAACATTTCTATAATGCTTTGGCCCGACAAGTCTTCAAGGGCGACGATCAGATTCAAAAAATCTAAACCGCACAGGCCTCCGTAGGCGCTGGCCCTTAAAACAACAATATCTCTGCGCGCTTGATAATCCGCCGACATCAAAGCAAAGCGATCCAATGCACTTTGATATTCCCCACGGTTAATAAACTTCATGGCATCAACTTTCAGTGCCGCATCGGATTGCTCATCTGCGAATTCGGTCAAGATATTTACGGAACAGGCTTGGATATTTAAAAGAAAAAAAAGACCAAGCGCTAAACGGAATAGAATTCGAATTCGTCCATCCATGGATGATTTCTCCTTAACTGACATCCTTTATTTTAGCTCTATCTGCTGTGAATACGGGAGTCCAAGAGCGAGGTTTAGCTCGAAGTTCGGACCTTTGTCGCTAGACTTTTCTGGGGGACAAGAAACATGGGGGATTGAGATGCTTTTGCCTTAGAACCGGTAAGAAAACTTCACGACATAGCGTCGATCTTCTACTGGCGCTTCATCGACTCCAATGTCTTCTCCGTAGCTTGCAAGTTGCAACTGGTAGTTTAAAAATGCAACCTCCGCACCGGCTGTCCAGTAACGTTGATTCATTCCTGCTCTCAAGAAAAGAATATCACTTAGGTTCAGCTCTGCCCCCACATGGACTCTACGCATAGAGTCCTTTTCTTCTTTTACATTCATTACGTCTCGATAATCCGCAGTAAAAGTCCCGCGAACCCCTTTTCCCATAATCGGAAAAAGTGCGACTCCGACATCCAAAGTTTGTTTAGTGGTTTCTGGCAAGGTCGTAGCCGATGTCAAAAGTCCATCCTTAAAACTGTATTTGGTGTCGCCCACATCTCTTAAGACTGCGGCGACGGTCGGAAGAAGCGCCCAAGGAGCCGCTAAAATAATTCCCAAATCTGATCCAACGCCCATCCCCTCTGAACCCAAAGTTCCAAGACTTAGATCTGTTGAATTGCTTGCAATATCATCTCTTAGTACTTCGACTCGATTCTGAAATCGTGTATTGAACCCGAGCTTGATGCGCCCATCAAAGAGTCGAAAGTTAAAGCCAAGCACTAGGGCAAAGTCGTTGACGTAATCGTATTGAAAAGTGTTGGTCTCGGAATTTACTTTTGCATCGACCTGATACTTTCCCAAAACACCAAGACCAAAGTTTGGCAAAACGAGTGATGGAAACACCTGTGCCCGTTGATGAAGATGTGAGTCTAAAAAACCTTCGTTTAAAAGATCTAATGTTTGTTGAGGATTCAGGGGCTTGGTGACCTGTGTGTTTACGACAGAAAGACTTTTTGCTCCTACATCAATCTCTGGATCAACCAAAGTAAAAATGTAGTCCCTTAATTTTCCAAGACCGGCTGGGTTTATCAAAAGAGCCGTCTCGTCGTTAACCACAGCGACCGCAGCTCCACCCATTCCGAGTTGACGAACTCCATTGTAGAGTTCGTAGCGCTCTCTAGCCTGAGCCCAAGAGGACTGAAGTATCAAAAGGGAAATACCAATGCAAAAAAGACTCGATTTCATAAAGAACATTTCGGATGCTCAGTGAATCAAGTTGAGACATCTTATTATTTCAAGACCAAGGCCGAGTTGTCTCTTCTTAGGACCAGAGCCGGTTTTTATACAATAGGTAGATCGATTCTTGTCTCGAGTTGCGGATCAGTTCATAATTAAGAGTGCGTCGTAAGCAGGAGGCTTCATGTTAAAAAACGTATTGGTTGTTGGATTACTTATTTCTTCTGTCTTCTTTACAGCTTGTGAAAATAAAGAAAAGACAGATCTGGTTAAAGCTCAAGCCTGCCTCGATGCGGCGACCTCGGACACGGCTTTAACCTGTCTTGATTCCATTTCGGGATACGACACCGCTCAAGCCAATGTCTTAAAATGTTCGATCTACTTTTACTCTGGTGGATTGACGACTCAAAGACTGGTCAATGCCTACAAACAACTGGATACTTCTGCGACGAACAAAGAGGCTGCATTTATTTCGGCTTTAACTCTTACCGGAACTTCACCGGCGGATGGACTTGAAAAGGCAAACCTTGCAAACTCATTCTGTAAAAAAAGCGGACTTTCTTCCTTGGTGTATTTGGGTAGCTTAAGTGTGATGGGAACTTCTCTTTATGCGGTCGCTCCAGGTGGGGCATTTGGGGATCTCGCTAATGGGGTTTTACCCAGCCAAGCAGAAATCGACGCGGCTGTAGATCAGTGCCTTAGCTCTTGTGATGCGGCCACTCTAGCGGGAATTGCCTCGACCGTAAGTACAACCTATTGCACAGGAAGTAATGCGACTTCAGACGTCTGCACAAAAATTACTGAGTCAGAAAGCTATGGAAGCGAGCAAGGCACTGCTCTTCTTTGTATCATGAACGGAAAAACATTTACCCCGGGCACTCCCAGCACCTGCACTTAAGAGATTATTAAGGGGCATTTAGAGGATTGCGGCTAAAAACAGAATACCTCATATTCCCCAGCATTAATCCTACTAATTTCGCATTCGTCCACAGGGTTCCATTTACCCCAATCAGTAACCGTAATCTCAACCAAATCGCCTTCCTCATCATAGCCTGGGCACACTTTAATCGTAGTTTTTTTTCCGCTCTTCAATTGATCCCGATACTTATCCAACATGACATGAAGGGCTTTCACTTGATCCATCTCCGGATCATCCACATTTCCGTATTCATAGGTATTAATAAAGTCTTCGACCATCTCAATGGTTCCGTCACATTCATAAAATTCAATTCCGGATTGATCCCCGGCGTATCCGGAATTTGAAATAAATAAACCTAAAATCGCTGCAATTAAAATTTTCATAAATCTCTCCTAGAGTGATCTTTCATCAACTTTTATTTAGTGGATGTGCAGAACAATGAGGGCGATTATTAGACTGGATCAAGAGATTATTGAAGTCACAAAAGTGCCAGGTCCGATATTCGGACGGACCGCGTCCGAATATCGGACCTGGCACTTTCAGTTGAGTTTCAGAAGCGGCGCGTCCGATTTTCGGACCTGGGACTTTTTAGAAATCGAGAGAGAGTTCGGCCATGTATCTGCGACTTTCGCGAGCTTGGTCGGCAATTCCGACTTCTTCTCCATAGGTCGCTAGATCAAACTGAAACCAAGCCAAGCGAGCGCCCACACCTAAAGTGTAATAACCTTGGTTTATACCGACCGCCCAATGGCCCTTCCACCAATTGAACATTGTCCAATAAAGCTCCATCCCTGCATGGAGACCCTTTTTGGGAGTGAAGTTTTCGTGTCCAATGTCCTTAATATCAAAAGCAAAATGGGGATCAAAAACCCAAACCTTGGGCAGTTCCCACTTGGAACCCACATCAAATCGACGTCCTAACTTTGTCGGCTCTCCTGAGTTTTTGTCCAGAAGATGAAAATTCATCGGAAAACCATAGTCTAAAATATTTCGGGCTACTAAAGAAAAAGTTGGTCTTGCGTACTTCAAAAAGGACCAAAAACCCTTCTTCGGAATTGGGGCTTCAACTAAAAAACCAATGTCTGCGTCCAGAGTAAAACCTTCATCGGCATCTTTTGTCTCAAACACTGTAGAGTCCGTCGCAAGTTCAGCAGCAATCAAAGACTTAGAAGCGTTGATTCTGTGAACGCCCTTAACCGTAATTCCAGCAGCACTCTTCCAATACTTTCCGAGCCAATTCACTTTTCGGCCGTAACCATAAGCTATCGTCGAATCCAAGTAAGCGTTTAAATTGAGCATGGGTCCAACTTGGCGATGGATCGAGATATCCACGGTTAAGTCCGCTGGTATAAAGGCAATTCCCCAATTCGGTCGTACCCAAAAAGAGCCCAATACGGGAGCTCGAAGATGGTAGTTGTTACCATAGTTGCTTTCGATCAAGTCACTAATCGCCTGGACCTCGTCTGGGTCTTCTCCGGATTTCTTAATATCATCAACTAGCTTTTGATACTTGGTATCTAAAGAGGCACCGAGGTTAAGATGAATATTTCCGTCTTTACGAAGCCCGAGAGCGGCCGGGTTGTAAAAAATGGCGCTGTGATCGTTAACAACTGCGGTAAAGGCATTCCCCATCCCCATCGCCCTGGCACTAATATAATTTTGTCGAATCGAAAAGTCCGGCGCTTTTTGAGCGAAAACGCTCTCTGAAAAAAGCAGGCTTAGACCAAAAATTGTGAGGGCTAAATTCTTCATCAAATGAACTCCCTTAGTTGTAGCTCTCAAATTTTATAGTTAGACTAGCTCCAAGGGTATGAATAAATTCTGTATGCCACAATTGACGCTCCACTTTTTGACCTTGGTCCTAGTTCTGTTCACATATTCTGCCAGTGCTTCGCCCCACGACACTGCTCCAAGCCCCGAGGCCAATGAATTAAAGTCAGAATCTGAATCGGGTTTGATCGAAAAAAATAACTTAATTATATCCGAATCGCAGACCTCGGCGCCTCCAGCACAGCCGATAGAATTTTTTCCTTTTAGAAATTCATTGGCGGTCCGTTTTGGACTTTTGATCGATATGGATCTGGCCCGCGACGGTTCAGTTCCCTATTTTTTGGGCTTTCAGTATCTTTTTCCCCGAAAACAACAACCTCAATTTGAGCTCGGAGCCGATATCTTCAGCCATTCAAAAGGGCAGATTAATGCGGGTTTCAGACATAGTTTTTATCCCTATCAGTACTTTAGACCCTACGTAAAACTTGGTGTTTCTCATCAGACAAATACAAATGAAAACCTTGCGACCTTCTTTTCAATTAAAAATTACATCGCCAAATTTGCCATAGGCCTCGAGGACGTACTGACTCTTCCAAAGAGTGTGCGCATCGAGCTAGAAGGCGGAGTGGGACTCGAAAGCACTGCTCTTTACATGAGCCTTGGGTATAGCTGGTCTTGGTAACTTTCTGAAAGTTTCATCGCATTTAAGGTTCGTAAAACCTCAAACTCTAGCTCGGTTAGGCTTCCTTCATTAAGAATGACAAAATCTGCAAGCTTTGACTTCTCCGCAATCGGCCACTGGCTCGAAAGCCTTTCCTCAGCTTGCCTTTGACTGATTCCATCTCTTGTGAGGATCCGTTGAAGCTGAATCTCGGGTCGACAATAAACACAGATGATTTCGTCAAAGAGCTCTTGCATTCCCTTTTCATAAAGCAGAGGGACCGCATAAAATGCGACTGAAAATCCTTCCTCCTGAAGGCGCTCGCGCTCTTGATCTGCCAAAGCTCGAATACTTGGATGAATCAAATTTTCAAGCTCACTCAGCTTCCCCGGATCTGAAAAAACCAATTCGCCCAGGGCTTTTCGGTCTAGGGAATCAGAATCAGGTTTAAAAATTTCAGGGCCAAAAACTCGACGAAGATCCTGCAGGACTTTAGCCCCGGGACGGACGGCCTCACGTGCCAACTCATCGGCATCGACAACTGGAAAACCTCGTCGTTTCAAAATACGACTTACGGCCGTTTTGCCTGTACCAATTCCACCTGTAAGTCCTATCCATCTCATGTCTAAACTTTAGCCTAACTTCAGTAAAAACATCAAGATCGACCTGATTTACTCCGATGATAAGCCAAGAGAACCTCGAGGATCAAAGCTTGGCAAAGAAGTACGAATATTTTGGAAAATACGTCTTGATGGAAAAGCTGGCCATGGGTGGTATGGCCGAAGTGTTTCTTGCTAGAGCTCCTGGTGCCGGTGGCATCGGCAAATTTGTTGCGATTAAACGTATTCTTCCTCAATTTGCTGACAGCCCAGAATTTATCGACATGTTTAAAGAAGAAGCCAAGATTGCCATCAATCTAAGCCACAGTAACATCGTTACGATTCATGAGTTTGGAGTTCAAAAGGATCAATTCTTCTTGGTCATGGATTACGTCGAGGGAAAAAACCTAAGACAGATTCTAAACAAGATGAAAAAATCGAATTCACAATTTTCGATTGATCAGATCGTTTACATGATCAAAGAAGTCGCCGGCGGATTAGACCATGCCCATCGCTGTCTAGATGGATCCACTGGAAAGCCTTTAAATATCACGCATAGAGATATCAGTCCTCAGAACTTGATGGTCAGCTTCGAAGGCGAAGTGAAGATCGTCGATTTTGGAATCGCAAAAGCAGAAAGCCAGATCGAAAATACCCGAGCCGGAACTCTAAAGGGAAAATTCGGCTATATGAGTCCCGAGCAAGCCGAAGGGCAGCCGGTTGACTTACGAACCGACATTTTTTCACTTGGTATTGTCCTTTGGGAACTTCTAGCAAACGACAGATTGTTTATCGCAAACAACGAGATTAATACTTTAAGAAAAATTCGAGACTGTCAGGTTCCAAGCCTAAGAAAGATTAATCCAAATATCCATCAAGAGCTCGAGCGTATTGCTCAAAAGGCACTGACTCGAGACCGTAACCTGCGCTACCAAACATCTGCCGCGATCTATCGAGATTTAAATCGATTTTTAAATCGACAATTCCCCGACTTTTCCACTCACGACTTTGCAGTATTTATTAAAACTCTTTTTGCAGAAGACATTCTCGACAATCGTCAGCGCTTGATCGAATACGCTCAAGTGCCATTTAAAGAAATCTCTTCTCACGATCTAGTCGATGAAGACGAAAAAACCTTGGTGTCGGCACCATCCTTTAATCCAGGCACTAACAGCTTCATCAATCCAAAATCTTCAAAGACCCAAGTGACCGAATCTGAGTTTCAATCTAAGTCAAATAAGACTCAAGGCGAGTCCTCGTTTCCGGCATCACAGATTAGTTTTTCAGAAACACAGTCTGGCTTTAATAAAAGTGATATTTTGAACAAAACTCAGCAAGAAACTCAAGTCACCCAGGCGACTCAAGTAACCCAAGTGACTCATACCCCTGCGACTCCTCCTGAGATCAGCAGCAAGGTCGTAGAGGAAGATGATGAAATTATTCCGTCGATTTCGGTCTCTCGCAGCGGAAAAAGCGGAGTTTTAGATGAGCGAGCGCTCCGCAATGAATTGAAGCGAGAAATTCATGTCACTGCACAAAATCCGTACGTTCTATCTCATGACAGCGAAGACAGACACCTCAACGAAAGAACAATGCGCGGACCCGCCACTCGCTTTACTCAAACACAAATTCCGATTGGTTCAAAGGTCAAGGCGGCAGCCCTTGGTTCGATCAGTAGTCTAGCGATCGTTTTTGCCTTTTTAGTCGGAAGTTATTTGGCTTTAGCTAAAATATTTCCACAGCCCATGAGACCAGTGATCGCGATGACAAACCCTATTTTGGGTCCCATTCATCGAATTTTAGGAATTAAAATAGGCGAAGCTAGAATACCAGATTTAAAAGTAGCTCAGCCTTCTGAGCCCACACAAAATCTTCCCGTTATCACTGAGACTCCAGCCCCTGGCGAAATTTCAGAAGTCAGTGATCTGGAGACCGCTCCAACACCCGTTCAAAGAGGAGATCTTTTAATCACAAGTAAACCCTCAGGGGCAGAGATTTACATTAACGGAACCAACACAGGATCGATTACCCCAAGTAAAATTTCGCTTCCTCGAACTGGCGCAGTACAGCTGTCTTTACGCAGAACAGGCTATCTAGAATACATCTTGGATTACACTGAAGACACGGCTATCCCAAATCGACTGAATGCAACTCTTCAAAATGCACTTATAGGTTACATCGATATTGATGTTCTCCCGCCTAAAGATGTAAGGATTTATATCAACGGGAAGCTTTTAAATGAAGGTCGCCTACCGATCACTCGCTACGCCGTACCCGCAGAAACAAAGATCGTGATTCGAGCAGAAAATCCCTACACAAAATCAGTTGCTGAGCGCTCGATTATTGTTCCGAGAGACCGCAGACAAAGTGTGGTTTTATCCCTAAAAAACCGTGCCCCGAGCGGACGCAAGTAATAATGAACCCCAGTATCGTAAAGCTCTTTATAGAATCAAAATATAAAGACCCCAAAAAGACTGCATTAAAATTTAAACGAAAAGATCATTGGTTGAGTCTGTCTCGAGAAGAGTATGTTTCGGCCGTTGAAAACCTGGCTCTTTCATTGATTCGCTTAGGCTTAAAGCCCAAAGATCCGGTGATTCTACTTTCGAACACCCGAATGGAGTGGGTCATTTCAGATATGGCCATTCTTATGGCTCAAGGGGTAACGGTTCCGGTTTATCAAAACTCGCGAACCGAGGACCTTTCTTACATCCTCAATGACTGCCAGGCGAAAATTCTGATCCTCGAAGACAAAACGCAACTTGCAAAGTGGAACGAAATCAAAACCTCTTGTCCTTCGATCCAAACAGTCATACTGATTGAAGCTGAAGAAACTTTAGAAGATGAAAATCTTCATTCCTGGATGTCCCTAAAAAATCAAGGGGCAAGCCAAAGTCAGGACATAAAATCTGAGTTGCAAACTAGGATCGAAAATATTCGCACCGAGGATTTTGCAACACTACTTTACACCAGCGGGACCACTGGTTTGCCCAAGGGTGTGGTGTTAACCCATACGCAGATCCTTAGTGAAGTGACCGAAGTCTTTCGGCTTGCGGCCATAAATCACAAAGATTTGACCCTTAGCTTTTTACCCTATGCCCATATTCTTGGTCGCATCGAACACTGGGGAAGTATCGCCAACGGCTACACCTTGGCCTTTGCGGAAAGTATTGAGCGCATTCGCACGAATCTGCAAGAGGTACGTCCTACATTTTTTATCGGAGTTCCGCGGATTTTTGAAAAAATATATTCTGGCGTTTTAACCCACGCCCAGGCAAGCCCCTTAAAGAATCGAATCTTCAATTGGGCAATCCAAGTCGGCGAAGCGGTCAGTTCATCTCGACAAAACCATGAGGCGATGCCCTTGGCGCTGATTTTGCCCTACCACCTTGCAAAGCTTGCCGTTTACGACAACTTAAAAGAGCAACTTGGCGGACGCTTACGGTTTGCGGTTTCTGGTGGTGCTCCCTTAAGCCCGGAAATCGCGGGCTTCTTTCATGCTGCAGGTGTTTTAATCCTTGAAGGATATGGGCTGACAGAAACGACTGCAGCAATCACGGTGAATACTCCCTTCGCCTATGAACTCGGAACAGTAGGAAAGCCGATCGGCGATGTTGAGCTTCGCTTTGCTGAAGACGGCGAAATTTTAGTTAAGAGTGATAAAGTTATGAAAGAATATTACAAGAATCCAGAGGCCACTCGAGAGGCCTTCGACGGAGAATTCTTTCGCACTGGAGATATTGGCGCACTGACTCCTACGGGTTTTTTAAAAATCACAGACCGAAAGAAAGATCTGATAAAAACCGCCGGGGGAAAGTATGTCGCGCCCCAACGGCTTGAGGGGCTGTTGAAATTAAGTCCATTGATTTCGAATGTCTTGATTCATGGAGATCAAAAAAAATATATTGTGGCCCTTGTCACTTTAAATGAAGAGATTCTTAGTCAGAGTGGTCGAGGCCCGGACTCTTACAAAGAGGAAGTTCGAAAAATAATCTCCGAAACCAACCTTCAACTCGCAAGCCACGAAAGCATCAAAAATTTCGCTATTCTAGAAAAAGATTTTACAATTGAAGAGGGCGAACTCACGCCAAGCTTGAAGGTCAAAAGAAAGTTTTGTGATCAAAAATACAAAAGCATCATTGATTCACTTTATGAATCATAAAAACTTAATATAAAATCTAAAACTAGCTCCAACATAAAGACCGCTCATATCAAATGATCTTTTCGAGCCCTCATAATTGAGGACAGGCTGCCCTTTGCTGACGTTTGTGTTGGGGATGACGATCCCATCCCCTTTATGCTTTAGATCCTTGACCTGAAGATGACGGTAGCCCAAATCCATTTGAAAAGTTGTCGTATCCGCCATCAAAACCTCAAAGCCCAAGCCCCCATGATAAGAGATCGAACTGGCCTGAGCCTTTTCAACTGTATCCCCGTTGCCGTAAAGGCTGGTCCCATCTGCGGTCATTGTATAGCTATTGTCCATCGTCACGCTTGCCATGCCTGCACCAAGATAAGCCAAAAACCGAAGTTGAGCCTGCTGAGCATAAATAAACTCGAAGGTCACATTGGGGTTGATGGCGTGGACCTCACTTCTTAAGTCCATTAATTTAGTCCCGGCGGCATTAGACCCTACTGCATCGACACTGCCCGCTTGAATAATTTCACCGGCAAGTCGGACATTAAGGGTGGGAGACGCAACATAAAGAATTCCAAACTCTCCACTAAGATGATGAACAACGCCCTTATCAAAAGTCGTTTGATCTCCGCTTCCATATTTAAAAGCTTCCTGGTCCATTTTTGACAATGCCCCAGTCCCGCGAAAATAGACTGCAAAGCTTTCTTCTTTATAGTTAAACACCCGAGCTTCTGCCTGAAGGCAAAAAGTGGCGATCCAAAAAATGGACAGGATCAGAGCTAAGTTCTTCAAGATCTCTTCCCAGGCTTAAGATTATTGGATTTGGCTTTTAATCGACGAATATCTATGACAATTCGACTGGGACGGTCGGTGCTTGGCATCTGAAAGACCTCAATTTCTGAAGGAACTGCTAAGTCCAAGCTAAGACTCGCCGAGAAGTCGACTGGGTCAAAACTAAGAGAAGTTTTTTTAACGATTGGAGATCTTGCGAAGATTTGTTGCAATTTTTCAGCTGAAATCTTCGACTTTTGGACCTGGGCTAAGTCCACCACAACTCGAGTCGGTTTTTGCTGAATGCTGACATGAAAAAACGAAAGCCGGTTAATCAAAGGTTTAAGCTCATGGTCTCCCATATCCAGAACAATACGCTCGGTGTCTATCGCCTTTGAGTTACTCCTTCGCACATTTAACAAGGAGAAAGCTAAACCCGACTGCCCCCCCAAAACGACTCCATTTTGAATATAACTATCCAGTTTTTTATCAAGAGCCTGTTTGTAAACAGAAGCAGCAAAGCTCCGCTGAGCTATAAACAGAGATAGAATTAAAAGGACCGCTGTCTTCACAGATCCCCCCTGCCGATATGCAAAGCAAAATGCTAGCATAGCTTTGCTTATTCAACAAAGCGAAGTCGGTTACAAATCTCGTTTGGATTACCTGCCTGCGCGGGATAGTGCTTTGCACCAAGACTCGCAATTTCTCCAATTGCTGCCTTTATCCCCTGATCGACGCTACCGGCCTTAAAGCCTGCAACCAGCTGGCTAAGTGGCATCTGCCAAAAATCCTCTGGGACCTGCTTTGATATTTCACGATCGGCCAAAACGATGGCTCTTTTCTCGAGTAGGGACACATAAATCAAAACCCCAGTGGCCCCTGCTGTTTTGTGAAAATCTGAGCGGTAAAACTGAAGTTCTGCTTTTTCAGCCACCGCTTTAAGCTCATCCCGAAGTGGGCACAAAAGTCTTTTCACCCAGCCCATTTTCGAAAGAGGCCAAGCTATTAAAATCGAAAGACCAAGCGAAATTAAGACCGTCCAATGGGTCTGGAGATCGTGAATTAAAAATTCATAGGACAAGGACATCAATAAAAATAGGAATATAAATAGATAGGCCCACAAAAGATGAATAACATGCCCGGTATAGGCCGACTGACGCGCAAACATCACAACAATTTCAAGTCGGGTTTGCTTCTCAGCATCCTGAATAACCTGTTCAATTTTGGTCCTAACAGAATCCGAAACATAGCCTTTGGCCCAAAGAGGAACCGCGTGATTGAGTGATTTACCAACCTCCACTTGCACCCCCTCCGCTAAAACCACCGCCGCCGCCAGACCAACCCCCACCGCCTCGTCCACCAAATCCGCCGCCGCCCCCAAAGGGACCGCCGAATCCGCTGGATCCATTTCCGCGCAAGCCATGGTGGTGAGCAAAGGCTGAAAACAAAACCCCAAACAACATCAATCCCAGAAGCATTAAAAAAACTTTCCATTCGGGGATTTGCTTAGGGGGAGGAGCTTGAAAACCGGATTCATCACCCTCGCCGACACCAACTATAGAGGCCAAGCGGTAGACCCCGGCTTCTAGGCCCGCGGCCATATCTCCGTTTTTAAAAAAAGGAGTCATCGTTTCGCGAATCACACGACTTGCGAGGATGTCTGGAATCTCTCCTTCAAGTCCTTGCCCAACCTCGATGCGAACTTTTCGTTCTTCGATGGCCATAAGAATCAAGACCCCATTGTCAGAGGTCGCTTCACCAAGCTTCCAGGCGTCGACAACTTGAATTGAGGCCTGCTCAATCGGCAAAGCACCCAGCGATCTGACAATCAAAATCTGAGGCTGAATCTTGCCGCTTTGATAAATACTTCGAATCCGCTCCTCAAGCCGAGCCTTGTCTCTAGAAGAAAGAAGCCCAACTTGATCGACGACGGGACCAGACAGCGCCGGCACCACAAAATCCGCGGCCCTTACAAAGGATGAAGTAAGAGTCGCAAAGCCAATTAGGCCTGCCAATAAGAGTCTAAAACTTAACATCAGGAGCTTTTTCAATTTGCTCACGCTCTGCAGGATCCACATCCCATTGAGCCATTTTCTCGACCTTGTAAAAAATCGAATTTGTCCAAGAGGTCGGAGGAACAGTGACTAGGTTATTTAAATTTTGAATCTCCTGGATGAGTCGCTGCCGCGCGATTGTAATTCGGTTTTCCGTCCCCTCAAGCTGAGCCTGAAGATCTCGAAAATTCACGTCGGCTTTAAGGTTGGGATAATTTTCTGAAATCATCATCAAACGACCCAGTGCCTGAGACAACTCTCCTTGTGCAGCTTGATACTCTGCGATCTGCTGGGGACTCGCTTTCGAAAGATCGATATTCATCGAAGTCGCCTTGGCTCTTGCATTGGTGACAGCTTCAAGGGTTTGTTTTTCATGAGAGGCATAGCCCTTGACGGTGTTGACAAGATTTGGAATCAGATCCGCTCTTCGTTTATACTGATTGGTCACTTCTGCCGTCGCGGCTTCGGTGGCATTTCGCGCTTGAGGAATCGTCTGAATACCGCAAGCCGACAGAAAAGTGAGAGAAAGTAGCAATGCTAAAACTGGTTTTAAAGTTTGAATCATATCAAGGCCCTCGCATGTTATTTACTGTCACAGAATTTGGGCCTGTTTTAAGAAAAAATCAAGGCAACAAAAAAAACCACGGCGCAGCATTAGTCTGAGGCGCCCTAGGACGTTCGGGCGCGCTCTGCAATCGTCTTAAGCTGTTTGGCTCGAGTCCGAAGATTTTCTTGCAAGTGCTTTTTTTGCTTCGAATTTAATTCCTCGTACAGGCGAACAATCCAAGTTTCGAAAGAGCTTTCAAAGTTTTTTCGCGCCTTTTGATATTCTGGAGTTTGTAAAGAAAGCCAATCCCTAAAATAGCTGTCGACAAATTTTTTGCGCTGCTCGGGATCCTTTCGCACAAGAACAAAGTCTTCATGAACTTTTATGCGGCTTTGAAGATAAAGCTGCGGCGGAGGAACAATCTGTTTTAAGGCCGGAACGAAAGATTTTTTCTGCTCGGAGCTAAGGGCCCCGATACTTTCTTTGACCCAGCGATTCATGCGTTTGAACTCATCACTTTTTTGTTTTTGCTCATCTTTGATTTTGGCTTCGCTTTTTTCAATATTCTGGCGAAACAACTTATCGAACTCGGTGAAGTCCTTAGCCGCTTGAATCTCGATCAGCTTTTCACCCAAGGGCTGAAAGCGCTGAAGAGCTGTTAGAAATATTTGACCCATTGAAGATAAGAAAGTTTGAATCTGCGAGGGTTCGACAGGCTTTTCCACATGAACTTGATCTGCGAAGGACTCAAAAAGATTGGCGACCTTCAAAAATTCTTCTTTTTTTACCTCTTTAAAAATGCTCTGAAAGTCTTTGCGAACTTCGGCTTCTTCAGTCGAGTTAAGGTCAAAATGTCGAGATATCGCCTTGAGGGCCACCCGATCCGCCACTCGAACCGCGACATCAAGCCTTGAACAAGCCCCAAAGAAAAAACTTAAAACCAGTAAAACTAAAATCGATTTTATTTTCACAAAATGAGCTTAACCAACAATCTCTTCTTGCACGAGCTTTTTCGGGATTAAAATGACGAAATTGCAGAGGACACATTTCTAAATTCGTTCGAATTGGAACAAAAGAGCCAGGTCTGATTTACGGACGCAGAGCGTCCGTAAATCAGACCTGGCTCTTTTGTTTTGAAGATGTTCGATTTTGAGACATCAAAAAAACGCTTGCTTGATAGACAGTGAATTCCGAATTGACACTGAAGATGGCCTGATTTTGCCCTGCTCCGGTTTATAAATTGCAGCTCATTCCAGTATGAGGTCCGTCAGAGAAAGAATGAAGCGTATAAATCTGAGACAGCGATTGTCTTTTGCAATCCTTGGTGCGCTTTGCATTTTGTTTTTCAATAACTGTTCGCAACCTTCTTTTGATTCGATGCCTTACGACGACAGCTCGAGTTCGCAATCCGCTGGTCTGCCGGAGGGCACACCTCCAGCACAAAATGATCCTCCCGATGACCAAAACCCAATTCCCAATCCTACAGAACCTCCTCCGGTCCCACCACCGGTCATTGAGCCACCACCCACGATGCCGCCTCCGACTCAACCACCTGCTGAACCGCCGCCAACCGAACCTCCTCCGCCAACTTCCGGGATGAACGGAGCCGCCTTCTTGGCTGTGGGCCACATGAACACCAGTCTTTACACCTGTGATGGCGGTCGAACATGGCGAGGGTATCGAACCGCAAATGCAGGACTAAGATGTTGGGACCAGAGCAGTGGCAACCATGATTGTGATCACAATCAGTATTCGTCACTTGGAGTCACTTGGGGTCCTGAAGGATTTATGGCGACATATGGATGGGGAGCTCCCGGCCACGTTGAGATCAGTCGCAATGGGAACTCTTGGACAAGAGTTCATCAGGGCCGCACTTGGGCCGGAGTCGCCTTCGGCAACGACACTTATATTTTAAATGAAAGAGATGCAATTTTTAGCATGGATGGCGGCACGAGTTGGACCGCAGCCAGCTATTTAAATTTTATTCCATGGAATGCGAGAAAGATATATTTTGTGGATCAGGGACCAGGTCTTTTTATTTCTCTAGCTCAGTCTGGAAACGTTCAGGACCTAATGGTCTCAAGAGATAGTGGACGAAACTTCCGTCGCCCGACGAGCCTTCCAAGCGGCTGTGGAAACGGACTTATTGCCGGAAGTGAATCCAGAATCGTTCTGCTTTCAACGGATATCTGTATTTCAGACGATCAAGGAGAAACTTGGCGCAATTATCCTGGCCCACCTTCGGTCAGTGAAATTCTATACGACGGTCTTGAATTTAAGGCCTACGGTGGACGACAAGTTTATAGATCTGCGGATGGAATCAATTGGACCTCGCAAGATTTGAACATCTCTGGATCTACTTCGAACACCTATCTTAATTTTGAAAGGGTTTCTTTTCACCCGATGACTCGGCAATATGTCGCGATCTCTCAGGCCTGGGGCCGCTACTATGAGCAAACCCAGTATCTATTTAGTTCAGACGGAATCAATTGGCAGCAGGTCAATAAATCTTCTGGCGCCGCACCGGTCTCGGCACATCCGATTCGTGCCATCGCCCCGGGTTATCTTGAGTCTTGTGAATAAATTTGTTCGTTTGCTCAGTGCTCAACATTAAAACTCTAGGGCACTCCGAATTCAACTCTGTCTACTTTTGTTCAGGGCTTGATCCAGAGTTTTGAAGCTCGAGGTATTCTTTCAATTTTGATTTCATCGAACCTATCTCGTAGTCCTGGTAATTTTTCGTTGGGACCGTGAAGCTGTAGACTTGGTAATAAAACCTTGGGGTATAATATACTGACGGAAAGGATTTGGGTTGGTGTTGAGTCATAAGCGCCAGCCAAGTATCGACCTCAACCGCGCGATCAAATAATGAAGGATCAAGGATGAATTTCTTTAGACCCTCTTGGCCCTGAACCACAACAAAGGGGGCCACATGTTCTGGCCAACGAATCGGTTTTGCTGGGTCCCTAGGATTATCAACTTGCAGATCCCCTAAAACAAACACCTTGCCCACTTGGATATTCTTTTCCTCTAGCAAAAGAGCCATTTTATGAGCCCGAGGTTCACATCCATAAGCAATAAACTTAAAAGCAATATCCTTGCGGGCCGCCAAAAACTGAAACAAGCTTTGAGCCTCAGACTCACTGAGGACACTGACTTCAAAATCCAACTCAAAATCCTCAAACTGAAAATGAGCCTTTCCATCGATAACTTCAATTTCGTGAGGGCTAAGGTAATCATAAATTGAGCTGGCAATATTTCTATCCACCGGAGTCTTAAGGTCGTCCAGATATTGACGGACCAAATCGGCCTTAAAAACAGATAAGCCTGTTAAGAGAAATAGAATAAATAGAACTTTCGATTTTGCGTCCACTACTGACTTTATCGGCATTCATCCCACGACCTCTCAAGGGCTTGTTTTCGGTGCAAAAAACTGACTGCCCGAAATGCTATAAACCTGATTCACAGAGGTTTTTCTTGCCTAAGGTCCTGCAGATAGAAGGACCAAAATTGGCGTATTTACTTGATCAAGGCCCAAAATTGTCAGTCTCCCTGCCGCGCCTGGCTCCTTATTTCGACTTGAGCCTCATAAGAGTAAGATCCCTTCGCGGCATAAATCTTGGATTATCAGGGGTTCGGAACAAAACTGAAATTGGACCCTATAGACCTGGAGAAAGAATATGAGACCTCAAAATCTGAAAAGCGGCAAATCGATCGCCCTACAAATATTAGGGGTCCTTATGTTGTCACTCAGCGTGACGGCCTGCCCAGGTAAAAAAAGTGATAGCGGCGGAGGCGGCGGAGTGACCGCAACGACTCCAACAACAACAACTTGTACCTATCAGCCCCAGAGTGGTTTTTATCAAAATCATCCGCAAGCTTATCGGGATCAAAACGGAAACCCTTGTACTCCTGTGAACCCAAACAACCAGAATCTTTGTATCTATTATCGCTATGATCACCAACGCCAAGCTTTCGTGGATCAAGCGAATCAGATCGTCAACTGTAACCAAAGCTACCTTGATATTCAAAACGGCCAAATCATGCCATATTACTACTACTCTCATAATTACAACTATAACGATTGTAGCGGATGGAGCATGATCTATGGCGCTTCTTATGTTCCCGCAAACTTAGGTTATGGAATTGTGTGTGTGCGCCAAGACCTAGTCCAAGGATCAATGCCTGGTGGATACTACGGTGGAGGAACGATCAACACCTGTATTCCGGGAATCAACTGTCAAACGGTTTGCTCTGGAGCCGGTGCCGGTGTTCAATTCGGACCCTTGTATTTCGGCGGCACTTTAAGCGTTTGCTTCTAAAGTTTTCTCTAGAAATCAAACTGAGGCAGTCAACAGATGTTTAAAATTTTCATCGCATTTCATCCCCAAAAAGCCCGGGTCCTCGTAGGACTGATGGGCTTTTTGACCATCCTTGTCATCTGTTGGATTTTACTGTTTTTACAGTTCCCTCACTTGGGGCTAAAGGCCCGCAAAATGTTTCCACAAAGCGAGTTGAATGTGATATCCACAGAACATGACAAACACCAATGTATTATCCCAGAATCCGCTCCTGCTTGCTTCCCCAAATAAACATAAAGCCATCTCTTTTCCTGACATTCGGCCCGAACATTTTCTCCCGGCGATTGATCAGGCGATTCAAGAAGCCAAGCTTAAATTTGAACAGATAAAATCTCAATCCGCACCTCCGACCTTCGAGAATACGCTTTTGGCCCTTGAAACCTTGTCCGAAAAAATTGAGCTGATATCTGGTGTGTTTTATAACTTGCTCAGTGCAGAGACCAACGAAAGCCTCCAGGCACTTGCAAAAGAAATGGGGCCAAGGCTTTCCAATTTTTCGAGTGATATTAGCCTAGATTCTAAAATCTTCGCTCGAGTTAAAACACTTTTCGAAAATAGAACCCAGTTGGGTTTAAATACGGAGCAGAGCGAACTTTTAGACAAATCTTATAAAGAATTTGTTCGTAACGGGGCTTTACTTTCTGAGACACAAAAAAATCGTTTGCGCGAAATTGACGAGACCTTATCAAAACTTGGGCCTGAGTTTTCTGACAATGTTTTAAAAGACACAAACAGTTTCGAGTTTTGGGAAACCGACTTGAATCGACTTAAAGGCTTACCGGAGTCTGCTCTTGAGGCTGCAGCGCTCGCAGCTGAAGAAAAAGGCAAAAAAGGCCAGTGGCTTTTTACCCTGCAAGCTCCGTCCTTACTGCCCTACCTTCAGTATTGCGAAAACCGCGAAGGCCGAGAAAAACTTCATCGCGCTTACAACAGCCGCGCCTTTAATACCGCCAGTGACAATCAAAAAAATATTCTGGAGCTAATTCGACTTCGTCACGAGCGGGCTCAGCTTTTAGGTTTTAAGAATCACGCTGAATTTGTACTTGAGCGCCGCATGGCCGAAAGCCCCGAGCGAGTACGGTCCTTTTTAGAACCGCTTTTAAAGTCTTATAAGCTGGCTGCAGAAAAAGACTTGAAAATGCTCGAGACTTTCGCAAAATCAAAATCCTTCCCAAGCCCGATTCAACCTTGGGATGTCGGCTTTCTGATTGAAGCCTTAAAGAAAGAGAAATTTAATTTCGATGAAGAAGAGCTTCGTCCTTACTTTAAACTCGAAAATGTGGAAGCCGGCGCCTTTGAGCACGCCCGTAAACTTTACGGTCTAAATTTTAAGGCCAGCTCTGAGTACCCGGTTTATCATCCCGATGTCCGTGTGTTTGAAGTTTGGGAAAATAATGACAAGGATTTCGTAGGTCTTCTTTACGCGGATTTTTTCCCGCGCGCCGGAAAACGATCAGGCGCATGGATGACTAATTATCTCGAACAAGGCCTGTATCAGGGGAAAGTCACAAGACCTCATGTCAGTGTGGTGTGTAACTTTACTAAACCCACCGCCAGCAAACCCTCTTTGTTAACTTTTGATGAAGTCCGAACTTTGTTTCACGAACTTGGTCACGCACTTCATAGCCTGCTTTCGAAGTGCACCTATCGCTCTCTTTCGGGCACGAATGTGTACTGGGACTTTGTAGAGCTGCCCTCTCAGGTTTTCGAGAATTGGACTCAAGAGACTGAAAGTCTGCGGATCTTTGCGAAACATTACCTCAGGCAAGAGCCGATTCCAGATGCGCTCGTTCAAAAGATCAAAGAGACTTCAAAATTTTTGTCGGGCTGGTATGGCCTACGCCAGTCAAACCTCTCGACTCTTGATTTGGCCTGGCACACGGTTGAACCTTCTCAGATCCGCTCAGTTCCGGAGTTCGAACTCGAGACTCTTAAAAACTCGACTTTAATTCCCCCCGTCCAGGGCACGAATGTTTCATGTAGCTTTTCGCATATCTTCGCGGGCGGCTACTCGGCCGGATACTACTCTTACAAGTGGGCTGAAGTTCTGGATGCGGATGCTTTCGAATATTTTAAAGAGCGTGGTTTGTTCGATGCCGAAGTCGCCGGAAAGTTTAAAGAGCATATCTTATCACGGGGCGGAACCGAGCACCCAATGGAGCTTTACAAACGTTTTCGTGGCAGAGAACCTGACCCGAAAGCTTTGCTTCGTCGGGACGGACTGGCGGAGTAGTCAAAGCTTGTGATCAAGTTCGAAAGTGCAACCTGTGAGTCTTGGGAGTCCTTGAAGCCGTGAAGAAAGCTTATAGATTATTTAAAGATAAGGTCAAAAACGTCCTCATCGTCTATCGCGAGGGCACGACGGAAGCGGAGCAGATGGCCACAGAGCTTAGCATGTGGTTTTCTGAGTTAAAGATTAAGACTTTTTCCCACCCCAAACAAAGTATTCGAGTTCAGAAGAAGAAAATTCCGCCCCTTAAATCGATGGCTCGAATCGACTTAGTTGTCGTTCTTGGTGGGGACGGAACCTACCTTCAAGCCGTTCGCCTTCTTGAGGGAAAACATATTCCCATTATCGGCGTCAATTTAGGATCTCTGGGATTTTTAACAGCCGTTCGAGTGGAAGACATGTACGCGACTCTTCAGCTCGTGCTCGACGGACAAATGGAGTTAAGACGAAGATCTGTTTTGAAAGTGAAATTGCGCCGACGCAACAAGGTCATTAAAGAACTCTCTGCATTGAATGATCTTGTTTTAGAGCGTGGGCCTCACCCTCATTTAATCTATGTCGATGTCAGCATCGATTCTTATCTAATTAGTTCGGTGAAAGCGGATGGAATTATTATTGCTTCTCCGACGGGTTCAACGGCTTACAACTTGGCTGCAGGAGGCCCTATTCTTCACCCAGAGGTGAACTCTTTGGTGGTCACCCCGATTTGCCCTCATAGCCTAACCAATCGCCCTTTGATTCTTCCAGATCATAAAAAAATTGTCTTTCGCTTAAGGGAAGGTCAGCAGCGCGCATTTTTAACCGTCGACGGAAAAAAGATCGACGAGATTTCTGACCGAGACGAAATCCTCATTGAGCGGCACCCTTGTGATCATTTTATTTTGCGCCATCCGACTCATAACTATTTTGATCTTTTGCGCGAAAAATTGAAATTTGGAGCCCGAAACTAATGTATTCTCCGAGAATTCTGGCCGCGGTTTTTTTGGGGATTATTTCAATAGGGGGATTCTAGGGATGTTGGTCGAACTCAAGGTCAAAAATTTTGCGATTATCGAATCACTCAGCCTTTCGTTTAAATCCGGCTTAAATATTTTAAGCGGAGAAACTGGAGCAGGAAAATCAATCATTCTAAAAAGCTTAGCCTTGTTGATGGGCGAAAAAGCCTTAGCCGACACCGTTCGCTCAGGAGCGGACTCGGCAGTCATCGAAGGCTGCTTTGACCTGACTTCTAGAAAAGACATTCAAAAAAGCCTTGAAGAAATGGGGATCGAAATTGAAGACGACTCCCTAATCGTCCGCCGCGTCGTTTCTAGCCAAGGAAAAAGCAAAATCTATATCAATGGAAGGCTTTCGGCCCTCACAAACTTGCGCGATGTTGTCTGCCCCTTGATTACGGTCACCGGACATACGGCCCCTTTGATTGAGATGACTGGTCAGCATGAAAACCGCAATCTTCAGTCAAAGACATATCACCTTGAGGTCTTAGATCAGTACTCGGGGTGCTGGACACTTCGGCTTGAGTTTGAAAAGGGCTTTCATCGCTTAAGTGAGATTGAAACTGAAATCGAAAAAATTCAGGAGGCCGCTCGAAGTCGTGATCAGCGTCTTGATTTCTTAAAGTATCAGCGAGACGAGATCACCGGACTGGACTTACAAGTTGGTGAAGAGAAGGTCTTAGAAGAAAAATACCATCGAATTAAACACTCCGCCCGCCTCACCGAATTCGCCCAGCTTGCAGAAGGAATGATTTATAGTGAAGACGATTCGATTTTGGTTCGTCTCCACCAGATCCTTCAGCGTGCGAGTGAGCTGACCCACTTGGACCCAAGCCTTTCGAAATGGACTGAAAACCTGACTCAAGCCAAAAGTCTTCTTGAGGACAGCGTCTATGAGCTTCGCTCTTATGAAAAAAATCTAGATGCAGACCCCAAAGAGCTTGAAGAGGTCGAGGCCCGAATGTCGACACTAAGACGACTGCAAAAAAAGTTTGGTGGAGACGCCGATGATATTCTGAAAAGCTTGCGTGAGATCGAAAGCGAGATCGAGAGCCTTGAACTCGCCGACAGCCAGCTTGTCAGTCTTCAAGCTGAAAAAGAGAAAATCCACTTGCAGCTTCAGAATTTGGGTGAGGACCTGCATAAACGTCGAAAAAATGGCGCAAAGCTTTTAGAAAAAGGCGTCAACGAAGAGCTGCTGGATTTAAACATGAAAGGCGTGACCTTTGTGGTGCGCGCAGATCAGATGGATCAGTGGAACTCGACAGGCCTTAGCGAAGTTGAGTTTATGATTCAGGCCTCTAAAAAAGATGAGGCCAGATCCTTGGCAAAGGTCGCCAGTGGCGGAGAATTAAGCCGTATCTTGCTTTCATTAAAGCGCGTCGTCGGTCATTCTAACCAGCCTCGAACTTATCTTTTTGACGAGGTGGATACGGGTGTCAGCGGACTAACTGCCGAAAAGGTCGGACGAAAGTTAAGATCTATCTCTGAGGGCCAACAAGTCATTTGTGTCACTCATCTTCCACAAGTTGCTGCATTTGCCGATCACCATTTTTTAATTGAAAAATCTCCGAGTAAAAATGGGGTTCAAATGAACGTCGCACCACTGAAGTCTGCAGATCGGGTCAAAGAAATTGCGCGCCTGATTTCCGGGGAAAAAATATCCAAGACCTCTTTAGATCACGCTAAACAATTACTTTCAGAGTCGACAACGAACTAATGAACGAAAACCAGGAGCTTCTTTCTCGGCTATTAAAAGATCGATTTCACCTGTCTAGTTTTCGCTTGGGACAAAAGGCAATTATTGAGTCCGTCCTGGCAAAAAAAGATGTTCTGGCCGTCATGCCAACAGGGGGCGGTAAATCTCTTTGTTATCAACTTCCAGCGGTCGCTAGTCCCGGCATCACTATTGTTGTCTCTCCTTTAATCGCCCTCATGAATGATCAAGTCCAGGCCTTAAGAAAGTTGGGCCTTCATGCCGGTTGTATTCACTCAGGTCTAAGCCTAAATGAACACAAATCAGTTTTTCAACAGATGAAGGACCAAGAAAACTATTTGCTTTATCTGTCTCCCGAACGAATTCAAAAGCCCGGGTTTGCTCCCTGGCTTCATCATCAGAAGAACATTAATCTGTTTGCGGTCGATGAAGCCCATTGTGTTTCTCAATGGGGTCATGATTTTCGACCCGAGTATTCGCAACTTTCGCTTTTAAGAAAAATAAAGCCCGAAGTCCCATTGATAGGTCTGACTGCGACAGCCACTCCCCTCGTTAAGCGCGACATCATCAAACAGTTGGGCCTCAGGGATCCAGACCAACATGTTTACGGATTTTATCGCCCGAATTTGTATTATCAGGTCGAATTTTGCGCAGATGAAAACGAGAAGATAAATTTCGTTTTAAGTGCTTTAAAGCAAACGCCAGAGGGAAAAGTCATTTTGTACTGTGGCACCCGAAAAATGACTGAAGAATGGGCCTCGATCCTTGCCGCCCGCGGTGAGTCTGTGGCCTTTTATCACGCAGGCCTTTCTAGCGAAGACCGAACGCAAATGGAGCAAAGCTATCACCGCGGTGACGTGCGAATCCTAGCCGCTACAAACGCCTTTGGAATGGGAGTCGATTGCCCGGATGTACGGCTTGTGGTGCACACCCAAATGCCAGGCAATATTGAATCCTACTACCAAGAAGTCGGACGCGCTGGACGCGACGGAAAACCTGCAACCTGCCTTTTGGTTTATTCTAAAAAAGATAAAGGCCTTCATTCTTACTTTATAACTCAAAGCGAAGCTGACCAAAGAATCAAAAATCAACGCTGGTCGGCTTTAAAAGCGATGTCCTTTTATGCCGAAGGCTCGGAATGTCGGCATGCGGATATCTTGACCTATTTTAAGGATCAAAAGCGCATTAAAAATTGCGGCCACTGTGACACCTGCGCTCCAGATTCTCCTCGTAAAATTCCCGAGGAAATCTTTTCTGTCCCACGGGCCGGACGCAAAATCCTAAAAACAAAATCTACTAAAAAATCTAAAACAGAGGTTGGAGCTGTTCCCAAAGAGCAAGAGTGGATGCTGGACGCCATTCGCGAGTGGCGCAGAGAATATGCGAAAGAAAAAGATATCCCAGCCTTTATGGTATTCAGCGACAAAACTCTGCGCGATATTGCGAATAAAAACCCAAAATCTGAAAGTGAGCTCGAAAGAGTTTATGGACTTGGAGAAAAGAAGATCGCCCTCTTCGGAAAAATCCTTCTCGAGAAACTTGGCATTTCTTGATTCTTTAAGGAAAAATTCAGACCTTTGGCCCGATGAGTCCATTGCCTTGTCCTAGCATTTTAATTGCGAGGCCTGGAAATTATTGATAGTTTTTCGGGCATGCTCCAGTCGACTAAATCCCCTCAGGCCACTTCTCCCTACTTCACAGAAATGCGTTGGCATTTGGAGCTTTGCCCTTATCTTGAAATACCGGTTTCATTCGACTACGGGTCCTGCTTTAATGAAGCTCTGGCCTTGATGGACGAGTTCGTTCCCCACAGAAACTACCGGAAAACTAAAAACCTCGAGCCCCAATGGAAAAGCCTCTGCTTAAGAGGTCTTGAAGGAGATCCAAAGAAGACGCTCTACCATACCGACTATCGAGTTAAACGCCCCGTATTTATGCAAACACCAATTGCAGACAGCTGTCCAAAGACCATGGAGTTTTTGAAGTCTTTTACGGACCTTGAACAATGTGGTCGAATTCGTTTTATGTTGCTTGAACCTGGAGCAAGAATTCATGTCCACCGAGACCAGGCGGACGGAGAACTCGCAATAGGAATTAATATCGCTTTAAACAATCCGGTCGGCTGCGAGTTCTTTATAGAGACAGATCAGTCCGGACGCCACACCCCTTGGACCCAAGAGATCCCTTTCACCTCGGGCTCCGCGATGATTATTAATGTTGGAAAATTTCACTACGTGGAAAACAACAGCTCAGAACCCCGTATACACATCATTATAGATGGGCCGATTCGATTTCAAGAAGAGGAGCTTGTAAGGTTTGCCAGAAACCAAAATAAGGTCCACAACTTTAAAGAGTTAACTCAAGAGGTAATCCTTAAGCGAGCTCAACAGCAAATCCCCGCAAAGAATTCTTCCCAGTTTATCGACTTCTGGAAGACCCAGGGCATGGACCGAGAAATTATGGCGAGAGAATTCGACCTGTTGATTTTAGAGCCGGATCACTTTGTAGATAGCACAAATGCTGTAGAACTCCAGAATATGACTTTGGCCGGAACTTTTCCCCTACATTGTCAGATTTTATCCAAATCTAAATTAGATGCCTTTCTTAGCCAGAGCTTGCCAAAAAAAGCCCAAGTTATTTTAGCATCAGGGACCTTCATACCAGACACTTATACTTTCACTTACGAAACACTCCGCATGATTTCGACGATGCGATCTGTGAACAGTTTTCTTGCGGGTCATATTCTAGATTTCAAAAATCAGCTTCCTGAGCTTCATGAGCAAATGACAATTTTAGATCTTACACAGGATATTGGACCCAAGCTCGGCCAATTCCAAATCCCAAGCTCATTTTATAATTTTAGGGGCTATCGACGCAGCAAAGAAAACTTTCATGACAACTACACACCCCATTGGATTGAGGGCGTCCCTGAGGATGATTCGATTCTTGGAAAGCCTGGCTGGGGAACCGATCTAATTTCAAAGTCTCTAAAAGATGGCTTTCGAGTTCTTGCTCTCAATGAGGATCTACGAAGTACAAAACATTACTCCTATCCTCAGAAAAAAAACTCCCCAGAGCTTAAGGACGTCCGAAAAAAAATTCAGAATCTTTTCAACCTTGCTAAGGACAAAGTATATTATTTCAACAATGAGCCATTAAATCTTGTCTCTATTGAGAACTTTAAACCGAGTTGCTTGTACTCTGTCGCTGCTGGCTTTAAACCTTCGGCAATTTTAGAGCAGTACTGGAAAGATCGGACTCCGCAAAAGATTGTTTTCCTCGATTACAGTAATCGAACACTTGATTTCATAAGTGACCTCGGCCAAATAGATTCGTTCGAAAAGTTAAAATATTTTATCGGCGCAAGAACAAAAAAAGAAAAAACCTATCGGCAACTGAGTGAGGATGAAATTAGCTCGCACCTTAAGTCAGTTGTTGATGAGGCATTTAATGGACAACAGGAGCTATTCATTAAGACCCTTAAAAAAATATCTTTGGCTCACTTCAAAACTGCTGATTTTGTTTCTGAGCCCGATATGTTCACCCAATCCTTAGATAAAAACGAATCCTTTATCTTTTGGCACTCGAACGCTTGGTTTAACAACACTTTATACTATATCAAATCTCCGATTCGACTGAAGCAAGAGTACCTGAAGTTTGGTCAGAGTTTGGGCCGAGCACTAAACTGTAAAGTGTGGGTACATAAACACTATTTTGAGCTTGTTTTGGGCAATTCTCAGAACGAAATTCGAGGCCTTGTCACCAGTGGCTGCAATCAGGGCGCCTTGGACTGGTCAAAATACGAAGAAATATATAGTCAGGAAAAATCAATGAAGCTCGACTCTCAGAATATTACGATATGAACTGACCAAGCTAAAGGCGTCTTCAACAGAAAGATCTGATCTGGTCAATAACCCCAAGGGAATCGCCCCTACCGCCAGCTTCGGGTGATCTGGGTCCCAATTATATTTTTCTCGAACCCATTTCCTCAACTCAGGAATTTCATCAAAAGTCCGACTATAATCAAAAGAAACCCGAAAATCTGGTTTAAATTCCCGTTGAGGAACAGGAAATTGAACTTCCCTGGTGAGATAGGCATTTAGCACCGGAACACCCACGGTTGCGTAATCGAGATATACTTCGCCAAACTTCACATCTGGAGTGAAATACTTAAAATCATCATCCAATAATTTACGTTTTCGAGTGTTCGAAAAATTAACATCAAAAGAAAAATAGGGGCTCGGGGCAGTGTCTTTATTTTGAATCAGGACTTCATACTGATGGATAGCTGCGTTTAAATCAATGAGGGCCTTGTCCACATCGTCATAATCTCCACCGGGCCAGTACTTTTTTATGGCACTCACTCTTTCAAATTCTTTGTGGAGAGCATTCAAAAAATTCTGATCGATATCTTCAAATGACGCACCTTTGATTCTTTCGTCTGTTCTGCGATGTACACACTCAATTGAACTTGTCATAATTTTTATTAATTCTTCGGAACTATATAGTGAGCTTCCGTAAAAAAAGCCGCCATCTCGTATCTGCTTCTTTTGTCTTAAACAACGACTGAGATCGTTTTTCCATCTTTGGACAAAATCATTTTGATATAAATCAAAGTCCAAAAAAGTAAAATCCAAAGCGGATCCAAAGTAGATGCGCAAGATTGTTGCCTTTGAATTCTCCGGAAGAAGATCTTTAATCCAGCTGAACATAAACCGTACTATAGCGTCCCTTTATATATTTCCCAAGAACTGACTCGAAAAAATTCTTGTCGAGAAAACAGGGATTTCTTAAGACCAAATAAGTTTGGCCCTCAAAAATTCGGCCCCACCTAGGTTTGCCATCAAGAAAATTAGTTTAAAATGAGTTTTTTGGAGGGCGCACTCGGGGCTAAACTTGTCCAGCCGGACTGAAAGCAAGCAGCGTTTTTACAGACAATACTCTGACTTTGGCCCGAAGAGTTCGTAGAGACCCAGCCCTTTGCTTTGCAATCATTCTCGATACAACGCAACTGATGGTTTCCTTGCCGACCGTAGATATTCCAGCCATTTTGTAGGCAATCAAAAAACTCACAGACGACATCATTTAAAAGTTGTTGGTTTCCTCGATCGACTTCATACCAGCCTTCCTGAAAACATCCCCCAGGCTTACATTGAGTGTAGTAAGAAATGTTTTCTGTACCACCGACAATCCATCCCGAAATCTCACAACCCTCTCGGTAACACTGAAAATCAGTAAACTGACCAGTTCTTAAATGCGTCTGGGTCCAACCATTTTTAAGACAATCTCCATCCCAACAAAGCACATCATGTTGAGCCAGACTTAATGAAGAATAGCTAAGGACAAGTAGAGCAAATAATCCGAACAAGGATTTCATATTAAGCATTCCCTGACAGAGGACCTGGCGCCAAAACCAAGGCTTTTTCTTGAGAAACTCGACCTTCATTAAGCGCAAGGGTACGAGTCATTTTAAAATCGCGAACATGGCGATTGGGTTCAACTTTTAGAGCCTGAAAAAGACTGTCTTTTAAAGTTTGAAAACTCGCATCACTAAGCTGTGCTTGTCCGCCTTGCTTTTGAAATCCCCAGAAATAGGCCAAAGCACACCAGGGCGCTAGTTCGTCATCAATCAAGCCCTGATCGATCACATCCAGAAAGCTTTTCCAATTCCACCACTTCGAAAGCTCTTGGTTCCAGGACCTCCACTGAGCAAAGGCCAGGGCGGCTTCAATAGCCACTGGGGATCCCTCACCGGAATACATCATCAAACCACAAACACGATCAATTCGACTTTGAGTCAACTGACCTTGGCGAATTAAAGCAATCGAGGCTAAATCTCGATTTAACAAAAAAGGGCTTTCAACTTCAGACCACAATAAATATTCAAGGTCTTTTTGATTTACCAAATGTCCGTAAAACAGATAGTCGTTTACGGACTTTAAAAAATCCTCAGGAAAGGGCATAAACTGCTGAAGCTGCTGATCTAAAATTTTAGGATACTCGGGATAAAGCAAAAAAGTGTTAAGCCACTTAATCTCTTCCCGTAAGACGCGGACCTCTTCCATAAGCCCCTCCCACCTATATACCCAACGCGATCGGCTTTGGGTATAATTATGTTCCCCCGAATTATTCGATCAGACAACCTATTCCTGCGAAGCTTCCTTCATTTTGAGCTAAGACCTACTCTGAGGCCGTTTACGCATCATGGAATATCTTTCTCCTTTAAATAGAGGGATTGTGACCCGAAAGAATCTGAATCAGCCATTCCGGATCATCAAGGGGAAGGTCATGTCCCGCCCAAGGGTGAAGATGAAGTCTTTTCTTCCAAGATTGGGCCATCTTGATCGAACAGGTGGGGTGGACCATTTTATCTTCCGCGCCACAGATCAGCTCCACATCGGGACGAAAGGGGCCCAGGATCTTTGCCTGACTGGCCGCTAAGATTTGATTTAGGGCATTCACTTTTGAGGTCGGATATTTTGAAGAGAATTGAAGAAGTTTTTTAAATTCCTCTCTCTTCCATTTTTGTTTGCTTGTCGTGAGATCTAAAATTTTTAGTTCCCTTTGTTTTAAATCTTTTTCCGCTAAGATTTGAATCAGATTAAAAAAAGCCTTTGGCTGAAGGCGACGATAAAAGGGGCTAAAGGCAAGATTGCTGGTATTAATCAAGTAGGCTTTCTCAATCTCCTTAGGGAAGTCCTGCATCCATTTTAAAGTCAACATCGCTCCAAAAGACATTGCAAGAATCATTACCGGCCGATCGGTGACTTGCCGCTTGGATCGAATATCATCTATGTAGTCCTCAAGCCGCCTGGGGCTTGATTCTTCATATCGAAGTCCATTGCCAGGAAGATCAAAATGTTCGATATGATCTTCAGGAAAAGCCACCTGAAATTTTTCTGCGAAAAAACCCCAATGCCCCTGGCCTCGCGCTAGTCCCCGAATAAAAATCCAATGCCTAGGATCTGTCCTCATTTCGCTAGTCATACCACTGCTCCAAACCCTTTTTCTTCCACATTTCTAAACTCTCACTGGAGGGGGCAATGGCCCAAGCCTGGGGTGAGCACAAAAGACGAAGTGAGAAATCAAACAAGGCCAAATGTCGTCTTAAGGTTCGTTTTAATCGATGGCTTTTGATCGGATTAAAGGGACCAATTGCCGAAAACAATTGGGAAGGATTCTTTTTGATCCAAAGCCACGAGCCCATTTCTAGAGACAATGGCAAATATAGTCCTTTAGGATGACTTTGTTTAAATCCATCATAAAGGTAATCCCAAACATCTCCATGGGTCGTGTAGCTAATGGCCTGGGGCTCGATATGATAAATATGATTCGGGTAGGTCAACATTAAGCGCTCTTGAAGTCCGACGACGTACGCTAAATCCTCAATTGGATCCATGGACTTTGCATAAGGAAACCACAATCGATCGACTAAACCAAAACCAGAGTGAAGATCTACTGTTAATGCTAAAGAGCTTTTGAAGACCTCTTTCTCGATTCCCTCAATCAATGCTTTTGTCTCAAGCTCCATGGTCCCAACTTCACCTCGATACCAGGGAAGCAAAGGAGACAAGCGATGGCCGCCAAGAAAAAGTGCCGGATCTTTTGCATCCACAGGGGCATTTCTCATGATATCAACGCCCTGGGGATTAGATCTTGATGCTCGCATTAATCCGACTGGATTAACCATGGGAATAAAAAAAACGCGCAAATGCTTTAAAGACTTATTCATCACCTGGTCCCAGGAAAGCATGGCGACGAAACTTTTTAAAAAAGAAAGACAGACTTGAGTTCCGATTCGTTCAAGCCCATGCACCCCACCAATAAATCCTAGGACTGGAGCCTTTGGATCTTCACTCCCCGCAGTAAGTTTTAAAATTGGAAGCTTTCCATCTTTGTATGGAATCTCGGCAAGCGTTTCTGAACGCAGCTTTCCTTCACTACTCGAAATAAGCTGCTTGATCTCATCGTATACGTAAATCATGGCGAGTGGACCTCAGTAAGCTTAATCATAGGCCATCCTACACCTGATTTTCACGTCAGATTCTGGTTGGAGTCTTTTGGATCTAAAGACAGAAATTCTCCGGAGACTTTGTCCGATAAAATAAAGGCCTTTGCTCCATCAAACCAGCTTCCAAGGTTGACTGCTCTGCGTGGCCTTTCAGCCAAGTGAAATTTGAAATCATCCAGAATGTGGACATGACCATTGATCAAAAGATCAAAATCATGGATCTCTGCTTGGCGAAGGGCGTGGGCCCTTAATTTATCAATCGCCAAATGAGTTGAAATTCCCTTAGAGGTAGATGTGTAGCGGCGGCTAGCCTGAGAAGATCTTTGACCGATAAGAACCACTAAGCTCGAGGGAAGAATACGTACTAAAAGTTTAAGAGGTGCCGTTCGCAGGATCCATCTTAAAAAGAGATAGCCCCGATCCTCAGGATTGGATTGATCCCCATGCTCGACAAGAACTTTTAGATGGCCCAACTGAAAAACTTTTGGGCCTTCACAAACCTCCACACCTAAATCTGTCCAAAACTCTTTAAGATAAAGATCGTGGTTTCCCTCAAAGAAAATAACCTTTACCCCTCGCTCACAGAGATCCTGCAGCAAGGAAACAATTTTTGAATACTCTTGGATAAAATAATCGTGCTTCCAAAGCCAAAGATCAAAAATATCTCCGACTAAAAAAAGATGGCTCAGGTCTTTATCCTGAGCCAAATCGACTAAAAGCTTACAGAACACCTCATGCTTTGAATCAAGCCTAGAGGTGATATGAATATCAGAAACAAAAACCGACTTCAAAATTCCTTCTAGTCGAGGCTTTGTTCCTCGTTCTTACGACGGCGCAAGTAGGCCGGTACATCAAGATCATTACGATCAAATGGAGACTTCGCCAATTCTTGCGACTGTCTTCGAGCCAAACTTAAAGGGTCTGCTTCAGAGGACTCCACATTCATAGAGAGTTGTTCTGGCTGAATCCCATTCAAATTCTTTTGCACCTGATTCTCACGGTACGCTCTTGCTTTCGCAAGAAGGATATCTCGAGGAAGAAGAGGCTTCTCTGAAGATCCTAAGCCTTGAGAAGAGGCCTCCACTTGAGGTTCATAAGAGGGAGACTGCATAGGAGCAATCATCTCTGGGGTCTCGGCTCTTAATGGGCCACCAGAAGTGCTGACTTCATAACTTGGAATATTCTGAGGCGCACTGACTGGCTCTTCGTGAATTTCTCGAGAAAAAGAAGCCGCAAGCTCTGCCTGACTTAAGTTCATTCTGGACTGCATTGCCAATTGAGCATCGGCCATGGCCTGAAGTTTTGAAATCTGATCGTTGACCATACGATGGCTTTCGTTTCCAAAACCAGTCGCAATGACTGTGACGCTCACGTTACTTCCCATGCTGTCGTCAATAACCGCACCGAAAATAATCTCTGCATCTTCATGAGCCGCTTCAGTAATAAGTGTCGAAGCTTCGTTGACTTCCCAAAGAGTAAGGTCTGGTCCACCTGTTACATTGATGATGATTCCAGTCGCCCCATCAATCGAAATATTCTCAAGAAGCGGAGAAGAGATCGCTTGAGTCGCGGCTTCAACCGCTCGGTTATCACCTGTTGCAAGGCCCGACCCCATAATTGCCATGCCCTTAGCGGCCATAACAGTTCGGATATCAGCGAAATCTAAGTTTATTAATCCACGGATATTAATAAGATCCGAAATTCCCTTAACTGCATGAAGCAGAACTTGGTCCGCACGCTTAAAGGTCTCAAGAAGAGGTGTTTTATCCGTTGATACTGAGAGTAACTTTTGATTTGGAATGACGATTAAAGTATCAACATTCTCTTTTAATTCTTGGATTCCAAGATCAGCATGTCTTTTTCTCTTTTTTCCTTCAAAAACAAAAGGACGAGTGACCACACCAATTGTTAAGGCACCCAATTCTTTTGCGATTTTAGCAATAACAGGAGCACCACCGGTTCCGGTTCCGCCACCCATTCCCGCCGTCACAAACACCATGTCCGCGCCTTCAAGACGAGAAACGATATCATTATATGATTCAATCGCTGCGCGTTTTCCAATCTCTGGATTCGCTCCAGCGCCCAAACCTTTGGTCAGCTCGCGGCCGAGTTGAATTTTTTCGTCGGCTTTATTGTGCTGCAAAGCTTGTTTGTCGGTATTCGCGACAACAAATTCAACGCCTGTCAAACCACCTTCGATCATGGTTTGAACAGCGTTGCTTCCTCCGCCACCAACTCCAATAACCTTTATCGTCGCTCCAAAGTTGGTATTCTCTTCCAACTCAAACATAAACCCTCCCCAGGCTTTACTCTATCCAAAAAAATCTTTTAATCTTTGTGTCCAATTTGAAGATCGTCCCGCAACACGAGCTTCGTTTTCGTCAAAAATGCCAGTCTCTTGCTCTTGGGCCAAACCATAAAGCAAAAGTCCCACTGCGGTGGAATAACTCGGTGAACGCACAACATCCGTAAGACCACCAATTTGAGTCGGAGCCCCTCGTCGAACGGGAACATCAAATATATAGTCTCCCATCTCGAGCAATCCCGGAAGCTGACTAACCCCTCCGGTTAAAACCACTCCAGATCCAAGTCGACCAAGAAGAGATTTATTTTTTAGCTCTTCACGAATCAGGCTTAAAGTTTCTTCTGACCTGGCTTCGATCACTTCGCAAAGATCTCGGCGAGCCATTGTTCTAGATTTACGGCCGCCGACACTTTCAACTTCAATAGACTCTGCATCCTGAACGGATTCCGCAATTGCGGTTCCAAATTTGCGCTTTAAAACTTCGGCATTGGTTTGAGTTGTCTTAAGACCCATCGCTACATCGTGGGTAAAGTTTTGCCCACCGACAGGAATCACCCCCGTGTGAATCACGCTCCCTTGAGCAAAAGTAATCAGATCGCAAGTTCCGCCGCCGATATCAACGACACAAACTCCGAGATTTTTTTCATCTTCACTTAAAACGGCCATGGCCGAAGCGAGCTGCTGAAGGACTAAACCTTCAACCGACAATCCTGACTTTACAATACACTTCATTGCATTTTGAATCGTTGCGTTTCCACCGGTGACAATATGAACTGAGCATTCAAGACGCACACCAGACATTCCAATGGGATCGCGAATTCCGGCCTGACCGTCGATTTTAAATTCGTTGGGAAGAACATGTAGAACTTGGCGATCATGAGGAATTGCAACAGCCTTTGCCGCTTCAATGACTCGATCAATATCTTCCTGAGTGACTTCTTTATTTCGAATCGCGACCATTCCTTCAGAATCAAAAGACTGAAGATGACTTCCACCAACACCTAACCAAACTGAAGAAATCTTCAGGCCAGACATCAACTCTGCTTCTTCTCGTGCTTTGCGAATTGCTTCAGAGGCCGCTTCAATATTGACAACCACACCTTGGCGCATGCCCGTGTTGACCGCGTTCCCCACACCGACCACATCAATTTTTTTGTCAGAGCTTACGACTCCGATAGAACATGTGACTTTGGTTGTTCCTAAATCAAGGCCTGCTATAATTTTGGGTCGCTTGTTGAACGCCTTTGACATTAGAGCCCTCAATGTTGATTGAGGTCCTTGATCTCACTCGATTTTTGTCGAGCAAAGTACAAGACCTTGCCTAAAGGCTATGGCTCATTACGCAACCTGACAACAACTTTCTTTGTGAATCTCGCGTCGATGACGCGTCCTTTAATCTGATGATTTTCCAAATAGCTCATCACTTTTTCAACTCGACTAGCCTTTCGTCCAAGGTCTGCTTCACCGACTCGAACTTCAGTTCCAAGATTTGATAAAATTAATGAGAAGCCTGATTTTGGAGAATAGTTAATTTCGGAAATAATTTTCTGACTAAAGGGACCGCTTTCTGGCAACTCATTAAAAAGTTGAATCGCTTTTTTTCTTAAAGCTTCGTCTTTGATAAATTGTTTTCCTCGAAGCAAAGGAAGATCAGGTCCTTCGGTGATTGCAAGCGCAGTCATTAAAGTCCCATCGGGCGCCAAAGGATAAACTTTATTCTCTTCAGACAGCACGGCAAGAATTGGACGATGAGGTTCGATCACAATCTTAAGTCGATTGGGGAATAATCTAGAGATATGAGCGGCCTCAATCCTTTGATCCCCTTCAATCTCTTTCATGATATTTTCTAAACGCACTTGCCAGATGTACTGACCGACTAAGGGCTGAACCTTTGCGCTTAATGAGTCTCGAATAGATTGAAAGAAAAACTCATCTTGAAGGTTTGCACCCTTTTCGATTTCGATCTCTTGTAAACGAAACAAACCACGCTCTTTGGCCTGAAGGCCGAGGATCAAAAAAACCGAGATCCAAATCGTGAGATGAAGAAATACCCGGAGAATTCGCTTCACCGAACCCCCGCGTAATCCAAAGTGGCTGATTCAATAAGTTCGGCAATAATATTCTCGAATGGAATCCCTTCGTGGGCAGCCGACTTTGGAAAAAGCGAAGTGGGTGTACAGCCAGGCTGAGTGTTAACCTCAATCAAATAAACTCGATTTGATTTATCGACTCTAAAATCCATCCGCGCATAAACTCGAACTCGACAGGCTTCCCAGGCTTTTTGAGTCCACATCTTACATGCTTCAACAACAGACTCTGGCACTCGGGCCGGTAGAAAATAATCTGTGGCACCCGCAGTATACTTTCGCTCGAAATCATAAAAGGCAGTTTTTGGAACAATCTCTATCGGAGTTAAAACTCGTCCGTTAAGGATCGGGACAGTGAGTTCAGACCCATCAATAAAATCTTCAACCAAGACTTCGTAATCATAAGTTCCCGCAAACTCTAAACCTTTTCTGAACTCATCAAGATTTTTGCAGATCGAAACACCTACACTCGAGCCCTCTCGAGAAGGCTTGACCACCACAGGAAAAGACAATTTGGTGTTCGCTGTTTTTGCATCGACTTTTTTTAGATTGAACATTTCGAAATCCGGAGTGGGTATCCCATTTTGAATATAGATTTGTTTTGAAAAATACTTATCCATACAAAGCGAAGAGGCCAAAACCCCACTTGTGGAATAAGGGATTTTTAAATATTCAAGAAGCCCTTGTACCGTTCCATCTTCTCCAAACTTTCCGTGAAGCGCCAAAAGCGCAACATCTGGACGCAATTCTTCAAGACGAGCGGGCAAATCTTCTGCCGCATCTAAAAGGGTGTACTTAATGTTTAATTGATCCAGTGCCTTCGCAAAGGCCTGACCAGTGACTAGACTGACCTTACGCTCAGCTCCCATTCCACCAACAAGTAAAGCGACGTTTTTATATTTCACGAAATGCCTCCAAAGAATCTAGTGCTCAAAGCCCGAACACCCTTACTCTATGCTAGGCCTTCTCATTTCGTTTACCAAGTCCTAATTCTGCCCAAGCAAAAAACAGAGTCTTCCCCGCTATTGTCAGAGGCATTTTTTCTATTTTTAAAGTGCTCCACCTCAGCCGTCGAACATCCTCGGTCGGCCCTTCTAACTCAGAGGTAACAGTTCCCTTTTCCCGTCTCATCGCATCAGAAACGCATCGCCTCTTCGACACCCGCGATATCTTTTCATTTGAATTAAGTGCTCCGCCTCAGCCGTCGAACATTCTCGCGGCCCCTTCGGCTTCGCCGAAGGGGCCGCTGCGAAACTAGTCTTCGGCGGACACTTAATTCAAATGAAAAGATATCGCGGGCACTAGCCTGTTTAGTCGGGATTCACTTTTTCGAACTAGCGACAGTTTTATTTGCCCGGCAGAACGCGACGGAAAATAATATTCTTTAATAAACTCTACCCGCTAGTTTTCAGCTATAGACTCCGGAAATGCCGAATTGCTTTTTTGATGCGATGAGACGGGAAAAGGAAACTGTTACCTGTTGGGATTGCCCTTGAAGCGTCCTAGGTAGCGGACTTCGGTTTCAAGCTCTACGGATTTTTTTTCTTTAACGGTCTTTTTAATGTGGCTGATGATTTGATGAATCTCGGAGGCTTTGGCGCCCCCATTATTGACTATAAAATTTGCGTGTTTTTCTGAAACCTGAGCGCCACCGACTGAATAGCCCTTTAGACCACATTCTTCTATCAAAGCTCCGGCCTTTAAAGGATCCGGGTTCTTAAATACGGAACCACAACTTGGAAGGTTTAAGGGCTGCCTTTGCAAACGGCTTTTTGTGGCCTCTTTGACTTTGTTCATGATTGTGGGGTCTGGTTTATTTTCCCAACTTAATCCCACCTCGACAATGACTCCTGGTTGCCAGCCTTCAGAATGACGATAGGTCCATTCGATTTCGTTTTTCTGAAAACGACACAAACGAAAATCACCCTCGTGAAACTTAAGCACATCAACCCAATCCACCAGCTCACAAAACTCTCTGGGCACGATCTTTTCACTGACGCCCGCATTCATCACCACACCACCACCGACATCACCCGGCAGGCCGCAAACAAAAAGTGCCGGAGGAAGTTTATGTTTTAAAAATACTTTCAAAAGTTCTGACTTCGGAGTCCCTGCAAGGGCGGTGATTTTAATTCGCCCCGTAGCCTCTTCGCTAGTGAGGCCTTTAAGCTCGCGCAAACAAATCACAAGACCGGATACACCTTGATCACTGACCAATACATTCGAGCCGCCGCCAAGAACCGTCACCGGCTGAAGAAAATCCCTAGCCCATGCAAGCGCTCTGGAGACTTCAGAAATGTCCTTGGGAAGGCAAAAATATTCTGCCGGTCCGCCGACCTTCCACCAAGTCCATGGAGCGAGTTCTTCCGAACTTCGAATCCAATCAGGAGTCTCCACGACTTCCCCCTTTTTGCTTGGCCTCTAAGGACTTAAGAAGGCGCTCACCAAATTTGTACACATCTCCAGCCCCTAAGCTAATAAAGACATCGCCGGGTCGAAGGACATCACTAAGGCCTTCTAGGTTGGGATTTTTATCACGCTCTAATTGCTTAGCCCGACCCCCTTGGATTTCTCGTATCAAGCGACTTGTTTCGATTCCTGGAATCGGAGCTTCTCCGGCTGGATAAATATCCATGACAAAAACTTCGTCCGCGTCTCCAAAACAAGTCAAAAATTGATCCCAACATATTTGTGTGCGGGAATAGCGATGAGGCTGAAACAAAACGACCTTGCGCCGATCCGGAAAATGTTTCTTAAAAGCCGAAAGCACTGCAGAGACCTCGGTCGGATGGTGTCCGTAGTCATCGTAAAAATCAATTCCTGAAGCCTTCCCCTTATGCTGAAAACGCCGATCCACTCCGCGAAAGCCCGACAAAGCTTTAATCGCTTGCTTTAAATCCATTCCCGCACTTCGAGCCGCAAGTAAGGCTGCCGTAGAGTTTAAAATATTGTGCTGCCCCGGAAGAGGAGGAGTAAATTCTGCAATCACTTTTCCAGATTCTACAAGCTGGCAAGTTGAGGCCGTCTCACGAATACAAACATCGTTATCTTCTGCAAAGCCATAGGACACCTTTCGCTTTGGAAAGTCCGAAAAGATCTCTCTTAAATTTGGATCATCTCCACAAACAATTGCCGCACCATAAAAGGGAATGCGTGAAGCAAAATCCAAAAAAGCCGACTTCAAATGTTGAAAACTTCCATAATGGTCTAAGTGGTCGTTATCGATATTTGTAATCACCACAAGCTCGGGGGCAAGACGGTTAAAACTTCCGTCACTTTCATCCGCCTCGGCAACCAACCAATCCCCTTGCCCAAGCTGTGCGGTAGATTGAATGATTTCAAGACGGCCGCCGACAACAATTGTTGGATCCCATCCCGCGCCTAAAAATACAGAGGCAATCAAACTCGTCGTTGTGGTTTTTCCATGGGTTCCGCCCACTGCAATCCCGCGCTTTAAGCGCATTAACTCAGCCAAGGCCTCAGCTCTTCGAATCAACGGAATTTGTTTTTTTCTTGCCTCGATATATTCAGGATTTGATTCTTTTACAGCACTTGAAAAAACGACGACCTCTGCATTTTCAACATGAGCCGCATCATGCCCAAGCATAACCGGAATCCCAAGGCTTTTTAATCTTTGGATTTGAAGGTTGTCACTAAGGTCACTCCCCGTAACTTTTGCTCCCATATTATGAAGTAGCTCGGCTAGACCACACATTCCGATGCCGCCGATTCCAATAAAATGAACTTTCGAGCTGGCCAGCTTCAAATCAAACCACCTTTGAGCTTTCTAGAAGATGAAATGCAATCGCCTTTGCCGCATCAGGCTCGTGAAATTTTTGAACTTTACGCGACATCGATTCCCTAAGATTTTTATCTTCAAAAAACTTCTGAATCATCGTCTTCAAGGATTCTGCTGTCAAATCCTTCTGTAGTAGCATTTTTGCCGCTTGATCTCGCTCTAGGGCTTCCGCATTTTTTTGCTGGTGGTTATCCGCAGAAGTCGCAAGCGGAATTAATATCGAGGGCTTTTGAGTCGCTGCCAATTCAGACAAGGTTCCGGTTCCGGCCCTTGAGATCACTAGATCCGCCCAAGCGTAGCGCTTATCCATATCGTGAAGATATTCAAAAACCTGCACACTGCCATCTTCGATGAATCCATGACTTTGATACTCAGCAGAAATTCTTTGAATATCGTGAGGCCCCGTTTGATGAACAAAACGAATGGAGCCTCTCCAGGACGGATTTAATTTTAGCATGGCGAGGACCGCATTATTTATGGGTCTTGCCCCTTGGCTGCCGCCAAAAATTAGAACATGAAAGTTGCTATCCGTGTCCCGCAGGGCTTGTAAATGGTCGATTTCCTTTCGAATTGGCATTCCAACTCTTCGACATCGCTTCGAACGCAGGAATTTCTTAGCGTCCTCAAAAACCACCAAACACTCTCCGACAAAAGGGGCAAGCCAGCGATTGGCAAGACCCGGCAAAGCATTTGGCTCCCAAATATAAGTCTTCTTCCCCATGAGAGATGCCGCCAATAGCATAGGTCCGCTCGCGTGCCCTCCGACCCCTAAAACAAATTGGGGCCGATGTTTAAACACAAGGTAAGCTGATTTCAAAAGAGCGAAAGGCAACAAAACCAGAGTGAACAGACGCTCTGACAAAGAAACATTGCTGTTAAGTCGCCCGATAGGCAAATGCTCTAGAGGGTAGCCTGCCTTTGGTAAAATCTGATTCTCTAGACCCTTATGGGTGCCTACAAAAATAATTTCAGCGGAAGGATTTGTTTTTTTGATCTGATCTGCAATCGCAAGAGCGGGATAAATGTGACCGCCGGTTCCGCCGGCTGCAATCAAATATTTCATGCCTTTTTAGCGCCTCACAAAGGAAGAAAGCGTCTTCGTTTTCGCCCAACATTTTCTTGATCCAGCTGTCTTTGAACATTCATAAACCAGCCAAATCCCAAACAGGTCGAAACCAAAGAACTTCCGCCATAACTTAAGAAAGGTAAAGTTAATCCCTTCGTTGGCAAAAGTCCAAGAACGACTCCAACATTAATAAAAACGGATAGGGCAAAAAATGTGGTGATGCCCAGGGCCACAACTTGCTGCCCACGCTCGGTCACTTTCGCCGAAATCTGAAGGCCACGAAAGATCAAAAATGCGTAAAGAATCATCACAAACACAAATCCAATAAAGCCCAACTCTTCACCCAAAACGGCCATAGTGAAATCGGTGTGAGCTTCGGGCAAGAAGAAGAGCTTCCCCTGCCCCTGACCAAGCCCCGAACCCGTAAGTCCCCCTGAATGAAAACTTAAAAGACTTTGAATAATCTGAAAGCCCCTATCCGTCGGATCGGACCAGGGGTCTAAAAAAGTTTTTACACGGGCGTATCGATAGGGCACCTGGAGAACCAAAAAATAAAATGCCGGTACCGCCATAGCAATTGAGGCCAAAATATAGCGCCACTTCAAACCAAAAACAAAAAACACACTTAAACTGACCAAGGACAAAATCACGAAAGTCCCAAAATCAGGCTGCTTTAAGATCAACACAAAAGGAGCAAGAAAAACAAAAAGACGCCAAGTCCAAGACCACAAACCCTTAGTCTGCTCTGCGGTCACAAACAAAGAGGCAAGAGCAAAAGGCAAACTGACTTTATAAAGTTCAGCGGGCTCGAAACGCAGATCAAAAGGAAGTTGAATCCAACGGTGCGCTCCGCCTGCTTTAACACCAATTCCCGGCACATGGGTCGCAATGATTCCAACTATCGCAAGCGCCCAGCACACCAAACCCAAACGATAAGCCCACTTCCAGGGAAGACTTGCGACTAAAAACAAAACCGCAATCCCGACAACTGCAAAAAGACTTTGGCGAATAAAAAAATGCCGACCCGAACTATAAGATTCAGTCGCAAAAATAAAGCTCGAGGAATAAACCTGAACAAGGCCTAAGCCGATTAAAAAAAGAAGAGTCAGCAAAATGCCTTTATCTAAACGATAGAACATTCACAGATCTTAGCTTGAAAGTGGGGACAATCCAACTCGACCTTCGTCGGTGCCTCAAACGGAATTTTGAAAGAGGGACCGCTTCAATCGGCGCGCCATCCATGGCTCGCGGCCTGGTCCATCCTGGACCGCCGAGGCCGACTGAAGCGGTCCCTCTTTCAAAATTCCGTTTCGTAACATTCTCCTCAGCTGCACAAACAGTAAAACATTGTTCGCTGCCGCTTAATCTTGGACCACCGCGGCCCACTGACAGAGTCCTTCTTTCAAATCCCGTTCTTAACATTCTCGTCTCCTGCCAAACGGTAAAGCATGGGTCACTGGCGCTCTGTCTTGAAACCCCCCGGGCTGACTGAGGGGATAACGAAGTGCAGAAGGTTTAAGCTTGCTGCCGAAAAGGGGGCTGACAGCTGAAGTTTTCAGAAGAATAGTAAGCATATGGACGAGTTGTTTAAATTTATTGGAAAGTACCTCACGATGACCGATTCCGAAAGGGATGTGGTGATTCGTGCAAATACAATCAAGCATTTTGAGAAGAATCAGATTATTGATATTTCAAATGGCTCTAGTGAGACTTCCTATTTTGTGATCGAGGGCGCCTTGTGCAGTTACACGAGTTTGAAAGATCGCGAAGTTGTGTCTGAGTTTTTTTTGCAGGGCGAGCCCGTCTTGACCACCCCTAACTCACAATATCTCCGCTGCTTGGAGGATTGCATTCTCGCCGCCTCTTCCGCAAGCGAAGGCGAAAAACAGCTTGAAGCCTTTCCGCGTTTTGAAACCGTCTGTCGCAAATTTGCCGAGGATCGTCTGGCCTACCAAGTTCGCTTCAGTGAGCAGTTACGGTCCCTCTCTCCGCTTGAGCGATATGAATTTGTGAGCCTGCACCGCCCGGAACTTCTTCGAAGAGTCCCGCAGCACGCACTTGCAAGCTATCTTGGAATCGCACCCGAGACCTTAAGCCGAACTCGCAGACAATTCCTAGACCTGTAGATCTTGATTAGGATCAATGAGGATCCATCCGCTTTCTAATAACCTAATAGAAAGAATCAATCATGGGAGGTCTCGATGCGCCTGCTAATTCGTCTTTGGTGTTTTTTTGTTATCTCATTTGCATCTGGCTTGGCCTCAGCAGAAGTCGAAAAATCAAAATTTTTCATTGGAACCTCTGCCTTTATCCTCTCTGGGCTTGACCAAAATTCAAGTGAACCCCCAAAGTTTCTTCAACTGAATCTGGGTTATCGTCTGACAAAAAAAGATGTAATCTCCATCGAAGCAATCACCTGGCGTTACTATGCACCCCTTGGCTTACTTTTCGATGCGAAAGATAGCGATAAGTTTCCAGGCTACGTTTCCGCCAAAGGCGCCGGGCTAGCTTACCAAAGATTCTTGTGGAATAAATTCTACGCGGCAATTCATGCTACCTACTTGTTCCAAGATTATGTCTCTTCAACTGGGGATAAACTCGGCTCAGGGCACCAGCTCTTTGTGGCCTACAGGATCGGCTATCACTTTGCGATCGGAAAAAGTTTTTTCCTAGAACCCTCAATCGCCTTGACCCATTGGCCAGTGAACACGGGACTTCCCCCAAGCTTTCAAGAAAAAGAAGACCATGCGCGCAAGTATCAGGCAGAGCCCGGCCTACACCTAGGCTACGTCTTTTAAATTCAATCTGCGCAATAGCAAAAGGGACTTACGCCTTGATTTAGGTCACTGACACCTAGGTTTCTCCGTAAGAGGAAATTTTCCTGTATTGATCATTGGAATCGCAAAAGCTACTCTCCCCCAATGGTTCAAATGGAAATTCGCAAAATTATTGAAAAGATAAAACCAATCGATGGCCTTGAAGAAATCCATAAGAAGGAATGCTTGGCTTGGATTGATTCTGGCGTAGGAATTTTTCGAGTTGCAAAGCCTGATGTACCCGACAAACATCTTGTCTCCTACTTTTGCCTCTGTGACTTCAATCGAAGAAAAATTTTGCTCGTCGAGCACCTTAAAGCGGGTCTGTGGCTTCCTTCGGGTGGTCATGTAGAGCCCGACGAACACCCGAGGACAACTGTAATCCGCGAATGTAAAGAAGAGCTTAGCCTAGAAGCCCGCTTCTGGATGGCTGATCCAATTCTCATCACATCAACAGTCACTGTCGGACTGACGGCGGGACACACCGACGTAAGCCTCTGGTATATTTTAGAAGGAGATTCTTCTGTTCCTATAAAATTCGATCAAGAAGAATTTGCCTCAGTGAAGTGGTTTAGCTTCGATGACATTCCCTATTCAAAATCAGATCCCCACATGAAGCGATTCATCGAAAAATTCTCCACAATGCTAGGGTGACTGTCACCTATGATTTTAGATGGCCCCTACTGTCTGCCCAGGATGAAACAATCAGCAACCCAAGAATTACCCACCCCCAAAGGATCATCCACATGGGCGCAAGCTCGAAAAACAATGTCCTGTAAAAAATGAGATCTCCACCATTTTGAAATTCCAATTCAAGATTCCATCTTTCAGACGGCCTCGGCGGTCCAGGATGGACCAGGCCGCGAGCCATGGATGGCGCCCAATACGAGAGTCGCAAGATACGGAGCCAGAAACCACTGTCTGCCCTGTAGCGAGATCTCCAAACATTTTGATTTAAAAATACTCTAGACCTCAGACGGCCTCGGCGGTCCAGGATGGACCGGGCCGCGAGCCATGGATGGCGCGCCGGCTGAGGGCTTGAGTATTTTTAAATCAAAATGTTTGGAATCGAAGACTACTTGAATTTGTTGATGATCTCTTTGAAGTAATTCCCGCGCTCGATATATGAATCAAACATATCGAAGCTTGAACAACCCGGAGACAGCAACACAATGTCCGCAATCCGCGACTTCTGGTAAGCAATCAAGACCGCTTCTTCAAAGGTTCCAATCAAAAAGGTTTCAGTAAAGTCACCGATATCACGATTGATGCGCTCTTTCGCTTCACCAACTAGAATCAAGGTTTTTACTTTGCGCTGAATGCGATCTTTTAAGGGAGCAAAGTTAAGATTTGTATCCTTACCACCCATAATCAAAATCACGTTTTCATCAAAAGCATCTAAGGCGCGAACGACGGCATGAACGTTTGTGGCCTTGGAGTCGTTGAAAAACTGAACTCCGCCGACTTTACGAACATACTCAAGGCGATGAGGGCTGCCCTTGTAGCTGTCGATCACTCGTTGGATGGCTTCGTGTTTTGCACCATGCTCTCTGGCCGCTAAGATCGCAGCCATAATATTTTCGTGAGAATGTTTTCCGCGCATTTTTACATCGGCCACAGAGTAGTACTCGATCTCAGGCCCTGTGCGAACACGGATTTGATCTTTAATGACTACGGCACCACCAATATTCATAATCTGAGGCTCAAGAGATGGCTTACGAGAGAAGTAAAAAATGCGGCCGCGCTGAACCGCTGGATCACGTGCAAGCTCTACCACCGCATTGTCATCGGCATTCAAAATAGAAGTTGTTGCTTGATTGGTATTTAGAAAAATCTTTCTCTTGGCATTGACGTACTCCTCCATGCCTCTATAGCGGTCCAAATGATTTTCTGCCAAGTTTGTGAAGACAATGTTCTTCGGGCTAAATTTTTCGACGTGCTCAAGCATAAAGCTTGAAAGTTCACAGATCAAAACATCAGCCTTTTCTTCTTGCATCAAATATTCACTTAAAGGGGTTCCGATGTTTCCACCAACCCATACTTTAACGCCAGACTCTCGAAGAAATGTTTCCATGAGGTGACAGGTCGTTGTTTTTCCGTTGGTTCCGGTAATGGCGATCATCGGTTCTTTTACGAACTGAACACAAAACTCGAACTCTCCAGTGACCTTTACACCTTGGCTTCGAGCATAATCAAAAAGCTTAAGATGAGGAGGAACTCCGGGACTCAGCACAATCAAATCTTGGCTTAAGAAAGTTTTTGGCGTGTGTCCACCAAGCTCTAAAGTGACGTCCATGCCCTGAAGTTTGTCGAGGTGATTCGAAAGCTCGGCCTTCGACTTATGATCACTGATCGTGACCTTTGCGCCATTCTTAATTAAAAATTTTGCCAAAGACACACCCGTGCGAGCAAGTCCGACGATTAAAATTCTTCGATCTTTTAGTTCAGAAAGTTCTAACATTTTTTACCTCAGTTTAAGTGTCGCAAGACTTAAGACAGCTAATAAAATTGAAATGATCCAAAACCGCACAATAATCTTGGTTTCATCAAGACCCTTTAACTCAAAGTGATGATGAATGGGCGCCATTCTAAAAATGCGCTTTCCTGTCAGCTTAAAGGAAATGACTTGGGTGATAACTGAAAGCGCCTCAACCACAAAAACTCCACCCAAAACTAAAAGAAGAAGTTCGTTTTGAGTCAATACTGCCATGATCCCGATAAATCCACCCAGTGCAAGACTTCCCACATCACCCATGAACACCTGAGCTGGATAGCTGTTGTACCACAAGAAACCAAGTCCTGCGGCGACCACACAAGCTGCCAAAGGAGTCAGTTCTCCGGCGCCGGCAACATAGGGAATCGTTAAGTACTCGGCAATTTTTAAATGTCCCGCCACATAGGCAAAGACCATAAAGGTTGCCGCACAAATAATGACTGGGACAATCGCAAGTCCATCCAGTCCATCCGTCAAATTCACTGCGTTCGCGCAGCCAACAATCACAAGTCCGGCAAACAAAACATAAGCCCAACCCAAATCAAGAGAGATGTCTTTGAAGAAGGGCAAAAAGACTTCCGTTGAGATCACTTTGAAATAAACAAGACAGGCCACAACGGACATCGCGATAAAGAACTCACCAAATAAACGAACCCGGCCCGGAACACCTTTGGTGTTTTTCTTTGTCACCTTTAAAGCATCATCCCAAAATCCAATCGCACCAAAACCAAGAGTGACAGCTAAAACCGCCCAAACCATAGGGTTGGACAGATTCATCCAAAGCAAAGAAGGAACTAAAATCCCAAGAAGAATAACCGCCCCACCCATTGTCGGAGTGCCCGCTTTTTTCTTGTGGCTTTGCGGACCGTCATCACGAATCGTTTGCTTCACTTGGCGGCTGACCATCTTGCGAATGAAGAGCGGACCAAACCACCAACAAACAAGAAAGGCTGTAAAAAATGAAATAAAAGTTCGGAAGGTGATGTAACGAAAAACATTCAGAGCTGAGTATTGATCGGAGAGCTGATAAAGCCACTGATAGAGCATGAAATCGAAGTTCCTAACTAAAAGAATGTTCTCGCAGAATAATTGTTAAGACTTTGCCGCAAAATCCAATGGATCCAGAGCCTCTAAAACTCTCTCCATCTTCATTCCCCGCGAACCCTTAATCACTGCGATGTCTCCATCCTTTAGCACAGAGCGAATTTTATGTGCAAGTGATAGTTCATAAGATTCTGAAATGATTAAATTTTTATCGAATCCGGAATCCCTCACTCCGGCCTCAAAATCAGCCCGATGGGGCCCCATAAACCAGATCCAATCCAGTCCCGACTGGCCGGCAAGCAGCCCGATTTCCCGGTGAGCCTTAGAAGATTCATTTCCGAGCTCCAACATTTCTGCCAGAATCACAAGCTTCTTACCCCGCCCCTCAAATTCGTAAAGATTTTTTAATAGGGCGCGAACACTTTCTGGATTTGCATTATAGCCATCAAAAATGGCTCGAGCCCCGGATTGTAAACGAACAATTTGGTTTCTGCCCCAGGCCGTGCGGCAATTCGGAAGACTTTTCCAAATGTTCTCTCCGCTGACGCCCGCAGCCAAACTTAAGGCAGAGGCTGCTGCTAAATTACTCACATTTTGCCGCCCAATCACGGGGATTCGGGCCTCACCTGAAATGCCGCCAATTTGGCCCTTCAATGTGATTCCATCTAAATCCATATGGGTCGCACGCAAAACAACATCAGCACCCTCTTCAAAGCTTGAGAAGGTCAGCACGGCTGCAGATCGCCCCTTGGCCTTTGCGCGATCCAACATGTCCCGGGTCCACTCATTGTCGCGATTAAAAATCGAAATCGCATTCGGAGAATATTCGTAAATTTCTTCTTTAGCTTTGGCGATGGCTTCCTGACTTCCAAGCTCTCCAATGTGAGAGCGCCCCACCATTGTTACACAAACAAAATCCGGCTCTGCGATTTCGCAAAGTCTGCGAATCTCACCTGAGTGGTTCATTCCCATTTCTTGAATCACGACTTCTGTTTTTGAATCCGCCCCAAGAAGACTAAAGGGAACACCCCAATGATTATTAAAGCTGCCTTCAGCCGCAAACACTGAAAAGTGAGGAGCAAGAAGTGTTTGAGTAAAAAATTTGGTGGTGGTTTTACCGTTTGAGCCAGTGATTCCTAAAACCTTAAACTTATGCTTTCTTCTCCAGAACAAAGCCAAATCTTGAAGCGCTTTTAAAGTGTCTGGAACCTGAATGAGACTGGCTTTTGTCTGAAGCTGCGGATCAAGGCTTGCCGCCTGATCGACAATCAAGGCTTTTGCCCCCTGCTGGACGGCATGGGCCAAAAATTGATGGGCATCATGATTCTCTCCGCGGAGGGCAAAGAATATTTTGTCTGGCATGGGTTTTCGGGTGTCCGAGGCGATTCCAGAAAATGATTTAAAAGGACTCGAGATGGTTTTTCCCGAAACCGCTTTTACAAGCTCCTCAAGACTGAGACTCCAGCTCATTGAAGAAGCTCCGCAGCCACAGACACATCGTCAAAAGGAATCTTATCAGGTCCGATCAGTTGAAACTTTTCGTGCCCCTTGCCTGCGATCAAAACAACATCTCCTTTTTTTGCCATCGACAGAGCTTTTTTAATCGCACTTCGCCGATCGACTTCAGAAAACACGCTTCGATCTAATTTTTCTTTAGAAATCCCTTCAAGACAATCACTAATGATTTTTTCTGGAGACTCGGAACGAGGATTATCGGAAGTCACAATCACGACATCCGATCCCTGCTCGGCGGCCCGCGCCATTAAGGGTCGCTTTCCGCGATCCCGATCTCCACCACAACCGAAGACACAAATGATCCGGCAATCCCTGCCAGATTGCTTACGAATTCGATCCAAGGACTGAAGAACCGAAGTGAGAGCGTCATCGGTGTGAGCATAGTCCACAAAAACATGAATTCCTTTTTTACTTGGGACAGTCTCTAAACGCCCAGGCACACCTTTAAAATCCTTCAATGCCTCTCGACAGGTTTCTAAAGAGACGCCTGCACTTAAAGCCGCCCCAATCGCCGCAACCGAATTATAAACATTATGTAGTCCGGGAACACCTAAAGTGATCTCGGTGTGACCGCGTGGAGTTTCCAGATCAAAGACCGTAGTGCCAAAATCGATCGAGCTAACTTTAAATTTTAAATCACAATCTTTTTGACCGTAGGTCCAAACTTGGGCTCTTTCAGAGACATGAAGTTTGGCCCCGTAGGGATCATCGACATTTAGAATCGCGCGAAGTTCTTTTTTTTCTGAATTTTGAAGAGCTTCTAAAAAAAGTTTCTCTTTGGCTGCGAAATAGGCTTCAAAGCTTTGGTGATAGTCCAAATGATCTCGAGTCAAATTTGTGAAAATCGCCACATCAAAAGGTAAACCCTTTACTCGTCCCTGATCCAGGGCATGGCTTGAAACCTCAAAGGCAACGGCCCTTGCATTCAGAGCCCGAAACTCGCTGAGTCGTTTTTGTAAAGTCACTGGATCTGGAGTCGTCAGCTCACTCCCCCAATGCTTATCGCCTAGATGGTGGTCAATCGTTCCCATGACTCCCGTGGGCCAACCAAAGCGAGAAAAGATCTGCTCTAAAAAATACGTGACACTCGTTTTGCCATTTGTGCCGGTCACTCCAATACAAAATAAATCTTTTGCAGGGTCTGAGTAATATCGAGAAGCCAGACGAGTTAAAGCAGTTCTTGAATCAGCCACTCGCACGAGGGCTGCATCCGAGTCTTTCGGCACGGCCTCATCAGACTCAACAACCAAACCAATGGCCCCTTGCTTTAGCGCTTGAGCGATAAAAAAATGTCCATCAGCACCCGAACCACGAACCGCAACGAAGATGCTTCCAGGAACGACCTTCCTCGAATCAAAAAAAATTCCGGTGATGTCTTGATTCCCGTAAGTTCCAAGTTGAAACTGCGGAAAGATCGAAAAAAGCTGAGATAACTTCATGGGCTTAAACGCACCTTAATTTTTCGTGAGCGCGGAAGATCTTCCCCCGCCGACGGCTCGGTCGCGATCACTACTCCCTGACCTTTTATATCAAACTTAAGATCCGATCCCTTCATTTGCGCCAGAAGATCTCGAAGGCTAAGTCCTTTTAAGTCGGGCACCTTACCTTTTTCGCTCGCAAGTTCAACTCGAATATCTTGCAATGCTTTTTTTCTTAAAAGACTTTCTACAGACTTCGTCGCGACCATTCCTTCAGGAAGTACATTTTGTTCTGAAATTAAAATTGGGGTCAGGCCCGCTTTGCGCACAGCATATTGAGCCAAGCGTGCAAACAATGGAGCCGCAACCTGAGATCCATAGAACTGCTTCTGCGGATTGTCTACGGCGACGTAAATCACGAATCGAGGATCATGAGCGGGAGCAAAGCCTGCAAAACTAGAAATATACTCTTTCGATTTGTAACCACCATTGACTAAATCTACCTTCTGCGCTGTTCCTGTTTTTCCGGCAACAGGAAATCCCGGGATTCGAGCACGAAAACCAGTCGATTGAGGCGCCGTCGCTCCGGTTAACATCAAAGTCATGGTCGCCGCCTCGGCCTGAGTCAGCACTCTACGAATTTCTGGGGATTCATATTCTGTTCTTGCACCGTCGACGGCACTGACCTTTGATTTTACTAAAATCGGTCGCTTTAAAAGACCTCCGTTTGCCAAAGCCGCGTAGGCCGTCGCAACCTGGATGGGGGTGACGGCCATCCCGTGCCCAAATGAAATATTTCCCAAGTGATGAGGATACCAAGGAAGACCTGCTAAAATCCCCGCAGACTCACCAGGAAGATCCACTCCGGTTTTTTCGCCAAAACCGAAGTCCATCAATCCCTTTCTTAATTTGTCTGCACCAAGATCAAATGCAATTTTCACCATACCCACATTTGAAGACATCGACAAAATTTCGTTGACGGATAGGATTCCAAATTTGTGCGGATCATGGGCCTCTTTAATCCACCGCTTACCGACCCTTAATCTTCCGCCTTCGCAGTCGTACTTAGTCGAAGGCTTTAGTATTCCCTCTTTAAGAGCTGCTGCTACAACGAAGGGCTTCAGCGTACTGCCCGGCTCGATTGCATCTGCAATCGATCTATTTCTTCTTTGTTCTCTCGAGACTCTATTGGCATCGTTTAAATTATAAGTGGGCACCGAGGCCATCGCCAAAATTTCATTCGTTTTTGCGTCCATAATAATTCCGATTGCGGACTCGGCCTCATTCAGCCGAACCGATTCCATTAACTCGGACTCCAAGATAAATTGAAGTTCGGAATCAATGGTCAAGTGAAGGTCCGCACCGTCTGGAACTTGGGTCAATAATCGTGCGTCTTCAAGCAAAGGTCTGCCGCGAGCATCCTTCGGAAGAACAAGATGTTGAACAGAACCTTTTAGATCTTGATCTTGAAGAAGCTCTAGGCCCTCAAGCCCCTGCCCCTCTGCGCCAACCCAACCCAACACCTGAGACAGCAAACTGCCATTCGGATAGACACGCTTGGGCTCTTCGACCATCCCAAGTCCTCGTTGTTTTAAAGATCTAATCCAAGCGGCGTCTTCAGAAGAAATATGTCGATTCAACCAAACAAAGCGTCTGCCCTTAGTCGCCAGCTTTTTATGGATCTGCTTTGAGTCCATTTGAAAACGTTTTGCTAAAATGCGAGAGAGCTCTTTAGGTTTTTCAATCAGGGCGGGATCAGCAAACAAAGATGATGATGCGACTGTGATCGCAAGCTCTTTGCCAAAGCGATCGTAAATCGCTCCTCTTCGAGCTTTGATTTTTATTTTTGTCGCAAATTGCTTTTTTTGAAGTTGTGCAAGTTTTGGATTTGGCCAGATCTGAACCACTGCGGCCCGAAGAACTAAGGCGGACCAAAGCAAAGAGAAAAGAATAAAGATTAAGACAATGCGTGACTTCACCTAAATTCCAAACTTGAAGAGAAAAAATTATTGAGGCACCGCAATCTGCCCTCCGGTCAGCTGAATAATTTGTCCGGTCCTTGCATCATTCATAGTTAAGCGAGAAACCGCAAATTGTTTAACCCGGTCAGGACGAGTGACTTTTGCGTACTCCATAACCTGAGATCGATACTGATCTTTAAGTGCCCGATAGCTTCGCGTCTCGCGAAGGACTGTGTAACCCATACGACGCTCTTCCATTTTGATAAATACAACCGAAAACAAACTCATAACTATAATCAAAACACTCAAAAAGGGTTTTAGATGATTTCGTTTAGTTTCACTCATGGGGCTCTCCTTTTTGAAAGATCCTCAGTTTGGCACTCCGAGCGCGGGGATTTGACTTTTCTTCTTCCCGGCTTGGCTGAATCACTTTCTTATTCACTAGAGACCCTAAGTGAAGCTTTGCCTTTAAAGCATACTTCACAATACGGTCTTCGAGCGAATGGAAAGTGAGTATCATTAAGCGACCATTTTGATTTAATAACTCGACCAATTGATCGATTGATTTTTCTAGATTTTCTAGCTCTTGATTGACTTCCATTCTGAGAGCCAAAAAATAACGAGTCGCCGGATGATGGCCGCGGGTTCTCCAACCTTCAGCTCGCTCAACAAGGCCTGCAAAATCTAAAGTATTTAAAAAGGCGCGCTCTTTGCGCTGTTGAATCACCATTTTCACGACCTTCGTCGGCTGTCTAATTTCTCCATACTCGCGAAAAAGTTGAATCAGACTGGCTTCATCCCAAGTGTTTAAAATATCAGCGGCGGTACCACTTCGACTTTGGTCCATACGCATATCCAAAGGACCATCATGATAAAAACTAAATCCTCGCTCGGCGACATCCAGCTGAGGAGAGCTCACCCCTAAGTCTACAAGAATACAGTCGTAGCCCTGGCCAAGCGTAAATGACATCAGGCGATCTTTTAATGCCCCTTCTATATCATGAAAATTTCCGTGCAAAAGTTGAAGACGCTGTTGATCTATCAAGGATTTAAAATGTTCTTCGCCATAACGGATCGCTTCGATATCTTGATCAAGACCCATGGCTTTCATTTCTGGAAAGGCTTCAAGCATGGACCTTAAGTGGCCGCCTCGACCAAAAGTCGCATCTAAATAAGTTTTCGGCTGTGGATCCATGGCTTTTGCCGCATCAAGAATTGGATTAAGAAGTACGGGGATATGAATCATTTTTTGCTTTCCTCAAGTTCGGCCACAACTCCCAGAATGGACTCATACTGATCGAGCATTCCACGATGAAGTGTGTCCCATGAATCGAGGGACCATATCTCAAACTTCTCTCCCATTCCAACAAGAACGACTTCTTCTTTTAAGGCCGCATGCTTTCTTAAACTTAAGGGAATTAATAGACGTCCACTTTTATCAAGATCCGTGACTTGACCTGCAGACAGATAGAATCTTCGATAGGCCTGAACTTCGCTACGCAACTGAGGTAACTTTTGAATTCTTGCCTCGAGCTTTTCCCACTCGGACCAAGAATAGACATCAAGACAAGCTTGCCCTTGAAAAAGACCATTTGTGATCACGAAACGCTGAGATTGTTTTTTTGGAAGGGATTCACGATAAAGCGTCGGCAAATTCATGCGACCTTTATCATCGATTTTACAGTCGAGGCGACCACGAAACATTAAGCCATCCTAGCTTTTCAAATTTTAGCAGGCCCATCCTAGGCCCAAAAGAGAACTCTGGAAGAACCACTTTCCCCCACTTTTCCCCACATCTCTACTTTAACAGCCTTGAAAACACCGTCAAGACTGGGCCCTGGGGAACTGGTCTTTTTTTAAAACTGCGGCTTAGGACGAAGGCCTCGACCAT
>CAYMDP010000006.1:0-93160 GCA_964389375.1 uncultured Pseudobdellovibrionaceae bacterium | reverse complement strand
GACCGAGAATGTTCGACGGCTGAGGCGGAGCACTTATTAAAAAATAGAAAGGATTTGCAAAAAAATTATGAAGGTTTCGTGTTGTCCAACTGAGGCCTTGGTTAAAAGGCCCCATTGTTTGCGTGATCGAATTAGAAGCTGACTCGAAGTTTTAGAGAGAGTTCGTCCATGACTAGACCGCGATAGTCGGCATCAAACCAGACATAGTGCTTCATGTTTTCTATACCGAAGGCGATCGTAGGGCTGACTTGATATAAAAGGCCTAGTGCGAGGCTTGCTCCCAATGTGGTGACATCTTTTCGAGTTCCAGTGCCATCGACGCTGATGATTGCCAGACCTGGAGATAGATAAAGGTCCCAGCTTTTCTTATTAAAGTGAGGTCGGATAAAACCTCCGATTGCGACGATCCCATTGGCTCCGCGGTCGTCATCTTTTTGATACATCCGTGCGTAGCCCCCGATCCCGTGAGTGCGAGAGTAGGCATACTCGTAGTCGGCGCCGAGCCCGAGTCCGCCCTGAGCAAAAGTAATATTGCCTAGAATCGAGTGAGGATTTCGAGAGTTTACCGATTCACTGTAGACCTGGGCAGAGGCCCCAGAAGCTGAAAGAAAAAGTAGGATCATAAAAAGAGTTTTGAAATTTGTCATATTTAGACGTCTCCAATTTATTAAAGTCTTGTGAAAATGATGATCTCGCTTTCATTTAGAATAATGATGGATTCGTTTTATTTTTGGGCCTAGTTTTTTAAGCTCAAAACTAAAAAGTCACCGCATTAAGATGAGCGCCAGAGCATCGAACTTTAAAAGGGTATTGAATTGCGAGAGGCTTGTCAAAACTTAAGGACTTGCGCCCCAATCCATTGGATTTGCGTCTGAATCATTTTTAGAAGCCGACAAGTCCGATTGGCTTAGGAGGAGTGGCAGGAACTGAGAGAGTTTCCCCTCGAAGCTCGCTCATCAGCTCTTTGACCGATAGGATTTTGTTTATTTTGTAGGCGTTTTGTCCAACCGTATAAAGATTCTTTTCTGCGGGATTCATATCAATCGCTGAAAGAAGCCCGTTACAGATGCAGAAGGTCTTTTCGTTTTCGTATTTCGAGGGGCAGTAGCCCTTATTTAATAGGTAGCCCTTGTCACACTTAGGGGCTCGGGCTCTTTGTAGAGCTTCTTGGTAAAACGGAGATTTCTTAAGGACCCTAAAAAGCATTCCGCAAGGGGAGCCTGGCTTTGCCGCAAGCTCAATATCATCTTCCGTGCATTCGACCAGCATATCTTTATATTCTTTTCCAGCTCCACTTTCGTGGGTGGCCAGGAAGCGCGTCCCCATCTGAACGCCGCCACAACCTAGTTTAATCGCATTCAAGATATCTTCGTGGCTATAGATTCCGCCGGCAGCAATGACAGGTATATCAAGCTTCCACTTGTCTCGGGCTTGAATCACTTCTTCTAGTAAGACTTCAAGCTTGTGTTTTGGATCAAGCGCGTCTTCGGTCGTTCTCCAAGCGATATGTCCACCAGCAAGAGGACCTTCGACCACAAGAGCATCAGGCATTCTTCCGGATCTAGACCAGCGTTTAAAAATAATTTCAGTGGCGCGTCCCGAAGAAACAATTGGGATTAGGGCCACATCGTCAACTCTGTCGTGAGTCTTGGCAATTTCAGGAAGGGCCATTGGAAGCCCAGCTCCACTAATGATCGCATCCACTCCGCCATCCATCGATCCTAGAACTGAGTCGGCGTATTGGTTGATTACGGCCACCATGATATTCATCCCAATGGCGCCGCCATTGGCGAGACTTTTAGCATCTCTAACATCTTGAGCAGCAGCTTCTCGGGCTTTAAATTTTTTGCCATGTCGTGCAGTCAGAATTCGATCAAGGGCCGCACTGGATAAAACGCCAAGGCCACCTTCGCGTGCGACTGCGCCTGCAAGCGTGTAGCTGGAAAGGCCAATACCCATGCCGCCCTGGATAATAGGGACAGCAATTTCGGTCTTTCGCATTTTCAGAGAAGGTAAAGTCAAAAATCCCCCGTAACAAAAATTAGCCTTAAAAAGCCAGATTAAGTTTAGGCCTTTAGGCGCCGCCCAGTATAGGCACAGATCTGCTTTAGGAATACTTATAACGATTTGCCGCTTGTTTAAAATTAAAAGTGCTATTCGATCTTGTGAGCTCGCACTAGCAATGCGGCGCGTTTTTTATCCCTATCTGCTGAGTAGAGCCTTCTTGCTAGCTAAGAGGCGATACCGGGGCGAAAGGGTTAAAAGAATCCACTTGGACTCGCGGCGTTAAAGCTGATGGGGAAGTAGCCAAAACTTAGTCTTCCAACCTTCAGCATGTTTTTGAGAAATCTCAATTTTATTCCACTGGGGAGCTGCTCCCGCCAATTGCGCCCGGTAGTTTTGATTTTCCGCCTTCTGAATTGGGAGAATAATTTTTTTCTTGCCCGCATCTTCAGCGATGACCAAAGGGACAAGGCTTGTTTTGTATCCTTCATCGCTGTCAGGATTTAAGTGTTCACACTCCATTTCGACTCTCTTGCCAGCGAAGTGTACTGTATCGAATGAGCTGCAGTTAAACTCTCCAGACAATTTCCATTTTTTCTGCTTCAGGTTAAAAATAAGGAGTATGGGTTTAAGGCCATCTCCGAAGCTTCGTTGGGCGATGAGGAATAAATTTTCTTTATAAACGTGAAGGGCCATCACTTCTTTGTCAATCAGCTCTGGAGGAGGAGTGATTCCTGTGATTTTTTTTGTATCTAGGTCAATCGAGGCCAGAAGCGAGCCTTGTCTATCGGACTTTCTATGGCTGGCAAACAGGGTGTTCTCGCTGATATTAGAAATCACGCCAAAGTGAGGCTTAGCAGAGGCTAAAGGAGCTGTGATTAAAAGTGCAAGGCCGCTGATCAACTTACTGAACCACATGTTTTCCCTCTCGATCAAAGGACTTTTTTTCAAGTTCCGAACAGCTGCCCCAAATTTGGTCAAGTCCATCGGGTTTTTGTCTGCAAAAATTTAGCCCGACGACGGAGTCTTTGAAGGCAAACAATGGGGCCCCTCGTCTATCTGAATAGTGCTTTATGTTGCTGAAGTCTACCAGGCGATGTCCGGCTCTTCGGATCGAAGTGATAAGGGAGTCAATATTTTGAGCCGTACTTGGGTGGACGTCGTGAAAGAGCGCGACCCCACCTTGGTGGGTACAGATTTGTTGCAAGAGGCTGGCGGGCAAGGATTTTCGTTTTATTTTACTCCAATCCCAAGAATCCATATCCCAGTGGACGGGGACAAAGCCTCTTTTTCGTACTTTTTCCAAGGCCAATTGTCTCATTTTTTCGTTTTTGGCCTTCGACTCGATAAACCATCCGCCCCCATATGGAAATCTAAAGGGAGCAGGTCTGTTAAGTCCTAACTTATCCCAAACTTCAAAACTTTTTTCGAGGTTCTGACTGACTTCAGTTTCTGAATATTCATCGGCATTTCCATGGTGAATATGCTTAAAGGAATGATTCCCAATCAGATGTCCCTGGGTTTTCATAAGTTTTAAAATTTCTAGGAGTTGTTTTTCTCTATCAGAGTAGTCGGAGGCTCTTTTAGTTAAAACAAAACGAAAGCGTTCTGTAGAAATAAAAAAAGTCGCCTTAAGGGGTGGAGAGGCTTTGGCCAATTTTTCTAAAACAACAAGCGTTTCTGGAATTTTTGGCCCGTCGTCAAAAGTCAGGTGAACAGGGTAGGACTTATCGTCTTTGCATTTCACGATTTCTCCCGTTGAGGGAAATGAAATCAGAGAAGCTATGAGCAAAAAAGTGAGGCGCATGATTTGGCTTGGCCTTTGACTGAGCACAAAAATTTAAATTCGATGTCTTTAAAATTATAGCGAGACCTAGCTAGATTTAAAAGGGAGAGGATGATGGGCCTGGACCTTGGGCAGACATCTCGCTTTCGCCTGGCAAAAGTCGTGAACTCTACAGCCGGCGGCTCGAAAAATTGCTTAAAGCCCAGGGCTATTCGATAATTTAAGGAATATGAAATCTCGAATTATCTTGATTCTTGCGTCCTCCATTTTTTGGGCATCTTTGTCTTCTGCGCAAACGGATGCAGTCTGTGAGGATTTGCATTCATTTAGTTGCGCACCTGGGATCTATGATGATGGGACGGGGACGGCGGCGAGTCCAGGTCAGCCCGGTGAACGCGAGATGAAGGACTTAATTCAGTTAAAAGAATTTGGATCCTCTCGGGCCGAAGCGCTTCTGGCCCAATCAAAGAGTAGTTTGCTTCGGCAATACATCCTTTCAATCTCTGGCCTTCATGCTGCAGATAACTGTGAAGGTGGGGATACATCTCCGAGTCAGGAGTGCTTAAAGTTGATGGGTGAGGCCATGGCTCAACTGGCCTTAAAAGATATCCTTCCCAACCCCGCAATGGCTTATATTTCCATGGAAAGAGCCTCAGATGCACGACGCCTCGATTCCCTTTTGAGCCTTCCTGAGATGAAAAACTTAAGAGAGGCGATCGCCGGTGAGTACCTGAAGCGGGTGGGAGCTGATGATCTTAAGAAGCGCATTGAGTCCACTGTATTTCCACGGACCAAAGAGCTCATTTTGGAAAAATTGAAAACTTCGATTCCTGATCCAAAGGCTCGCAAAGCCTTGATGGACAAGGTCGATAAAATGCAGTTTGAGGGAGTGGACTGCTCAAAATCTAAAAAAGCGCAGAGTCTCTCAGGTCTTATGACTCATAACGCCTTTGCAATGCCGACAAAGCATCATTTTAAAATCTGTGCGGCTTATGGAATGGCCACGAGTGAATTTTCATTAGTTCATGTTGTTGCTCATGAACTGGCTCATAGTATTGACCCTTGTCATGTTGAGGATGGCCCAAAGGGTTTTGGGTTTTCTTACGAGGATCGATCTTCGATCGCATTGATGGATGAGCAGTATCCTATCCCAGGTCTTTTGAGCTGCCTTAGATCTTCGCGCTCCGTCTCGGCACAAAATTTTAACCATATTTTGCCCCCGAGTAATTATGGACCGGGCATGGGCATGGGAGGAGGCGGTCATGGTGGTGCGGCTGGGGCAGGAGCTGATGGAATGCGCATAGAAATGCCCGAAAAGTCTGAGCCGACGACAGAGGCAGGCTATTGTCGGAAAATGCATTCGAATTCACCCAGTGGAGATCAGGTCACTGAGGCCTTTTGTGATTGGCTTTCTACGGAAGTCCTGGCGGATTATTCTGAAAAACACCTCCCCAAGCTTACGCCTAAACAAATGCGCACAGGTTACTCGAATGTTTGGCGGGGCAGTTGTTCTTTTCAAGATGCATTTCAGCATGAGGGTTACGGCTTGGTTCATCCATCGACCGAGAAGAGGGTGAATCGTTTGATCCTGACCCACCCAAAAGTGCGCAATCAAATGAACTGCCCTCCACTGAATGAAGCTAAAAAAATCTATTGTGCCCCAGGCAGAAGGGTTGCGGGCGAGATACAAAGTCCAGTGCTACAACAACCCTCCCCTCCAAAACAGGGGGTCAAATGATGAAAGCCTTTAGTCTGTTCTTTATGATGAGTCTGTGCATTTTTAGCTTCCCGTCTTATGCGCAAAAAGCGGTAAAGACTAAGAGCGCTAAGGAGCAGGTTTTGGAAGTCCTGGTCACTCGCGGTGAAACTAAAACTTCATTTCAGATCGATTCTAAGCCTAAGGAGTCGAGTTTAAAAATGCTGAGTTCGGCGGGGCCGAATTCAGGCAGAACTTTAAACTCAGAGGATGCGGATTATTTTTTTGAAAAGTACAAAAGCTTACCCACAGTAAAGATAATCCCGAAAGAATGTCAGCGTTCCTTTGTTCAAATTCTTCATAAATCAAAAGGCAAAGTCGAAACCAAGAAAGTCAGCTGCATCGGTGTAAAAACCATCACCGAGCCCGCATACGCAGATTACTTAAGGCTTCTCGTCGCAATGTTGTAAAACTCAGTGAGTGCCCGGCACCTGGCAGTGGGGCGCTTGGTCATTACGAGGAATTTAAGTCCGGATGCTGACAGACTTATCTGTAGACACACTATTCTTTAGTCTGTGCTGCCTGCTTCAAATGGGCAAAACTCAAGCCGATTCAGTGAACTTGATATAAACTTGAAGTATGGCGAACTTATGGAAGACATTAGCCTTAAGCTTTCTCTTTATTGTAGGCCTTGGTACATTGATCGCAGGCTGTGGTTCGGCCCGAGAACTTGCTCGTGGTCGCTTTATTGGACCCTCTGTGGGGGGAGTTCTTCCGGGCACCATCTACACAGTAAAAATGGTTGTGGCTCCGACTTCGACGGGCTCGATTCCGACTTGGGTTTATCCGGGAACAAATCCACAGAATAATCCGGCCAATAGTTACCCACTCAATCAGGCTTTGATCGACTTTAACAATCCGGTCTTTATCGACAAACAAACGCCTTTTCAATTTACCTTTGTTTACCCTCCGAACAACTTCAAGATCGCTGATGCCCATTTGGTCCTTGATACGCAAAGAGACGGGTCTGACACAGAGGGAATTTTTGTGGACGGAGTTCTTACGGGTCGTCTTCCTACGACTATGGTGAACAATTCTTCACCAAACACTCTTCATCATCACTGGGTCGGAAATCCCGGAGCGAATCCTGTAAATAATTACTTTATGGATTTTTCTTTGACCCACTATAAACAAAATACTGTGAACACCTTCGATTTGGACATGAAGTTGCTTTTGGATCAGTCGCCACTTTCTATTTTAGACGTTCTTCAAGATGGAGTCCTGAATATTGTGACCGGGGATGATAGTCCCATCTATCAGGCCTATTTGGTAATCAATGGCTACACGATTTCAAGTAGTCCATTAAACTGTAGCACTTCAAGTACTTTTAATTTCGAAAACCATTATTTGCATAACGATGGCAATTCGATTGGACAAACAGCTTTTAGCGGAACAACCGAAACTCCCTTTCAATCCTGGACCAGTGGGGCCGCGGATGCCTTAGAATTCTTTTTTGAATCTCAGCTGCCTCTAGTGGATACAGAAAATATTGATCTTTCAACGGCCACGATCACGATGAATGTGCGCAGAGTGGCGGGCCTCTCTGCAATTGTCGTCAATGGCGTCGGTGTTGCTGAGGCAGGATTTGATACAACGACTGCGACCTCGGCTGTAGAACAATGGGAAACAGGGGCCTCGCGAGTAGCTTACTGGAACTCTGTCCTTGCAGGAATTCCTGCGACAGACACTCCGACTGCAGTCACGATTGATCTAAGACAACTTCTGGGCGCTGCTGCAACTAGAGATCTTTTGGCTCAAGGAAACTTTAATATTGCAATCTCCGGTGGGATTAAGCGCATCCAAGCTTCAGGTAATACCTCTGCAAGGGGATTTGGATCGCCCGTTAGCGGACCAGAACTGAATTTACTTGGGACTTACTTTACTCAAGTTTGTGAAGTGCCAAGTAACCCCGACTCACCACTAGAAGACGGTCCCATTGAGCCTCCAGATCCCTCGGATACAACTCCTCCTGAAATCGTCTCGGCCCAAGCATCAGAGATCTCCTCCAGTTCCGCTGTCATTCAGTGGCTGACCAATGAGGGCGCAAACACTCAAGTGGAATATGGGATTGGATCTTTAAATCAATCCACCGCCGTCGAAAATACTCCAAAGGTTTTTCACCGGGTCGAGCTTTCGGGTCTTCAGCCTTATAAATTCTATTTTTTCCGAATTCTTTCGGCCGATCAAAATGGAAACCAGGCCCAAAGCAACACTTTAGTATTTAGGACACTACGATGAGAATATTTTGTCTGTTGTTCTTAAGTCTAAGTTTTAGTCCCTTTGTCTACGCCGTACCCGGCAGCGGAGGGGGCAGTAAAACTGCTAGCGGACAAAGTATGTCGACAGGTTTGATGGTCTTAGCCTCTTCGACAGTTCAAGGTGGGCAAGGTCCTCAGGGCTCGACGATTCTAACCCATACAGAATACAATTATCATGGCGGATGGTGGAGTGCCGGTTTGTTTTACCAATATGACCGCCAAGGCACTGTTCAGCAAGATTCAGCGTATGGACCTAAATTAGAATTCAATTGGCAAGTGTTTTACTTAGAGATGGGTTACGCCATGAGTGTGATCAGAGCCTTTACTGACCGAGCCGTCGCGCAAGAAACCGGAGATGGGTATTTCTTAGGACTCGGAGTTCGCTTTGCCCTTGGCGGGAAATCCGGTGGCCAGGGTGGTTGGTTTTTTCAGGGGAGTTACAAATACCGAACTCAGAATATAAAAAAGCGAGATGGCACGACCTTGTCCGAACCTATCGTGCAGACGGATGGTTATCCTTTGGCGGGAGTGGGTTATCGTTTTTAATATGAAAGTCATTTTTATTTTTTGCGGCATTTTACTCCTCGGGTTCGGAGGACTCAGTTGCGGTAGAGCTCCATCCTCTCTTTTAAGACAAGGGCAAAGTCCGATCTTTGATTTTCCGCTGTACTTAACAGAGGGAGCAAACGGCCGAGTGCTAAGGTTTGATGAAAAAGTGAATATGTCGGTTTTAGTGACGGGCTTAAATAATCCCACGGGCATGGCGACCGATCGATCAAATAATCTTTATGTGGTGGAATCCGGAAACAATAGAATCTTAAAGGTCGACGTAAAGACCGGGACCTTCACAGTTTTTGCAGCGGATCTAGACACGCCAAGTGTCGTGGCCGTGGATAGTTTTGGCGAAGTCTATGTGCTTCAACATGGAAGCTCTAGAAATGTTTTGCGTCTTTCGGATCGATCTATCATCAGATCCTACAGTTCACCTTTTTTACCAACAGCCTTAGCCTTTGGCGTGGACGATATAATGATCGTAGGAGTGGATAATACTGGAAGCAATAGCGACTACGTCGAGTGGGTCAAGGGCGGTACACAAGTGGCGGTCAATTCTCCGACAAATATCAGCACCGACAGCACCGGCCGAGTTTATGTTTCTGAAAACACAGTCGGCAATTCTCAGATTCTACGTTTTCACCAAAGAGGCGGCAGTAGCAAAGCCGTAGTCGCTGAAGGCCTAAGTGCCCCATCAGGAATCGCCGTCGACCCCGTCGGAAATCTATATGTGATCGAACAAGGCAACCCCCGAGTCGTCTTAGTCGACATCGAAGGCCTGTCCTGGGAGTGGGTCACCGGAGTCATCGATCCACAGTATCTAACTTTCACTCAGTATTAAGCGAGCAGTGAGTGCCCGGCACCTGGCAGTGGGGTGGTGCGCCGAACCGCGATCGACCTTCCCGGATATCGGGTATTCCGGTCAACGGGCATACCAGATATCCGGAATTTGCCTGGTTTGCGCGAAACCTCGATACCGATTTGTTGGCCTTACTTTGATTGTTTGGCTTTCCACTCGTCTGTTCGAAGTCCGGCAAATCCCCAGTTCTCATCTGCAATTTCTTGGATTACGATATGAGTGTGCTCTGGCTTCTTACCTAAGACCCTCACCAGTGATTCAGTGATATCTTTAATAAGCTCTGACTTTTGTTCTTTCGTTGCACCTTTGGTGATCTGAACATTTACGTATGGCATATAAATTCCTTCAGGAACGAGGTTATTAAACCATTTGAGCCCTTATTGGCCTGACGTCACGCGACCGGGTTTACCGTAGGCTGAGTGATTTGATTTTTGCACACAGTTTTGAAATTCAGGACTGTCGGAGGGGATTTTTCTACCATCAAGACTCTTGCAGTGTTTTTCGACCTTAAATATGGCCGACTTCTTAGTCTGGTCGTTCACCTTAGAGAAATCGGGAAGCGGCAGCTCCTTGGACTCAGAGGCATTTAAAAACTGAGAAAAGCTAAAAATGAGATAAATAACAATTGCAAAACGCATCTCTTGGTCTCCATCTATCTGCAGTTAGGTGAATCTGAGTTCGGGTATACCAGGTCTACGAGATCCAGGCTCGAAAAATAGAGAATCGAAAATAGAGGATTTTTTGCTGCGCAAAAAATGGTGGCCTCGGTCAGACTCGAACTGACACGTACTTGCGTACACTGGATTTTGAGTCCAGCGCGTCTACCAATTCCACCACGAGGCCGTGATAAAGGGCTCGCAATCTAGCCAAGGCTCCGACGCAGTTCAAGAAGAATTTTCACGATCTGGATGACAAATCAACACCAGTGGGGCCACTTTAGGACCAGCTGCGTCAAAATCCGATTTTTAACAAGAAATTTTAGTGCTTTAGCGGTCCCTCTTGAAGTCAGACTTAAGCTCAAACTCGGCCTTGGGAACTCAAAAATTGTCTGGGATTTGGCCGACTCCAGAATCATGTAAAATTTACAGACTAATCATAGGCTAATGTTTTCGGTCACTTAGAGCACATTAGCGCATTGCGCCAGTCCGGCACAGGCCTTGCTCTATGAGTGGGTCGAAGACGTAGAACCAAACTTACCACTTAAGAGGGGTAGTCGATGAAGTCGAAGTATTTTCTAGCCGCTGCGGTATTTGCTGTAACCGCACCGCTAACACAAGCACAGGTCGTAATCGAATCTGGCTTTCAAGACGAAGAAGATGTGATTGAAAGCAACGAGGTCGTTCAAAGACCATCTAATAATGTTCGAAGACGGGCTGTTGTTCAGCAACAAACTGTGATTCAACAGCCAACGACTTACGTAGAAGCCGCGCCTCTTGCCGAGTCCCGTGCAGATCAAATGCGTAAGCAACGTCAGGATGTTGAAGTTCAGACCGAGCAAAAAATTGTAGAAAAACTGGAAGAGTCTCGTCTTAAGGACGAAAAAGACCGAGCGGATCGTCTTTTTGGCAATCGTTTAAACGATGTTGTTCAAGATGCTCCCCCAACTTATCAGAGCACTCAGCCTGTTCAGCAAGTTGTGACACCTGTTTATGCGGCGCCAGCGCCTCAAGTTGAAGTCATCCAAGAGACGAAGTCTCAGGATCTAGACGGAATGAAGGCCGAAATCATCCAGTCTATTAAAGAGCTTAAAGAAGAAGAGGAAGTTGAAGAGGCTCCTCAGGCTCAGTTCTATATCTCTGGTTCACTTGGAACAGTTGGATATATGGATGCAAGTAATATCGATGGAAACTTCGGTTCAGGATTTTCTGTTGGAACACTTCTTCCAAACAACGTCTCTGTTGAGGCCGCGTTTATGTACTCGAACTATTACGTTCAAGAATATTGGAAGTTTAATCCCTTTAAAGAGATGGACCAATATAACGTCGGTCTTGCGGTAAAGTATAACTTGCCTTTGAACATGTTCAGACCTTATGCCGGTGCGATGGTGAACTATACTTACAGAAAGTATTCTGATCGCGTTGTCAGTAACCCTTACGGTTACAACCAGTACAACAACCAAGGTTCAAACTTTAACAGCGAAGCGAACTCAAATGCAGTCGATATGGGTCTAATCATTGGTCTAGATGTCGATATCTCAAGTGGGATCGCAGTTGGAGCCGAGTATCGCTACAGCATGAATATGATTAATAAAACGAATAACGATATTTTCCGTCAAGACTATCTTGCTCCAGGCAACACTAGTCCAGTTGAAGAGCTTAGCTATGACTCTTTGATGCTGACAGGAAAAATCAAGTTCTAGTCCCCCTCTGAATTTATCCCTCTCTTTGTTTCGAGCCCCCAAAATTGCAGCTTTTGGGGGCTTTTTTTATTTTGAAGCCGATTGCGAGGGCGCCCAAGGCCAAGTACAATATCGGTATGCCTTATCTGATCTCTGTTTTAAGCCTGTTTATTTTTTCTTCAGCTGATGCGAAGCTTGTCTCGGTTTCAGTGGGCCAGGTCAAAGAGCGCATCATCACCAGTCGAGAAGTTGTGATTCATCAGGTTGTCGAGCGCGAGCTTTATGGCGCCTCAAAGATGGCCCAAAGCATGAAGGTTGATATCGAAAGCCAGGGCTTTGCAAAAGAAGTCAATGTACTGCTGATGGAATGGGTGGTTTTTCTTGAAGCCCAGGCGCTTGAGGCCTCACCCTTAGAGCCCAAAGATCTTGAAGAAGCTTTGCAAAAGTTTAAGACCAAATCGGCGAACAGCGAAGAGTTTAAGGTCTTGAAGCCCTCAGAAAAAGAAATTCAGCTTGCTGTTGAGAGAAAGCTTCGATCGAAAAAATTTATTCAGCTTAAGATGGACACCAGCACAGTTCCGGTGACGGATGCCGAAGCTGAAAAACATTTTCAAGACAACCGTTTGAAGTTTGGGAATCTGCCCTTCGAGAATTTTAAAGCTAATATCAAAACTTTTTTGACTCGCCAGCAGACGGATAAGCGGTTGAAGGATTGGTTTGAGATCCTACAAGTAAAATACCAAATGAGAAACTTCCTCGCAGAGATTTAGGCTTCGGGAAATCCAAGTTTTTAAATCTTTAAGTGGCCGGAGTGCGACTCTGAGTGGGTGCAGCGCGTCTTCGGATTGCGTCATTGCTTCGCAATGCCGCAACCCGGATACGCACTGCTCACCGAGAGCACTCCGGCCACTTAAAGATTTAAAAACTTGGATTTCCAAAAAGCTACAATTCTGCGAAAACTGAAGTTTTGGGCGGACAGTGGGGGCAGTGAGGACACGATCTTGGGAAGACCCGGAGTTTGGGTTGGCAGTGCGGATAGAGATTTTTGGCAGCTGGTTTGGCGCGGGGAATTGAGTATTGAGAGCGACAGTGAGCACTGAAGGTGGCTCGACATTGCCGCGGTCTGGGAGTGTGCTTGGGATTGATTGGGAAGTGGTTGGTTAAGAGAGAGGGTGGTTATTTTGATTCGGCGGCTTGAGAGTTCGGATGTTGCGGAGATTTTTTTGATTCTTAGGGAGCTTTATGAGGCGCCGGCTTTTCCTTTGGGGGGGAGTTGGAATGAGTCTTTGTTGATGCGGGAGCTTGAGTCGGGGTCGGGGCTTGGTTTTTTTGAGGGCTCGGAGCTTCAGGCTTTTGTCCTTTTTCGGCGGGCTGGGGGGATCTCGGATATCTCGATACTTGGGACTCGTCGGGGGTCTCAGCGAAAGGGATTTATGCGCCAGCTCCTTAAAAATTTAACTGAGTCGGCGAAGGCTTCTGGGGAAAAGGTTTGGCTTGAGGTTCATGCGGATAACATTGCGGCGCGTAAGATGTATGAAAGCTTAGGCTTTTTAATCAGCGGTGAACGCCGGGCCTACTATCGAAACGGGGCCTCTGCGGTTCTCTACACCTATTCATAAGTTCTTGCTTCCACTCTGATTTTCGTGTTACAGCTGGCTTCTTAGGGGGCCGCTGGCCCTCTTTTTTTGTACCATTTTATGTTTTGAGGCTGTGAGTTGTCGCATTTGAACACGGAGAGTTTGGACCGAATTCGGGGTCTTGCAAGTGAAGTTGCTGAGCGCGAAGGCTGTGCTCTTTACGACATCGAGTGGCTCGGTGCCGGTGGAAGCCGGATTTTGAGAGTGTTTATTGATAAAGCTTCGGGTGGGGCCTCTGTTGATGATTGCGCCAATGTTTCGCGCGGTCTCAATCTGATCTTGGATGTTGAAGACGTGATCCCGAGTGGACGTTATGATCTTGAGGTTTCTACTCCAGGTATCGAGCGTCGCCTCAGCCAGCCTTGGCACTTCGATAAGGCTGTAGGGCAAAGAGTGCGAGTGAAAACTCATGGGGCACTTTCTCATCCCGAGCGGGAGGGAAAAGCCCCTTTGAAATCGATTGAAGGAGATTTGCTTCGTACGGACGAAGTTAAGATCGTCATACAATTTAATAACTTGGAGTGGGATATCCCGCGGTCAGAAATTCAATCCGGTAAGGTGATTTTCGTGACCAAGACCCCGAACTCCCCAAGCAAAAAGAAGAAGAGAGGTTAGCCATGGCGACCGATAACATGTTTTCAGACTTAAGCCGAATGATCGAACAAGTCGGTAAAGATAAAGGAATTGATCGCAGCCTCGTGATCGACGCCGTCATTCAGGGAATGTTGGTCGCAGCCCGCAAAAAATATGGAACTTATAGAGAAATCGAAGCTCAGTACAATGAAGAGACCGGCGAGATCGAACTCTTCGAATTTAAAGAAGTCGTCAAAGATGAAGACTTCATTGATGAAGAAATTGAAATTAAAATGACTGATGCCCTTGAGCTGGATCCAGAAGCTGAGCTTGCGGATTCAATCGGGATTAAACTAGACACCGGAGACCTTGGGCGAATTGCCGCTCAAACGGCAAAACAAATCATCACCCAAAAAGTGCGCGATGCAGAGCGAGACATTATCTTCGCAGAATTTGAACAGCGTAAAGGGGAAATCGCATCGGGAATCGCACGACGTGTCGAGCGCGGAGCCATCGTTGTCGATCTTGGACGAACGGAAGCCTACATTCCTTCGCGTGAACAAATTCCTGGCGAGCAGTATAAGCCGGGCGATCGCATTCAAGGCTATATCGCAGATGTTCGTCAAACCACTCGCGGTCCTCAGATCATTATGTCTCGAGCAGATGAGCGCTATATGGTTAAACTTTTCGAAATCGAAGTCCCCGAAGTTTATGATGGAATCGTATCGATCGTGGCTGCGGCTCGTGAGCCCGGTGCTCGTGCAAAGATTGCGGTTTACAGTAAGGATCCAACAGTTGATCCAGTGGGAGCTTGTGTTGGAATGAAGGGAAGTCGCGTACAAGCGATTGTTCAAGAACTTCGCGGTGAAAAAATCGATATCGTGCTTTATGACGAAGATCCAACGCGATTTGTTTGTAATGCCTTAGCTCCTGCTGAAATTTCTAAGGTGTTTGTTGATGAAGGCGGGCGCGAGATGGAAGTCGTTGTTCCTGACACTCAACTTAGCCTTGCGATTGGAAAGCGCGGTCAAAACGTGCGACTTGCGGCGAAGCTTTCAAAGTGGAAGATCGATATTCTTTCTGAATCAAATGCGGCAGCTCGTACAGCTGAAGCGATCTTCAACTTATTGTTGATTCCGGGAATGAGCGAAACTATGGCTCAAAATATTTTCCAAAGTGGTTTTGGATCTTTTCAAGCTCTTGCTGAAGCAGAAGCTTCGGACATTATGGCTGTTCCTGGCTACGACAATCCTGAAAAGGCCGAAAAACTTCAACAGGACGCAAAAGCTCTTGTCGAAAAATATCGTGCTGAAGGAATTCCAATTCCAACTGCGCCTAAGGCCGTTGAAGTTGAGAAGGGTCCAATGGGAGATGCGAAGTCTCAGGCCGATCAGCGCTTAAAGGATGAGTTGGCTCAATTAAAGGCCACAGAGCAAAGTGAAAAACAAGCTGCAGACGAAAGTTCATCAGCTGAGTAGAATTTGTTTTTATTGAACAGGGAGACAGAGTGAATCAACCAAAGGTTTTTGAATTTGCCAAAGAGGTCGGCCTTGAGACCCTCGCTTTGATGGATAAAATTCGGGAGTGGAAGCTTCCGGTAAAAAGCCATATGGCCGAGCTAGATGAAGCCTTGATGGAAGAAATCAAGAAGCGTCTTAGTGGCGAGGATGAGGCAAAGCCTGCTGCGAAAAAGAAAGTCACTCGAAAAGCAGCTCCCAAAAAAGAGGCTGCAGCTAAAACTGTAGCTAAGCCTGCCAAGGTCGCAAAAACAACAAAGTCTGCAAGCGCCGATGCGGCAGAGGCTGGTGAAGTAAAGCCAAAGGCGACTCGAAAAGTTGCAAAAAAGGCCGCTGGAAAAACGGTCATTCGAAGAAAAGCCGGAGAAGCAGAGGCCAAAGCGGAAGCTGAAGCCGAGGCTCTAAGACTTCACGAAGAGGCGATGGCTCAAGCTGTGGCCCAAGCGATTGCGGACGGAATGACTCCTGAAGAAGCTGTTGTGATGACCCAAGAGGCGGCGGCTCAAGAAGCTCAAGGTGAAGTTTTAAGTCCTACAACTGAGGGCGCCGCAGAGGCCCCTAGAAGACCAAGAAATATTGTTGGACGCATGGATCTTCGAAGAGTCGCTCCGGGAACAGATCGTTCTGGTGGAGCCGCAGGCAATGCAGCCGGAGGCGCGGCTGGACGTCCGGCGACTCGCGCGGTTCAAAGAAATATTCGAACGGGTTTTGTAGCAGCTCCTAATATGGGTTTTGTTCCTCCTCCAGTTGAAGAAGAAGATCATTACGCACGAAAAGAGCGTGAAGAAAAAGCTAAAAAGAAAGCCGCGGGAGCTGGCGGTGGCCGCGAAGAGGTCGCTCAAAATTTTTCTGCGACTGAGTTTAGAAAACGCGAAGTTATTTTTCAGCCCAAAAAGAAAAAGCAAAATATGGGTCGGGATACAAAAAAGACTTCGATCACAACACCAAAAGCACATAAACGAATTGTGAAAGTATATGGTTCGATTACGGTGAACGATTTGGCTCAGCAGATGGGTCTTAAGGCCCCCGCTTTGATTAAAAAATTGATGACCAGCGGTGTTCAGGCTTCGATGAACTCGGATTTAGATTTTGATACGGTATCATTGGTCGTGCCTGACTTTGGATTCGAAGCTCAGAATATTCACAAAACCGAATCAGAGCTTTTAGAAAATCTGGCCTTTGGAGATCTAAAAGCAGAGAGAGTCACTCGTCCACCGGTCGTCACCGTAATGGGTCACGTCGATCATGGAAAGACCACGCTTTTGGATTCGATCCGTAAAGCCAATGTGGCCTCTGGTGAAGCGGGTGGAATTACCCAGCACATCGGTGCCTATTCGGTTCAACTTGAAAATGGACGAAATATTACCTTTATCGATACTCCCGGCCACGAAGCCTTTACGGCCATGCGTGCTCGAGGAGCAAACGTAACGGACGTTGCGATTATTGTGGTCGCAGCAGATGACGGAATGATGCCTCAAACAGCAGAGGCGATTAATCACGCGAAAGCCGCAAATGTTCCAATCATTGTTGCCGTCAATAAGATGGATAAACAAGGTGCCAATCCGGACAAAATTAAACAACAATTAACTGAATTTGAATTAGTCCCCGAAGAGTGGGGTGGAACAACGATCTTTGCAGAAGTCTCTGCCTTAAAAGGTCAGGGGATTCCTGAGCTTCTGGAATCTATTCTTCTTTCTGCAGATATTTTAGAGCTTAAAGCAAATCCAATGCGTTCCGGTACGGGTCTTGTGATCGAAAGCCGAATGGAAAAAGGGCGCGGTCCGGTTGCAACGGTTCTTGTGCAAGATGGAAGTATTGAAATCGGGCAAATTATTGTAGCTGGAACCAAAGTCGGCCGCATTCGTTCGATGATGAATGATAAGGGCGAGACCGTAAAAAAGGTTGGACCTGGTTTTCCTGCAGAGATCATGGGTCTTTCTGAAACTCCAGAAGCAGGGGATCGTTTCGATATTTGTGCCGATGAATCTGTTGCGGCTCGAGTCATCGAAGAAAGAAAAGCCCAAAAAGTCGGCGATATGACTTCAGGAAAAATGACTCTTGAAGAGATCATGGCCAAAGTAAAAGCCGGAGCGGTTAAAGAACTTTCTGTTGTCTTAAAAGCGGATGTGGCGGGAAGTCTTGAAGCTGTTAAAGCGATGCTTGAAAAGTCTGGCAGTGAAGAAGTTAAAGTGAAGTTGATTCATACTGGGGTTGGTGGAATTAGCGAAAGCGATATTCTTTTGGCCAGTACCGGAAATGGAATGGCGATTGGCTTTAACGTTCGCCCTGATGGCGGCGCTCAGCGCATGGCCAAAGAAAAAGGGATCGAGATTAAAACCTACTCTATTATTTACGAGTTGATCGACGACATGAAAAAGATTTTGGGTGGCTTGCTTGCGCCAGAGATCAAAGAAGTGGCTCAAGGGCGCGCCGAAGTTCGCGATATTTTTACTGTACCAAAAATTGGAACCATTGCCGGTTGTGCAGTGGTCGATGGAAAGATTGCGCGCAACCATATGCTTCGCCTAGTTCGTGATGGACGTGTGGTTTACGAAGGTAAAGTCTCAAGTCTGAAGCGCTTTAAAGATGATGCCAAGGAAGTCGCTAGTGGTTACGAGTGTGGTATTGGAATCGAGAACTTCAACGACATTAAGTCGGGCGATGTGATTGAATCCTTCATTCGCGAAAGTATTGTCCGCGAGCTTTAATGCTAGCGGCGCATCCGTAAAGTCCTGTTTGTCTTTATAAATGCTCCGCCTCAGCCGTCGAACATCCTCGGTCTGCCTTCGGCAGCCCTGCGGAACTAGTCTTCGGCGGACATTTATAAAGACAAACAGGACTTTACGGAGAGATTGTTTAGATGAGGATAAATTTGATTTTTAGAATAAAGATCTGGAAAAACTTTGGAATTTGTCTTCCCTTGAGGTGCTTATGACTGGGATTCGGGTTCAGAGAGTTGAGCGGGAGCTTCAGCAGGTCATTGGATCTTTTCTTTCGCATGGTTTGAAAGAGCCTCTTCATGGTTTGGTCACGGTTGCTGGGATTGAGGTTTCTAAGGATTTGCGCTCGGCCAAGGTTTTTTTAAGTCAGCTTGGGACCGAGGAAAATAAGGAGGCCAATACTCTGCTTGTTGAAAAGCAACGGGGACAGATTCAAAAACATATTTCTAAAACCTTGGATATGAAGTTTACTCCGATGCTTAAATTCTTTTTTAATCATACTGTGGGTGAACCTTCTGAAGTTGATTTGCTTCTTGCGAATTTGAGAAAACCCTAATGGCGAATTTAAAGCTTGAGGCGCATGGCTTGCTTTTGATTGACAAGCCTTCAGACTGCACTAGTCACGATGTTGTTCATCGGGTTCGAAAACTTTTGGGCCAAAGATCTGTGGGTCATTGCGGAACCTTAGATCCGATGGCGACAGGACTTTTGATTATTTTGTTAGGTCAGGCGACCAAACTCTCGGATTATCTTTTGGGCCAGCATAAAACCTATCAGGCTAAAGTGCGGCTTGGTTTGACCTCAGACACCTTGGATATCACCGGCGTTTTATCCGAAAAAGTGGCGGTGGATTTAAGTCAGGATCAGCTTATTGCTGCGGCACACAGTCTTCAAGGGGCCATCGAGCTTTCGGTCCCAATGTTTTCAGCGGTCAAAGTGAAGGGCAAAAAACTTTATGAATATGCCCGGGCCGAGCAAGATGTAGAGGCTCCTGTTCGAATTATGGATTTTTCTGATATTGAGGTGCTGGATTCGACTCCCGATAGCATCGAGCTTAAGTTAAAAACCAGCAAGGGTGGCTATATTCGGGCTTGGGCCGATGAGCTAGGAGCTCGCCTTAAAGTCGGAGGAGTTCTTGAGTCTTTAAGGCGGCTGAATTCTTACCCTTTTTCAGTGGATCAGGCGATTCGCCTGGAAGATCTGGAGACCTTGCTTTCTGGCGGAGGCGCGGAGGCCCTCGAAAACCGGCCCTGTCCCAGTTTTATTCCGATGAAACAGGCTCTTCCTCATTGGAAGGGGCTCATCATTGCCGGTAAAGACGAGAAAATGCTGATGAACGGGCAAATCTCTCATGAGCTAATGAACCGCATGATTGTGGACCAAAAAGAGGTCAACTCTCAACTGGAAGCTAAGGGGATTCGGGTCCTCTCTGCGGATACAGGAAGGCTTTTGGCGCTGCTCGAAATTCGTCCCCTGAAAGGCCCTTCGATCAAACGGGTTTTTCCAAAAATCGAAGCCAAAACTTAAGGCTTTCTGGCACCCAACTGTCTAGATTCATTTGCCTCAGATCCCTACTTGACCCCCAATACCCAATACATTAGATTGACTCGATTAAAAGCTCTCTGACGCGAATAGCCAACGGTCTAATGAGGGTCAATTTTTGGAGGTTCCATGGCAGAAGTTCAGCTAAGTAAACAAGGCGTAGTAAAACAATATCGACGATCCGAGCTCGATACCGGCAGCTCTGAAGTGCAAGTTGCACTTTTAACTCACAGAATCCGCGGTCTATCAGACCATTTTAAAGCCAATAAAAATGATGTGCATGGACAAAGAGGCCTCGTAAAGATGGTCAACCGCCGTCGTAAACTTTTGGACTACTTGAAGCGTACAGATTCAGCGAAGTACATCAAATTAATTTCTGATTTAGGTCTTCGTAAGTAATTCCAATATTCTTTGTGTTTCATGGCGGGATTTGATTCTCAGGTCCCGCTTAATAATCTTAAGAAATTAAGTCGTAAAAAAATAAATAATAGATAAATTAAGTAAATAATTAATAAAGCAAACGAGAAGTCACAAAAAAAAAGACCTCGTAAACTCTGAAGGAGTAGATAATGAAGCAAACGGTAAGTGTCGATTTCGCTGGAAAAAAAATGACCATCGAAACGGGACGATTGGCGAAGCAATCCGACGGGTCGGTTTTAGTAACTTGTGGCAACAATTTAGTTTTAGTGACAGCAGTATCCTCGAAGCGTGCCTCTGACCTTGATTTCTTCCCCCTCACTGTTGAGTTTCAAGAAAAATTCTACGCAACTGGGAAAATTCCCGGTGGCTACTTTAAGCGTGAAGGTCGCCCAACAAATAATGCGACTTTGACCGCTCGAATGATCGATCGCCCCATTCGCCCTTGTTTTCCTGAAGGCTACCGCATGGACACTCAGATCATCGCGACTGTTTTAAGTTACGATGGATCATTTCCAGTCGATATCATGGCGAGCATTGGGGCCTCTGCAGCCCTTCACGTCAGTGATGTTCCGTTTAACGGACCGACAGCGGCAGTTCAGGTTGCGCGCATCAACGGTCAGTTTGTTGCAAACCCTTCAGTTGAAGAACTTGAAAAATCCGACATGAACGTTGTTCTTGCCGGAACAAAGAACGGCATTTTGATGGTTGAAGGAGAGTGTCAGTTTTTAAGTGAGTCGGATGTACTAGCCGCCTTAAAATTTGGTCATACTTCTTTTCTTCCCGTGCTTGAGGCGCAACATGAATTGCGTAAACTTTCTGGAAAAGAAAAGCGCAGCTTCGAGCCTCCTGTCATTGATCCTGATTTTGAAAAGGCGGTTCGAGATCTTATTACTCCAAAAATTACTGCAGCTTTACAGTTGCGTGAAAAAAGCAGCCGATATGAGGCTTTTGATGAGGCCAAGAAGTCGGCAAGCGAGGCTCTATTAAAAGATCTTTCTTCAGATATTCTTGCAAAGAGAAAGAAAGAGTTAGGAGCCTTGGTTGAGGACGTTAAGTACAAAGTGGCTAGAGAACTAGTTTTAAAAACCAAATCTCGAATTGATGGTCGAAGCAGCACGGATATTCGTCCGATCTCTTGTGAAGTGGCTCTTCTTCCAAGAGCCCATGGATCAGGCCTTTTCACTCGCGGCGAGACCCAGGTTTTGGGTGCGGTGACTTTAGGAACTGGTGATGATGAGCAGATGATTGATGCGCTTGGTGGAACTGTGAAGAAGAAGTTTATGCTTCATTATAACTTTCCTCCATTCTCGGTTGGTGAGACGGGCCGTATCGGTGGACAAAGCCGAAGAGAAATTGGCCACGGCTTTTTAGCTGAGCGAGCCTTAGCTGCGGTCCTTCCAAGCCAAGAAAAATTTCCTTACACGATTCGAGTTGTTAGTGAAGTTCTTGAGTCCAACGGCTCAAGCTCAATGGGCACAGTATGTTCAGGAACAATGGCCTTGCTTGATGCCGGTGTTCCAATCCGCGGAAACGTTGCCGGAATTGCAATGGGTCTAATCAAAGAAGGCTCAGACGTTGCGATTCTTTCGGACATCCTTGGAGATGAAGATCATCTTGGAGACATGGATTTTAAAGTTGCTGGAACGAACGAAGGAATTACTTCTCTTCAAATGGATATCAAAATTGATAGTATCAGTTTTGATATTATGGAGAAGGCTTTGGCTCAAGCTAAAGATGGCCGAGCTCATATCTTGGGCGAAATGGAAAAAGTCATTCGCACACCTCGCGGCGAGATCTCTGAATTTGCTCCAAGGATTGAAACCATTAAGATTAAGCCTGAGAAAGTTCGTGAAGTTATTGGATCTGGCGGAAAAGTGGTTAAGGGCATTATTGAGCAAACTGGCGTTAAGATTAATATCGAAGACGACGGAACAATTCATGTGGCCTCTGCGGATCCGAAAGCTTCTAAGCGCGCCATTGAGATGATCAATGCGATTTGTGCTGAAGCTGAAGTCGGCAAAACTTATCACGGCAAAGTGGTTAAGATTATGGACTTTGGAGCCTTCGTTGAGGTTCTTCCAAACACCAGTGGTCTTTTGCACATTTCTGAAATTGCCCACGAAAGAATTCGCTCAGTGACTGACGTTTTAAACGAAGGTGATGAAGTGGATGTGGTTGTTTTGGATGTAGACCGAGCGGGAAGAATTAAGTTGAGCCGAAAAGCTCTTCTAAGTGCTCCTCAGTAAGGCTATGCCTTCAAATAAAGTTTTTTCCCAAGACCCGACCTTTAATAAAACTGTTCTTTCTAATGGAGTGAGAGTGGTGACCGAGCGTCACCCCTTTAACCGGGCCACGGCCTGTGGTTTATTCGTGAATCTTGGGACTCGGGATGAAGTCCCGGGCCTTGAAGGGGCCGCTCATTTTATTGAGCACTTAGTCTTTAAAGGGACTAAGACTCGCTCAGCTTTTGATATTGCAAAAAGTCTTGAAGAAGTCGGTGGGGATTTAAATGCCTTCACCTCTAGAGAGCATACTTGCTTTCATGCAACGACCTTAAAAGAGCATTTACCCTTGGCGATTGATGTTTTAGTGGACCTAGTCAGCAATGCGACATTTGACAGCGCAGATGTAAAAAAAGAAAAACAAGTTATCCTTCAAGAGATCGATATGTCCGCTGAAGATCTTGAAGACTATATCTTTGATACTTACTTCCAATGTGCTTTTAAAAAACATCCTCTGTCCAAAGCCATCTTGGGAACTCGTAAGTCGATTGAGGATATGGATCGCGCTCGAGTTTTTCAATATTATAAAGATCACTATCAGGGCTCAAATTTAATCTTAAGTGTGGCCGGCGATGTAGAGCATCACAAGGTCGTTGAAGTCGTTGAAAAGTCGCTAGGTAAAAAGAAGCTTAAGGCGCCCAATGTGAAAACAAACACGCCGAAGCTTGGATCCTTTCGGCATTTTATCAAACGACCCAGTGAGCAAGTTCATCTTTTAGTCGGTCATGGATCCAGCAGCTTTCAGGATGAAGAGCGTTTTGAAGCTTATATCGTAAACGCTGTACTTGGCGGTGGTATGACTTCAAGACTTTATCAAAAAGTCAGAGAGGATCGGGGCCTTGTTTACTCGATTTATAGTTATCAGCATGCTTTTACGGATTCGGGTTTGATCCAGATTTATGCTGGAGCCGCTCCAAAAACAGCTCACAAAGTCGTAGAGCTTATTTTTAAAGAGCTTCAGTCTTTAAGGAAAAAGGGACTTAAAAAAGAAGAGCTAAAACTTTTTAAGACTCAAGTAAAGGGTCAGATTTTACTGGGTGCGGATGATATGGAAAACCGAATGAATTCGCTTGGCATTAACGAAATGATTTTTAAACGCTACCGCCCGGTAGAAGAGATTATTGATTTGATCGAGGGCATGAGTTTAGATTCGATCCAGGCCTTTTTAGATAAGTATTTTAAAGACGACAATTTAGGGCTAGTGGTGGCCGGCGACATCGAGCCCAAATTGGCCCAGTCGATTCTTGATTCTGCTGACGTTTAAAGGGAGGAGAATATGTCTGAATTTTATAAAGTATCGCTCGAGGTTAAAAAGCTTGCTCACTTTAAAGGGGAGCTTCCGAAATATCAAACCGCCTGGGCTAGCGGAATCGATGTCCGCGCCTGCTTAGATGCAGCATTGACCTTGATGCCAGGTGAAAGAACTTTAATCCCAACGGGCCTAAGCTTTGCGGTGCCCGCGGGTTTTGAAATGCAAGTGCGTCCTCGAAGTGGGCTTGCGATCAAAGAGGGACTGACTCTTTTAAATACTCCCGGAACTGTCGATGCGGATTACCGAGGCGAAGTAAAAATCATTGTGATTAATCTGGGTCAAAAGCCCTTCGTGATTCAAGATCAAGAGCGTATCGCTCAACTTGTGATTTGCCCAGTTGTTCAAGCCGAACTTCAGCTAGTAGATGAGCTTAGCGAAACAAAGCGAGGCGAAGCCGGCTTTGGCAGCACCGGCTTAATTTAAACTGCCGGACTGAAAGGGTGTGGGAGAAGTCATCAGGTTCTGAGGTGCGCACTTGTTTGACTACTCGCGGAGTTCTCTTTCTAAGATCTCAAGACTCTCTGGTGTTGCTTTTTGGCGGTATTCCCTGTGACTTTTGCCTAAGTTGATTGAGCTAAAAATCCAAAATACTAAGTAGATGCCAAACATCGCGCCCATAAGGCGGCCGACTTTTTTTCGGTCCAATCCAAAGTTGGCAGAAAATCCCACAGTCAGTAGGATTCCTCCGGCGGCCAATCCAATTAAACTTGCCGGGCGTAAGAAATGATCCAGGATTACTAAAATGTGCGCCGGAATGCTGGCGAAGATCAAATTGGTGTAGAGCTTTTGATAAGAGACTTCTCGTTGAAAGAAAAATTTAAAAACATAATAGAAAAAACCCGAGGCAATACCGGTCATGACGACCGAGGAGATCGGTAAAATAATTGGACGAGTGAATATATCAAAGAGATTCCCAGAGACGACTCCAGCAATGGCTCCACAAATCGAGGCCATTGCGGCCAGAAGAAGTAGCATCTTCGGCCACTCCCACTCAGGCAACTTTTGCATTTCACTAATTGGATTTCTTAAGAACTGCAGCAGGGTAAAGAATGAATCTTTAATTTCCGCTTTAAGTACCGACCGGTTGATTTTCATCGAGCTCATTCCTTGTTGCAGTTCTTGCAGCTTGTTTTATTCAGCGCGAGAAGTCAAATCTCCTTCTGCGAGGTCGATAGAAAGTTTAAGGTATTCCTTAAAAAGGCGGGAGTTTTTTGGAGGACTGGCGAATCCAAGGATAAACAGATCCTGAATATTGACAGAAGTACGAGACAGACAGTGAAATGCAAGGCAGATCCAGTCAATTGGTTTAGGTCGAATTTCGATATCAGATTTTTTAAGCTCTACAAGCCGATAGGCTCGAGACTTTGGCTTAAGGTCCTCCACCTGGATTTTGCTTGGGCCTAAATTTTCTTCGGCTTTTATCAGGCTGATGGATTGTGTCGCTGTTAATTGAGATTCTTGAAGTTGATCTAAAATGCCCTGGTTGGTGAAGTCCGTCACCAGATGAATCTTACGCCCTTGATCTTCGCAATGCTTTAGAAATTGAAGAAGGGCCTTTTTTCGGGCTTTGAGCTTCCATGGGAGGCGAATCTCAAAAACTTCGTAACCATGATTTCTTAAGGCCTCAGGAATCCAATTCCAATAGTTTACAAAGTAAAACAAACTGCGCTCGCCACTGACAAAAACTAAAGGGTGGTTGGTCAAGAGGCAATTGTTCTGAAGTGCGAAGGTAGGGCGTTTTTGGCTTCGATGCCAGTTTCCGAAAAGGGCTAGGCCGACAACAAAAACAGCTAAAATGGAAGCGGCCAAAAACATTTTAAGAGCTTCCTAAAAATGCGCGTCGAGTTTTAAAGTGCCGTCAACAGAGGCTCTCTCCAAAGTTTCATCAATTAAGGGACTTCGATAAGACACATCCGCCCCTATACTTATGGCTCGCGATAAATAGGCATGAAGGCCCGTCGTCAGAACCGAGGTGGGAGTCGTTTGAACGAAGCCACCATTCTGAATTGCAGGGCCGGCGACATCCAAGTATCTGGCAGAAAGTCCCCCGCCGAATCGAGCCATTAATTTAGAGCTGATTGGATTTCGGTACACTAATTTGAGATCAAATTCGCGAAGGCCCACTTTAAGATCTTTGGCGAAGTTTTCATTGCCGAAGGATCTTAGACTTCCTTCCGCAAGCCAGGTGCGTGAGAACAGATCTATTCCAAATGAAGCCTCCACTCCAGTCAAAAGACCTGCGTAGGATTTGCCTCCGGATGGGGCGACACTGACATAGGAAGAAACAAGTCCTAAGCCCCCATGAATAAGAAGACTAGAAAATGGGTCTTCGCTGACCGGAGCGAAAGTGGATCGATTGCTGGCACTCAGTTCAGAGAGAATTCCCTCGTAACTGATATGATCCTCTTCGACTTGAGCAAGGAGGTTGAAGGACATAAGACTTATTAAAAGGAGGACAATTTTTTGTTTCATAATAACAGTGTAGCAAAAAAAATTGAGGATTCAAAAAAACTCGTCTTTCATAATCCCCAAAGGCCAGGCAAAATAAGATTAAGAGGTCTAGCAAATGGCGAAATCAGAAAATTGTTACTGCGCATTTTGTAAATCACAGCGAAGTCTTTATAAAAAGAAGCATATTGACTGGACGAATGTCCTGCTTTCGGTCTTGGCTTCAGTGTTGGTCTCGTTGATTTTCTGGCAAGGCTTTGATCCTCGATTGATCGTGATTTTTTCTTTGAGTTTAATGCTGGCAGAAATTTTTGTGCAAGTTCGTTGGCGACTTGGTTTAAGTTGTCCTCATTGCGGATTTGACCCGGTTCTTTATTTAAAAAATCCCGAAAGCGCGGCCCTTCGGGTCAAACTCTTTTTTGAGGGGCGACAGTCGGACCCCCGCTTTATATTTTCAAAATCCCCTCTCTGGAGTCTTCTGAAGGCGCGTCAGCCTCAAAAGCGGGCAAAGCCCCATGCCGCATCTCCTCGAGAGAAACTGCCCCAGAAGGCCCCTCAGCCCCCTTCCAAAAATATCTTGAGCCGATCAATTTAGGGCTCTGCCCCCCAATTCTTGCTCGCCACCAAGGACAGCCCTGTGCTAGTCTCGGTCCTTGATTATTGCAGACAGCGACAAAGGTGAGACTAAACAATGAAAAGTCTGGTTATCATTCCGACCTACAACGAGCGCGAGAATATTCAAGCCATCGTTCCCGCGATATTAGATCGAAATCCTCAAGTGGATATTCTGGTTGTGGATGACAGCTCTCCCGATGGGACTGCGGATCTTGTCCTTCAAATGAAAAATTCAATCCCAAATCTCCATCTTTTGTTGCGAGAAAAAAAGCAAGGTTTGGGAAAAGCCTATTTGTCAGGTTTTGCTTGGGGGCTCGAGAAGGGCTATGAGGCTTTAGTCGAAATGGATGCGGATTTTTCTCACCGTTCGATCGACCTTGAAAAAATCCTTCAAGCTTTAAAAACCTGTGACTTCGTCGTGGGCTCACGCTGGGTGCCCGAAGGAAAAACAGTGAACTGGGGCCTTGGACGAAAGGTCATTAGCCGTGGAGGCAGCCTTTATACTCGAGGAATCCTTAGGTACCACCTTAAAGACTGGACTGGAGGATTTAATGCTTGGCGCAGAGAAGTATTGATGGGAATGGGTTTAGACCAAGTGCGCTCTGAAGGTTACAGTTTCCAAATCGAGCTGAAATACCGCGCTTTGAAGAAAGGCTTTCAGTGCAAAGAAGTTCCGATTGTTTTCGAAGATCGACGGGTGGGGCAAAGTAAAATGTCCTCTCGAATTGTATTAGAGGCTTTGTATCGTGTTTGGCAGATCCGTTTTCAAGTTTAGGTTTGCCCCTCTTTTCTGTCTGCTAATACCGGCATTTTGTTTTTTGTCTGAGCTGAGCTCTGTGTATGCACAAGCTAATCCGGCTGTTAAATCGAAGACGAAGACTAAGGCCAAAGCCAAAGCGATTTCAAAACCATCCAGGGCCACTCCAAGCAGAGCGCGGACTCCTGCGCAGAATGCCTTAGTTCAAACTGAAGGCGCCGCTGTTTACCAACAGCCAAATTTTGACGCTCCGGTTATCGATTATTTAAAAGCCGGTCAAAAAGTGGTGATTTCAAAAAAGAGTGCCCAAGGGATTGGGGGACTCGGAATCTTTTTTCGCATCAGAACCCCCGCTGGAAAGATGGGATACATCGCAGATGTCGATGTCATTCCTGAATTTAGCCAGTCGAAATATCGAACCGATGAAAAAGTAACAAACCCCGAGTTTCAGAAAGCCAAAACCGAAGTGGCGGATCGAAAAGCAAATCGGCCCTCCATCTATTTGACCCGCTATCTTGGGGGGCATTTGGGGATTTTATCCTTCTCAGAGAAATTCTCTGGGCAAACCCTAAAAGACAATGTCACCATGTTTGGATTTCGCATGACCGGCCCAGGAGTTCTTTTTGATGGGCCACCCTTTGATTTAAATATTCAGTTCTCTCCGACGGTGCCAGGATATTATTTAAGCTTTGCCTCGGCTCCACCCTCCGGCTTTTTTTTCCATGGGGATTTTATGCCGATTCTACCGGCCTTAGAAACCACGAATGGATTGCTCTATTATGGTCTCGGCCTAATGTGGACCTACACCAAATTCAATGTTCTGGTGCGAAATACGACTTTCGATAGCCAAGAACTGAGGGTCGGCTTGGCGGGAGGGCTCGGATATGGGCAGCGTTTTAATGATTGGATTCTGCGAGCCGACATAAAATATTACTACGAAAAAACAGCCTATCCTGGCTATGGTTTAAGCCTACAACGCCAGTATTAGACCCCAAAAATTCAAGTCTTTTCAAGCTAGACAGCCCAAGTTGCACGGGCTATAGCAGCAGGATGTCTATTCGTCTTCTAAGCTCTGAAGTTGTCAACCAAATCGCGGCCGGTGAGGTCGTCGAGCGTCCAGCCCATTTGGTCAAAGAGCTTATCGAAAACAGTCTTGATGCTAAGGCCACTCAGATTGAAGTTGATGTGGACCATGGTGGACGAAATGTCTTAGTCCGAGATAATGGCAGTGGGATTGCAAAAGATGAACTGGGTCTTGCTCTCGCTCGTCATGCCACCAGCAAGATTTCATTATCTTCGGATCTGTGGGCGCTGAAGTCATTTGGTTTTCGGGGAGAGGCCCTTGCAAGTATTGCCGCGGTTTCAAGTTTAAGTCTGACTTCGAGAACAAAAGAATCTTCCGAGGCATTTCGTGTGGTCAGTCATTTTGGCGAGCTTCGCCCTCTTGAACAGGTCGGCGGGGAACAAGGGACCAGTCTTGAAATTATAGACTTGTTTGCGAATGTTCCTGCGCGCCTTAAGTTTATGAAGTCCGATGCGGCAGAATTGACCCAAATTAAAAACGTCTTTCGCGCTCTCGCACTGGCAAATCCCCAAGTTGAGTTTCGATTAAAGAGTCGCGGCGAACTCTTGTTTTTCTGGCCGGCAAAAGAAGACGCCCTCGAGCGAGCGCGTGAAGTTTTAAATCAGGAGTCGTTGATTGAGGGGCATTCAATTCTTGACGGATTTAAAGTCCGAGCCCTAGTCAGCCCGCCCAATCAAACAGTTAAAAATTCAAAACAAATTTGGATTTTTGTTCAGGGGCGTTGGGTGCAGGATCGGGGACTTCAGGCGGCGATTATGGAGGCCTACCGAAGTCTATTGATGCATGGGGAATTTCCAGTTGCGGCTATTTTTTTAGAGTGTGACCCAGAAGATGTGGACGTGAATATTCATCCGACGAAGTCTCAGGTTAAATTTCGTGAGCCTTCGAAGGCCTTTCGTGCAGTTCTAAGAGCCATTCGAGGACCGCTTGAAGAGGCTCCATGGTTAAGCAAAATGACAAAGTCATTAAATGGGGCCTCGGCATCTCAAGAATTTAAGTTAGAAGTGGATTCTACTGGTGCGGAATCCGATACAATGACCGCATCTTTTGTCGCTCCAGAATTTAAGTCTGTCCAGTTTCAAAAGAAGGAATTCAACTTCGGGACCTCTGAGGTCAGAGATCAACTAGGGACCTATTCTCCGCGGTCTGATTCTGCGATGAGCTTTTCTTCTGCGAATGCTTTTGCCAGCGATTTGGATCCCGAATTGAAGCGAAATTTAGAAAGTGGATCTTCTAAGGGCCTGACCGAAAAACCGATGACAAGTGTGCGCTGGGCCTCTTTGCAAATCCTGGGTCAAGCGGATTTGACTTATATTGTAACTCAAAGTTCAAAGGCCTTGGTGTTCGTTGATCAGCACGCGGCTCACGAGCGTGTCGCCTACGAATCCTTGATGGCGGCTTGGAAGAAGGGCCTTGGTCTTGAAGTGCAAAATTATCTAATGCCCCTAGCGCTGGATTTTCCGGCTGAAGAAGTTCAGGCCATTTTAAGTCTTTCTAAAGAGCTTGAGCGACTTGGTGTATTCATCGAACAACTCGGGGCCGAGAGCCTTGGAGTTCGAGCAGCCCCAAGCCTTTTAAAAGAGACAGCACTGCATAAAGCTTTGCTAAAACTGGGACAGGATTTGGTCGAACAGGGCGGAAGTTTTGCTTTGGAAAACTCGGTCTCTGATATTTGTGCTAGTCTTGCTTGTCATTCGGTCGTACGAGCCGGACAAGCCTTAAGTTATGAAGAGATGAAAAGTTTGCTTGAGCAAATGGATCAGTATGCATTTTCAAGTTTTTGCCCCCACGGGCGTCCGGTCTTTGTCGAATACCCATTTGCTCGCCTGGAGCGTGATTTTGGACGGATTCTTTAGTCGTGACTGTGAACTCAAAGTCTTTTCCTTTATTAATGGTCCTTGGGCCCACGGCTTGCGGTAAATCACGCTTTGCCTTTGAAGGCGCTGAAGAGCTAAATGCCGAGATCTTAAATTTAGATAGTCTACAAGTTTATAAATCCCTTGATATTGGGACCTCGAAGCCGCCGCTTTCTGAAAGGCAAAGTCTGCCTCATCACCTTTTTGATGTGGTTTCTGAGGGCCTACTTTGGACGGCTGCAGATTTTGCCCGAGCGGCAAAACCGCTGTTGACCGAAAGATTAAAAGAGCGCCCTTTGATTGGCGTTGGGGGCAGTGGCTTTTATATTCAGGCCTTAGAAAAAGGAATGTATGAAATGCCGAAGACTCCTCCCGAGGTGGCATTAGGTCTTGAGACCGAGCTTCGGGAGTCGGGATTACAGCATTTGTACGAAGAGCTGCTCGAAAAAGATCCACAGTATGCCCAAAAAATTAGCTCCAAGGACTCTTATCGAATTCAAAGGGCTCTGGCAGTCCTTCGCATGGGTGGAGGAAATATCACTCAAATTCAAAAGAAGTTCGAAGAGAAAGGCAAAAGTGAATTCCCTTGGGCCACCTCAAAAATGGGGCTTGTGCTAGAGCGCTCTGAGCTTTTACCCCTTGTCCGGAGCCGGGCAGACTCTATGCTGAAACAGGGTCTAATTGAGGAGGTCGAAGGTCTGTTGAAGAAGGGTTTGGACACTTGGAGCCCTCTAAATAGTGTGGGCTACAAAGAAGTGAGGGCCTTTTTGCGAGGAGAAATCAAAAAATCTGACCTGATTGATGAGATCAGCATGGCCACGATGAAGCTCGCAAAAAAGCAGAAGACTTGGTTTAAACGAGATCCTGACATTCATTGGTTTCACCCTCTCAATGACAAGCAAAAAGCCCAAGAGTTTATCAGAAAAAGCCTCTCTTCTTGACTCGGACCTAAGGGCTTATTCATAATGGGTAACTTTTTTAAAAGAAGAGTCTATGAAGAGCATGACCGGCTTCGGCTCGGCCCGCGCAAAAGCAGGGGACGTCGAACTAGAAATTACCATTCGCTCAATCAACAGTCGTTACCTCGATCAGCGCCTTCATCTGCCTAAAGAGCATCTTCCCTTCGAAAAAGATATTAAGGATGCTTTGACAGAGTTTTTCGCTAGAGGCTGTGTCGACGTGACCATTTCTAGGCGCCCCAGCTCGGGGCATAAAAAACTTCGAGTGCAAGTTCAAGAAGACGCCTTAAAGCAGTGGACTCAGGCCCTGCAGAAAATTTCGAAACAAACAGGAGCCAAGCTTAACCTCGAGGCGCAAACTTTAGCGACTCTTAGCGAAGTGATCCAGCTTGACCATGCGATGGATTTTGCTGCGCCAGAAAAAGCAGCTTTGTTGAAAGTTTTAAAGCAAGCGGCCAAGACTTGCCTTGAAGCCCGGATTCAAGAAGGAAAGAGTCTGCAGAAAGAGCTTTTGAAGCTTTTGAAGTCTCTTGAGGATCGCTTAAATGAGATCGAGAGCCATTCCAAAAGTCTGCAAGCGGGTCTTCAAAACCGAATCGAAGAGCGGGTTCGAAGGCTTTCAGAGTCCCACGAAGTGGACTCTCATCGCCTGGCCCAAGAGGTCGTTTTTTACCTCGATCGATCCGATATTGCCGAAGAGATCACGCGCTTAAGAACCCATATTAAAAATTTTCTTCAGCTGATTAAAGGTCAAGAGAGCCAGGGTAAAAAGATGGATTTTTATACTCAAGAGCTTTTACGTGAAGTGAATACGATCGGGTCGAAGTCTATTCAGGCCGAGTTGACCGCGGTCGTGGTTGATGCCAAAAGTCTGGTGGAGAAGATTAGGGAACAGGTGCAAAATATCGAATGAAGAATGCGATGGTTATTCTTGTGGGTCCCAGCGGGGCCGGCAAGTCGACATTGTTGGATCGAGCGATTGTAGACTTCCCAGAGCTTCGGGATACGGTCACTTATACAACTCGTGCGATGAGAGCCGGCGAGCGAGAAGGTGCGCCCTATCACTTTGTTACTCGCGAGACTTTTTTAAAGCTTATTGATGAGAATTTTTTTGTGGAGTGGGCGGCGGTCCACGATCAGCTCTACGGCACTCCCGGTAGCCAGATTCAAGGGTTTTGGGACGAAGGCAAGACTGTGATTATGGACGTCGATCCCCAGGGGGCGAAGACCTTTAAGGCCAAATACCCCCAAGCTTTGACCGTCTTTATCCTTCCGCCCTCTATAGACAAGCTGCGTCAGAGATTGGCCGCTCGGGATGCTGGAAAAACCAAAGATCTAGAGCTTCGGATGGCCAATGCGCAAAAAGAGATCCTTCAGGCCAATGACTTTGACCATCAACTGGTTAATGACGACCTTGAAGGAGCCTATGAAAGCCTTAAGAAATTGATTGAAGAATTGCTAAGAAGCCGATAGTTTCATGGGCTTCTGACTCTTGGCACAAGGAGCTATTTGGTGGCACGCGTAACGGTTGAAGATTCTCTCTCAAAAGTTCAAAATCGCTTTGCATTAGTTGTTTTGGTCGCTAAACGCGCAAAACAAATCATGAAGGGCGATACGCCAACCGTGACTGGCCGTGGAAATAAGCAAGTTGTGACCGCCTTAAGAGAAGTCGCCGCGGGCCATGTTTATTATGACTCTGGCGATGTCCCTTACGAGACTCAGATTATCGAGGATCTTTCTCGCTAGTCCCATTTTCTTATTTCAAAGATGTGCTTCGAATTCAGTGAAAGGCTTATCCTATTGTTTCAATAGGAGACGTAGTCCTTGCCTTCAGCTGTAGGAGACAGATCCTTTTATCGCCGAATTCTAAGGGACGGCTCTAGTTTATCCCCAGAAGTTCCGTTAGGATAAGAACTAAAGGACATCAAGGCATGAGTGAGGCACCCGCCGACGAGATTATCCGAGACCTATCCCCCCAATCCTTGGAAGATCTTTTAGAATTAATCCGTTCCTACATGCCACCCGCTGCAGACCTCAGTTTAATCGACAAGGCCTTTGATCTTTCAGAAAAAGCCCATGCGGGTCAAATTCGTCGCAGTGGTGAACCCTATATCTTTCACCCTCTTGGAGTTGCCGCTATTTTGGCTGAACTCAAGCTCGATCTTGCGACCATTGCGACGGGTCTTCTTCATGACACCGTCGAAGACACAGAAGTGACCTTGCCTGACATTGAGAAAAACTTCGGTCCCGTGGTCGCCCATCTTGTGGATGGAGTGACTAAGATTTCGCGAATGACCTTTCGGCACACTCACGAAAAGCAGGGCGAAAATATTCGCAAGATGATTGTGGCGATGGGAAAAGACGTGCGTGTGGTTTTAGTGAAGCTTGCAGATCGACTTCATAATATGCGCACGCTGAATCATATGCCCTACGAGAAGCAAGCGCGCATCGCTCAAGAGACCCTGGATATCTACGCGCCCCTTGCGGGTCGGCTTGGGATTAGTTCCATGAAGATCGAGTTTGAGGACTTAAGCTTTCGCTATTTAAAGCCAGATATCTATTACGGATTGGCTCAAAAAATCCAGAAAAAGAAAAAAGAGCGCGAGAAGTACATCGAAGAGGTCAAGCGCATCTTAAACACCGAAATCGAGAAGCGCTCTAAGGCCGAAGTCCTTGTCGCCGGCCGCCCGAAGCATTTGTATTCGATTTACAAAAAAATGGAAACGCGAAATATCGACTATGAGCAGGTCTACGATGTTCTTGCCTTTCGAGTTTGTGTTTCGAGCATGCCAGAGTGCTACGAAATATTGGGGATTGTGCATTCTTTGTGGAAGCCTATTCCCGGTCGCTTTAAAGACTTTATTGCGATGCCTAAGAATAATAACTATCAGAGTCTTCACACCACCGTGATCGGTCCTGGGGCCGAGCGGATTGAAATTCAAATTCGAACTCACGAAATGGATCTGGTTGCCGAGCGCGGGATTGCGGCCCACTGGAAGTACAAAGAGGTCTCGCGCAATAGCGGGGATTATATCGATCCTGAAGCAATGGATCGTTTCAACTGGCTTAGAGAAATTATCTCTCTTCATCAACAAACCCATAGTCCGGATGAGTTTTTAGAAAATATTAAAACAGATTTGTTTGATTCAGAAGTTTATGTGTTTACGCCAAAAGGAGAAGTCCGAGAATTTCCAGATGGGGCAACGCCGATTGATTTTGCCTACTCGATTCACACGGATGTCGGAAGCCGAATTGTTGCGGCCCGCGTGAATGGACGTATTGTGACTTTAAAGTATGTTCTGCAAAGTGGGGATACTGTAGAGATCATTACTTCTAAAAATCAGACTCCATCTAAAGATTGGTTAAAGTTTTGTGTCACCACACGCGCTAAATCTAAAATTAGAGCCTTTATTAAAGTAGAGCAAAGAAAGCGCGCCTTGGACCTGGGGCGCGAGATGCTTGAGAAAAGCTTTAGAAAAGTGGGGATGGGCTATCAAAAGGCATTTCATGGCCCCATTTACGAGAAATTTTTAAAAGATCATGGCTGCGCAACGGACGAAGATTTATTTGTGAAGGTGGGATTTGGAACGATCACTCCACAACTGATCCTCGAGGCTCTTGTGCCTTCTGGACAAACCAAGACTGAAAATATAGCCGAAAATGAAGCGAGCTTTTTGCAAAAAGCCTTTAAGTCGGCGATCAGTCGAACTAAAAAATCCGCCTCTTTGATTAAAGTTGATGGAATGGATGATGTTCTTGTTCGTTTTGCAAAGTGTTGTTCGCCCATTCCTGGAGACCCTGTGATCGGCTTTATTACACTGGGCCGAGGGATTACGATTCATCGTGCGGACTGTGAAAAAGCCTTCGAGATGGATCAGGACAGAAGGGTTGAAGTGGAGTGGAACCAAAACAAATCTGCAGATGTTGGGCGACTGGTTCGAGTCAGAGTCCTCAGTCATGATGTTCCGGGAATGCTAAAGAATATGTCCGAGATATTTACGAGTCATGGTGTGAATATTCATAATGCCTCTGCGCGAGCCACAAAGGATCTTAAGGCGGTTTGTATTTTTGATGTCAGTGTTCGAGATACCGAACAATTGTCTCAGGTGATGTTGGCCCTAGGACGATTGAAGGGGATTATCGGGGTCACCCGAATGACCCACTCATAAGGACCAGCCAAGACCCGCCCGAAAAGCGATTGTGTTCGCCGACACTCTTTCAGATTCTGGATAAAGTCCGTATTCCAAAGAAATTGGGATAAAGAAATTCCCTGACCTAAAATAATCCAGTCCAACTCCGAAGGACATTAGGCTGGTATTCGTAATACTGGCACTTTCTAATGCCGTTCCGCTTTTTGATGCTGGAAACATAATCGAGAATCCGCCACCGACCCAGGGTCTAATATTAGAAGTCGAAAACACAAAGCGGCCCCAAAGATCAAAAGTTAAATACATAATATCTTGTTTTAAAGAAACCGAATCTGAGGGTCGATTTCCTGAGGCATTCAGCTGCTCAAGTCCTGTCATTCCTCGAAACCAAAAACTGGTGAAGATATTGTAGTCGTAAAAGGCTTTTGCAGAAAATCCCATCCCCTTAAGGGCTACGGACTCGCCGGTGGCAACGCCTGAGGCATTCACTTGATCAACGGTCAGGCTATTCATTCCAAGACCAAAGAGCGTTCCCCAATAGCTTTGAGAGCTTGCGCTGGTTTGAGAGCCAGATTTTTGAGAGGGTGCGGCCTTAGCCGCAGTTGAAGACTTCTTAGCAGCCCCGCGAGCCTGAAGCATCCAGCCGGCTTGCGCTCGGCCTTTGCCAAGAACGGCAATGGCGCGGTTTCCTGAAACTCTGCGAACCTTTACAATTCCACGAGTCTTTCCGGCAGCATCAACGACGACCATCAGGTCGCCCGCTTTGATTTGATCTCCTTGAAGATTAATCAAAACACTCTTGCCTTTGACTTGAGTAACCGTGGCGGCCTCACCAGAAGATGCAAAAATAAAAAGCGTGAAGAAGGAGGCCAAGGCCAGTGTTTTGAGCAGAGTTGTTTTAAGCCGAATCATAGGTGGGTCTCCTTTTCGCAGACGCTCTTTAGACTTATTTTAGGTGAGAACTCGATTGCGATGCAAAGGAATGCTGAATGAATTCAATAATTCGGACGCTGCTCTTGGATGTAAGTCCAGTAGCCCTGGACCGGAATGCTTAAAGTTGTGTCTTAGACCAGTTAAAATCTTCTTCTAAAGCTTCAATTTGTTGTTGTTTGGAGGGGTAGGAAAACAGACAAAGATCATAAAGTTCGAGGTTTCTTTCGAGGCTGACTAAAAGCATACGTTTTTCATGTTCTGCTAATACGAAAATGTCATAGCCATTTCTTAATTGTCGGGATTCTAAAGTTTCAGGAGTCGAAATAAAATCTGGAAGATTTCTTAGGCTTCCACAGGTTCCCGAGGGGATCTGTTCAGACAATTCAAAAAGGGCGCCACCTGCCGCAAACTCTAAGCCCTCTTTCTCAAGTTTTTTTCGAGCTTCGGACTGATACAAAGCACAGCCAGTAAATCCAAGCTGACAAAAAAATAAGACGAATAGGATTTTAATCGATTTCATCCTAAACAGTGTAACTAACTTTGCCGGGTGGGACACTTGATTTCTTTAAAGAAGTCCAGAGAGCAAAAATTATCGGTGGGGCATTTAAATTTCTCCCACTGAAGTTGTCTAAAGTGGGAGAGAATTTCTAAATTATTTTAGAAAGGAATTTCTTCTGAGCTATCGAATGAAGGCTCGGGACCGAACTCCTCAAACTGCTGATCTTTTCCTGTACCGCTGCTACGGCCTTGTCCCATTCCGGCTTCTCCAGAAGCTCCGCCAAGAAATTGAACGGCTGTGGCCACGATTTCTGTCGTGTATTTTTTCTGACCTTGTTGATCTTCCCATGAACGAGTTTGAAGACGTCCTTCGACGTAAACTTGACGGCCTTTGCTTAAATAACGGCCACAGAGTTCACCTAATTTTCCCCAAACAACAACACGGTGCCACTCGGTGCGCTCTTGTTTTTGACCTTCTTTATCCGTCCACTGCTCGCTGGTTGCAAGACTAAGGCGTGCGACAGTGTTTCCTGTAGAGATCGTTTTAACTTCTGGATCAGTTCCTAAGCGACCCACCAAAATGACTTTATTGACTCCAGACACGAGGCCCCCTTTTTGAGTTCAGTAAGGTAATAGGCATAGGTGAGATTGGAGGGGGTTTCAAGATTCAAGCTTCGGAAAAGCAGTGCAGCAAGGGCTTCTGGGAAGGGGAGGGTGAGGTTTTAAGTTTTTGCCTCCGAAGGGCGCGACTCTGAGCGGGTGCGGCGCGTCTTCGGATTGCGTCATGCCTTCGGCATGCCGCAACCCGGATACGCGCCGCTCGCCGAGAGCGCCCTTCGGAGGCAAAAACTTAAAACCTCCCCCTCCATCCTCAGTCTTTTTGCTTCAGGACATATTCCTAGCTTAGATCGAGGTAAATTAAAACCCCGGGGCTCCAACTGAGAATGGTGGGGACTTGCTTGTGCCTTCGGCACTCGCGGTGGGGGTGGTGAGTGGGGCTCGTGCCTTCGGCACTCGTGTTGTGGGGGTGGGAAGTTGTATTGCGAAATACAGATAGGTACAGGGGGCGGGGTTCAGTTTTCTAGGGCCTGAATGCGTTTTTCGTATTCTTCTTGTCTGCGATAGATTTGATCGTAACCATCAAGGACAATTCGGTTTCGTGAATTTTGTTCTTCCACAAGAGCATTTGTGCGATGGATGGCGGCAGCAAGTGTTTCGAATTTTGAATCCATTTTCTCAAATCGGGAATTCATCTCAAAACGAAGAGAATCCACTTCTGACCGAATGGAGCTCATCTCAGATCTAAGGGATTTTACATCAAGGGCAACGGAAGTAATGTCACTTTTCAACTCACTCTTTACACTTAAAAGCAGCTTTTGAGTGACCAAAATCTCTGAAGAACGAGGTGGCTTTTTATTCATTTTTTACCTCCGCAGGGGAATCGAGACTAGCATATTTGATTTCTTCTTTAAAACATAAGTCCGTGCATCGAATTATTTTCGCCGCTAGGCTGCATATTTAGACAGAAGAGATCTATATTCGAGAGGTTGCAATCCAAGGTCCAAATCCGGTCGTAAAAATTGATGCGGCCCTCCCCAGAAAAGCTGCCTAAGGCCTTCTGTTGTGCTTGCGGCGCTCGCTTTATTCTACGGAGTTGATTTTTTCCATGCGGGGGACGGATTGGAAGCTGGGGCCGGAGATTCGGACTAGGTAGCGGGAGCCGGTTGGGGTTTTGGTTTTTTGGCTGTCTAGGGGGAAGAGGAAGAGGCTTAGGTCTTTTTCTGAGGCTTGCGCGATGTTTATGTCTATGCGGATGTCGTAGGGGCCGAACATTGGGCTTAGGCCCGCTCTGGTGTTTTCGAATTTTAGGTCGATTTGGCCTTTGATTTTTCCTTGGATGGGGTCCTTAGCTGAGCCGAATTGGCCTTGTTCTATGACGAATTTTCCGCCGGCTAGGCGACCGTTCAGGATCACGTCTGTTAGATTAATTTGGGGAAGGACGATGGGACCCATTTGGGTGGGGATGGATCCAGACAGCAATTGCAGATTTTTGATTCCGATTTGGTATTCGCCTTCGGGTTGAATTCCGAAGGCCGAGTCGAAAAAGAAATCCACTCGGGCTTGGCCTTGGCCTTTGGTTTGAAGTGGGAGTTTTAAAAAGGGCCCCAGTTGGGCGATGTCGAGATCCGACACCTTTAGGTCGACAAAAGTTTTTTGTCCTTCGGATTCAAGGGTTTCTCCGGTTTTGAAATCGAGATCAAGATTTCCTTTAAAAATTCCTCGGCCTTTTAAATTGAAGCCGGGTCTAAAGCTTAATAGACCGGTGATAGAGGGCGCCAATGAAAGATATTTTGCACGAATTGCTGGAAACTGCGCGGTTTCGATTAAGACATTCTCAAGTCCCAATCCAATTTGAGGGTACAGATCAAACCCGAGTTGATCGAATTGAAGAAAAACTTGATCTCTTGTTTGCTCGGCAACTTTTCGTGTGACCAGATCCGAAAGATCGTTAAAGGGAAAGAGCAACACAAAAAAGATAAGAGCAAAAAAGAACACGGACAGAATTTTGAGTTTATGAAACCGCAAAATATTTCTGAAAAAAACGACCACCTGAGCAAGCACTAGCCTTCTCCAGGAGCCGAGGGAGGAATAAAGCTGACTAATTTAAAGCTGACATTGTAATAATGAGTTTCGCTTGGAGCTGTGGAGATATCGAGTCCCATAAGCTTTACACTCGGGTGAAGCCCCTGAAGCCTGTAACCAATGTCGACGATCTGTTTAAGATTTAACTTCTTCAACTGCACTTGAAGACCTACTTGGCGTAACACCGCAGGAAGAAGATTTCCTGCAGGATTTTCCGCAAGGCTCGAGGTCTCCCCAATTTGTTCAGGTAGCAGCCCCATATTTTGAATCAAGCCAGAAACTTGGGGGCGAAGTTCTTCAAAGCTTGGGCCCGGAGGGACGGCGCTTGCAGTTTGTCCGGTTCGGCCTGCGCGTAAAAGTCCTTGGCTTAGTTTTCTGTTGGTGTCGAATTCTTCAAGTAAACTTGAGGCGGGATCAAAAAACAGGCTTTGCGGCAGACTAAAAAATAAAAACAAGAGTAAAAAAATAGATCCGTAAAAAACACCTTTTTGTCCCAGCGGAGGAAGTTCCTGATACTTTTCTTTCAAAGTATTAAACAGCGGGCTGTCTTGGACTTCGGCCGAGAGCTCTGACCATTTATCCTTCAATTGGTCTTTTAATCCCTCAAAGGCCATTTTTATTCACCCTCAATTCGGTTGACGTTAAATCCGAAACTAAAAACCTCAAGTCCTGCTTTAGCTTGCAGATTACTACTAAGCCCTTGAACTTTTCCGTCGGTAGAAAGTCCACGAAGAGCTAAACTAAGCGCATCCACTTGGGCCTTTGACTTCACATAGCCTTCAATTCGCACCATCGAGTTCTCAACGACCAACCGAGTGATGTCCAGTGCCAGTTGCTCTTTTCTGGGAACAACACTATTAATCTGCTTAAAAATATCTAAAGCAGAATTCACTTGAGTGACCTTCTCGATCAAAGCCATATTCTTTTCGTCGTTCTCGGCTTTTTGAATAAAGCGTCGGATTTCCCTTGGATTTGCTTTGGTTCCAGAAAGGTTGGCCACAGTTGCGGCCTGTTTGCGCAAACTTTCTGAGGATTGGTTTGCAAGATCAAGCGAAAGACTTTCTTTCATAAAACCGTAAATCAATAACAAAACGAAAGCAGCCGCCAAGAGCTGAAGACTATGTCCCCACTTTTCGACAAAACGTCCAAAGACCTGGCTTTGTTTTGCAAATTCGTTTTGTAAGAAATTAATTGCAGGATTCTTGGCTCTCTTGTGTCCCTCGATCGCTAAACCAATCGCCACCAGACTGGTCAGTTCATTTTGCGGACGAGTTTCCCAATAAATTTGGCCCAGACCCTCTAAAGACTTCAATCGATTGACTTGGATCTCAAGCTTTTGCGTCAGATAAGCGCCAAGATTTTTAATTTGCGAACCGCCACCGATCAACTGAGCTGATGTGATGCGGGTGTGAGTCGTAGCTTGAAGTTCTAAAAGCCGAAGTCGAAGCTCGTGACACAAATAATCCATCGACTCTTTAATGACATCGCTAAAAATAGCCTGATCTTTATTCGCCGATTCGTGAGTGAGCAGAACAAAAGATTTTCTTTGAACTTCTTTTAAGGCTTCAGTGATATGCAAATTGTACTTAATCGCAATAGACTCGGCGATTTGAAGAGCGCCCCAGTCCACATGCTGAACTCCAATCAAAACCCCATCGCTATAGGCTAGAACATTTGTGCCTCGGTGGCCGATGTCGATAACAATCTCCGCAGGAGTGGCTTCAGGGGTGGACTGAAAATTCGCTGGGCGCTCTGGAGGATTTGCTGTCCAATTTTCAAAAAAATTGTTAATCGCCAAGGTCTCAAGGCTAAGTATGCTGGGCTCAATGCCGCAGTCATGGATCAAGCTTAAGCTTTCTTGAATATGTTCGTTGGGTGCAGCGAGTGCGAGGACCTCGGTTTGATTGCCCTGGTAGCGGATTAATTTTGCATCAAAGATGGCATCGTCCTGAGAAAAGGGGATGTCATCTTCAAGCTCAAAGGCAAGACTTTTTAAAATTTTAAATCTTTCTTTAAAGGGAAAAACTCGATTTCGAACGGCCACTTGCTCTTGTCTAAGACCAAAAATAAATTGAGTGGATTCGGCCGAATCCTCGCTGGCAACTCCACGGAGGATTTCGATAATCTCGAGACGCTTGTCTTTGTTTGGATCCGCAGAAAGAGGAACTTCTTGGTACCGGACAAGGCGAGGTGTTCGACTTCCACCTTCGATTTCTGCAATCTTCAGGCTATAGCGACCGATGTCGATTCCAATTGTCTTCACTTGCACCCACCCTTGGTCTTTATTGTGCAGGAAAGTGTATTGCAATTCAAGAACTTGCAGCGCCTCGACGAGAGGCTAGTCCAGACTTCGGGAATTAAGTTTCGCTCCAGAATACAACTGTTGGACGCCCCTTAGAACTTGGTGCGGGAGAGGGTTTGGTCCCTTCGCCCGGAGGAGGGCTGCCCCCTTCGGGTGGCTTTTTTTCTTCCTCCGGTGGGGGATTTCCATCTTCACCTTTGGCTTCAGCATCTTGTTTGTCTAATAGAGTCACCATTTTCTGCGTCAGACTTTCAGTGTCATAGGTGATCACGGTAATTTCTCGAACAACATTCGAAAACTTTCCAGTCGACCGAATTCGAAAATTATACTCGGGATCCACCAGAATCGGAATTTTCGAAGCTTCGATAGACTGCCGGTTCACGCCTTGAGACTGAGCAAAATTTAAGAAATCGTCTTCGCTCGCAAATGGACCACCTTCGGCGGGATTGCTTCGACGTGAAACAATTTTTTGCACGGCCTCTTCGGTCATCGTCGGATCCATCGCCCGTAGGACCTCTTGAGATGCATAATTGACGTTAATTCCTTTGGTCCCATAGATCGTAAAGCTTCGGGATAGAATTTCGAAAAAATCTTCGTTCATTCCTCTGACCATGTGAAGTTCTTCGACCGTCTTAAAAGGCTGATTTGGTGGAATAAAATCATTTTGAATATCCGAATAATAAGACCTCTCGTCGCCACCATTTCGGCTTTCGGTATCTTCATCCACCCAATCCATCAAATGATTTACGAACTCTTCAAAATTGTGTCCGCGATACTTCTTGGCAAATTCTTCGTTTTGCTCCATTTCGGATTCAAAGGCCTTTAACACCTGGGCCCGGGTGGCTTCGGCAAGATTTTTAATCGGAGAACCCAGATCGCTTAAATCGATGCGGCCCCCTTCGCTGTCGATTGTCGCAAGGTACTGGGCATCGAGGCTAGATTCAGAGACTGCGGATTGAATGGCGTCTTTATCGACTGAGGACATTTCATCTGGAAGCATTGGAGGCCAAGATAAAGGAAGCTGCCAGATGGGATCCAACATCGCACTATTTGCGCCCAAGTTTTTCCCAACACTGCCCATGACTTTTTTGTAAATCATAATTCTTAAGAGGCTAATTTCAACACCAGACTTAGCGGCATAGTAAGCCTTGAGTCGATTCACTTGTTGGGCCGCCACAACGTACTCGACATTTGAATCATAAGAAACTTCCATGGCCACAAAGATCATCATCATCATCGCGAATAGAGTGATTAAAAGTGCTACGCCCTTTTGATTTTTTACTCTGGCTTGTTTTTTAAAAAAATTATTCAGGGCCATCAGCCTCGCCCTCAGTCTTTGGTGGTGGTTTTGGATTATTTGGATTGCGAATGGCGGCAACCATCGTCATCCGGGTCGCCTTTGAGTTTGCGATTTTGGTGTTTTGGGTTTCAATCGTGACTTCGACAGCGTGGGGGAATTTGTCCCTCGTGGAATCATCCGCACCTTCTCCAGAGCTCCAAGCCGTCACCCAATCTTCGGTTTCGGGTCCTAAATAACGAAGCTCGAAGGTGACGACGTTTTCTAAAAGAGCGGTTTCAACACCACCTTCTTCGACTTTATCATCGATGTAAGGGTTGATCCTACGCCATAGACAGTTGCTAGACTCAGACAAATTTCCACGGCTTTTGCAACTCTTCACGGAGTATCCGATCTCAGCCTGATCCCCAGCAATTTGGTTTGTATGGGTACGAACGTGACTCCTCGAGGTAAAATGAAGTTCTTCTCCGGTGCCGATAAATTGAGTCAAGCGAACTTCTTTTTTTAAAGCAAACTCTTCGGCAGTTCCAGGAGGCGGGGGAGTGGGGGGCGGGGGCGGAGCTTTTCCACCCGGATCTTTTGTGCCGCCTCCGGCTTTCTTATTTTGTCGCGCTTTTTGTGCTTGATTGAACAGCTCGATATTGGCATCCCGATAGTTGAAGGCCATATTGATATCGCGCTCCATGACTCTAAGGGCCCCACGAACTTCAGACAGGCGATCGATGTCTCGAGTGATTCGTGCTTTATCTCGAAGAGCGCGCTGAATACTTTGAACTGTGAATACTGAAATAAAAGCCAGGATCACAACGGCAATTAAAACTTCAAGAAGGGTGAATCCACTGTTCTTTGTCATTGGCCAAGTCCTAGCGAGATTTCTTTATTGTAATCCACCATGTATGTCGTCAGATGAAACTCGACTTCTCTTGCGCCGGACTTTACAAATACTGAAACCTTAACTTCTTTCACTGATTTCGAGATCAACTCGGTCATCTGCTTCACCATGCTCAGCATGGTTTCATCGGCCGTGCCTCCATTTTGAGCCATGATCACAGCCGTCAGATCCGGCATCTCAAGCTCTGCACTTTTCATCTGCCAGCGATAATCCGGAAATCCTTCAAAGTCGCCACTTTCTTCTTCGGGAATCTCTTCCAAAGGTTTGCCGTGATATTTCGCTTCAATCTCGGCGACTTTGCCTTCAAGTAAAAAAGAAACGCTATTAAATAGATTGGATTTTCGAATGCGCATCAGATTGCCAGACCAAGTGCTACTGACAACAATAATCCCACCGGCCAAGATTGAAATCGAAATTAAAACTTCAAGTAAAGTAAAACCTCCGCGCCACTTCATTGGGACTGAATCTCCTGAAGAGTAACGTAAGAAGTTAGGATATGGGTCTTTCCAGTTAAGGGATGAAAGTTTACGGTCCATCTTAGGTCTTCACTGGCCTTTAGGTGAATCGCAGCTTCCTGAACCATGCCCTGGGGAAAAAAATAAATGTAAGCCATCCCACTCGCAATGGGCCCTTCTCCTCCAGCGACTTCAACATCTTCAAATCTTAATGCTCCCGGAAGACCCTGTTCTTTTCGGCTAAGGCGCTGATCCTTTTCAAATGCTTTTTTATCCGTCTTATGTTCTTCGGGGGCCTCTTTAGTTTCTTCTTCATCTGGGTTTGCCAAAAGCACTTGAGAATTAGATCTTTCAACCCAAAAAGATTGCTCGCTGCCGTCCTCGCGACCATCGCCTAAGTTGATGGCCAGTCTTAAGGTCACGCCTTGAAGTTTGGCTGCCGAATGAAGTTCTTTAGAAATTGAAGCAAAACGCCGAACGGCAGATTTAATTTCGTTGTTCTTATTGTCGACTCTAGAGATGGCCATGGCGACCAAGCCGCCCATAATCGCAAGCACGACTAAAATTTCGATGAGGGTGAAGCCCGCTTGGGAGGAGGAGTTTTGATTTGTGAATTTCACAAGGTCCTCCCGCCCGTGGTAAGACTAAAAAATGAGGATCTAAAGATCCTCGCTCGAAATATCGGCAGCATCTGCAGCGCCGCCAATACGTCCATCGGCCCCTAGGCTGATCAAGGTGTAAGATCCACCTGTGGTTTCATAAACAAATTCATTATTCCAAGGGTCTTTTGGAGCGCGCTTAATGTAAGGGTCCGGTCCCCAGTTTGAACAGCTTGATTGAGGCTCAACGAGGGCCATTAATCCCGCATCAGTCGGGGGGTAAGAGCCGCAATCCGTGTAATACATGTCCAATGCTTTTCCAATTTCACCGATCTGAATCTTCGCTTGGTTAATGCGAGCGCGTTTTAAACGACTTTGCACTTGAACTGCTAAAATCCCAACCAGACTTCCCAAGATCACAAGAACAATCATAATCTCTAGAAGGGTCATACCTTTGTTGTTTCGAATCATCACTTTCTCCTTATCTATCACTCTCTATCTGTCTCTCTCTGGAACTCTCAAGCATCGAGGCTAAAAGCTTACACCTATCCGCCAAGATTGGACAGTTCAAACATTGGAATCATAATCGCAAAAACGATAATGCCAATAACGCAACCCATTAGGATAATCATGACCGGCTCCATTAATGAGGTTAGACCATCGACAGCAGTCTTCACTTGGAAATCATAAGAGTCACTGACTTGAGTCAGCATATTCTCCAGCTCGCCGGTTTTTTCACCAATGCTAATCATATGAATCACAATCGGTGGAAACTGCTTTGATTTTTTTAAAGGTCCAGAGATGGATTCCCCCTCACTGATATTGTCTCGGGCAATATCAATTGCGGCGGCCAGCACTTCGTTATCCACAACATTTCGCACGATTCCCATCGCAGTAAGCATCGGAACGCCACCGTTTAAAAGTGTTGCCAGGGTCCGCGTGAATCTGGAGACCGCAATCAGTCGGGCTAACTTTCCGACTACCGGAAGATTTAAATAGATTGCATCCCAGCGCGCACGTCCTGAGGGGGTGTTTTTCCAATTTCGAAAAATAAAATAAGTCGCCAGAAGGCCGACTAAAAGAATGTGCCAGTAGTTCACCAAAAATCCACTAAAGTCGATCACGACCACCGTATACCAAGGAAGGGTCAACTCTGGAGAAGACTCAAAAACTTCAGTGATCTTAGGAATAACGAAAATAAATAAAACCGCGAGCATAATCCCTGTAAATACAAACATCACAAGAGGGTAAAGGAGAGCGGATTTCACTTTTCCGGTTAATTCAGATTGCGCTTCAGTAAATTCAGCAAGGCGAATTAAAATCACATCCAGAGTTCCGGACATTTCACCGGCTTCACACATCGAGACGTAGATCTTATCAAAAATTTTGGGGTACTTGCCAAGGGCGCGGTGAAATCCGCCCCCTTCATTGACTGAACTTCGAATCTCGGAAATCGTTTCAGACAAGGTTGGGTTTTCAACTTGATCTGCAACTGCAGCCAGCGCATCAACCAGGGGGATGTTGGCCTTCAGCAAAGTCGCCAGCTGCCGGGTCATCATCGACAGTTCATTGACGTTGACTCCCTTTTGGCGGGTGTTTTTTTTAGCTTTGCCTTTGTTTCGTTCTTGCTTCGTTCGATCTTTAATATCAACGACGAAAATGCCGTCTTTTTTCAGTTTGACCTTGGCTCCGCGAATACTGTCGGCGTCCATTGTGCCGCGGACATTTTTTCCAGAGGAACTTAAGCCTCTGTACTCATAAACGGGCATAGATCACGCTCCTACATATCCATCTGAGTGTTGGTCAGAACTTCTTCGATGGTCGTGATACCACTTAAGACCTTTTGAATCCCATGGTCTCGAAAGGGAATCATGCCGTTTTGTACGGCGGCTTTTTTAATAGCCGTACCATCTTGGCGCTGCATAATTAAGGTTCTGATGTCGTCGTTGATCATTAAAATCTCTTGAATAATGGTTCGCCCCAGATAGCCTTTTTGATTGCACTCATTGCAGCCCACCGCTCTGCAGATTTGGCCACCATCCGCCTGTTCTCGAGTGATTTCTAAACTTCTAAGCTCAATATCTGTTGGTATATAAGCTTCTTTACAGTGAGGGCATAGAACACGCACAAGTCTTTGCGCCGCCACGGCTAATAGTGAAGTCGCAATTAGAAAAGGCTCGCAACCCATATCGATTAAACGGGGAAATACGCCCGCAGAATCATTTGTGTGAATCGTCGAAAGCACCAAGTGACCCGTTAAAGAAGCGTTGATCGCAATCTCGGCGGTCTCTAAATCTCGAATCTCTCCGATCATAATGATGTTTGGATCTTGACGCAAAATCGAGCGGAGTCCATTTGCGAAGGTGAGTCCAATCTTGGAGTTCACTTGAATTTGCCCAATCCCATGAATTCGTTGCTCGACGGGATCTTCAACTGTGATGATATTTTTATCAATACTGTTGATCTTAGAAAGACTCGCATAAAGAGTCGTGGACTTTCCACTTCCTGTAGGTCCAGTGACCAGAACAATTCCATAGGTCTTTTGCAACAGAGAATCGAGTTTAACCAGAGTGTCTTTAGAAAAACCCAATTGGTCTAATTCAAGGACCACATTCGATCTATCTTGAAGACGCATCACCAGACGCTCGCCAAAAGCGGTCGGGACGCTACTTAAACGAACATCAATATCTTTACCAGCAAGCTTTAATGGGATTCGACCATCTTGAGGAAGGCGTTTTTCGGCGATATTTAAATTTCCCATAACTTTAATACGAGAAGTAATCGCGTTTTGCAGTTTTTTTGGCGGCTTAAATATATCAAATAAAATTCCGTCGATTCGAAAGCGAATGGCCATGTCTTTTTCATAGGGCTCAACGTGAATATCAGAGGCCTTTTCTTTAACGGCACGAAAGAGCAAAGTATTGACGAGTTTAATAACCGGAGCTTCGTCATCACCGGCCTCTAAAAGATCGATGACCGGGTCATCAAGGTCGTACTCTTCACTTTCGATATCGTCTAAGCCCTCAAGAGCTGCCGTACTTTTTTCGTAAACCCGGTTGATCGCGTCCTGAATACGCACAGAGGTCGTAGCAATCGGGTGAACTTTTTTGCCAAACTTAACGCGAAGATCTTCGAAAGCCTTATAGTTTATCGGATTGCTGGTAAGAACTTTGACTTCGTCCGAGTCGGTCTTAAAGGGCAGGACTTGGTGAGATTTTGCGTAGTTGATCGGAATATCTCGCACAATATCAACGGGAATATCGCCGACCGGGATTTCCTTCATAAAGTCGACTTCGATCCACTTGCATAGTTCGGATAAAGCTTCTTCTGGAGTTGAACAGTTCGCGCCATGCAAAATTTCGTGAAGACTTCGGCCATCGGGGACTTGAGTTGCTAAAAGGATCTTCAGCTGTTCATCTGATACGCTGGTTCCTTTTAGAATTAATGTGTCGAAATTCAGGCCTGCCATACCTTTATCCTAGCGGAGGTAGGCCCAAAAACAAATGAATTATATCAGAATTCCGCGAGATTGAGCTTCTAGGCACAGGCCTAGAAGGACTCAATCGCCGGTTCTTCGTTGAAGATTTCGGGAGATTCTTCGGTCATCGCTTTGCGGGGAAGTTGGTCAATGATTTCTCCATGAGGATCACGTCCGCTCATTGTTCTTTGGATAAAATCAATGCGCTCGTTCAGCTTAGAATTTAAGATTCCAGCACTGTCTTCTGCATTGCGAATAATCCGAGGAGTCAAGAATACCAAAAGATTCGTCTTTTGTTTTTCGACCTGTTTGGCTTTAAAGAGCCAGCCAATAATTGGAATATCTCCAAGAACGGGAACCTTGCTGACCGTTTCAGTTTCTCGGTCAGACATCAAGCCCCCAAGAACTGCCGTATCTCCGCTATTGACCACAATCTGGGTCTTAATGTTTCTGGTCGTCGTGATGACGGCTTTTTGAGCCAGCTCGCTGGCCTGAACTTGGGCCGGAGAAAGTTGAGCGACTTTTTGGTCAATCTTCATTTGGACCGAATCTGTATCGGGACTGATATACGGAGTCAGTTCTAGCTTAATTGTGACATCTTGTCGGTCAACACCGCTCGTTGTCACACCATTGGCGCCAGTCGAAGTTGTTGTCGCAACCGGAACTTTTTCACCAACCTCAATCAAGGCTTCTTCGTTATCCAAAGCCATGATTTGAGGAGTTGATAAGATATTTGCGCCAGAGTTTTTCTTTAAAAAATTCACTAAGCCAACAAGTGAGGGGATTTCAATCGCAGCCCCACCAGGAGGTGTAAATTTAAAGGTCGAACCACTTCCGAAGCCAAGGATCGCCCCTTGGTCCCCCGCAGGATTTAGCAAGTTGTTTAAGCTATCACTTCCGCGAAATCCAATTCGACCGACGCCATTGCTTCCCTTATCAAATTGGTAAACATCAACACCCCAGCGCGTGTTGGTATCCACTCGCATTTCCATGATGATGACTTTGACAAAAACCTGATCTCTAGGCTTGTCGATTTTTTCCAACAGGTTTTTGATCACTTCATAATCTTGTCGGCTGGCAGTGATAATCAAACTATTGGTCGCTTTGTCTGCGGTCACCCGAACATCTCCTCCGAAAATCGCGGAAGAAGAGGGGCCCACCTGAACTCCTGAAGCCGGAGCCCCAGCACTTGGAGTTGTGGGAGCGGTTTGAGCTTTCTTTGACTCAGAAGCAATTCCGTTTAAGGTATTGGCGATATTTTCGGATTCAGAATGGCGTACGTAATAGACAAAAACTCCACCCTGGTCCTCTGGGCGCAATCTAAAATCAAGCTGTCCGACAAGTCGGCGGATTTTTTCGATTCCGGCTTTGTTTCCGACAACGATTATAGAGTTCGTGCGTTCATCCGGAAGGACCACTGAAAAAGATTCTGATCCGCTGCCACCACTTGAAGCATCGGGTGTTCCGGCTCTGCGAAATCGTGGGACGGCTGTTCCGAATCGACCACCCGAGGCGCCGCCTTCACCCTTATTGATAATATTGGTGATCAAATCTGCAATGTCTCGTGCCTTTGCATAACGAATGCGCACAACTTCCATTTGTTCTTCGAAGCCTGGAACATCCAGTTGATTGATAATCTTCATGACTCGTTCAATGTTGGATCCATAATCAGAGATGATAATCGAATTGGTGGGAGGGTAGGGCACCATTTCGCCATCCTTCGAAGGTAAAATTCGAAGATTTTTGTTCACTTCATCCGCACTGATATATTTTAGTTTAATAATTCGAGTGATCATCTGATCTGCGGTTGGAAAATAAGCTCCTGAATAAGTCTCAATACTATCTCTTTGGGCATTTCGAGCCGTTTTAATCTTCCAAAATTTTCCGTAAGGGACCACGGTCATTCCGTTAATCGCTAAAGCGGACAAGAAGGCTCGATAGGCTTCAGCAACCGAGATTTGAGAGGGAGCGATAATCGTGATTTTTCCTCGAACTTGCGGGTCCACGATAAAGTTTCGGCCCGTCAATTCACTGATGGCCTTAATGACGTCCGCAATATCTGCGTTGGGATAGTCAAAGCTTTCAATTAAATCTGGAAAATTTTCGTCAGTGATATCTTCAGGCTGAGCATCGGCAAAACGAGCCTTGGTTGTTTTGCTAACGAAGCTTCCGGTGGCGTCTTTTTGATTTTCATCAATGGCCGGGGTGGCAGGAGCAGCTCCCCCTGGGCTTGGCGCCTGAGCCATACTTTCAAGATGGACCATGCTCATCGCAAGACCAATGATTAAATACTTTGAAGCCCTCATTTTTTACCTTCCTTGGTAAGTCCTATTCTGTCACATCGTAGCTAAATTTTTCTTCTCGTCCGTTGCGCTCAATGACCAAAGCAATCCTGTTTTCAGTCTTCAGCGCATTATACAATTCCATCGCCTTCGTTGGGCTGTTGACCGGCTCGCCGTTGACACCTTTAATGACGTCCATCGGTCGAAATCCCAGCTTTTCATAAATACTGCCGGGTTGAATTGTGACAAAACGAAAGCCATCAACTTTTCCGCCTGAGCCTGGAACGATGTTGGGCACCATTCTCGCCTGTTGAAGAATTGAAGGCAGGTCCGAAGTATACTTGTTGATCTCAGTGCGGCTGACGACAAAGTCATACTCACCACGTTTTTGAATTTCAACTCCACCGCCCACCTGAGGAGCCTTTGCACCGAAGGTGATTTTTTGATCCTTTGGAATCTCGATGTACTCAAGTCGATTGTTGTTTAGATTTCTAAATGTCACCTTTCTTCGCTCAACCTTAGTAATCATGATAATTCGATCCAGCTCTTGGCCGGGGCTTAAGGTTTTAATTTCACTTTTTGTCCGGTTGTTAATTGTCGCCAGCGATCGTGCGGGATTTGCGTGAACAATTGTACCTTCGAGGCCCAGTGGAAGCTGAGAGAGTTGTGCCGGCCCTTCGGTTTCTTGCGCCCCGTCTTCGGCCCCTTCTTTAGTCAAAGCGGGCGGGATCTTTCCATCGGAGTTTAAAATATTGCGCGCTAGAATCGAATCATAATCCTGAAGTGCCGAGACCTTTCCCTGGCGAAACTGATCCGGCTTTGCGGGAAGAGCTTGGCTTGGAAGCATCGAAGGGCGGATCGAAAGAACACTCAGGTCTGCGATGGCATAGCCTGCTAAAAGAGCGAGCAGATAGACGTACACACCTTCAAAAGGTGGACGTCCGCCTGGTCGAGACTTCAATGATGTAAAAAGCCCGCTGCCGCGCTGAAGTAAACTCATCATCAAAAGTCTATCAAAGCGCATTGAATTTTGGGCACTAAAAAATTGATTTTTTCAGTGATTCAAATGACTTTGCCTGCCGGGTTAAGATTTTTGTGCTGATATTTACGCAAAGTTCTCGACCTCAGTCGAGAGAGCTTGAAAATCTCCAGACAGAAGTCGAGTGGCTTACAGTTTTTCACCGCTGCAGAAATTATTTCATCCACGCGTCTTCGACGTTCTGCAGAATAATCTCGCGAGCTGCTTTTGGATTCGTGGTGGAGTGAAATCGGTCCACCTTCACTGAAGGCACACAATTTGCTGCATTTTTCATTGTTAGCTTTGAGGGAAGCTGACGCGTAGGGGTACGAGTTCGGGGTTTTGTTCAAGGGGTAAATGTTAGGGGTAACATTAAGGGGGGAGAATATGAAGGACGTTATCGTCTTCAACGGGGCACATTCGCTCGATTTTCAAGATATAAGAACACATGTCATCAGAATTCCGGAAGTCTCAAGACGACTTCGCGAAGCGCAGCGAATTTGGGATTGCGCAACGCCCGAGGTCTTTGATTTTTTAAATTTTCTAACTTCAGACGACTCCGTTTTTATGGGGAATATTCGCTTAAAAACTTTGGTGGCGAGTGTGGTTCAGATAGGTTTATTAGATCGCTACCTTAAATTAAATCCGATGCCTGAGTTCTTCGTTGGAACGGCAAGTGGAGATTCGGCTTTAAGGTATGCTAACGGTGAATTGTCTTTTGAAGACCTCATCGAAAAGAGTGAAGCCATTCACGGAAAAAAGGCTCAAACCTTAAGCATTTTAGGCGATGGGATTCCCATTTTAGCTGGAATGTCTTTGACCGAGTATTCGGCCTTTAAAAAAGAAGCCGACTCTTACGTTTCTGCCATGGCTTGTGAAATGGACTTTATGAAGCTTGCAAAGGATCTGGTTGAAGATCTTGGTGTTGAGCGGTTCATTAATATTGGTCCTGGGAATGTTTTGATCAATCGAAAGAACATGGACCCTGTGCTGGAAGAAGCACAAGTTCTTGAGTCCATCGATCTAGATCCAATGTTAAGTTGGTTTTGGTCGAGTCTTTCAGAATTGAAAGCAACGGCCTCTTAAGGTTTTGTTCTGGTCTAAAGAAATGGGAGCTCGAGTTCCGGTGGTGGGCCAGAAAAGCCCAAGCGCAAGAAGTCGGGCAATTCGTCATAGGGCGCCAGAATACAATAAAGTCCATAATTCAAATGCGAGCTAATTTGAGAGCGAAGGGGCTTGCGTTGGTGATCATTCTCGAACTGTGCGTAGCAAATAAAATCCCTTTTCGAGGTCTCGCGAAAGAGAGTTTGGGTCAGTGAGTGAAAGACATCTGGATTGTTTGCGTGAAGAAAGCTTAAAAATTTCGGAGAGAGCTTGCGTTCAGGTCCTGAAAATAACTTTCGAGTGAGTCCAAGCCAAGATAGCGAACTTAAGGTGTCTGAAAAAGCTCTTGCCCTGGGACCCAGATCTTCCGCATACAGATCCTGAAAGCCGGCGCTACTCCAAGGGGCCGTACAGCCTACGATCTCACCCTGTTTTGTTAAAGCCATCCAAAAGTCTTCGATCTTCAGATTTGGCCAGCGCTCAAAGTTTTTTTGAACTTCGTCTGCAGCACTCGCAAAGTTTATCGGTCGATGGCGATTTTTTTTGGCGATATAAGTAAAAAGGGCCTCTTGATCTGCGCCCCGTGCTTTTCGATAAGTTAATCCAGACAGTGGGTCCGGGGCGAAGGGCAGCTCGCCATGAAGTCCGATGACTTCGAAATGACGAAACAGATAATAGCGCGGAAGATTTCTTCTTACATTTCTGGGGCGGATAAAAGCGTTGTAAGCCTGCCTGTGTCCATGGGGAACTACGGTAAAAACATATTTGCAGCGACGCGATTCCCGCTCTTGTTCTAAAACCGGTAAAAAATGTTGGGACCAGCCTAAGATCGCTTTACGGTTTGAAGACACTCTAAGGTCAGTCGCGTAGCCTATAGTTTGTTTTTCACCTTGAACATATCCCGTTCGAAATAACAAGGTGGCCATGGCCTCAATTTGCTCCTTCGCGTCCACCAATAAATAAGTTACGAAGTCGTCGGTTTGCATTTTGTAAAGTGCAAAAAAATCCCCACTTCGAACCTGCTTTAAATCGAGAATTCCAGGAAGTAAGCCTTGGTTGAAGAAACTTCGAAGGGAGTTTTGCTCTTCAGCTCCAGCCCGAATCAGGCGCATATTTATTTCTGCCAAATCGGGTCCGAGATGCCCTGTTGATGATTCGCGTGTCGAGCCAAGACAAAAAGAAAGTCGCTGAGTCGGTTCAGATAAATCACAATATGTTCTTCGACGGTTTCGGTTTGGCTTAAGCGAACCACGCAGCGTTCGGCACGTCGGCACAGAGTGCGGGACAAGTGAAGACCTGATCCTACGACGGCGCCCCCGGGAAGAATAAAATTTTTGAGTTCGGGTAAGTGCTCAGTGAGCTCGTCCATCTGAAGTTCCATCCAAGAGATCTCTGAGTCTAAAAACTGCGGAAGCTTCGACAGCAGGTTTTTGTCTACGCAGGCCAAGTGGCTTCCCAAAGTAAAAAGGTAGTTTTGAATCCTCTGAATTTTTCCTTCAAGTTCTTCGGCCAAGGGCGCGAAATTGGCTTGATTCTTTAAATTCAAAACAAAACTTCGCACAAAACCGAGTGAAGCATTTAGCTCATCTAAACTTCCATAGGCTTCCAAACGCAAATCAGATTTTGAAATGCGCTTTCCTCCGACCAGTGAGGTCGAGCCCTGATCTCCAGTCTTTGTATAAATCTTCAAGTGCTTGTGTTCCCTGTTTAAATAGACGTCGCTATTAAGCTAAGCATAAAAGCTGAGTCTTTGGGAGAGTTTTTGCCTGTCCTTAAATTTTGTGGCAAGGATAGACCATGACAGAGTCGAAGGCATTTTTTGTGACGATCCCTCATTCCGGAGAGCAAGTCCCTGAGGAGGCACCTTGGTTGAAGGGTCTTGATGAAAAAGTCTTGATGTGTGATGTAGACCGTTTCGTAGACCGGCTCTATGAGCCTGCGCTGGATCAGCTGGGTTTGCCGCGCATCGTCACGCCGTGGCATCGCTACCTTGTGGACCTGAATCGCCTTCCGAGTGATGTCGATTGCGATTCTGTTTTGGGAAATTTAAACCCATCCGGTTCTTTTGCGACCGGCCTTCATTGGCGAGTCACAACCACAGGTCTGACTTTGATGCCTGCACCAATAAGCCAATCGCTTCACGAATTGATTGTAGATCGCTACTTTCAACCTTTTCATAAGTCGGTCAAAAAACAATACGAAGACTTCCGGGCTTTAGGGGCCAAAAAGATCTTTCATTTAGATGCCCACAGTATGCCTTCGCTGGGGACCAAGGCCCATCGCGATCCCGGGCAACAGAGAGCCGAAATTGTGGTCAGTGATTTTGAAGGAAAAAGCTGCGAGGCAAATTTTAAAGATCTTGTGATAGAGGCCTACAAAAAGGCCGGATTTCAGGTGGCTTACAATTGGCCTTATATCGGTGGACGACTCACGCAGACCTATGGTTTGCCGCAGCTGGGTCAGCATGCAATTCAAGTTGAAATGAATCGTAAATTGTATATGGATGAGGTTGAGAAAACTTTAAAATTGGATCGTCTTGCAGAGGTCCAAAAACAGATCGCCACCGCCTTAGGGTTGATCCATCATGAGCTTGAGAGCTTTTAGTTTATTCTTCGTCTTCAGTTTTGTGTCTTTGCCGATTTTTGCTCAAGAAAAAATGCCCTTGCCTGCGGCAGTTCAGCTCTATTTAAAAAATTCTCCGGCCATCCGATCCGCTGAATCTCAAATGTTGTCCGCAGCCCAGTTGGTCAACCAAGCTTATGCTCAGGCCTTGCCAAAGATCTCTTTAGGTGGGGCGGCGACTCAGCAGAAAGTTCCGGCAGTGTTAACGGGGGGCTTTCCAGTTTCCCAGTCCGAAATTTATTCTTTGATGTTGCAGTTCGAGCAGCCTCTTTATACGGGTGGCCGAGTTTGGAATGCCTTAAAAATGCGTAAAGCTCAAAGTGAGCTTGCGCGAGCTCGGTACCGTGCGGAAAAAAATAAGTTACTGATTAGCTTTGTCGGGAATTATCTTGAGATCTATCGCCTCGAAAAAGATTTGCAGATTTTTTTAGAGTCTCAGGCTGTTCAAAAGCGCTTTTTAGATCTGGCGAAAAAACGTGGACAGCGGGGCAATGCGCGAAGTTTTGAAATCAGTCAGGCGGAGGCCAATTTTTTATCTTATGCCCCTCGGGTCAGGGCCCTTCAGTTTGATTTAAGTCGGCTTAGACAGATGATAAATTTGGACTTAAACCGCCCGGAAGATTCCGCTTGGCAAGCGGAACTCCCCTTATTGGGGGCGAACCCCGCGGCAAATTTGAGTCCTGCGAAGCTGAAAGAGAAATCTCTAGAATCTCGTGCGGACTTAAAAATTAAAGACCTCGAGCTTGAGCTTGCGGAAATTCAAAAGAAACTCAATTTAGGAGAGCATCTCCCCCAGGTCAGTTTGACTGGTGAGACGGGCTATCAGAATCCTGACCGGGCTCAGTTAATGGAGGATCCCTCAAGGGCTTATCGTGTCACTTTAGGAATTCAAATCCCCTTATTCTCGGGATTTTCCTCAATCTTCACTCGCCGGTCGGACTCCGAGCTGATTCGCTCTGTCGAGTATTCCAAGGCACAAGTTTTACGAGATATAGACAACGAGTTAACCAGCTCCTCGCGCGCGTACTCAGACGCGATTCAAAGCTTAAAAGATTCTCAGGCTTGGTTTCAGTCTGCAGACAAGGCCTTTCGCGAGGGCGAGCGTAACTTTAGACTGGGCCTAATCGATAGTTTTCAGGTGGTACAACTTCAAACTGGCCGCGAGGCGGCGGCCCTTTCATTGAATCGTACCCAGACCGGCGTCCATTTGGCGAGGATGAATTTTCGTCTGGCCATCGGTGAAGACTTAGATCAAGATTATTAGATCATTTGTCTTTAAGTCCTATGTTTGGAGTTTAGCTTTGATTGATCGAATTTTTGATTTTCTCTCATCTTTAAAGCTTGCGGTATTCATTATCCTTGCTCTTGCCGTGATTTCAGCTGTGGGAACAATTTTTGAGGCAAAGTACGATGCCTATTATGCTCAGCAGGTCGTGTACCATTCAATCTATATGGTGGCGGCCCTGGGGCTTTTGTGCGTCAGTCTGATTGCGGTTATGGTCGATCGATGGCCTTGGAAAAAACACCACTCGGGTTTTATCTGCGCTCATATCGGGATTATTATTTTACTTTTGGGATCCGTCGTCACACAGAGATACGGTGTGGATGGAAGTTTATCCTTTGAGATCGGGAAATCGGGTCGTTATGTGATGCTGAACGATCGGGAACTCGCCGTGTACACCACCTTTGATGGTAGTCAGATGCGGGAGATGTTCCGCAGAGATGTGAACTTCTTAAAAGACCCGCCCAGCATCGAGAAGCCTTTAGTGATCTCTTTAGGAGCCGAGAAGGCAGAAATTATTGAGTATCATCACTTTGCATTCAGGGAATCAGAAATCTTGGCTTCCGAAAAAGCTAGCGACGGTCCGGCGATTCGATTTCAGTTACAGAACCCAAATGTGAATTTGACCGAATGGGTTCGCAGAGATCCCAGTCGACGTTTTTCAGAAATCAATTTAGGCCCCGCTCGTGTGGTTTTAAGTGATGGGGATTACAAGCCAGTTGATGGGCTGAACCAAATCATTTTATCTCCGGCTTCGGAAACGGAAGTGGCTTATCAAATTTTTTCTAAAAGTGTGGGGAAAGTTACCGCTCAAGGGAAGCTTTCTTTAGGACAGGTTGCCGAGACAGGTTGGATGGGGCTGACTTTAAAGCTTATTCGTTATCTTCCTTCGGCTAAGGAAAGTATCAAATATGTGCCGGCCGAAAATGTAACTCCGATGGCCAGTTCCGCAGTGAAATTGCGCTTTCGAGGCGAGGAACATTGGCTCGGGCTAAATTCTCTTCTTCGTCTGTTTTCTGAGAACGAGATGTTTATGCTGAGCTTTGCGAACAAGCGTGTCGATATCGGCTTTGATATGAAGCTGACTCGTTTTGAAATCGGCCGCTACGAAGGAACCATGCGGGCCGCGAGCTATGAGAGCGATGTCTTGGTGCCGGATTTGGGTGAGGTCAATATCTCGATGAATGAGCCTTTGTATTATCGGGGCTTTACTTTTTATCAGGCCAGTTTTGAGCAGGATGAGACCGGGCAACCCGTGGCTTCAATTCTATCGGTCAATTATGATCCGGGACGGGTTCTGAAATATCTGGGGTCTTTCTTAATTGTTTTGGGTTCAATTCTTTTGTTCTATTTTAAACGTCCGCTCCGGAGGAAAAATGTTTAAAGTCTTAGCTCTGTGTTTAAGTCTTTGTTTCGTCGGAGTCGAGTCCCATGCCTCAGTGGGCAAGGCCATGCAAAGCATGCCGGTGCAAGATGCGGGACGCACCAAGCCCTTTGATACCTTCGCGCGTGAATCGCTTCAGTTAATTTATGGAAAGACCTCTTACAAGGGGCGAAGTGCCACAAATGTTGTAATGACTTGGCTTCTGGCGCCAGAAGTTTGGACGGATGTTCAGCTTTTCGAAATTCGACATGGGGGACTTCGCGAAGCCTTAAAGCTCGATCCCAAGCGCTTGCACTATGCTGAAAAAGAAATTTTTAATAACGAGCGGGTGGCGCTCGTATTTCAGGATTTGCGAACAGTGCAAACCCGCAAAGAAAAACTAAATCCCTATTTTCAGGCCGTCCAGCGTTTAGAAAGTCAGATGACGATGTTTCATGCGATCAAAACGGGTCAGGCCATTCGTTTAGTGCCTTCGAGTGATCCAGAAAATGATTCTTGGACTGCGATCAGCGCTTTAGATGAAAGCATGATGCAAGAGTTTCAGTTAGTGACGACAGCTTTTCTTAAAGCCGTTGGTGCCGCCGCTGAAAACTCAGACAAGCCTGCTGCAACTGAAGAGGCCGCTCTAAAAGCTGCGGTCGAAAGTTTTTCTGAAAAAGCCAGAGCCATGAATCCAGAGCGCTACCCATCGAATTTTAAAATCGCCGCCGAAGTTCACTTAAATGTGTTTCACCCCTTTATGTGGTCTTGGATTTTTTATCTGATCTGCGCTTTGTTTGTGACCTTTTATCTTGTGACCGAAAAGAAGTCTTACTGGTTGGTCGGGATGTTTGCAGTCGGAATTGGTTTTTTTCTACATACCTACGGGATGGCCTTAAGGTCTTATCTGACCGGGCGTCCTCCGGTTTCGAATATGTACGAAACTGTAGTTTGGGTTCCTTGGGGAGCCTTGGTTTTTGCCTTTATTCTTGAGGCCTTTCATAAGTCGAAGATCTTGATTTTGATGGCTTCTATCGTGTCTATATTATGTCTGATTTTAACCGATTTATCTCCGACGGTACTGGATCCAACGCTTCATCCTCTTGAGCCCGTACTTCGTTCGACCTTTTGGCTAACGACACATGTCCTTATTATCACAGTCAGTTATGCAGCCTTTTTTCTCGCCTTCGCATTGGGCGACTTACTCTTGGTGTATTTTTTGATCGATGAGAAAAAATATGCGCAAAAAATTGCGGCTGGAGCCCACAGTATTTACCGCTCGATTCAAATTGGAATTGTCCTTCTTGCTGCTGGAATTATTCTAGGCGGAATCTGGGCGGACTATTCATGGGGAAGATTTTGGGGTTGGGATCCAAAAGAGACCTGGGCACTGATCGCCTTACTTGGATACGTCGCACTTCTTCACGCAAAATTAGTAGGCTTGGTGCGAAGCTTTGGCTTAGCCGCGGGCTCCATTTTGGCTTTCGCATTGGTGATCATGGCCTGGTATGGGGTCAATTTTGTCTTGGGTGCGGGTCTTCATTCCTACGGCTTCGGGGCTGGTGGAGTGGAATATGTTTCAGCCTTTGTGGCGGTCCATTGTTTGTTCGTGGCCTATGTTTGGGCAACGCGTTACAGCCGACAAAAAGCCCAAATCAAAAAACCTTAAGCGAAATTCGGATTCAAAATTTCAAGAAAGTTTTCACCACCGAGGCCCGACTCTGAGTGGGTGCGTCGCGTCTTCGGATTGCTTCATTGCTTCGCAATGCCGCAACCCGGATACGCGCCGCTCACCGAGAGGGCCTCGGTGGTGAAAACTTTCTTGAAATTTTGAATCCGAATTTCGCTTAAGGTTTTTTGGGAAGCTGAGATGGGAAGTTTTTGTCTTCGCTTTTTGATGAACAGTGGAGCAGTTCTAAAAAAACATTCACTGTCGATATCTTTGGAGATGACAAGGTCTTATGGGCGTCATAATAATCTTTGTTGAAAACCAATTGGAATTTTTTGAATTCATCTGAGATGCAACGAAGTGGGTGCAGTCTATGAAGAAGCTTGTCGGTGCGTTGGTCGTGCTTTCCCTCTTGGGAGGCCTTTCGGCTTTCGTATATGCGATTTCGAATAATAAAGTGGTGATCGGCTACAACCAAGGCTACATGCCGGATCAGCCGATTCCTTTTTCTCATGAACTTCATGCGGGTCAGTACCAAATGGACTGTCGCTTTTGTCACACAGGCGCCGAGACCACTCGACATGCCTCTGTTCCAAGCCTTAACGTTTGTATGAATTGTCACCTTGTCGTTAAGACCGATAGCCCTTGGATTCAGCAAATCACTCAAGCCTATAACGAGGGAAGATCTGTTGCGTGGGAAAAGGTTCATCTTTTGCCGGATCACGTGAAGTTTGATCACTCGGCTCATACTCAAAAAGGTAAACAATGTGCGGAGTGCCACGGACCTGTTGAAAATATGCCCGTGGTTTATCAGTTTTCAAGTCTCTCGATGGGCTGGTGTATTAACTGTCATCGAGAACCAGAAAATAAAGCCCCACTTAACTGCAGTACCTGCCACTATTAATTGAGGAGCGAATAAGATCTATGGAAAGTACACAAAGCGGCTCTCCCAAATATTGGTTAAGTCTGGATCAGTGGCGACAAGATACTGAGTTTCAGGAATTGATGAATAAAGAATTCGTTTCCTCTCCCTTACAAGAAGAAGATGGAAAAGATGGCTGGGCTCGCCGCGAGTTTTTGAAGTTGATGGGCGCAAGTATGGCTCTAACAACCTTTGGTTGTGTCCGTCGTCCGGCTCAAAAGATTGTTCCTTATATTAAGCAACCTGCAGAAATTGTAAATGGGATTGCAAATACCTACGCCTCTTCTTTTAGTGATGGGACCGAGTCTTTCGGAATTCTGGTTACAACTCGAGAAGGCCGGCCAATTAAAGTTGAAGGCAATCCACAACATCCGATCAATCAAGGCGGGATGTCCGCTCGGGCGCACTCACATATTTTGCGACTTTATGACCCAGACCGTTTAAATGGACCTCGCCGAAACCTACTTAACGAAAAGAAAACCAATCGCGACACAGTAGAAGTCTCTTGGGAATCTTTAGATAAGGCCGTGGGCGCGCAAATGAAGAAGGGTGGGGTCGCGGTTCTAACATCAAGCTACAACTCTCCGTCAATGTCCGCTCTTCTAAAGGATTTTTCTGCGGATGTTTACGTTTGGGATGCTTTGGCAGACTCCAGTGTTCAAGAAGCTCAGCGCTTAAGTTATGGAAGTGCAGTTCAGCCCCGTTATCGCTTAGACCGAGCCCAAGTGATTGTATCTGTTGGTGCGGATATTTTAGGAACTTATTTGTCTCCGGTTGAAGCGCAAAAGCAGTTTGCTAAAGGCCGAAAGCCTGGCAAGGACATGAACAAGCTTGTGGTTTTTGAATCTTTGATGTCTTTGACTGGTGCAAATGCCGATCAACGCTTCCGAATCAAGCCCTCCGATCAAGTTCAGGTTGTGATGGGGCTTATTCATGATGTTCTTCAAAATTTTGCAGGAAATCGGTATGCTGGGGACTCTCAGATTCGCTCCACTTTAGAGTCTTATAAAAACACGGCAGCAAAATTAGGCTTGTCCGAAACCGCATGGAACGAAGTGGTTCAAAGCCTTGTCGCAGCTCGCGGAAAATCATTGGTTGTTGCCGGTGGGTTGCCTTCTCAGACCCAAGATTCTTTGTCTCTTCAGGTTGCAGTCAATTTCTTAAACTCAGTTTTAGAAAATGATGGCGTCACGGTCGATGGAAGTCGGGCGGCTTATAAAGGTTTTCAAGGCTCGATTGAAAACTTGAAGTCCTTAGTTTCTGATCTGAATTCAGGAAAAGTTAAAACCTTAGTCATTCATCACTCGAACCCTCTTTATGCGGCTCCAAAAAGTTTGGGACTTGCAGAGGCTTTAGTGAAAGCCGAAATGGTCATCTACACTGGAGACAGAAACGATGAAACGGGTTTGATGAGTAACTACATCGCTCCCGATCACCACGAGATGGAGTCTTGGGGCGACCAAGAGCCTATTTCAGGAGTTTTCAGTATCCAGCAGCCGACAATTCAGCCGCTTTATTCGACTCGTGCCTTCGGCGAGTCATTGATGGCTTGGTCAAAGGCCGCGGGTCGCTCTGGGCGTCTTGCGAACTCGACTTCTTGGTATGATTATGTTCGTGATGTTTGGAAGAACTCAATCTTTAAAGGTCAGTCCAGCGGCGGATTTGAAGGCTTTTGGATGGACGTTTTAAAGACTGGGGTTTTTGACAGCCTTGGGGATTCCAAAAATAATGCCTCTGCATCTAGAAGCTTCAACTCGTCCGCTTTAGGATCGGTTGCGAGCAGTTTAAAAACAGAATCTCCTTATCAGTTGGTGCTTTATCCGACGGTGGGATTAAAAGATGGAAGCCTTGCAAACGTGTCTTGGCTTCAAGAGTTTCCCGATCCCGTGACTAAAATTTGCTGGGACAACTACGTCTGTATTTCTTTAAATGACGCTAAAAAAGAAAAACTCGTGGAAGGCCAAGTTGTTCATTTAACCGTCAACAACGAGAAGATCTCGGTTCCTGTTCACATTCAACCGGGTCAAGCAGACGGAGTTTTAGGTCTTGCGGTCGGATACGGTCGTTGGGCGGCTGGTGAAGTGGCAAATGGTGTGGGCGTGAATGCCTTTGGTTTAATGCAAGAACACCAGGGTCGAACAGTTGCTTCGGGCCTTGCGGCTTCGATCGAACGAAGTTCTAAAAAGATTAGTCTTGCGAACGTTCAAGGACATCACTCGATGGAAGGTCGACAGATCGTTGTCGAAGCCACCTTGGACCAGTTTATGAAAGATCCAAATTCAAATATTCACCGACATAAAGAGATCAGTTTATGGTCTAAACATGAGTACCCAAAAAGTAAATGGGGTATGGTCATTGATCTGAATACCTGCACGGGATGCTCGGCATGTATCATTGCCTGCCAAAGCGAAAACAATATCCCGACCGTTGGAAAAAAGTACGTTCTTAAGGGGCGTGAGATGCATTGGATCCGAATCGACCGATATTATGTCGGAGATCCGGTTGAAGCAGCAGTCGTCAATCAACCCATCGTTTGTATGCATTGTGATAATGCTCCTTGTGAAACGGTTTGCCCAGTGGCAGCGACCGTTCACAGCGACGAAGGCACTAACGACATGATTTATAATCGTTGTGTGGGGACACGTTATTGCTCGAACAACTGTCCTTATAAAGTTCGTCGTTTTAACTGGTTTGATTATGTAGGCCCAGTCAAAGAACCGCTGAATTTGGCGATGAACCCAGAAGTGACCGTTCGTTCTCGAGGGGTCATGGAGAAGTGCACTTTCTGTATTCACCGAATCAAGTCTGTGCGCCAAGAGGCACGAACCAACAAGACCGAGATCAAAGATGGCGACATCAAAACGGCCTGTCAGCAGTCATGTCCTACGAATGCGATCGTGTTCGGAGACTTGAATGATCCAAACAGTGAAGTTGCCAAGCTCTTCAACCAGAAGAATTCCTATGACCTGCTTGAAGAACTCAATGTAAAGCCTGCGGTTCGTTACCAAAGTAAAGTTCGTAACGTGACTGAGTTGAAGGCAGATCCAGGTAAAGCTCATGGGCACGCATCACGAAATGAACAACAACAAGGAACGCACTCATGATGAAGCGCAATCCACTCGTTTTAGGGAATAAAACCTACGCAGATGTAACAAACGATATTTGTGCACTGGTCGAAAGGTTTCCGGGCCCTCAGTACCTTATGGGTCTTCTTGGGGTTAAGGGTCTTTTTCTTGTCTATCTAGGGGTGATGGGATCCATCGCTTATTTCGGGATGGGATTGATGGGAGTTAACCATCCGGTCGGATGGGGAACGGACATCGTCACTTTCGTATTCTGGATCGGAATCGGACATGCGGGAACTTTGATTTCCGCGGTTTTATTTTTGTTTCGCCAAAAGTGGAGAACTTCGATTGCTCGAACAGCGGAAGCGATGACGGTTTTTGCGGTGATGACCGCGGGACTCTTTCCGATTCTTCATACAGGTCGTCCATGGCTGGCCTACTGGCTTTTGCCTTACCCAAATCAAAGAGGTCCTCTTTGGGTGAACTTTAGGTCTCCTCTAGTTTGGGACGTTTTTGCGGTTTCCACTTATGCGACTGTCTCTCTGGTCTTTTGGTATGTTGGAATGGTTCCTGATCTTGCGACTATTCGCGATCGTGCAAAAAATATATGGCGAAAACGAATTTATGGAGCTTTGTCTTTAGGCTGGAGAGGAACCGCCAGAAACTGGAACCATTACGAAATGGTTTACATGCTTCTAGCGGGCCTTTCGACACCTCTAGTTCTTTCAGTTCACTCGATCGTATCTTTTGACTTCGCCGTGGCAAATCTTCCGGGCTGGCACACCACGATCTTTCCGCCTTACTTCGTTGCCGGTGCGATCTTTTCGGGCTTCGGAATGGTTGTGACTTTGATGGTGATCGTGCGAAAGCTCGTTCCCGTTTTTAAAGATTACATCACCATGGACCATATGGAGGCCATGAATAAGATCATTATGGCAACGGGCCTTATGGTCGGTTACGCCTACGGATCTGAGTTTTTTATCGCTTGGTATTCAGGAAATGTGTACGAGCAGTACGCTTTTATCAATCGAGCGGTGGGCCCCTACGCTTGGGCCTACTGGATTATGATCTGTTGTAATGTGGTCATTCCTCAAGCCTTCTGGTGGAAGAAAGCTCGAAGAAGTATTCCAATTATGTTTGTGATTTCGATTTTCGTAAATATCGGAATGTGGTTTGAGCGATTCGTGATTACCGTGACCTCACTTCATCGGGATTTCTTACCGAGTAACTGGGGCATGTTCGAAATGACCTTTTACGATTTTGGAGCACTTTTCGGAAGCTTCGGAATGTTTTTGTTCTTGTTTCTTCTTTATATCAGACTTCTTCCCGCAATCAGTATTGCAGAGGTTAAACCCGTCTTAGGTGTCGGAAAAGAGACAGGAGGTCATCATGGCTGATGCAGTTGAAAAGGTGATCTCTCTTTTAAGGCCTAAGGCAAAATCTGGTGTGGCTGGAATTTGGCTGGATGAACACGATATGGTTAAGGCCGCTCGCGCAACCAAACAGAATGGTTTTAAGAAATTTGAAGCTATTAGCCCTTTTCCTCTTCACGACATTGACGAGGCCATGGGTATTCCGCGCTCATTTATTCCTTGGGTGACCTTTACCTTTGGGATCTTGGGCTGCGCCTTTGGGGTTTGGTTTACTTGGTGGACCTCTGCAGTGGATTGGCCAATCAATATTGGGGGCAAGCCCATGTGGTCCTTGCCTGCCTTTATTCCGGTTATTTTCGAATGCACGATTCTGTTTGCGGCCTTAAGTTCGGTGGGTGCCCTATTTTTTATCTGTGGCCTTCCTAAGGTTGACCCGGCGATTATTGATCCCGATCTGACTAGCCACAAGTTTGCTCTTTTTGTTCCCGAAGATGATGTTGGTTACAATGCGGAAAAAATTGAACGGATGTTCAAAGAACTTGGAGCTTCTGAAGTGAAGAGGACGGAGTTTTAGATGAAATCTCAGCAATTAAAATTCGGTATACTCCCTCTTATTCTTTTAAGTCTATTGGGATGTAATGCCGGAAAGAACAAAACAAATATTGAAGTCGTTCAGAATATGATGGATCAGATCTCAGTAAAGGCTCAGGATTGGAACAAAAACAATCCAGAAATTCCGACGGGTTTAGTTCCTCCAAAGGGCACTGTCCCGGTTGGTTTTAAACCTTACCCTTTTACTGGGGATCCCATCGGAGCGGAACAGAATCTGAAGAACCCCTTGATGGGTGATTTTTCTCCAGAAGTGATTGATCTTGGTCGTGAACGCTACGAGATCTATTGCAAGGTTTGTCATGGTCCGGCTGGAAACGGGGACGGACTTGTCGCCCCAGCTATGATTCTTAAGCCGCCGTCTTTAAATTCAGATAAGGTGAAGGCCTTCAAAGACGGGCGTATCTTTCATATCATCACTGACGGTCAGGGCGTGATGGGAAGTTATTGGTCTCAGATTCGAAGCGAAAAAGAACGGTGGTCCGTGGTGAATTACGTGCGCAGTTTACAGAAGCGATCGGACGCGAAATAGATAGGAGTTATTGTTATGGCGGAAGCAAAGGCTTTAGCTGAACCCGGAAAAATGCAAGTCTCTATGGGAATCAAAACGGCCTATTCGGTCCTGATGTTCCTGGGTCTCTTATTATTTGGCATCACTTTGATTCGTGAACCCGAGCGAGCTTGGCATGGATATCTTGTTGGATATTTTGTGGTGCTTTCGTTGTCTTTGGGTGGATTGTTTTTTACAGCGATTCAGCACATGACGAAGGCGGGCTGGAGTGTCAACGTTCGTCGATTTGCTGAGGCTTTGACTTCATTTTTGCCGATCGCTTTTGTCGGCGGAATTGTGCTTCTAGTGTTTGGCGCAGATCATTTGTATAGTTGGTTGAGCCCTGAAGTTCTCGCAAATGATGCCTTGGTCGCTAAAAAAGTAAGCTATTTAAATCGTCCATTCTTTTGGATCCGGACGGTTCTGTTTTTTGGTGCGTGGTTGGTGTTTGCTAAGCTTTTGGTCGGATCTTCTTTAAAACAAGATCAGGACGGAGCGGTCTCTCACACAGAAAAAAGTGTCGGGATCAGTGTGGCCTTCGTTTTAATTTTCGCTCTGTCTTACAGTTTTTTTAGTGTTGATATGATGATGAGTCTTGAGCCCCATTGGTTTAGCACCATTTTTGGGGTCTATTGCTTTGCGGGTTTGTTTCAAACGACGATGGCCGTGATGATTCTTATGATCACTCATTTTATGAAAAATGGGCAGTTGAAGGGTTACGTTGATGAGAATCACCTTCACGATTTGGGTAAGTTTTTGTTCGCCTTCACCGTGTTCTGGGCCTACATCGCATTTTCTCAGTACATGCTGATTTGGTACGCGAACATCCCAGAAGAAACCCTGTTCTTTAAGCCGCGAGTGGCGGGATCTTGGGTTTGGGTCTCGGTTGCTTTGATCTTGTTTAAGTTTATTGTTCCCTTCTTCGCACTTCTACCAAGATGGGCGAAGCGGTCACCCACGCATTTGGTTGCGGTCAGTATCTTAATTATTGCGACTCAGTTTTTAGATATGTACTGGCTTGTTTTCCCGAATTTTAATTCAGAAAAAGCCATTTTTAGTCTTCCAGAACTGGGGATTTTTGCGGGCTTTATGGGCCTCTTTATCTTTAGCGTGACTCGCTTTTTAAGCCGACACTCGATCGTTCCGCTTAAGGATCCAAGACGCGAAGAGTCCTTGCATCATCACGTTGTCTATTAGAATCGACTCTAGAGCCGGCTGGTTTGAACCTCAGCCGGTTTGGCCCCTTTTTACTTTCCATTTGGCCTCGACTGGTATAGGCTTTTAGCCATGATTTCAATTTTTTCGCATGCCTTCAGTTAAAATCCACCTTCCAGATCATTCGGTTAAAGAGTTTGACCACGAGCCAACAGTGCTCGAGGTGGCAGAAAGTATTGGCTCTCGGCTTGCCAAAGACACCCTCGGTGCTTTGATTGATGGCGGGAATGAAGTCATTGACCTAAGAACACCTCTTAAAGATGGAACTCGGCTTAAAATCGTCACACAAAAAAATGAAGAGGGCCTTGAAGTCATCCGGCACTCGGCGGCTCACGTTCTTGCTCAGGCCGTTCAAGAACTTTGGCCTGAGGTCAAGGTTACCATTGGCCCGGTGATTGAGAATGGCTTTTATTACGATTTTGATTCCCCACATTCATTTTCTCCGGAAGACCTTCAGAAGATCGAAAAGAAGATGCAAGAAGTGATCAGTCGGGATCTAGCCATTGAAAAAGAAAACTGGAGCTCACGCCAAGCTATCGAGACCTTTAAAAAGATGAATGAAAATTTTAAGGTCGAAATCATTGAGGACCTTAAGACGGATCAAGTCAGCATCTACAAACAGGGAAACTGGTTTGATCTTTGTCGGGGTCCTCACGTTCAGAGATTAGGGCAAATTAAAGCAGTGAAAGTTTTAAGCCTTGCCGGCTCTTACTGGCGCGGCGATGAAAAAAATAAACAGCTTCAACGTGTCTATGCGACGGCCTTTGCAGACAAAGCTCAGCTTGAAGAACACCTAAAGAATCTAGAAGAAGCAAAATTAAGAGACCATAGAAAGCTTGGCAAAGAGCTAGGCCTATTTCACTTTCATCAGCTTTCCCCAGGTGGCCCCTTTTTCACGAGCAAGGGAACTGTCATTTACAATCAGCTGCAAGAGTATTTAAGAGCTCGATACCGGGTCTACGGATATTCCGAGGTTATTACTCCGCAAATTTTTGATGTCGACTTATTTCACCAGTCTGGACACTACAAAAATTACGTCGAGAATATGTATTTCACCAAAGTCGACGAGCGGGATTTTTCCTTTAAGCCGATGAATTGTCCTGGTCACTGCCTGCTTTATGCAGCCGAGAAAAAATCTTACAAGGATCTTCCCTGGAGAATTGCAGATTTCGGCAGGCTTCACCGCTTCGAAAGAAGTGGGGTGATGCATGGTCTGACCCGGGTCAGAACCTTTTGTCAGGATGACGCTCATATTTTTTGTACTCTCGAGCAGATGCAGTCTGAGATTCAGCATTTTATGAAGATGCTCAAAGAGATTTATTCTCAGCTAGGTCTTAACGAATTTACGATTTATTTGTCCACTCGTCCCGAAAAGCGCATGGGTGCAGACGAGGTTTGGGATCGTGCTGAAGGTGCTCTTCAAGAAGCGCTGACAAGTCTTAATCTTCCCTACAAGATCAATCCAGGCGACGGCGCCTTTTATGGCCCAAAGCTTGATATCATGTTTGTGGATGCATTGAAGCGGCCTTGGCAGCTTGGGACTTTGCAACTTGATTTTAATCTTCCTGAGGCTTTTGCCTTAAAGTATGTCGGGGAAGACAATTCGGACCATCGGCCTGTCATGCTTCACCGGGCGATTTTGGGTTCACTTGAGCGCTTTATTGGGGTTTACCTTGAGCACACAGCCGGACATTTTCCGACCTGGCTTGCTCCCGTGCAGGTGCGGATTTTAAATGTGACCGACCAGCAGGCAGAATACTGCCAGGAACTTGAGAAAGTTCTTTTTAATAAGGGAATTCGAGTCGAATTTGATTCTCGTAGCGAAAAATTGGGCTATAAAATCAGAGAAGCTCAGATGGAAAAGGTCCCTTATATGGTGATTATTGGAGAAAATGAGCGAAACGAGAAAAAGGTCTCTTTGCGTTTGCGAACCGGAGCGAATGTAAATGGCTTAAGCCTCGAGGAATTTGTAGATGGACTTGAAAAAGAGATCACCGAAAGAAGCCTAAAGGGGCCGTGGTCTGAATTGGCAAATACTTAAGTAATAAAAATGGACCTAGGAAAAACCTAACCAGGAGGAATGTTATTCGCCCGACAATTAAGAGTGCAGCAGGAGGCCCAAGAGGTCCTCGTAAGCCAAAAAGAGAAGATGGTCTTAGAATCAACGAAGAGATTTTTGCTCGCGAGATTCGTCTGATTGATGAAGACGGAAAAATGCTCGGGGTTATGGGTCCACGAGAGGCTTTGGCGATCGCTCAGAATAAAAACTTGGATTTAATCGAGATTGCTCCTACGGCAAGCCCTCCGACTTGTAAGATCATGGATTATGGCAAGTACAAGTACGAGAATAAAAAGAAAGACAAGGTTGCTAAGAAAAAGCAAACCGTCATCGTGGTCAAAGAGATCCAAGTTCGACCAAGAACCGATCAGCACGATTTAGAAGTAAAACTTCGCCATGCTCGCCGCTTTTTACTTGAGGGCGATAAAGTAAAAGTGAACTTGCGCTTTATGGGCCGAGAGATGGCCCATCAAGATCAGGGAGTGGGTCTTCTTCGCAAAGTGATCTCATTTTTGATCGATATCGCTGCGGTTGAAGTCGAGCCTAAGTCTGAAGGTCGGCAAATGTTCGTGCTTTTGGCCCCGGATCCCGTCAAGGTGAAGGAGTACCAAAAGGCCCACCCAGAGCAGGCCGCACCCAAGGCGCTCGAAGAAGAAGCTTAAACCCTTAATTTTATTCAGATTCTATATTGCCCTGGCTTACTGCCGGGGCTTTTTTTGCCTTGCATCTAAGAATTGCTCGTTGTAAGACATCGTCTCTGTTTCAGCGACTGATCCGGGCTCATAAGTGAAAGACATAACGTCTTATCCGCCCATTCAGAGAGGAGAAAATATGAAACAAAAGACCCATAGCGGGGCAAAGAAGCGCTTTCGCGCAAAACCTAGCGGAAAAGTTAAAAGAGGAACTCAAGGCATGCGCCATCTTTTGGAGCACAAGTCTTCTAAGAGAAAACGCAATTTAGGTGCAGCCACCTATGTGAATGAGTCCAATATGTATCAAGTCAGCCGCCAGTTGGTTTTGTAAGGAGTTAGAAAATGAGAGTAAAACGTGGTGTAAAAGCGCGACGACGTCGCAATAAAGTTTTAGAAAGAGCGAGTGGTTTTTATTCGGCAAACAGCAGAGCCTTCACTCATGCCATCGAAAAAGTAGACCGTGCCTTAGCCTATTCATACCGTGATCGCAGAACCAAAAAGCGCGATATTCGTGTGTTGTGGACTCAAAGGATTAACGCTGCAGCACGATTAAACGGGACAACATATTCTCGTTTGATTGGTGGATTGAAAAAAGCTGAGATCCTTTTGGATCGTAAGACCTTGGCCGACATGGCCGTGCACGACCAAGTGGGATTTGCCTCTTTGGTGCAAAAGGTTTCTTCAGCGAGTCTTTAGTCAGACTTAAAGTCTCAACACCCTTTGGGAGGCTTGTAGAATTGTGCCGAATTTAACTGAACAAAGCGAACATTCGGCGCAGTTCGAGCAAAGAAAGCGGGATCATATCCGTCTTTCTTTGGATGACAAAAATGAAGCCATTGGTGAAAGTGGACTCGATCGGATCGATCTGGTCCACGAAGCCTTACCGGACCTAAATTTTTCAGAAATCGAAATCTCACATCCCATTCTTGGTAAAGTTCGTAAGACCCCATTTTTCGTAAGCTCTATGACTGCCGGTCACGCCGATGCTGTGGGTTTAAATTTGCGTTTGGCTAAGGCCTGCGAAGGGCGTGGCTGGATGATGGGTGTAGGATCTCAGCGCCGCGAGCTTAAAGATCTTGCTTCTGCGGCAGAATGGAAAGCTGTGCGAAAAGAAGCCCCCTCGGTGAGTTTGCTCGGAAATTTGGGTCTGTCCCAACTGATTCAAAGCTCACTTGATGATGTTCGACGTTTGGTCGACTCACTTCAGGCCGAGGCCATGTTTGTACACACCAATCCACTGCAAGAAGTTTTGCAAAGCGAAGGCACGCCTCAGTTTAAAGGCTGGAGAAAGTCCCTTGAAGCCTTGTGCAGGAATCTTGAAGTTCCAGTTATTTTGAAAGAGACCGGCTGTGGTTTTTCTAAAGAGACCTTAAGCTCGCTAAATAATCTTGGCCTGGCCGCTGTAGACTTAAGTGGATACGGTGGAACTCACTGGGGTCGTATTGAAGGGGATCGGCTAAATTCTTTGGACCCACGAAAAGCTGCGGCTCGGACATTTTCAAACTGGGGCATTTCTACGCTCCAATCCATGTTAAATGCGTTGGAAGTCCAACCTAAATATGAAATTTGGGCCTCAGGTGGAGTTCGTACGGGGCGAGAGTCGGCTTGTCTTTTGGCCATGGGTGCGAATAACTTAGGAATAGCGAAACCGATACTTGTGGCGGCATTAGAGGGTGAAGATAAATTAGATCAAGTGATGGACCGCTTTGAATTTGAACTGAAAGTTGCGATGTTTTGTACGGGAAGTGCAAAGATCGAAAATTTAAAAACTAAGGCGTGGGTATGGCGAAATCCTTAGACAAATCTCAACATCTGTTTGTCGGCTTCTCGAAGCTGGATAAAGAAGAACGTTTTCAACGCCTTCTGGAGCTTGGATTCTTAAGCCCAGAAGAAGTCCTTCATCTGAAATCAGGTGGCTTAAAAGACACGAAACTTGCAGAAAAATTTATTGAAAATGTGATTGGATACTTCGAACTTCCTCTAGGCGTGGCGACTCATTTTGTGATCGACGGAGTCGAAAAAATAGTTCCCATGGCGGTCGAAGAGACCAGTATTATTGCGGCGGCCAGCAAAACTGCAAAGTGGGTTAAAGAACAAGGTGAAATTAAAACTGAAACTTTAGGTCGAGATATTATCGGCCAGATTCAAATTGCGAAGGTCAAAGATCTTCAGCGGCTTGAACAAGTTATTCAGGATAAAAAATTGGAACTGATTGAGCTGGCCAATCAAGAAGTCGCAGCCGGCCTTGTGCGAAGGGGAGGCGGGGTCAGTGACCTCAAGCTTCGGCGTCTGGATCGCGGAGATGGCTCAATGATGGCTGTGATTCATGTGTTTGCGGACCCTTGTGATGCAATGGGTGCAAACATCATGAATCAAGTTTGTGAGTTTTTAAAAAACCCGATTCAAGAACTCTCTGGCGAGTCGGTGACTATGTGTATTCTATCTAATCTGGTCGACAGTAAGTTGACCCGTGCGACGGTACGCATGAGGGGCTTAGAGTCCGACTTAATAGATAGAATTCAAGAGGCCTCTCTTTTTGCACAAATTGATCCTTATCGGGCGGCGACAAATAATAAAGGTGTCTTAAATGGGATTGACCCCATCTTAATTGCGACCGGAAATGATTGGCGCGCTGTTGAGGCGGGTGTTCACGCCTACGCTGCAAAGTCGGGATCTTATTCTTCGATTACAAAATGGTTTCGTGAAGGCCAGGATCTTGTTGGAGTTTTAGAGGCTCCCATCGTGGTTGGACTTGTCGGTGGGGTGACAACTCTTCATCCCACAGCTCAAATGTCTTTGAATATGTTGAAGCTTAAAAATGCAGAGGAGCTTTCGAGAATTTGCGCGGCCGTTGGGCTGGTACAGAATCTTGGAGCTTTAAGAGCTCTGACTACAGTCGGAATTATTGAGGGGCATATGAAGCTTCATATTAAAAATTTGACCCTGGGTGCAGGGGCCGATGAGCAAACCGAGGCTCCGATTGTGCAAAAACGCCTGGAAGAAATTTTGACTTTGAACAAACGAATTTCCTTAAGTCACGCGATCGACGTTTTGCGCGATCTTCGAGATCAGCGGGTGAAAACTAGAGAATTAAAAGTCTAAGGGGCGCGGATGAAGATTGAAATCTCCATTCCAAGTAAAACCTTTCTGGTCGGAGAGTACTTAGCTCTTCAGGGTGGCCCCAGTCTTTTGGTGTCGACGAGTCCATTGTTTCGTTTGGTGGCTGAAACCTTCGGAGAGGGACGCTGTGAGGGGATCCACCCCTCTTCTCCGGCGGGTCAGTTTGTTCGTGACCGTGCGAATTCATTTTCTGGGATGAATCTTAGGTTTGAAGATCCTCACTCTGGAAAAGGCGGCTTTGGCGCATCTGGGGCTGAGTTTTTGTCTGTCTTTATACTTTCGCTTCTGACTCAGCCTCAAGGCCTTCAAAATTTATCAAATTTAAGTGCTGAATCTGTGTGGGCTCAATTTCGCAGCTATCATCCCGGAGATCAGGGGCGTGCCCCTTCGGGAGCTGATGTGATGGCTCAACTTGTGGGAGGATTTGCGGAGTTCTCGAATTCTCCCTTTCGTATTCACAAGCGCCGCTGGAACTTTTTAGATCTCGATTTTTTGCTTGTGCGCACGGGTAGAAAAATCCCAACTCACCAGCACTTAAAAAATTTGCAGCTGGGCTCTTTGTCGGACTTAAGAGATATCCTAAGGGATTGTGATCAAGCCCTTACCGAGTCTAACGGGTCGGCCTTTATGGACGGAATTAGAGCTTATGCAAATCGGTTGGATCAAAGAGGCTGGCTTGCCCAGGAGTCCAAATCCTTAGTTGAAGAACTTCAGCCGATGCTTCCAGAGGTCCTTATTAAAGCTTGCGGCGCGCTTGGCGCAGATGTTTTGTTATTTGTTGGAAGTGCATCTAAAATTAGCTTAGCTAAAGAAGTGACTAGGTCCAAAGATCTTGAGGTCGTGGCCGATTCCTCGGCCTTAAGTGATGGTTTGCAAGTGCGCCTGCTTCCACAGTTTGGGACTGTTGAGAGTGCTGAAGCCAGCTGGTCCTATAAGAACTTCAATGGAGTCGAAATTGTCTAAGCCCGTAGAAGTTTGGAAAGCTTCGGCTCCTTCAAACATTGCCTTAATTAAGTATATGGGGAAATCTCAGAGCGAAAATAATCGTCCTGCGAATGCTTCGCTTTCTTATACTTTGGACCACTTGCTGACAGAGGTCGAAATTTCTAGAAGGGAAGATTTAGACCAAGATGTTTGGGCCCCTTTAGATCTTCCAGATTTTTATGAACTTCGGCTTTCTGCTGAGGGAGAGAAAAAGTTTATAGATTTTTTTCGATTTTTGAAGGCGACATTTTCGGTTGATGGGTTTTATGAAATTCGTTCTGCAAACAATTTCCCTTCAGATTGTGGAATTGCTAGTTCTGCTTCGAGCTTTGCTGCTTTGACTCTTGCAGCTTACCAGCTCGCTTTAGATGTTTCGGCCCAGAAAGAAACTGTGGAAAGTTTGGGTTTGGAAGACTTGTCCAAGATTTCTAGGAAGGGATCTGGATCTGCCTGTCGGTCTTTATTTCGACCCTGGGCTCTTTGGGAAAGTGAAGGGGCGAGATCTTTAGAGCTGCCCTACGGGCATCTTCATCATCTTGTCGTTTTGGCCTCGGACCAGGTCAAGTCTGTTTCTAGTCGTGAGGCTCATCAACGAATTCCATCGAGCTTGTTGTTCAATGGGCGAATCGAAAGGGCTGAACTTCGACTTAAGAGTCTTTTATCCAGTTTAAATTCTCAGGACTGGAAGTCTTCATTCGAGTTTTGTTGGAGTGAATTTTGGGATATGCATGCACTCTTCGAAACTAGCTCTCCGGCATTTGGCTATATGAATTCGGAAAGTCTTAAAGTTTTAAGTAAGATTCGCTCGTCTTGGCAAAGTGAAGGGGATGGTCCTTTGGTGACTATGGACGCCGGACCTAATGTTCATTTGCTTTACCGGATGGACCAAAAATCGCTTGCGGTAAAGCACTGGAATGAGTTTGCCCTTGAAGGGATCAAGATCCTTGCGAGCCCTTCTTTGGATCGAGACAGCTGATGAGTTTGTTTGAATGTCGAAGTTACGGAAAATGGATTCTTGCCGGGGAGCATGCGGTACTAAGGGGCTGTCCCGCCTTAGTATTTCCATTCAAAAGTCATAGCATGGATTTGTATTACCGAAAGACATCGGAAGATTTAAGTATTCAATTTTTAGGGGATTCTGGAAGAGATCTAAATCTATTGTTTTGGGGATTGCTGCAGAATGTTTTGGATAAGGTCGGAAGAAGCAGGTCGGATTTAAAGGGAGAGATGAAGATTTCAAGTCAAATCCCCTTGGGTGCGGGTCTTGGCGCTTCGGCGGCTTTGTGTGTGGCCATCGCTCGATGGTGCGAGCACCTTGGCTGGATTGAGCAGTCTAAAACCTATGAGTTTGCTAGGTCCCTAGAGGACTTTTTTCACGGAGAGAGCAGCGGAGTCGATATAGCTGTGGCTCTTTCTGGCGCCGGTCTTAAATTTACGCGAGACGGAGAACGATCAAATCTGACTTCGAAATGGGAGCCGCAATTTTATTTGTCTTACTCCGGAAAACGGGGAGTGACTTCGGAATGCGTTAAAAAAGTTCAGGCTTTAATAGAATCCGATCCTGGACTGGGCCAATCCCTTGATCTGCAGATGAAAAAGGCTGTTGAACTAGCGGAGAAGGCGCTCTCCTCTTCTGAAAAAGAGGGGCTTCAAGATTTAATAGAATCGATGAACCTATCTCGAAACTGTTTCGAGTCTTGGGGATTAACTGAAGGAGAATTGGACTCCCACATGGCACAAATGACCGAAGCAGGTGCGATTGCCGTAAAACCGACGGGCTCCGGGGGTGGTGGATACGTTTTGTCTTTATGGTCGGAACCACCAAAGCTGCCAATTCTATTCCCTGCAAACGAGACCTTATAATTTTAATATCAAGGGCAAGATCGGGCTTGTTTTTGATTTTTGCAATCCAGACTTCTCCAAATTTGTGGTTGTGCGAGGAAGATTCTATCGACCCTTCGCTCGGCACTTAAATGAACGCGGTCCCGAAACTGGTTATTGTAATCCTCAACACTCTGTCGACCTTCTGGTGGAGTGAAGCTCATTTTCTGAGTGATGTGAGGGCATCTTTGCCACAAAAAACCAAGAGCTTCAAATGCGAATGCCGCTGCCTTGTCTGTATTCTTTGAAGTGTCTTCGATGTTCTTTAGCTCTTCGGCAATGATCTCAGCTGCGAACCAATCGGCGAAGGATTCAGCCATAAAACTGAAACTTGTGAAGTCTGCGCAGTAGCGGTACTGAGGATAATATTTTTGCAGAGCTTTTTTTCTATTCTCGAAACTCTCTCCTTCGATCTCCAAGATGGCTTCAATCGTAAATCCTGTAATTGGGGTCGCACCCGCATAGCTGTTTTTCGTAGCTTCAACTATGTCATCCACCGAGATTTCGGGCACTTCTGCGGAGTCCCTTAATTTCATACAGCTTAAGGTTTGGTTGAAGGGATATTTGGTTTGCGGCACGGCCATTTTGTGGATTGAGGAATGATTGTTTTTACTACGGATAGATTCTCGAGTTCCCAGTGTCATGTAGGAATGTTCACCGGTTTTGGTGAAGAGGCGACTTGCATTGCAAGGGTCCAATGTGTGAGCGAGTTCGTGAGCAATAAGCATGTATAGACTAGCCCGAGGAAGGTTCAGTGTCTGAGTGCAAAAGAAGATCGAGTGAGCATAAGGCGTATAGTAAGCATTGGGCTTATCGCAGCCCTGAAGGGACAGTGAAAAGTCCTTTAAGTGTTCTTTGTAGGGGTCCACGAACTTCACTGTGCGAACACGTTCGATAAAGTTTTCGATTTCACCTTTGTTATCTTTATTAGCCTGACTCTGCAGGTATTGAATTGTCTTACTCCGAACCTTTTCAAATAAGCCTTCCACTCTTGCCGACGCAAGCTTCAGCAGGCTTCGATTACTGGCGAGCTGCTCGACTCCTCCGGCGAAGTCTTGATCCTGGAAGTACATTGGATTCAGAAAAATGAGAGAGGCTTTTTCGCTTGAGTCCATTGGGTTTAAAGTCTTGGCAAAATCGAAGTTCAGCAGTCGCTCGCCATCTGGGTTTTGTGTGAGAAAGATCTGACTGGCATTTTGACTAAGGTGCTCACAAAAAGATTCGAATGAGCAACTCGGTAGACTTTTTAAGTCAAGACCAGAGCTATTAAGGCCGGATTTGTCATTTTGCCCGAAACTCAAGGGGGCTATAAAAAGTACTAAAAAAGCGAGAAAAAAATATCTCTTTTTGTGAATTGGATTTCCGATTCGGGTCTCCTTTTTTAGGATTTTATTGTTTGAGGAAGATTGCAAGAGCTACGCCGGAAAAGTGTAAGTGGATCTAGGCGAAGACTCTCGTGGTCAGATTTGGGGGAGGAGATATTGAAGGCCTTACCGAGCTGAATAAAAGTTGAGCAATAGAAAGGACCTGTTTTGCAAGCGGAGCGGTTCTATGGGGCAAATTAATTTTGTTGGGAGTACGAGTAAAGCGCGATGGAGCTTGCGACAACAGCGTTTAGGGATTCGACCTCGCTGTGGATCGGGATTGAAATCGAGTGTTGCGGCTTTAGGTGGGCCGGCACTCCGAGGCCCTCTTCTCCCATCAAAAGGCGAGAGTTTTTTGGCCACTTGAAGTCCTGTATATTCGTGCCTTCTTTTTGAAGCGCAACAAAGTCTGTATCGAGGTCTTTAATCGAAGGTCCCGAAGAAAACTGAATTCGTAAGCTTGACCCCGCACTTGCACGGATGGCTTTAGGCAAGAAGGGGTTGGCGGACTCTTCGAGCAAAATGATCTTCTTCACGCCAAAGGCCTCGCAAGAGCGCAGTAGAGATCCGAGGTTGCTCGGGTCTCCAAGCGCACAAAGCACCTCAAGACCAAGAGGGGCTTCTTTCAAGTTTGCCTCTGGAATTTCTGGGACTTTTCCAACTAGTAAGGGAAAGTGGGTTCCCATGGGGTCAAGTTCCTGAAACAGACGATCCGGAAGTATAAAGCTTTCTATTTTTGAAGGAACTTGAATTTGTTCGGGATCTTGTTTGTCAGAGAAAATAGCAGCGACAAACAATTCTGAGTGAGACTTAAGCAGTTCTGGCACGAGTTTTCGGCCGGACAAAAGAAAATGTCCAAATTTGCGAATCCCGCGGCTCTCTAGGCAAGAGGCCCAAGTCTTAAAGGCCGGATTTTGTGCGCTCTGGATACTTTTCAATGAGTCCCCTCAGCAAGACCAATCTTTTCGTAAATAAGAAGACGTCTTTTGTGGGGAGTTTTTGGAAGCTCATAATGTTTGTCTTCGACAAGTCTGTAGACCTCGCCCCATTCTTTTTTGGCAAGAGTGATTTCTTTATCCACTTGTGGGCCCTTCATTAGAAATACTCGGCCACCCACTTGAAGGCTTCTTGAGACATTGCCCAAAGTTTTTGAGGTCTCTTCAACAGCCCTTGTGATAACGCCCTGGACGGGAAGTTCGAAGGTGGAATCAATGTTTCTGCCCACGATATCTAGGTTTTCGAATTTCATCTCCTCGCGAACGGCCTTTAAAAAATCGACCCGTTTTTTTACGCCTTCAGCGAGAACGATCTTTTCTTTGGGAAACATAATTTTTAAAGGGATACCGGGAAAGCCTGGACCTGTGCCGACATCAAGCAAAGGAAAGGTCAGTTTTGTCAGCCGGGGGATGATCGCACTATCAATAAAATGTTTGATCGCGATATCGCGAAACTTAAGCAGTCTCGTCACATTATCCCGCTTTTGATGGGTCATCAGAAGCTGATAAAACTGAACCAGTTGTTCGCGCTGAGCATGGGGAAAGTCCCCAAAGTCGTGGTTATGGAAGATATCCTGAAGGCGGTTATTGGCCTCCTGGAATTCATAGATCATTTCGGGTTTTCGATGCTGGCCTTTGTGCCTCATGTTATTCCTTAAGGAAAGCGCTATTAATAATTGAAAAGACTCAAGAAATCATTCAATAATTGAAAAATGCTACAAACTCAAATCGAGACCCTAGTTTTAGAAGCCCGAGAGGCCTTTTTAAAGGCCCAATCCTCCCAAGAACTTTATGATCTGAAGGTGCGCTACCTTGGAAAACAGGGCGCTTTATCAGAACTTATGAAGGGTCTGGCCCAAGTCCCTAAAGAAGAGCGCCCACTTTTTGGAAAACTGGTGAACGAGAAAAAAGGCCTGATGGAAGAGGCTTATCAAGCCAAAGAGCAAGAGTTAGGGCGCCTAGAGCTTGCAAAGAAGATCGAAAGTGAACGTTTAGATTTAAGTCTTCCAGGGCCCGCTCGAAGCGAAGGAAGTCGTCACCCGATTTCTTTGATGGCCCAGGACGTGGTCGCAGTCCTTTCGCGACTTGGATATAGCGTTCGAACTGGCCCACAGATCGAAAAAGATTGGTACAACTTTGAGGCCTTAAATATTCCTGCGAATCATCCCTCACGAGATCTTCAGGATACTTTTTACATTGATGAGACTCACGTCCTAAGAACTCACACCAGTCCGATTCAGATTCGAACCATGGAAAAAGAAAAACCGCCCTTGAAGATTTTGGCTCCGGGCTCGGTGTTTCGTTGTGACAGTGATATTTCCCATTCTCCGAACTTTCATCAAATCGAAGGTTTGTTGATTGATCACAAGGTTTCGATGGCAGATCTAAAAGGCACCATCGCATATTTTATCCGCGAGCTTTTTGGTCAGAATATGAAGATTCGTTTTCGTCCCAGCTTTTTCCCCTTCACCGAGCCTTCGGCAGAGTTTGATTGTTCTTGTCCAATTTGTAAGGGCAAAGGCTGCAGAATGTGTAAACAATCTGGCTGGGTCGAAATCGGTGGCTGTGGACTGGTGAATCCAAAGGTCCTAGAGGCTGCAAAAATTGATTCTAAAGAGTGGCAGGGTTTTGCCTTTGGATTTGGACTAGAGCGAATGGCAATCATTCGTTATGGAATCGAGGATATTCGTTTGTTTAGTGAAAATGATCTTCGTTTTTTAGGACAGTTTAGTTTATGAAAATCTCATTAAAATGGCTGAATGATTTTGTTGATGTTCGCGATTACTTCAAAAAGCCTGAAGAGCTTGCAAAAATTCTAACCAGTGCAGGGATTGAAGTCGATGGTCTTCAAGATTTTGCAAAAAACTTTAATCATGTGGTCATTGGCCAGATTTTGGAACTGGGACAGCATCCAAAGGCCGATCGCTTGACCCTTTGTCAGGTTGATGTCGGAGACGGGAAGCCTCGACAGATTGTTTGTGGAGCTAAAAACCATAAGCAAGGGGACAAGGTTGTCGTGGCCTTGCCGGGCGCGATTTTGCCTGGAAACTTTGAAATTAAACTTTCTAAGATTCGTGATGTCGAAAGCCAAGGGATGCTTTCGAGTGAGTCCGAATTAGGTTTAAAGGAAGAAAGCGAAGGAATTTTAATTCTTCCCAAAGATGTTCAAGTCGGGCTTAGTTTTGCAGAATATCAAGGTCTTAATGATATTATTTTTGAGTTAAGCATCACGCCCAACCGAGCTGATTGTTTAAGCCATTATGGATTAGCTCGAGAAGTGGCTTGTCTTTTGGGTCGAAGCTGTTTGATTCCCAATCCTGAATTTAAAACCGGACCGGCCGAGACCAAAAAATCTATCGATTTAAAACTTGAGAATTCAGAATCTTGCCCCCGCTATTCGGGAAGGCTTGTGCGTTCTGTGAAGGTGGGTCCAAGTCCCGCATGGCTAAAAGCACGCCTCGAAGCTCTTGATTTGAAGTCGATCAACAATGTGGTCGACGTCACGAACTACGTGATGATGGAACTGGGCCAACCCCTTCATGCTTTTGATTTAGCTTTTTTGGAGGGTGGGGAAGTCCGTGTTGGAAACTCTAAGGCCGGAGAATCCTTTATCAGCCTTGATGCCACCGAAATAAAACTGACCGGTGAAGAGCTGATGATTCGCGATGCAAAGAAGCCTGTGGCCTTGGCTGGAGTTGTGGGTGGCAAAAATTCTGGAGTTAGTGAATCCACAAAAGACCTCTTTATTGAGTCCGCTCATTTTCTTCCAGAGCTCGTCCGCAGGACTTCAAGAAAGTTTGGAATCGAAACCGACTCTTCTTATCGCTTCTCAAGAGGCACTGATCCTGAGGTGGTTGTTTTAGCTTTAAATCGAGCCTGTGAGCTGATTCAAAGCGTGGCGGGTGGAGAAGTGGCTTCAGATTTTTATGACCTTTATCCAAAGCCAATTAAAGCTCCAAGTGTTTCAGTCAATTTAAAGTATGTCGAAGATCGTTTGGGTTATCCTGTTGAAGCAAAGGCCTTTGAGACTTGGATGACTAGGCTTTCATGTCAGTTTCAGGTGAAAGAGGGCAATTATCAGATTACACCTCCGGTTTACCGCTGGGATCTTCAGCAAGATGTGGATTTCGTCGAAGAATTTGCCAGACTTCAGGGCTATGATGCGATTCCAGAAAATATTCCGGCAGTGGTGCATGAGCCAACTCCTCATGAGGCGAAGTACTTGATCGAAGAGCTACTTCACAAGGCATTGACGGTTGAGGGCTTTCATCAAGCAGTAAATTATGGGTTTTTAAGTTCGGTTGAGCAGAAACAATTTTTAGGAAGTTTCGAAAAATTAAAAGCCTGTGGTCTTGAGACCAGCCCCGAGGCGATTCGTATTAAAAATCCCTTAAACGAACGTCTGGATGTCATGCGCCTTAGTTTGCTTCCGGGCCTTTGGCAAAATGCTCTTCATAATTTCCGTCACGGATCAAATTTTGGGCAAATCTATGAGTGTGGTGAAAGCTTTATTCTTCAGGATGGCTATAAGGAGAGAACTCACTTGGCCCTGGCGCTTTGGGGTCAGTTGGAGTCTTTGTGGTCCAAGGGCAGTGTAACCCCTCCAGTTTTTCAATTGAAAGCCAGTGTCGAGCGAATGCTCGCAAAGCTTCAGATTCAAGGCTATCAGTGGCGAACCTTGGACTCTAATTCAGCTCCTGAGTTCTTGCATCCAGGCCAGGCCGCAAGTTTGTTTGTTGAAGGACGTCTTGTGGGTTTTATCGGAACTTTGCACCCCGCGATCTTATCAGACAATAAAATGCGTCAGACTTTGGCTGTGGCCGAGTTTGATGTAGAAAAATTGATGCGTGGTCAGCCTCGATTGACTCAGGCTAAAAGCATTTCAAAATTCCCTTCAGTTGAAAGAGATATGGCTTTTGTTTTGCCGAAAGATATTCCAGCCGGGGACTTGATTAAAGAAATCAAAAAAGCCGGTGGAGATCTTGTCCAGTCGGCTTGGATTTTTGATGTGTTCGAGGGTGGGGATCTGAAGGCCGAAGAGAGGTCTGTTTCTTATCGAATCCTGTGTCAGAAAAAGGACAGCACCCTGTCTGAAGAAGATTTGAGTCAACTTCAGACCCAAGTGATCGGTGCAGTACAAAAGAAATTTTCAGCCCGCATCCGCTAGTTGTAAATAAATCGAGTCCCAAATTGCCCCCTCCGATATCCAAACTCTGAACGGATATCCGACATCAGAATTCGGATATTCGATATCTGTCCTGAATTCCGTATTCGGAACTGATTTGCGAAAAAGCTATTTCGAGTGAGTTTCAATTGTGTGTATAGACTCGATATTAAATCCAACATCTAAAACCACAAGGTATGTGATTGAGCCATAGGGACTGTCCGGAGATTCATATAGGTCCACGGTGTATTGAAGAACCTTTGTGCCCAGTCCATTTTTGGCAGAGGTCTCGCCAGTTAGACGAGCTTTCGCATGAGACATTCTTTCGTTGTTTAGGCCAGTCATGGTTTCAAGCAAAGGGCCGATCGCGTGAATGCTTGGAGAAGCAACTGCAGTCAGGTTTATAATGAAGCTTAAAGCGACAAGGGAAAGAAGTTTTGTCATAAGAACCTCCGATATTTGGGGAGCTTGCTCCCTTACTTCAAGGAACTCAAGCTTTGGGAGTCGTCTAGAAAATTTTCTACAAGTCAAAACGGTAAGAAGTTAGGCCTTCTCGTCATTGGAGGATTTGAGGCGTTTTGATAAAGTTCTTAGAAGGGCCTTTGACCAAGCGGGTTTTGAAAACAAAACCGAGTCCAGGCGATTTGAGGGGATCTCGATCAATTCACAAGAACTGAGGGCCACAACATTGGCAGATCGGGGCTCACCATTGATGTAAGCCATTTCGCCTACAAATTCTCCTGCGGCGATTTTTCCAAGCTCAACTTCTCGGTCATCGGACTTTCGAAAAGCTTTTAGCTCGCCAGACTTCACCAGATAAACAAAATCCGCGCGATCACCCTCTTTCATCAAGGTGTGTCCTGGATTGATAAAGCGCAGGTGGTAAGTGGATTGGCCACTGTTTGAGACCCAGTTTAGCGCCCGTGTGAGGTGGTTTGCAAAAACATCACTTCGCTCAAGACTTGAGATAAACTGAACCTGGCCCGTGACGACTTCATCGATAAAAACGTCTTTATCTTCGGGAGGAGCAATAATAATCACGGCGACACGGTCTTTTCGTCGAATTAGTTTTGAAGTCAATTCTGTTGCGCTGACCTTGGCGAGTTGAAAATCTAAAATGGCAACATGAGGCGGGACATTTTCACTTTTAAACTGAGCATCCACTCCATCGAGTGAATGAAAAACTTTAGCTTGAGCAATTTGCTTATGAATCATGGATTCGATGCGATCATTGGTCTCGACGTTTCCAGTGCCGACAAGGAAGATGCGATTTTTCTCTAGATCCATGAAAGGTATTCTCCCAGGCATTGCGAACCTCTATGATGAAGCCGGACTCATAATTGGGGCAAGTGAATTTTGGGTAAGCCCGAACTTTAAGTGCCAGGCTAAGCAGAGCAGAGAAGGGGAGTCTGAACTTTCAGGACTTTTCGATAGATTTAAATAAGTGAAAGCTCATTCATCTGCTCTAGGCTGAGCTGACCTCGGTATCGAGTCATGATTTCAGCAGGTTTTAGGGCTATACCAGATTCAGTCTTATAGGCTCCTTCTGATAGCTTCCCAAAGGCCTGTGAGAAGTATTTTTGAAACTCCTCTAGAAGATCCGGAGGATTATCTAATAAGGAATCAATTTTGTTGATCAAAAGCATTGTTTCGATGCGACTCAGTTTGGCACTTTTGTTTTTTCTGAAAGCAGCTTGAAACTTCGAAAAACTCGCCAAACCTAAAAACAAGGACCAAGCACAAAAAAGTCGGTAGCCCCGATCCGTTAAGGGTATTGAGTCCAGGTACCGCCATGCAAGCTGAGCGTTCTCCGGAAGGCTCGCTTCCACTTCGTCTCTGTTATAGACCCAAAACCGACCCTCATTAGCATCTTGAAGTTGATCTTTTAGAATATTGATTTTTTGCAAGAATAAACCAAAGTGCACGGCCTCGACCAATTTTGTGGTCCGAGTCTGATTTTGCTTTGTGAGTTGGTATAAGGCGTCCAACAGTTCACCCACCACTCCCGCGACATAAAAGCAGTACTGATTGAGTTCGGTTAAGTTCTTGGGACGCATCTCATTTCTAGCAAAATGCCTCATTCCTTCAGTCATATTTTCGAGACCTTGCCGAATGATCTGTCGAGCCGGAGTAGGGATTTGGGCAAAGTTCAAAAACAAGGCTTCGCTCTCAAGGATTAATTCTTCTTCTTCCTGCTTAAGCTGTACGGAGCGAAATTCTATATCCCAAGAAATCGGAGTTTCGGGGTGTTTCAATTGATTCAGAAATTGATCAAAGGCCATTTGCTGCTGTTGAGGATTTGGCCAAAGACTGTCCTCGATGGTGTCCAAAAAGCGAAAAAGTAAATAGGCTAATGAAACAGGCTTTCGAAGTTCTTCGGGCAGCTGAGCAATGCAAAAAGCAAAGCTGCGACTGACTCGATCGAGATGGATTTGATAGGGGAAACTGCCCATGGAATTTAAGAGTGGCCCCTCGTTTGTGGAGAGTCAATGAATCGGGCATATTGCTGAGATAAAAATTGGTCGGCGCGACTGGATTTGAACCAGCGACCTTTTGCACCCCAAGCAAATGCGCTACCAGGCTGCGCCACGCGCCGACACTCAAGGACAACTTGTAGCGGCTGGCCCCTTAGGAATCAAGTAGGAATCGACCTGGAGTTTAGGAAAATATGCTGCGAATTCTGCCGATTTCGTCGACCAGCTCATGCAGCTGAAGCCTTAAGTTTTCAACTGAGCCTGCAAGGCTTTGGATTTCTTTTGCTCGCTCGGCACGCTTTTTTGTGCGCCTTAAAGCAGCTCTAGCACCCTCAATAGAGAATCGATCTTTATACAAAAGCTTTTTGATCAAGAGAAGGGTTTCGACATCTCGGCGCTCGTACATGCGCTGATTGTGTTTTGATTTTTTTGGGCTTAAAGCCTCGAACTCAGATTCCCAATATCTTAAGACGTAGGGTTTAACGCCTAGAATGTCGGCAACTTCTCCAATTCGAAAGGCAAGTTTATCCGGGATCTTTTCGAGGTCTTTATTGAAATCCAGATCTTCTGAGAAATCGATAGGCTCTGCAGCAGAAGGGGCGTAGCGTGAGCGATCTTTAGTCTCTAATACGAACTCTAAGTCTTCCATCCCAAAACCCCCTTGGATTACTTAGAATAGATTCAAGCCTATTCGTCGTCGTCTTTCAAGCCTGTTATGTCTTCACCGTTTAAAATCGCCTTAAGCACTTGAGAAGGGCGGAAAGTCAAAACGCGTCGAGCACTAATTGTGATTTGATCACCTGTTTGTGGATTTCGACCAATTCGTGATTTTTTTCCTCGGACAACAAAGTTTCCAAAGCCAGAAATTTTCACCTTGTCGCCATTGCAGAGAGTGTCCTTTAGGTGATCAAAAACCATTTCGACTAACTCAGAGGCTTCCTTCTTCGAAAATCCGATCTTCTGATAGACCTTTTCGATAATGTCCGCTTTGGTCATCGTTGATTTTCCTAAGTTTTGAGCGGGCATGGGCCACTTCCTTGTTAGAGTGATCTGGGCGATCCAATGAGCTATCCCAGATAGGCTAGCAAGTTAGCGAAAACAATCAATTATTTTATCTTCTAGAGGTCAAAATAGTCGAAAAGCCAGGCGGTGGACTGGCCCGAGGACCAATGCGCGCAGCATCATCTCTGGGGCCATCTAAATTATTAGGTTTTTGGCTGCTCGGGTTCGTTACAGGCGTAGTCCTGGTCTTTGTCTAATTCACCCGGGATTTTTCCATCCTCGTCAATTAAACGAAGGTTTGGTCCTCTGTTATTGATTGTTGAGTAAAGATACATGGCTGCGCGATAGATCTTGCGGTTTTTGCAATCACCGATGGCTTTAATCACTGTTTCGGCGTTTCGGGCAGCCCACTGAGTTTCAAAGAAAAAGTGTTTTCTAAACTTGATTTTACCCCGTTCCTTGCCAAACTTTTTCTCAGCCACATCGCGCGCGAGACCTACGAAAAACCCAGATCCAATTTCTTGCCATAGGGGAATTGTTCTAAGGGTCGTAAAGGAATCCACACGTTTTTTAAAATCTTCTTTTTCTTCAAGAAAATTGACCAATAAGGCAAATATACTATTTAGGCTATCGTGGTAGCGATCCTTGGCTTTTTTGTGGGTCGAGGGAGCTCCAGTGTAGATATCTGGGTCAGCTGGAGTATTTAAACTTGGGAAGCGGTCTAAATAAGCAAGAAGACGATCATACAGCTCCTGCTGATCGATTTCACCAAGCCACTCAATAATTGAAGTGCGAAAGACCATAAGCATCGTAAGCCTGGCATTGACCTTTCCGTTGGTCCAATCTTTCCAATCAATTTCTTGGTACATGTCTTCGGGAAGCCTTGTGCGGATGACATTTTTAAAATATTCAATCTCTTCGACTTCGAGTTTTGCATCTCGATAGTCCATATAAAATGAAAGCTCACCCATTTTTGTAGGGGTAAAGTCTGATCCTGTCTCGAGTAGAAGATTTGCTGTTCGGTCAAAATTAGTATTAAAAAAACCAAAGGCCATTTTTGCGGAATCCGTCATCGAGAAGACGGGCATTAGAAAATATCTGCGCAGGTTGTCTCGATTAAAAGTCGTGATCTTATTGACGGAATAGTTCTGCGCAAAACCAGCCTTTGCAATTCGAGAATGGCCGATTTGGATATTCATTCCGGTCATTTTAAAATCCATTTCGCCGCTAAAAAGTCTATCGACCCTACGGTTTTCGGTGGACTTATTTTTGTCTTGGTCGAAGATCTGCTCAAGAGGATCAATATCCACGACGAGCATCTGTCGCAGCTCTTCGCGACTTTTTCGAGGATCAAAGATTTCAAGGACTTTAGGTGACCAGAATTTTCCCATGACTTGATCATAGGCTCTTTGAGCTTCGGGGTTTTTAAGGTCGATAAGATAATCGATCATAAAGGAAGCCCCCTCCTTTAAAGAGGCGGCAATTGAGATGGGGGAGAATTCAAATTCCTTTCGAATTCGTTTTCCCACAAGTTTCACCTCGAAGATTTTTAGTTCTTTCGCAGGTTGGTGTCCGAGGTATAGTCCAAAGCTCTTTTCATTGCTTTGAATACCGATCAGTTTTAAGCGAAACATTCCATCCTCACGTTTGAAGATGTGAACGTCAAACTCACCAGTGATCATGTATTGTGCGTAAGGGACGATCGTGACTAAAGAAGAGGCGCGAACGAATTGGGCAAGATGTTGGCCTCGAACAAAAAGACTCATTTGGGCTCTGGCGAAAACCATATCTCCGACTTTAATTCGGTTTAGAGCTTTTTTTGCAGTCGTGGGAAGATCCTTAAAGGGATTGTAGGGAGCTTTAAATAGGAGTTTTGCTCGATCTGAGAAGGTTTTGGCTTCAAAGTTTCTTGCAAAAGTGACGTCAATAGTTCCGGTGGGTCCGAAGGTCAGAGTCGATCCGGTTTCTCCTTCTATCCCGATTTCACCACCTTCAAAATAGCGAGCGTTGAGTTGAAACTGATCTATGACGACCGAAGTTTCTTTCATGTAGGCTGGCTCAACTCGTCTTTCCCAGAAGACTCCGTATCCTAAGTTTTCGCCTTCAGTTGAGGTCTCATCAAGCTTGTACTTGAGGGGGAGTCGGTCAAAAAGCTCTGAGAGTTTGCCTAAGATCTCGCTTTGTTTTTCTTCGCTTAACAGAGGACGACTTTCATCGACCTGTTTTGCCTGGATTGGGGCTTGGTCAGAGTTTGCCTCAGTGAGCAGGCACAGGTTCAGTACAATCATGAGGCCAAAGACTTGGGACAAGGCCATAGGCTTAAGAGATTGCATGGATGTGCGCCTCCAGAAAAATGATCTGTTTTTTTACAGACCTATATTTATTCCAAAAAAGTTTGCAGTTTTGGATCAATTTGTAGAACTCGCAAGCTACTAAGCAAAGCTTATGCCCGCTGCGGGCTGGTTTCGGATTATGCAAAATTCTAAGTTTTATCTCTATATTTAAAGTGAACCAAGCTTGCAGCTATCTTCGGCTTTCGAGGCATAGTGCTTAGAGCAGCCAAAACTCTTTGGAATTTGGCAGATAAGATCGATGCTTTCGATCGGGCGACCGAGCTCGTTAAAGCGAATGAACTCTCCTAGAACCTCAATCTCAGAAGCATCGGAATCAATAAGCTCTTCTGTTTCGCGAAAGACCTTAAACTTCCAGTTGGCCCGTTGAAGTTGACCTTTCGCCTGAACGTGATCAGGGTAGATTCGGCTAAAATTCGAAGCCCCACCACTTCCGTTAAATACAATTTGAGCAGAATCAGGGGAGAGACGGTTTAATGACATCGAGATCTGAACGCTTGCCGAAAGGCTTTGGCCGGAAGCCGTCGAGCAACGCAGCTCGGATTTGGGATTTGCCCAGACTGAGAATGAAAATAAGACCAAAATCGGCCCAAGCAGAAGCTTTAATAATGACATAGAGGTCTGTGGCTAACATAAAGCCCCCCATCTCGACAAGCCTTTGCCTATTTTTGGGAAAGGTTATAGTTTGCGGGACTTGTGATGCTAAAGATTCAGCTGAAATCCAATTCAAAACGAAGTTTATTAAAAGCCCACCCCTGGGTGTATCGTAGCGAAATTCGTCGGATCCCGAATGATCTGCAGCCTGGAGATCCGGTTGAGCTTCGCGATGCTGAAGGAGATTTTGTTTCAAGGGGCTATGCGAACCCGAGGTCCGAGATTTTATACCGTGAAATCACCAAAGACCCCGAAGCGGAGCCCTTTTCTTCGGTCGTTATAGAGCGCAGACTTCGCGAGAGTTTTTTAAAAAGGGCTCAGGCGGGCCTGCTATCGGTCAGTTTTCGCTGGCTTTATTCAGAAGGGGATCATTTCCCAGGACTTATCATTGATCGCTTTCTTTCAAGCCGCTCGAACTCTCAAGTTTTAGTGCTTCAGCCCTCAACGGCGGGAATAGAATGTCATCTGGATGAAATCCTTGAATCCTTGAAGCTTGTGATTGAAGGACTTCAAGAGGCCTTTGAGCTTCCGGGGGTCGATCAAACGACCTTTATCATTCGTCGAAATTCAAACTGGAGAAAACGAGAGGGCCTTAGGACCCAGGCGCCAGAAATCTTGGGGGCTCAACCTGAAGATCTGAAGGACTATGGCTTTTGGTTAGCTCATAAGGACTCGCGGATCTCTTTGTCGACGGATCTTTTTGAGGGTCAAAAAACTGGGTTTTTTTTCGACCAAAGACAAAACATTACAATGACTCTTTCAATGGTAAAACCCATTTTTGAACGGGCTAAAAAAGAAAATCGTGCAGTTCGGATTTTGGATTTGTGTTGTTACATCGGTCAATGGAGTGCTCATTTAGCAAAGAGCTGTTTGGATGAGGGGCTTAGAAGCGAGATCTATATTTTAGATTCTTCGGAAAAAGCACTGCAGTTTGCGCAAAAAAACCTCGAAAGCTTGAGTGATCAAATTCATCCAGTAGAAGCCGATGTGCTTCGTGGCTTAAGTGAACTTGAAGAAAGTTCTTTTGATATCGTAATTTGTGACCCGCCGGCGTTTATTAAAAAAAAGGAAGACCTAAGGCAAGGGACTGCGGCCTATGTTAAGTTGAACCGTGAGGCCATCAAACGGGTTAGCTCTGGTGGGCTTTATGTTTCTTGTTCTTGCTCGGGCAGTTTAAGTGAGAGCGATTTTGAAGAGGCCTTAAAGCTGGCCTCTTCAAAAGCAAAGCGAGAAGTCAGCTGGGTTGGCCGGGGAGGTCATGCGGTGGATCATCCCTTAAGAGAGCATTTTCCTGAAGGTCAGTACCTAAAATGCCGTTTGGGTTGGCTTAAATAATCTTGTGAGTTTTACAATCCTTTGTTGAGACTTGAGCTTAGGGGGGCTTCTTTATAGCTTTGATGAAAGATCGAATCGCTTTTTATGGAGTTGTTATGAACCACCTTATTGTTCTGTTAGTTTCATTTCTTTGCCTTCCAACTGTATTTGCCTCCGAATTACCTTCGGTGGTGAAATCGAATCAAACCATCGAGCTATCGGCAAAGTTTGAAGTTTCGTCCGAGCATGAAGAGCTGGACCTGGACGAAGTTGCAAAAGACGGCTGGCAACTTGCAGAAAATAAATTTGGGGATCAGGTTTTCGTGTTGAATGTTTCTGTGAAAACCTCTGAATTGCCATTTTCAACAAATCTTGGACCGGCATTTTTAAAAATTTCGAAGACGGGTCTAGTTGAGATGGGGACAAGTATAGGAGATCAGGATGCGGGTTCGGATGCAGAACTTCAGCTTCCTCATCAGGCTAAAAAGTTGCTTGGGCTCTCGGATCTTCACTTTAAATCCTCTGGCGGAGATTATGCATCTGGGGCCTGGTCTTTTAGCGGGGATTTACGGATTTCTGTTCGTAATTAATGCTATAGATCCGCCTTTTTCAGGGCCGGTTTTAAGCGTCTTAAAACAAGATTTTTTTGGTCTTTGATCCAGCTTGTTTTTGGTTCAACAGGAAAATATTTGTCCTCGTCTTAAACCTTAGATTTCTTCGGCTTTTTGCGTCTCATTTTAAGAAATCTAAGTCATAGGCTTCAGCTTTTTGTAGGGCTCGTCCGATAAGCCTACATGAGCATAGGACGTATGTTGAGCCTCAGATTATTTCTTCTTCTTGCGGGGATCTTTGCCCTCCCTGTTTTCGCCTTAAACGAATCTCCTCAAACATTTACCTTAGATGGTCAGCTCTTTCTGACAGGCAGCACGAATCCTCTTTTGGACAATGCCGCAAAACTTCGTGTTCAAGTATTAAATCCTGCAAAGACTTGTTTGCTTTATGAAGAAGAGCAGACCGTAAACACCTCAGGCTCGAACGGATATTTTAATATTCAGGTGGGATCAAATGTAGGAAGCGGAAAGCGAACGGCCAGCGATCCAGGTCGAACCATGAATTCTGTCTTTCAAAACATGGGGGCGATTGCGGCCAATAATGCTCCTCTTCAGACTTGTGCTGGTGGAACCTATACTCCAAATCCAGGAGACATTAGATATTTTAGAATCGTTGTAACTCCGTCTGCGACCAACACAGATGATACTCTTTCGCCTGACATGATCATGGATTCAGTTCCAAACGCTGTTGTGGCGCAAAGTGTTCAAGGTTTAGAGCGCGCTGGAATTTTACAAGTTAACAATTCAGGAGCTACGGCTTTAACTCAAACTAACCTTGAAGCCGCATTTACAACTCCGGCTTATAACAATCTTCTAGAAATTTTGAGCGGTAACTTTTTACTTCAAGGTCCAAACGGTGCGGTGTTGCCAGCGATTGCAGGAAACCCTGCAACTCCCGGGGCCGGAGATCTCTGGTATGATTCGGTTTCAAATACAATTCGCTACCATAACGGAACAGCAGTACAAACTCTCGGCACGGCGGGATCAGGAATTACTGCCATTACGGTCGGTGCGGGCCTTACTGCCGACGGAGTTGGTGGTGGGACTTTAAATGCAAATGGAACCATTGATTTACTAGATCAAGTTGTAGCAGGAACTTCTCCGAAAGTTACTTACGATGCTAAAGGACGTATCACTGCCGGAGCTGCCCTGGTTGAAGCCGACATTCCTAATTTAACAACGGCAGGAAAAGTATCTGGAGATACAATCACTTCAGGAACTATTGCAGGATCTACTGCCATCAATACCACGGGAAATATTACGACCACTGGGACAATTACTGGTGGTGGCTTTAGTGGAAACACCGTCAGCACACGAAGTGTTCGTCTGTACGATGCAGACACTAATTTTGTGACTCTTCAGACTCAGGCCAATATTGCGACGGATTATAGTCTGACTCTTCCTGCGGCCCTTCCAGGTGTAGGTGGACAGGTTTTAGCAACGGATACTTCAGGAAATTTATCATGGGTGTCGCCATCTGCGGGCTCTGTGACTTCGATTGGGATCTCGGCTCCGGCGGAAGTGACGGTAACGGGTTCCCCTGTAACTGGAGCTGGGACTATTGATTTAGCCTGGGCTTCTCAGACTCAGAATACTGTTTTTGCAGCACCAAGTGGAGCCAACGGCACACCGCTGTTTCGAGCACTTACGGCCCTTGATATTCCAAATTTAGATTGGTCTAAGATTACCAGTGGAACTCCAAATACTTTAGCTGGATACGGGATTACGAATGCTGTAACAAACACGGGTGATGTTCCAAGTATGTCTTCAGGTCTTCAGATTGGTTTACCTGCAGCCGGCACTTTAGGCCGACTATATCTTGCAACTGACACAGCCAGAATTTACCGCGATAACGGAGCCACTTGGGATATTATCGCTCAAGCTTCTGGTGGAGCCCCTG